>NZ_JAKFCG010000035.1:0-50710 GCF_036677245.1 Sphingomonas sp.
ATAGTTGGTCCGCGCCTTGATCAGGCCAGGTTCCGCGCCGCCCTCAGGCGCGTCCAGCCGGGTGGTGCTCAAGATGTGGCGATAATGATGAGTGGGATAGATGTTGGCCTGGCGCAGCGACACGACCCGGTCGACCAGCATCTTGCGGCTGTCGCAGAAGATCGCCGAGATCGGCAGGCCGCGGTCGACATTCTCGCGCGCGATGATCTTGTAGACGCAGTCCTCGGTGAACAGCTCGGGCCATTCCTCGAGACGATCCTCGTCGATCAGCTCGGCATGACGCGCCACCAGATCCTCGACCTCACGGTGGAGATCGCCCGCTCCAGCTTCGCGCAAGCCCGGCCGTGCCAGCGTCTCGGTTGCCATCTCAGGCGGCCGCTTCGGGCGCGGTCAGCCGGATCGCGATCCAGCCGTCGTCGACCTCGACACTGTAGGTCTTGAGCGGGATCTGGCACGGGAACACCGTCGCGGCCCCGGTCGCAATGTCGAACGCACCGCCATGGAACGGGCACTCGATCGTGCCGCCGTCCTGATAGCCGTCGGTCAGCATCGCATTGCCGTGGGTGCAGATGTTGTCGGTGACATAATAAGTGCCCTCGACATCATAGACCGCAAACGGCGGCAGCCCCGCGACATGGGCAGCCACCGGCTCGCCCTCCTTCACCTCATCCACCCGGCACAGGCGAACCAGCTCGCTCATATCATCCTTCTCACAATATCCGCGGCAGGCGCCGGGGATCGACCCCGGCACCTGCCGTCCTCACACTTCAACGCTCGGTTAGAGCTCGATGTCCATCCCGTAGCCGGCAGCCTCGTTGCCGTGGCCGAAAATGTCACGGCTGTAATATTCCTGCTGCCCTTCCGCCTTCTTGGCGCCCCAGCCCAGCTCCCACAGCCAGCCCGACGGGTTGGCGCAGTAGAAGGTCAACGCCTCGTCGTTGGAATGCTTGCCCAGCTGCAGCGCAACGTCGATCTTGCGCTGGCGGATGATGTCGTGCGCGATCCCCAGGTCATCGAGGTTGGTATATTCGAGCATCAGATGGTTGATCCGCTTCTTCATCGGCCCAAGCCCGAACGCCACCGAATGCTGGCGACCGTTGACGTGCATGAAATAGGGCTTGGCGGTCATGCCGCCGGGAAGCGGAAGCTTGTACTCGACCGAGCCGGTGAGCCCGAGCAGCTCGTAAAAGCGCACCGCCGCCGGAATGTCGTCCTGGCGCAGGATGCAGTGGCCGATGCCTTCCGTGCCGGTCGTGAACTTGCCGAACATCGGCCGGCCCGGGTGGAACGCACGCCAGTTCTCGACCAGCGGGCCATAAAAGATCTCGGTCGGGTTGCCGCCCGGATCGACCGTCTTGGCCAGACCCAGCACCCGGCGCTCCTCGCACTCCTCCTCGGAGGCCACGCGAATGTCGAGGTTGTTGAGCCGCAGCTTCTCGACCAGCTCGTTGAACTCGCTCGGACCCGCAACCCGCCAGCCGATATAGGCCAGGTCATCGCCGCCATCGATGTGCAAGGTCAAACGATGATGCCACTTGTCCATCCGCAGATAAATGCGGTCGCCTTCGCCCTCGTCAACAATCTCCATGCCCACGATCGAGGCGGCATAATCCTTCCACGCATCAACGTTCGATATGGACAGACCCATATAACCCAGTTCGGTCACTTGCGACATTGCGCTCATCCTCTCTCAAGCTGCCCCGGCACCCCAGCCCGGCCATACCCCCGCGCCTTAATCCAACTCACCCCCAACCGCAACCGCCACAGGACAACGGATTGCACGTCGACAGCGGTGGCAGCTAACCGCGCCAAACCCTTGGAACAGCGCCAAAAGCCGTCAGCCGGCGGTCGCTGAAATGATGTCCGCGCACTTGGCGCTTGGCGTCCCGGAGCCTTGCCGATAAAAGCGGCGGGACGGCTTTGCTGTATTGTGTCCATAAGACAGTTGTGCGAATAGGCTCAAGAACATGTCCGAGCATAATTTTGAGCAGATGCGCCGCGCGATGGTCGCGAGCCAATTGCGGACCACCGGAGTCAATGATCCGCGCGTGCTGGCGGCGATGGGATCCGTGCCGCGCGAACGCTTCGTTCCGCCCGAGCGAGTTTCGATCGCTTACGCCGATGCGCTGGTGCCGCTCGGCGAGGGACGCCAACTCAATTCGCCGATGGCGCTCGGCAAATTGCTCACCGAAGCGGCGCCGCAGCCTGGGGAACGCACGATGGTGATCGGCGCGGCCACGGGCTATGCGGCGGCCGTGCTTGCACGGCTCGTCGGATCGGTCGTCGCGGTCGAGGAGGATGAAGCGCTTGCGGCGCGTGCCAAGGCGGCGCTTGCCGGCTCCGGAGTCACGGTGATCGAGGGGTCGCTCGTCGAAGGCTACAAGCAGGGTGCGCCTTATGATCTGATCCTGATCGATGGCGCCGTCGAGCATGTTCCCGGCACCCTAATCGATCAGCTGGCGGAGGGCGGGCGGCTTGCGTCCGGAGTGGTCGAGCAGGGGGTTCAGCGGCTCGCGATCGGGCGGCGAGCGGGCGAGGGCTTCGGCATGACCGCCTTTTCGGACGTCGCCGCCGCGGTCGTCCCCGGCTTCCTCAAACCGCGCGCCTTCAGTTTCTGAGCGGGGTCGAGTGCAGCCTTTGAGACAGCGGAGCAGGAAGATGAGGCGCCGCTGGCTTGCTGCGGCCGGATCGAGCGCATTCCTGATCGGCGGAGCGGCCGAGGCCGACACGCTGCGCGAAGCGCTGATCCAGACCTACAACACCAATCCGGTCATCACCGCGCAGCGTGCGCAGCTCCGTTCGGTGGACGAGAACGTTGCGCTCGCGCGCGCGGCCGCTCGCCCGCAATTTTTCGGAGTCGCCGGCTTCAACCAGGATCTGACCCGCACCGGCGGAGGCAATGGCAAGAATCTCAGCGCCGGCCTTGACATCAGCTACCCTTTGTTCACCGGCGGCGCGATACGCAACCAGATCGGCGCTGCGCAGGCGCGCGTCGCGGCGGGCCGCGCCGATTTGCGTGCGACCGAGGGGGATGTCTTCACCGAAGCGGTCGGCGCTTACATGGACGTGATCCGCGACCGCGCGATCGTCACCTTGAACAGCAACCAGGTGAAGGTGCTCGAGACCAATCTGCAGGCCAGCCGCGACCGCTTCGAGGTTGGGGACCTGACGCGCACCGACGTTGCCCAGTCCGAAGCGCGGCTTTCGCTCGCGCGCAGCAATCTCGCCATCGTCCAGGGGCAATTGACCGCGAGCGAGGAGAATTATCGCCGCGTCGTCGGCAAATTGCCCGGCGAGCTCGAACCGCCGCCGCCGCTTCCAGCGCTGCCCGCAACGCCCGAGCAGGCGGTGGACGTCGCGCTCGCCGGCAACCCCGATCTGACGGCGATCAGCCAGCAGACTCGCGCTGCCGCGCTCGAAGTCTCGGTCGCGCGCGCCGGGAGGCTGCCGACGGTGTCGGCGATCGCGAACGGCACCGTCGTCGATTATCTTGGCTCGGCCGACGAGCAATTCGGGGGCACGGGGGTCTCCAACACCCAGACCAGCACCGGTGTCGGCCTCCAGGCCCGCATCCCGCTCTACCAGGGCGGGTCGGTGAGTGCGCGCGTCCGTCAGTCGCAGGCGATCCAGAGCCAGTTCATCGAACAGGGCATTGCGGTGGAGCGCAGCGTCGTCGCTCAGACGCGCGCGGCTTTCTCAACCTACCAGGCGGCGCAGCTGGCGATTCGATCGAACCAGACCGCGGTCGATGCGAACCGCCTCGCGCTCGAGGGGACGCGCGCCGAGCAGGGGGTCGGCACGCGCAACGTGCTCGACGTGCTCAACGCCGAGCAGGAATTGCTCAACAGCCAGGTCGCGCTGGTGAGCGCTCGCCATGATGCCTATGTCGCGGGCTTCGCCCTGCTCAACGCGATGGGACAGGCCGAGATGGAAGATCTCAACCTCGACGGCGGCGCGCTGTACAACCCGATCGCCAATTACGAGCGGGTCTCGCGCCGCATGTCGGACTGGGGCGACGATCCGACCCCGCAACCGGTTGCGACCCGAACGGTTGAACCGGCAACGGCACCGATGCCGCCTGCGAAGAGACCGTGATACATTGGCCGTGACAGGCAGGTTCCAATAAGCGATAAGGCGCTCATTATGGGGGATATTAACCAGGACCCGTCGATGGAGGAGATATTGGCCTCCATCAAACGCGTGATCGCGGAGGATAATCGCTCCGCGTCGACGCGCCCCTCGCGGCGGCGGGGTGATCCGGAAATCGGCGCCGAAATCGACAGCGACGACGATTTGGACGACCAGGACGTCCTCGAGCTTGACGATCCGCTGACCGCGGACGGCGGCGACGAGCTGGTTTCGCCGAACGCGGCTGCCGCCAGCCGTCAGGCGCTCGCTGCGCTCGCCGCGGTGCACGAGCATGGCGATACGCTGCCGAACGTTGCCCACGGGCCGCTCGAGGCGGTGGTGCGCGACATGCTGCGGCCGATGCTCAAGGTGTGGCTCGACCAGCATCTTCCCGAACTGGTCGAGGAACTGGTGACCCGCGAGATCGCGCGCATCACCGGCAAGAACTTCTAAGCGGCTTCCAACCCGGTCTGCCCTGGCCTTGCGCGGGGGCTCGATACGCCGTCAGGCCGGTCTGCGTGCAGAACGCCGATTGCGCTTGGCCCGCCGCGCGCGCTTCGTCTAAGCGGCACACGCCATGACCGACTTGCCAAAGACCTTCGACCCCGCTGCGATCGAGACGCGCTGGTATGCGCATTGGGAGGAGGAGGGGCTGTTCCGCCCCGAGCGCCCGCAGGCCGAGCCGTTCACGATCGTGATCCCGCCGCCCAACGTCACCGGCAGCCTCCACATCGGCCATGCGCTCGACAATGTGCTGCAGGACATATTGATCCGCCACGCGCGTCTTCGGGGCAAGGACGCCTTGTGGGTGGTCGGCACCGACCATGCCGGTATCGCAACCCAGATGGTCGTCGAGCGCAACCTCGACGGGCAGGGCATCAAGCGCACCGACATGCCCCGCGAGGCGTTCGTCGATCATGTCTGGGAGTGGAAGGCGCAGTCCGGCGGCCAGATCACGCGCCAGCTGCGGCGCCTCGGCGCGTCCTGCGACTGGGCGCATGAGCGCTTCACGATGGACGAGGGCTTTTCGGCGGCGGTGATCAAGGTGTTCGTCACCCTCTATCGCGAGGGCCTGCTCTACCGCGACAAGAGGCTGGTCAACTGGGATCCCAAGCTCAAGACGGCGATCTCCGATCTCGAGGTCGAGACCCGCGAGGTCCAGGGAAAATTCTGGCACATCACTTATCCTCTCGCCGACGGCACCCGGTCGATCTCGGTGGCGACGACGCGGCCCGAGACGATGCTCGGCGACATGGCCGTCGCGGTTCATCCGGACGATCCGCGCTACAAGGATCTGATCGGCGCCAACGTGCGCCTGCCGGTGACGGGCCGGCTGGTGCCGATCGTCGCGGACGAGCATGCCGATCCGGAGCTTGGCTCGGGCGCGGTCAAGATCACGCCTGGCCACGATTTCAACGATTTCGAGGTCGGCAAGCGCGCCGGCTTCAGGCCCGCCGACATGCTCAACATGCTCGACGCGGAAGGCCGAGTCGTCCAGACCTCTGACGGGCTTGTCCCAGCCGACCTGCTTGGGCTCGACCGCTTCGAGGCGCGCAGGGCCGTCGAGGCGCTGCTCGAGGCGGAAGGGCTGATCGAGAAGGTCGAGGACAGAGTTATCCAGACTCCGTTCGGCGATCGCTCCGGCGTCGTCATCGAGCCGTGGCTGACCGACCAATGGTATGTCGATGCGGCGACGCTCGCCAAGCCGGCGATCGCGGCGGTGCGCGAGGGCGCGACCCGCTTCGTCCCCGAGACCTGGGCCAAAACCTATTTCAACTGGATGGAGAACATCCAGCCATGGTGCGTCTCGCGGCAATTGTGGTGGGGCCACCGCATCCCCGCCTGGTACGACGACAAGGGCAACGTGTTCGTCGCCGAGACCGAGGCCGAAGCGCAGGCGCAAGCGGGCGAAGGCGTGCCGTTGCGCCGCGACGACGACGTGCTCGACACCTGGTTCTCATCGGCCTTGTGGCCGTTCGGCACGCTCGGCTGGCCGGAGCGGACACCCGAGCTCGAGCGCCATTATCCGGGCTCGGTGCTGGTCACGGGCTTCGACATCATCTTCTTCTGGGTCGCCCGGATGATGATGCAGGGCATCCACTTCATGAACGATGTGCCGTTCCGCACCGTCTATTGCCACGGCCTCGTCCGCGACAAGGACGGGCAGAAGATGTCCAAGTCCAAGGGCAACACCGTCGATCCGATCGGCCTGATTGACCGTTACGGCGCCGATGCACTGCGCTTCACGCTCGCGGCGATGGAGAGCCAGGGCCGCGACATCAAGCTCGATGAGCGCCGGATCGAGGGCTATCGCAACTTCGCGACCAAGCTGTGGAATGCGGCGCGCTTCTGCCAATCGGGCGGGATCGGCGCGAGCAAGACGATCGAACCCCCCGCGGCGCAAGCGCCGGTCAATCGCTGGGTGATCGGCGAGACCGTCAGGACGGTCCAGGCGCTCGACCTCGCGATGGCCGATTTCAGGTTCGATGAAAGCGCCAACATCGTCTACCATTTCGTCTGGGACCGGTTCTGCGACTGGTATCTCGAGCTGATCAAGCCGGTGCTCACCCCCGCCGAGGGTGTGGAGACGGACGCCGCGCAGGCAAGCGAGACGCGTAATGTCGCCGGCTGGGTGTTCGACCAGATATTGGTGATGCTCCACCCGTTCATGCCCTTCATCACCGAGGAATTGTGGCATGCGATGGGCAAGCGGCCCTATGATCTGATCCTCGCGAAGTGGCCGATGCCCGACGCGCGTGCGCTCGATCCCGATGCGGTGGCCGAGATCGACTGGCTGATCCGGCTGGTCGGCGGCATCCGCACCGCCCGCTCAGAGCTCGGGGTTCCGCCCGGCACGCGGCTGGTCCTTCACGTCCGCGACGGCGGCGCCGAAACCGCGACCCGCCTCCAGCGCCACGAGGCGGCGGTGCAGCGGCTGGCGCGGATCGGCGCGATCAGCACCGAGCAGGCACCGGCCGGCGGCGCCGCGCAGGTCCTCGTCGACGAAGCCACCTTCATCCTGCCGCTGGACGGCGTGATCGACATCGCCGCCGAGCGCGGGCGGCTCGAAAAGGCGCTGCAGGCCGCGCAAAAGGAGCGCGACTCGCTCGCGCAGCGGCTCGGCAATCCGAGCTTCGTCGAGCGCGCTAAGCCGGAGGCGGTCGCCAAGGCCCGCGACGATCATCGCGACAAGAGTGCTGAAGCGGACCGGATCGAGGCCGCGCTGGCGCGGCTCGGCTGATGGCGGGCCGCTCCCGCCGGCAAGACCTGACCACTGGGCCGATCGCCCGCACCTTGCTGCTCTTCGCGCTGCCGACGCTCGGCTCGAGCGTGCTGCAGTCGCTCAACGGTTCGATCAACGCGATCTGGGTGGGCCGCTTCCTCGGCGAGGAGGCGCTTGCCGCGACCGCCAACGCCAACATCATCATGTTCATGCTGATGGCCTTCGTGTTCGGCTTCGGCATGGCCTCGACGATCCTGATCGGCCAGGCGTGCGGGCGCGGCGACGTCGAATCGGCGCGCCAGGTGATCGGCACCGCGACCGGATCGTTCGCGTTGATCGCGACACTGCTCGCCATCATCGGCTGGCTGCTGGCGCCTGAGATCCTGCGCCTGCTCGCCACTCCGGAGGGGGCAATGCCGCTCGCGCTGGCCTATATGCGCGTGATCTTCCTCTCGATGCCCGCTTCGTTGCTGATGGTGATGCTGATGATGGCGCTGCGGGGCGCGGGCGACGCGCTGACGCCATTGTGGTTCATGGCGTTGAGCGTGCTGCTCGATTCGACCCTCAACCCGGTCTTCATCCTCGGCCTCGGGCCGGCGCCGGAGCTCGGCATCGCGGGATCCGCGACCGCGACCGCGATCGCCAATTACGTCAGCCTCGTCGCGATGCTGGTCTATGTCTATGCGCGCAAGTTTCCGCTGCGGCTCCGCCGCGGTGACCTGCACCTGCTCAAGCCGGCATTGCCGCTGCTGCGGATGATCTTCGTCAAGGGCCTTCCGATGGGCCTGCAGATGATCGTCATCTCATCCTCGGCGCTGATGATGCTCGGTTTCGTCAACCAATATGGGGTGGTCACCACCGCCGCATATTCGGTGACGCAGCAGCTGTGGACCTATGTGCAGATGCCGGCGATGGCGGTCGGTGCCGCGGTGACGGCGATGGTCGCGCAGAATATCGGCGCCGGCAATTGGGACCGCGTCTCCCGGATCACGCGTTCGGGGGTGATCTTCAGCCTGCTGCTGACCGGGACCCTGGTTGTCCTGCTGACGATCGCGGATCGTCCGGCGCTCGAGCTGTTCCTCGGCGGCGACAGCCCGGCGCTGCCGATCGCGCGGCACATCCAGCTGATCGCGACCTGGGGCTTCGTCTGCTTCGGAGTGACGTTGGTGCTGTTCGGCACGGTGCGCGCGAACGGGCAGGTGCTCGGGCCGCTGATCATCCTGTTCATCTCCATGTATCCGGTGAGGCTCGGAGTCCTGTTCGCCACCGACCAATGGCTCGGCGCCGACGCATTGTGGCTGAGCTTCCCGATCGGCATGGTGGCGACGATGCTGATGGCGATCGGCCTCTATCTTCACGGCGGCTGGCGGCGCAGCCGGATGGCGCCGGCGCCGATCGACGAGCAGGAAGGGGTCGAGCTTGCGCAGGCGACCACCGAGCCAGGCGGCGCATTCAACCCACGCGGCTGACGCTTATAGGTCCGCCGGAACGACAACCTCGATCGCCCGCGCGGCGATCTCGACGGTCGCGGGCGTCTTGCCGCAGACTTCGCCGTCGATCGAGATCGCCAGCGGCGGATGGGTCGTGATGCGCAGCTTTCGCCCGCGAAAATCCCTGGTGTTCTCGCGGCGCGTGGGAAGCCTGGCGAGCATCGCGAGCCAGTTCCAGATCAGGATTCGGCGGGCGTGGCCGACGACCGCCTGGACGACGATGTCGCCGCTGTCGACGGTGGCGTCCTCAACGACTTCGACTCCGCCGACGAAGCGCCCGTTGGCGATGCGGACCTCGAGCGCGACGACCTCATGGGTGCTCCTGCCGTCATCGACGGTCAGGCGGAACGGCCTGAACCACAGCAGGCACCATGCTCCCCAGACGAGATAGGCGAAGCGGCCGAGATATTTCTTCAGCTTGTGCGGCACGCTGTCGCCGACCAGTGGCGACAATCCCATTGCGGCGGTGTTGGCGAAATAATCGCCGTCGATCACGCCGAGATCGATCCGCCGCCGCCGGCCGCTGACGATCGTCTCGATCGCGCCGTCGAGCTCGAGCGGTATGCCGAGCGTGCGCGCGAAGCTGTTGGCGGTGCCGAGCGGCAGCAAGGCGAACACGCAGTCACGATCCACCAGGAAATCGACGCTCGAGGAGAGTGAGCCGTCGCCGCCGCCGACGATCACCATCGGCGCTCCGCTGGCGACGGCATCCTGGACGATCTTGTGGAGCTGCGCAGGATCTTTCACCGCATGCGCGGCGATCAGCTTTACCCCGGCTGCCTCGATCTTGGCGCGCGCCTCGCGGAACAGCGCCTGGCCCTTGCGCGAATGTGCGTTGACGACGAGCACGGCTTCGCGCGGGACAGGTTTACTCGGATACACGCGCGCTCAACTCGCGAGCGGGCAGAGGTGTCCATGGTCCGTTTCCATAAGGCCTCAACCATATGAAGGGAGCCTGCTTCACGCCTTCGGCGGAAGCGCAAAGCGCTTCCACCTCAGAGGATCAAGCTCTAGAGCCGATCCGCTATGAGCCATGCTTCCTTTCCATCGCTCCGCATGCGCCGAGGCCGCGCCGCGGCCTGGTCGCGGGCGCTCGTCGCGGAGACGGCCCTGACGCCGTCCGATCTGATCTGGCCGTTGTTCGTCACCGAGGGAGAGCGGGTCGCGGAGCCGATCGCCTCGCTGCCTGGCGTTTCGCGCTGGTCGGTCGACCTGCTCGTCGAGCGGGCGCGCGAGGCGCATGCGCTCGCCATTCCGTGCATCGCCCTGTTTCCCAACACGCCGCCTGCGCTGCGCAGCGACGATGGCCGCGAGGCGCTCAATCCCGACAATCTGATGTGCCGCGCGATCAGGGCGGTGAAGGATGCGGTGCCGGAGATCGGCATCCTCACCGACGTCGCGCTCGATCCCTACACCAGCCACGGCCATGACGGCATCGTCGACGCCGCCGGCTACGTCCTCAACGACGCGACCAGCGCGTTGCTGGTCGAGCAGGCTTTGGTCCAGGCGCGCGCCGGAAGCGACGTCATCGCACCGTCCGACATGATGGACGGGCGGGTCGCCGCGATCCGTGATGCGCTCGAGCGCGAGGGCCATGTCAATGTGCGGATCATGGCCTATGCCGCCAAATATGCGAGCGCCTTCTACGGCCCGTTCCGCGATGCCGTCGGATCGCGCGGCCTGCTCAAGGGCGACAAGCGCAGCTATCAGATGGATCCCGCCAATTCCGACGAGGCGCTTCGCGAGGTCGCGCTCGACCTCGCCGAGGGCGCCGATTGGGTGATGGTCAAGCCGGGATTGCCCTATCTCGACATCGTGCGGCGCGTGAAGGAACGCTTCGAAGTGCCTGTGTTCGCGTACCAGGTCTCGGGCGAATATGCGATGATCGAGGCGGCGGCCGCGGCTGGCGCCGGCGAGCGCGACGCGCTGGTGCTCGAGACATTGCTGGCGTTCAAGCGGGCGGGATGTTCGGGCATATTGACCTATCATGCTCCGCTCGCCGCGCGGTTGCTGAGTGCCTGAAGCCGCGGCCGCCGCTGCCCGCGAACGATTTGCCAAGCCGCTGTTCGTCGGGACGATCGTCCTCGGCTCGTTCCTGCTGTTCCTGACCCAGCCGATGATCGCCCGGATGGCGCTGCCGCGGGTCGGCGGTGCGCCGGCGGTGTGGAACAGCGCCATGCTGGTCTATCAGGCGCTGCTGCTCGGCGGCTATGCCTATGCGCATTGGCTGGCGCGTCTCGAGCCGCGTCGCCAGGCGGGGCTGCACCTTGCCTTGTTCGCCATCACCGCGCTGTGGCTGCCGATCGGGCTTCGCCCGATGCTGCTCCCGCCCGAGGCGTCGCCGGCGCTGTGGGTGCCCTGGCTGCTGCTGAGCTCGATCGGTCCGTTGTTCCTGGTCGTTGCGGCCCAGGCGCCGCTGATGCAGCGCTGGTATGCGCTCGAAAGCGCACGAGGCGAGCCCTATCCGCTCTACGCGGCGTCGAACCTCGGCAGCTTCGCCGGGCTGATCTCCTATCCGGCGATCGTCGAGCCGCTGCTGACCTTGCACGGCCAGAGCCTGCTGTGGACAGGTGGCTATGCTTTGCTCATCCTGCTGGTGGCGGGCTGCGCGCTCGTCACCAAGGGGCGGCCGGCCGACACCAGGCCGACCGTCACGGCTGCCTCGCAGCGGAGCGCCCCGCCGAGCCGGCGCCGCATCGCCGCCTGGGTCGCGTTGGCGGCGGTCCCGTCCGGGCTGATGCTTTCCACCACCACCCATCTCACCACCGACATCGTCGCCGTGCCCTTGCTGTGGGTGCTTCCGCTCGGCCTCTATCTGCTGAGCTTCGTCGTCGCATTCGCGGAGCGGCGCGGGATCGCCCTGTTCATCACCCAGATCGCGCCGCTGATCATCCTGATCAGCGGCGGCCTCGCCTTCGCCAGCGGCTCGCAACATCCTTTGTTCTCGGCGACTTTGGGGCTCAGCCTGCTGTTCGTGGTCGCGGTCACCTTGCACGGCGAGATGTACCGGCTGCGTCCGGCTGCCGATCGGCTGACCTTCTTCTATCTGGCCATGGCGGTGGGCGGGATGCTCGGCGGCATCTTCTGCGCTTTGATCGCGCCCGCGATTTTCGACTGGGCGTACGAGCATCCGCTGCTGATCCTGGCTGCCGCCATGCTCATCCCGCAGGTGCCGCTGTTGCCCTGGTTCGAGCGCATCTGGGAGTCGCGGGCGGGACGCTGGCTCGGCTTCATCATTCCCGCCGTGGCGATTGCGCTGTCGGTTGCGATGAACGGGCCGCGCGCCTTCCTCTCGGACGACGCCGAACTCGCCGCGAGCATCGCGATCGGCCTGCTCGCGGTGTTCAGCATCGGCCGGCGCCTGGTCTACACCTTGTGCCTTGCGGCCTTGATGCTGGGTTATGGCGGCTGGTGGAAGCTGGAGGTGACGCTCGATTGGGACACGCGCACGCGCAGCTATTTTGGCATCTACGAGATCACCCGCAATCACGAAAAGACGGCGACGGTGCTGACCCACGGCACGACGATGCACGGGATGCAGCATCTCAGCCCGGCGTTGCGGCTGGAGCCGACCACTTATTATGCGCCGCGCTCGGGGGTCGGAGTGGTGATGCGCTCCGGGATGACCTTGTACGGCCCGGATGCGCGCATCGGCGTGGTCGGGCTCGGGACGGGCACCTTGGCTTGCTATGCGGTGCCGGGGCAGCAGTGGAGCTTCTTCGAGATCGATCCGAAAATGGTCCAGATCGCGACCAGGAGCGGTCACTTCAGTTTCGTGCCGAGCTGCGCGCCGCGCGCGCGCATCGTGCTTGGCGATGCGCGGCTCAGCCTCGCGCGCCAGCCGCCGGCGAAGCTCGACATCCTCGCGCTCGACGCTTTTTCCTCGGATGCCGTGCCGATGCATCTGCTGACGCGCGAAGCATTCGCGATCTACGCCCGGGCGCTGCAGCCGGGCGGGCTGCTGCTGGTCCACATCTCCAACCGCTACATCGATCTCGCGCCGGTCGTCGCCGCCGCCGCCCGAGCGGGCGGCTGGACGGCGCTGCAGCTCGACTACCAGCCGAGCGACGCCGAGGCGCAGCGGCTCGCGACTGCCTCGACGTGGATCGCGATGTCGCGCGACGGCGCGGCGATCGACCGAATGGTCTCCGCCGGCCCGCCCGGGACGTTTTGGTTTGAGCTCGCGCCGCGCCGGGGCTTCGCGGGCTGGAGCGACGATTATGCGACGATCCTGCCCCTGCTCAAGCGGGAGGGGCTGGCACCGTTTGGCCGCTGACCCTAATCGAGGAGGAATGATGCTGAGCTTTGGTGGAATCAGTCCGCGGGTCGACCCGAGCGCCTTCGTCGCGCCCAATGCGCAGGTGATCGGCAATGTCGAGATCGGGCCGCAGGCGAGCATCTGGTACGGCTGCGTGGTGCGCGGCGACCTCAATCTGATTAGCATCGGCGCCCGCAGCAACATCCAGGACGGCAGCGTCATCCATGTCGACAGCCCGAAGCCGGAGGGAAGGGCGGGACATCCGACCGTGATCGGCGACGATGTGCTGATCGGCCATATGGCGATGATCCACGGCTGCATCCTGCGCGACCGGGCGTTCGTCGGGCTTGGCGCGATCGTGATGGACGGCTGCGAGATGGAAAGCGATTCGATGCTCGCCGCCGGTGCGATGCTCACCCCCGGCAAGAAGATCCTCGCGCGCCAGCTCTGGGCCGGCCGCCCGGCGAAATATGTCCGCGACCTCAGCGACGAGGAGCTTGCCGGCCACCGCCAGGCGATCGCCATCTATGTCGATCTCGCCCAGCGACATCGCGGCGAGATTGATAAGGCTAGTCCTCAAGGCGCGCGCTGAGCCGCGCCAATTCCTCATTCTGCGCAGCGACCAACGCTCTGATCTGCTCGGCTGCCGCTGTGATTGCTGCCGCATCCGCCTCGGTCGGTGGCGCGCCGCTGCCGTTGCGCTCGCGCACCAGCGCGTCGAGGTCGCCTTGCGCCGTGACGCTGGGCGAGCGCGCCGCCTCGAGCCGAGACAGTGCCAGCTGCGCCTCGATCCAGCTCTCGGACCGTGGCGCTCCGGCGCGCGCGATGGCGCCTTCGGCCGAAACGAGCGCGGCACCGAACGCCTGCTGGCCCTGGCGCGCGTCGGCGACAAGCCGGCTGAGCCGCGCCGTAAGCGCTGCATCGGCGGCAGGCGGCGCGGGCTCGGCGGCGGCTTGATCGCCCTGCGCAGGGGTGGCTGCGGCCCGCTCTGCCGCGCGCGGCGCCAGCGAGGGGAAGGATCCCGATGGCGCGCAGCCGCCGAGCAGGGCAGGGGAGAGGAGCAGCGCCAGCATCGGCCGTTTGGGAATAAGCATCCTGATCTCCTATGCGCGCGCAACGGCCCTCGCAACGGGGTTGCGCCCCGCAGACCTACCGCTTATGTCGCAGCCTTCCGCGCGCCCGTAGCTCAGCTGGATAGAGCACCAGACTACGAATCTGGGGGCCGGAGGTTCGAATCCTTCCGGGCGCGCCAAAATTTTTCGCCAGGCTTCGATGAGCCGGACCGTCGAACGCGCGGACACACCAAAGTGGATGCGGTGCACGCGCGCATGATCGGAGCCGGAGCAAGGCAACCATCTGGCGTCTTCCTCATTCTGTCTCTAACAGGGCGCAGAGTTTAGTGCCTTCATCGTTCGAGGAACGAGAGGCAATTTAGGAGACCGGATCATGGCAACGAGCCCGCAAAGCCCGCAACTTCTTTGGCCGCACGCCGGCAACCAGGTGCCCAAGGAGGCCTTCACCCGCGAGGATATCTGGCAGGCCGAGCTCGAGCGCATCTTCCACGGCCCCGAATGGCACGCGATCGCGCATGAGAGCGAAGTCCCGAATCCGGGCGATTACAAGACCATCAACCACGCCGGCGTTCCGTTGCTGCTCGCGCGCGGTCAGGATGGCGTGGTGCGGGTGTTCTACAATAGCTGCTCGCACCGCGGGAACCAGGTCGAGACCGCGCCGATGGGCAACAAGAAGGAGTTCGAGTGCCCCTATCACCGCTGGCTGTTCAGCACCGAGGGCAAGCTGATCGGCTGCTCGAACGAGCGTGAGTTCTCGCCCGGCTTCGACCGCAAGGATTATCCGCTCGCCCAGCCGCGGATGGAAATGTACCTCGGCCTGATCTTCATCACGATGTCGCCCGACACCGAGTCGCTCGACGAATTCATCGGCGACCTCAAGCCGACGCTCGCGACCTTGATGGGCGGCGACGGACGCCTGAAGCTGCTCGGCTACCAGAAGGTGCGCTACGACACCAATTGGAAGGCCTATACCGACAACGACGGCTATCATGCGCCATTGCTCCACCAGGCGTTCAGCCTGCTCAATTGGCAGGGCGCGAGCGGTCGCCAATATACGGCGACCAAGCGCGGCCATATTGGCTTCGAGGCCGGCCTGTCGGTGGCGAGCCAGCAGACCGTGCTCAAGGACCCGTCGCTGATCGAATACAGGGGCAGCAGCCACGCTATCGGGTCGCGGCTGGTCAACATGTTCCCGACCTTTGTCGCGACCAAGCACCTCGATGTGATCAATCTCCGGTTCGCCACCGCGCTTGGGCTCGAGAAGGTCGAGGTCCATTATGCATATTTCGCGCATGCCGACGACGACGAGGAGATGGTGAACCACCGCCTGCGGCAGAGCTCGAACCTGCTCGGCCCGTGCGGGCTGATCAGCATGGAGGATGCCTCGATCTTCCATCGCATGCACATCGGCAACAAGACGCCGGGAGTCGCGACCTTCCAGAAGGGGGTCAAGGACGCGAACGAGATCCCGACCGAGATGACGCAGAACGACGAGACCGGTCAGCTCCCGCGCTGGGAATATTATCGCGAGATCATGGGCTTCGAGCGCGGGAACGCCTGATTTCTGCTCGCCCCTGATTTAGGGGTTCGTTTCCGCCGCCTGTCCGCGCTTGTCCCGGACGGGCGGCGGCGCAATTTCGCGCTCGATGATCGCTCGTTCGGCACGCGGGACACCGCAGATCATTTTTACGCCCTTTTTACCCTCGCCCCCTAACCGCAGTACGGGGGGAATGCCGAATGCTGCGTGTCTATTCTTGTATCGTCCATGAGCATGACCTCGGGCTGGTTGTCGTCGCCGGCTTCATCTGCCTTCTCGCCTCGCTGACCTCCTTCGCAATTCTCGAGCGCGTCCGCATGGGCGGCGCGCGCAAATTGACCTGGCTGCTGCTCGCCGGCTTCGTCGCCGGAACCGGTATCTGGTCGACCCATTTCGTCGCGATGCTGGCCTACCAGCCCAATCTGCCGATCGGATATGATCTCAACCGCACATTGCTGTCGGTCGCGATCGCGATCCTGATCACCGGCGCGGGCTGGTTTGTCGCGACGCGACCGGCGCGCTGGATGGCGCTGCCGGCCGGCACCATCATCGGTGCCGGCATCGCGACGATGCACTATATCGGCATGACGGCGATGAACGTCGGCGGCCGCCTGGTTTGGGACGAGACGATCGTTTGGATGTCGGTTGCCGTCGGCATCGCCTTCAGCACGGCCGCAGTCGCCATGGAGAGGCGCCTTTCGTTGCCATTCACGTGGCGACCGGCCTTGTTGTTCACGCTTGCGATCTGCGGCCTCCATTTCATCGCGATGGGCGCGGCATCGATCTATCCCGACCCGCGGATCGCGGTTCCCGACGAGGCGATCAGCAGCGCGACGCTTGCCGTGATCGTGGTGGCGGTGGCGCTTTTGATCATGACGATCAGCTTCGCGGTGGTCGTGCTCGATCGCCAGCTCGCGCGAAACGCCGCCGAGGAGGCGCATCGCCTGCGCACGTTCGCCAATGCGGCGGTCGAGGGGCTGGTCGTGATCGACGGCGAACGGATCATCGACGCCAATCTAAGCTTCCTTGGCCTTGTCGGCATGCCATCGGATGCGATGGCTGGGAAAGGGCTCGCCGAGCTTTTCCCCGAGTTCAAACCGCAAACTTCTTCGGCTGCCAACGATCCCGCCGCCATCGAGACGCGGCTGCTCAGGGCGGACGGATCGAGCTGCGACGTCGAAGTCCTGCTCCGCCACCTTGACTGGGGCGGCTCCGATCTGCGCGTGCTTGTGGTGCGCGACATCACCGATCGCAAGGAAGCGGCGGCGCGGATCGCGCACCTCGCCTTCCACGATGCGTTGACGGGACTTCCCAATCGTTCGGTCTTCGCCAGCAGTCTTGCTGCGATCGCCGACAAGGCCGCGAGCGACGCGGAGCCGGTCGCCGTGCTGTGCATCAATCTCGACCGCTTCAAGGCGGTCAACGACATTTACGGGCATGCGGCAGGCGACGGATTGCTCGTCGCGGTCGCGCAGCGCCTGCATGCGACGGCAGGCGATGCCGGGCTGGTAGCCCGCCTCGGCGGCGACGAATTTGCGGTGATCCAGATCGGCGGTACGCAGCCGGGCCACGCCGGCGCGCTCGCCGAACGGTTGCTGAATTCGCTCGACCGGGCGTTCGCGATCGACGGGCAGGATCTCCGCATCAGCGCGAGCATCGGCGTTGCGGTTTTCCCAGCCGACGCTCAGACTCCGACGGAGCTGATCAAATATGCCGATCTTGCGCTCCACCGCGCCAAGGCCGAGGGCCGCGGCACGGTATGTTTCTACGAGGCCGCGATGGATCAGGCGTTGCGCGAGCGGCGGCAGCTCGATTCCGATCTGCGCCGCGCGATCGCCGATGACGAACTCTCGATCCACTATCAGCCGATGGTCGATCTCGAACATGGCCGTGTGCTCGGTTTCGAGGCGTTACTGCGCTGGAGGCACCGGCAGCTCGGTGACATCGGGCCGGCGACCTTCATCCCGCTTGCCGAAGAGAGCGGTTACATCGTCGAGCTTGGCGCCTGGGTGCTGCGCAAGGCCTGCGCGGAGGCGGCGCAATGGAAGCCCCCCCTCAAGCTTTCGGTCAATCTGTCGCCGATCCAGTTCATGCAGGACGATCTGGCGCAGGAGATCGAGGCGGTTCTCGCCGAGACCGGGCTCGAGCCTTCGCGCCTCGACCTCGAGATCACCGAGGGACTGCTGATCAAGGAGCCGGAGCGCGCGATCGCGATCCTGCAGCGGCTGAAGAAGCTCGGCGTCCAGATCTCGATGGACGATTTCGGCACCGGCTATTCCTCGCTCAGCTACTTCCGCACCTTCCCGTTCGACAAGGTCAAGATCGACCAGAGCTTCATCCGCGACATGATCGACAACAAACAGGCACGCGCGATCGTTCGATCGGTGATCGGGCTTGGCCGCGGGCTCGGCATGCCGGTCGTCGCCGAAGGCGTCGAGACCGCCGAGCAGCTCGACGCGCTCCGCCTCGAAGGCTGCGATCAGGTGCAAGGCTATCTGATCAGCCGGCCCAGCCCGATCTCTTATTTCGAGCGGGTGGTGATCGACCGAGACGTCACCGCGCTGCTTCCAGCGCGGAGCATCAACGCACGCAAATAAGGGCCGGCGTTACGGCTGGCCGCTGCATTCGCTTCGTTACGAGCGGACCAGCGCGATACGGGCGTTCAGCACCATCTCCTCGCCCGGTGCGAGCACGCGCAGCCCGAGCGAAGGCCAGAGCTCTTCGGGCTCGTTGAGCGCGGCGTTGGCGTGGGTCACCGGCTCTGCGACAAACAACCCGCCTTCGGCCGGCGAATAGACCTGGAAATAGCTGGAGTCCGGCGAGGACAGGATGATGTCCGCTCGCTCGCCCGGCCTGCGGATGCGCGCTTCGCCGGACCAGCCGCCGAAGCCATTGTCGAGCTGCTGGCCGCAGATCGGCCGGTCGACAAGATCGTAGCGGCCCCTCGCCGGCAGCCGCTCGACCGGAAGCACCTGATCGTCGATCGTCCAGACTTCCATGACCCTGGTGTCGAGCCGCGTCGACGACGAGCATGGGAAATAGGGATGCTGGCCAAGACCGCACGGCATCACTTCGTCGGCAAGATTGCGGCAGCTGAGGCGCAGATCGAGGCACCGCTCATCAAGGCGGAAATGCTGGCGCGCCTCATAGGCCCACGGCCATTCGCCCGGCGCATGGCGGTAAAGCAGCTCCGCTTCGTCGCTGGACTGATGCGTTATCTCCCACGGCGCCTGCCAGCCATCGCCATGGAGCGGGCTGGGATCGCCCGCCATGTTCGGCCGGATGCGCACCTCGCGCCCACGAAAGGTGAAGCGGCCGTTCCGGATGCGGTTGCAATAGGGCACCAGCGGAAAGCTGCCGGCGTCTAGCGCATTCGCCGGGAGGCCATCGGCGCCGCGCAGGATCGGCGCCCATTCGCCAGCCGCGGTGCGACCTTCGAAGCGGGCGATGCTTCCGCCGATCGCCGGCGCCAGCCAGAGCGCCAATGAGTCCGTCGCCAGACGAACGAGCTGCTGATCAATCATACTGTTGCCTTCACGCCACGATTTTCGCCGTTTCATTCAGCCATCGGAAATTTCGCTGTGGGTAACTCACGTTAGGCCTTGCTTCACGATTCCGGCGCAAGGTAGTTAACGCCCGAGTGCGGGAGGGGTTGTTTGATGAGTAGGAAGGTAAAAGAGTTCGTCGAGATAAGGGACTATAGGTCGCTCGATGTACTGATTGAGAAATTGATCGAGGTCCGCGACAGCCTGCCGGCCGACGCGGGGGCCCAGGTCAGGATGAACGGCGACGACGTGTTCGGCCGCCAGCTTTCCATCGCTTACTTCCGTCCACAGACCGCCGAAGAGGCAGCATGCGACGCGCGCTACGCCGAAGCCTATCGGCAATCGCGCGCTCAGGAAGCCCCGGCCGAGAGCGATCGCAGCCTGCGCCGACTTCGCGCGGCCTGACTTTCCTTTCGCCTGAGCCTGGCCTTTCGCCTGAGCCTGGCCTTTCGCCTGAGCCCGGCGCGCCTCGCCGCGGGCCGGCAGCGATCTCACCATTCAGCGAAGCTGCCGTCCTGGTTGCGCCATATCGGGTTGCGCCAGCGGTGCCGATCCTTGTCGGCTTCGCGCACGGCAGCTTCGTCGACGATCACGCCGAGCCCCGGTCCCTCCGGGATCGGCAGGAAGCCGTCGATCGGGCTCAGCACCGCCTTGTCGGTAACGAAATTGAGCAAATCGTGGCCGACATTGTAATGGATGCCGAGCGACATTTCCTGGATCGCGACATTGGGCGCGCAGGCGGCGAGCTGCAGGCAGGCGGCGAGCGCGAGCGGGCCGAGCGGGCAGTGCGGCGCGACCGCGACGTCGTAAGCCTCCGCCATCGCGGCGATCTTGCGGCATTCGCTGAGGCCGCCGGCGTGGCTGAGATCGGGCTGGATGATGTCGACCGTTCCCGATGCCAGGAACGGCTTGAAGTCCCAGCGTGAATAAAGCCGCTCGCCGAGCGCGATCGGCGTGCTGACGAGCTGCGCGATCTGTGCGAGCCCCTCGTGGTTCTCCGACAGCAAAGGCTCCTCGATGAACAGCAAGCCCAAAGGCTCGAGGACCTTGGCGAGCTGCTTGGCCAGAGGGCGGTGGACTCGGCCGTGGAAGTCGAGCCCGACGTCCATCCCTTGCGCCTGCGCGGCCTGGACCCGCTCGGCGACCTCGTCGAACAATTTGGGCGTGCCGATCCAATCGAGCTCGGCCGTCGCGTTCATCTTGACCGCCGAGAAGCCTTGTTCCTTTCGCGCACGCGCCGCGTCGCCGATCTCGTTGGGGCGGTCGCCGCCGATCCAGGCATAAGCGCGGATCTTGTCGCGAACCTTACCGCCGAGCATCTGCCAGGCAGGAAGGCCGGCCGCCTTGCCCTTGAGGTCCCACAAAGCCTGGTCGAGCCCCGAAAGCGCGGACATGAGCACTGCCCCGCCGCGATAGAAGCCGCCGCGATAGGCGATCTGCCAGATATCCTCGATCCGCAGCGGATCGTGGCCGATGAAGCGGTCTCTCAGCGCCTCGAACGCACCGTCGACGGCTTCGGCATGGCCCTCGAGGCTCGCCTCGCCCCAGCCGACCGCGCCGTCGTCCGTCTCGACCCGCACGAACAGCCAGCGCGGCGGAACATAGAAGGTTTCGATCCGGTCGATTTTCATTGGCTCTCCTGCTCCTCGCCGGCATCCGGCCGGCCTCTCGCCTGCTTCACGCCTGCTTCACGGGCCAAGCTCGCCCGAGGAAGCCTGCGCCTCCTGGTGGCGGTGCAGCCTCGCGGCGTCTTCCTGCTGGTCGCGCTCCTGGGCGCCGCCGGCGCGGGACGGCGGGACGATCGGCACGACCAGGCAGACGCTCTGCGCCGGAAGCACGTCGCGCCAGTCGGCGATCAGTTTCTTATAGGCCTTGCCGACCGGCCTGATGTTGCGATCGAGATCGTAGAGGCCGAGCGGATTGACGTTGCCGTTCTGCTCGCGAAGCGCGGTGTCCCAATCGACCTGGTCGGTGAGCGAATACCAGGTGAAGCCCACCGTCGGGATGCCGATGTTGCGCAGGCGAAGCACGTTCGCCCATTCCTTCCACAGCCAGTGGACCGCTTCCTGCCCGGTGGGGCCCTCGCGCAAATTGGTCTCGGTGTGCATCACCGGCAGTCGGTAGCGATTATAATATTGGCGGGTGATCTCGCTGTAGCCGAACACCTCGCCCGACGCCTCGGTATGGCCGTCGGCGAACACGCGATGCTCGTTGGTCATGTAATAATCGTTGCCGAGGATGCAGTTCTGCTTGAGCCGGTGGTGGAGGAAGAAATGATATTCCTCCTTGGTCATGCCGTTATCGAAGAGATATTCGTACATCTCGGAATCGACGCGGCGGCCATAATTGAGATCGAGCGACAGGAAGCGCCTCGAGTTCATGATCTCGGCGGGCCCGATCGCCGCGGGGCTGTCGGCGTGGAAATATTCCGATGACTCGCTCTGGATGAAGATCGCGTCGGGACGCCGCTTCAATATCTCGACCATCGCCAGGACGTTGGCCTTGACGATGTTCTTGAGCGCGGTGACGAACGCGCGATCGGTCCGCATCTGCTCGTTCCACCAGCCGTATTTGGCCGAGAAGACCGCGCAGATGAACATCTCGTTGACCGGCGTGTAGAGTTGGACCCACGGATAGCGATCGGCGAACGCCGCCGCATAGGTCGCGAATTGCGGCGCGAAATCGAGGTTCTGGAAATTGCCGAGCCAGTCCGGCAGGCCAAAATGGCATAGATCGACGATCGGGGTGATATCGCGCCGCTTCAGATCGTTGAACGTGAGATCGGCGAATTCCCAATCATATTTGCCGGGGCCGAGAAAGGTGCGGTGGATCGGCGGCCCATAGCGCAGGAAATGGATGCCGAGCTCCTCGACGAGGTCGAAATCCTCCCGCCACCGCTCATAATGGCCGCAGACCTCCATCTGGTCGACCCGCGTGCGGCCGTTGTTGATCATCGGGATGCTGTTCTCGATCCCGGTGCAGAACATGAAGTTAGCGATAAAAGCCTCCCGCGAACGCTGCTTCACTCCGTGCCCCGCTCTCGGAGCGACCCCTCCCGGCCGATAGTGTCAGCCCCGTCATAAAGAGCCGATCGGGATAAGGTTGCATCGCCATGCGCCTTTTCCGCGAGTTTGTCCGTGCGATGCTGCGCGGACGGTACGCGCAAGCGGCGTGCAATTCGAAACGCCTGCGCCGATAAAGAGGCGGCCGATGCGACCGCGGCGCGCTTGGCGCGTTACGGCGCAGGACAAGAGAGAATGGGATGCGCTGGGCTGAAGGTTTCATTGCGGTCGACTGGGGGACAACCAACCGGCGCGGCTATCTGATCGGCAGCGATGGCAGCCTCGAGCAGGAAATGGAGGATGATCAAGGCATCCTCTCGGTCCCGCCCGAGGGATTTCCAAGCGCGGTGGCGGAGCTTCGCGCGCGTCTCGGCGATCGGCCGTTGTTGATGGCGGGGATGATCGGCTCGAACCGCGGTTGGGTCGAGGCGCGCTATGTGCCGACGCCGGCGGGCCTCGACGATCTTGCCCATCAGCTGACCTGGGCCGAGCCCGGCTTTGCCGCGATCATCCCCGGCGTGTCGCATTCGACGCCCGACCGCGCGGACGTGATGCGCGGCGAGGAGGTGCAGATCCTGGGCGCGGTCGCAACCGGGATGGTCAGCGATCATGCGATGGTCTGCCATCCCGGCACGCACAACAAATGGGCGAGCGTGATCGGCGGGCGGATCGCATCGTTCCGCACGGTGATGACGGGCGAGCTGTTCAACCTGCTCAAGGAGCACAGCATCCTTGCCGATCTGCTGTCGCACCCGGCTGTGGCGGACTCGTCGTTCGAGCTCGGGGTCGAGCACGGCCTCGCGCACGACGATCTGACCTCGGAGCTGTTCGCGATCAGGGCGCGGACCCTGCTCGGCCGGGCGCCGGCGGAGCAGGCCGCTTCCTATACGAGCGGCCTTTTGATCGGCAATGATCTGCGCATCGGCCTTCGCGCCGCCCCGGTCGGCGAGATCATCGTGATGGGCCGGCCGGAGCTGACCCGCCTGTTCGCGGTCGCGCTGAAGGTCGCCGGACGCGAGGCCCGCGAGATCGACGGCGAAGAGGCGTTCCTGGCCGGAGTGAGGAAATTGGCGGAGCTTATCCGATGACCGCGTTCGACCAGTTCAAATCCTATCTGTCGCACTGTCCGCTGATCGCGATCATCCGTGGAGTGACGCCCGACGAAGCCGAGATGATCGGCGAGGCGCTGTTCTCCGCCGGCATCCGGATCATCGAGGTGCCGCTCAATTCGCCCGAGCCGATCGAAAGCATTCGCCGGCTTTCCCGCGCGCTCGGCGAACGCGCGCTGATCGGTGCGGGCACCGTCCTGGAGCCGGCGCAGGTGGCCGAGGTCGCCGGCGCCGGCGGCCGGCTGATCGTCGCGCCCAACGTCCATACGCCGGTGATCGAGGCCACCGTCGCGGCTGGCCTGGTCTCGGCGCCGGGCTATTTCACCCCGTCTGAAGCGTTCGACGCGCTGCGGGCGGGGGCGCATTGCCTCAAGCTATTTCCCGCCGAGGCGGCCTCGCCTGCGGTCGTCAAGGCGCAACGCGCGGTGATCCCGAAGACCGTGCCGTTGCTGATCGTCGGCGGCGTTCGCCCCGCCAATATGAAGGCCTATCTGGATGCCGGCGCGGACGGGTTCGGCCTCGGCTCCGGCGTCTACCGCCCTGGCCAGTCGGCCGGCGAAGTCGGGACGCAGGCACGGACCTATGTCGACGGCCTGGCCGAGGGATCGGGCGCCTGAGCTGATGGTCCCGCTTCGCATCGCCATCATCGGCTTCGGCAAGATCGCGGCGGATCAGCACGTCCCGGCGATCGCCGCCAATCCGCGCTTCCAGCTGGTGGCCGCCGCGAGCCGCAATATCGTCCCGCAGCCGGGATTGGCGACCTACGCCGACTATCGCGACTTGCTCGCCGCCGAGCAGCTCGATGCGGTGGCGGTCTGCACGCCGCCGTCCGCCCGCTACGAGATCGCGCGCGACTGCATCGAGGCGGGGTTTCACACCTTGCTCGAAAAGCCCCCCGGAGTGACATTGGGCGAGGTCGAGATCCTTCGCCGCCTCGCCGCGGCGCGCGAGGTGACGTTGTTCACGACCTGGCACGCGCAATATAATCCGGCCGTGACTGCCGCGGCGCACGCGCTCGCCGGGCGGCGCATCGCCACGATGCGGATCGTCTGGAAGGAAGACGTGCGCAAATGGCATCCGGGCCAGGAGTGGATCTGGAGCCCCGGCGGATTCGGCGTGTTCGATCCGGGCATCAACGCCTTCTCGATCGCGACCAGCATTTTCCCGGGGCCGCTCGCAGTCAAAGCGGCTGAGCTCTTCTTCCCGGAGAACAGGCAGGCGCCGATCGCGGCCGAAATCAGCCTTGTCAGCCCCGCGGCGGACGGCGTGCTCAGCGCATCGTTCGACTGGCGGCACAGCGGCGGCGAAGCCTGGACGATCGAGATCGGCACCGCCGATGGCGAGGAGATCGCGCTGCTCGACGGCGGCTCGCGCCTGCTCGTCGGCGGCGAGGAGCAGGCAGGGCAGGGGCCGGGCGAATATCCGGCGATCTACGAACGGTTCGTCGACCTGATCGACGAGCGGCGCTCGCTGGTCGACGTCGATCCGTTGCGGCTCGCCGCCGACAGCTTTCTTGCCGGTAGCCGGACCGTGGTCGAGCCGTTCGAGGGATGATCGGAAGGACGAAAAGAGGCTTCTATGTTCCCGCGGCAGCCCGGCACGCCGCCACCACACGCTCGAACACGGCCGGGTGGAGCGGGCGCACGAATTCGCACCCGGCGTGATGCCGGCGCACCCAGGCGACTCGCGCCTGCCATGCCTCGAGGCCGGGCAGTTTGAGCCAGATCATGCTGTGGGGTTGAAGATAGAGGTGGCTGTCGATCTTGACGCCGGTTGGCGAGAGATCGATCACGTCGACATTGGCTCGGTCGGAACCGCCGCGGTAGCCGGCCGTCATTCGCACCATCTTGCGGTCGCTACCGCGGGGTTTCCTGTCGATGGCGCCGGTCAATTCGGCGGCGATCCTCATAGCCATGCTCCATTCGCGCAGACTGCGTCTAACCAATCGACGCTAAGCATCGGTAAACATGTGGGTTGCGGCAGCGTTTCCGAAGAAAGCGGCTACCGCCTCCGTGCAGCTCGTAGCGTGTGGCGCGTTGATGTGGCGGGGAATAGACGTCATAGGGCCGCAAGCTGGAAGGGTGCGCGATGACCGAGATTGAATGGTGGGAGTTCGATTCCGCGGAGAAATTGGCCGAGCAGGCGGCAGGCGACATCGGCTTCGTCGTCGAAAGCGCGCTCGAGGCCCATGGCGGGGCGCGGCTCGCGCTTCCCGGCAGCGCCGCGATCGATCTCATCGCCAAGCAGCTTCTCAGGAACAAGCTCGACTGGAGCAAGGTCACCGTGGTGCCGACCGACGATCGGCTGGTCATGCTCGACGACCCGCTCAGCCGGTTCGGGCATCTGGAGTCGCTTTTTGCCGGCTCGGGCGCAGAACTCGTCTCGCTGGTCGATGAAGCGGCGCTCGGCGACCATGGGGAAGCCGGGCGGCTCGCAGATGCTCGTCTGGCGAGGCTGGATGGGCCGCTCGATCTGGTCTGCCTGCTGATGGATGAAGAAGGCCACGTCGCGGGCCTGCTGCCCGGTCCGGACCTCGAGCGGGCGCTTTCCGGCCCGCGCGAACGGCGCGCGGTCGGCGTGCGCGCGGATGCCGCCTCAGGTGAGCCCGCGGCTGAACGGGTGACTTTGACCGCGGCCGCCTTGGCCTCGGCACGGGCAGTGATGGTCGTGCTCCACGGCGACGAGAATAAGCAAAGGCTCGAGCGCGCGATCGAGGATGGGCCCTTGTCCAAGAGCCCGGTCGGACGGCTGCTCGCCGACCTCGAGACTCCGGTCGACATCTTCTGGAGCGCTGAATGACCCTGTCTGTTCGGCGGCGGACGATCGCCGGAGCGCTCAGGCCAGTTCTTTAAGCTCGAGCCGTTCGAGCAACGCGAGGCGCGCGCGCTCCAGCCGCCCGGGGAGCTCCGGGTCACGCAGATCGTCCGGCGCAAGCTCGTCCGGCCAATGCGCATTGATCACGTCCGAGATGATGCTGAGCCGTGGCTCGTCGACCAGGAAGCGCGGATCGACCGTGGCTGGGTCCGCGACGACGCGCAGGCGCAGGCAAGCCGGTCCGCCGCCGTTGGCCATCGACTGGCGCAGGTCGACGACGAACAGGCTGCGGATCGGGCCATTGCCGGCCGCCAATCGTCCGAGCCAATGCCATACCCGTGGTATCTCGCGGACCTCGCCGGGGAGAATCAGGCCCATGCCTTCTTCGGGGAGCGTCACGAGCTGGGCGTTGAACAAATAGCTTGAGATCGCCTCCTCAAGGCTGACTTCGCTTGCCGGAACCTCGATGACCTGCACGTCGGGCACAAGCCGCTGCAGCGTGGCATAGAAATGGTCGCGTTCCGCGAACGCCTGCTCATGCGCAAGGAGGACATTCTCGTTCGAGACGGCCACGACATCGTTGTGGAAGGCGCCCGCCGCCACGGCTTCCTCCGATTGCGCGACTGTGAGGGTCCGCTCCGGATCGAGCCCGTGGAAGCGCGCCACCGCGCGGCTCGCCTCGACATGCTGGCGCACCGGAAATCCGCCGCCCCTCTGGCCATGGACGAAGATCTCGACGCCGGGCCGGCCATGGGCAGGCGCGATCCGCATATGGTTCGCGGCACCTTCGTCGGCGAAGGTGGCCGGCACCGGATCATGGACGACGAAATGGCGCTGGTCGCCGAATGCCAGCTTGAGCTGCTCTAATGTCGCCGGCCATTCGTGGCTGCGATGCGGCATCGTCCGCAGATTGGCGACCGTCAGATGGCAGCGGCCGTCGCGCGTGTCGGCGGCGGGCGAGACGGTCGCGGCATTGGCCGCCCACATCGCCGAGGCCGAGCAAGCGGCGGCGCGCAGCGACACCGACGCCCGCTCGATGTCCGTGCCGAGCTGCGTCAGCCAGCCGTGGTCGGGGCGAGGGTGGGGGAGGAGAATGCCCTGCGCGAGCCCCAGCGACAGATTGTGGCGCATCTTCGCTATGCCCTCGAGCGCCGCCGCTCTGGGATTGGACACGCTGCCCGCGTTGCTGGTCGAAGCGATGTTGCCGAGGCTCAGCCCAGCATAATTATGGCTGGGGCCGACGATACCGTCGAAGTTGATTTCGCGCAGCATCAGCGGCTCATCGCGAAGAAGGTCTCGCCGGCTTTGATGCGAAGCAATGCGGCGCTGGCACGGTCGAGCAAGGCGCTGTTGTCGGGCGCTACCCGGATGCGGCCGTAGCAGGCCGAGAATCCCGCAAGCACGCCCGAAGCGACGATATGGGGCATGCCCTCGAGATCGTCGGCGGCGCCGGCGAACACCAGCTCCCGCGCTTCGCGGATCGTGCGCACCTGGTCGGTCGCGACCGACATCGTCGGGCCGCCGTCGAAGATGTCGATATAGCAATCGTAAGCGAAGCCCTCATGCTCGAGCATCTTCATCGCCGCGCGCCCGCTCGGGTGCGGCACGCCCATCACGCTGCGTGCGCTTTCGGGCAGCATTGCAGTGTAGATCGGCGTCTTGGGCATCAGATCGGCGATGAACTGGTTGCCGTGCGCGGCGTTGAATTCGTCGGCTCCCTGGAAGCTCATGCCGAAGAAGCGGCCGGCGATCGCGTCCCAGAAGGGCGAGCCGCCGCCTTCGTCGATCACCCCGCGCAGCTCCGCGATGAGACGATCGCCGAAGCGCTTGCGGTGCGCCTTGATGAACAGATAGCGGCTGCGCGCGAGCAGCAGGCCGAGGCCGCCGGCACGCTCGCCGGGATGGAGGAACAAGCCGCCGACCTCGGAAGAGCCGTCGAAATCGCTGACCAATGTCAGCATCTCCGCGCGGAACACTCGTCCCAGCGCTTTCGAGGTCTGCGTGAGGGTGCTGATGCGATAAGAATAGAACGGCATTTCCGCGCCGATCAATCCGAAGATCTGGCACGTGCCGCGCACCTGCCCGGTGTCGTCATTCTCGACCACGAAGACGAACAGATCGTCGGCTTGGATGTCCTCTTCGCGCGCAAAGGCATTTTCGGATCGGACCAGTTTCTCGACCAGAGCGCCGCGATCGGGGGGAAGGTTGGTGAAACCGCCGCCGGTCAGCTTCGCCATCTCGTAGATCGACTGGAAATCGGCGCTGCCGGCAGGGCGGACGCGAAAGCTCACGATGCGGCGCCCGCGGCGAGCCGAAGCAGGCTCAGCGCCGACAATTGCGCGCGCTCGACCAGGCTTTCGACGATCAGATATTCTTCGGCGCTATGAATCGCGCCGCCG
Source organism: Sphingomonas sp. (assembly GCF_036677245.1). Lineage (GTDB taxonomy): Bacteria > Pseudomonadota > Alphaproteobacteria > Sphingomonadales > Sphingomonadaceae > Allosphingosinicella. The sequence continues at coordinate 28,639 of NZ_JAKFCG010000035.1, forward strand.
CGCACCCCCATCGTGTCGACGATTGGGACGCCGAGCGCGGCGATATTGTTGCCGTCGCAGACTCCGCCGGTATCCCTCCAGCCGATCTCCTGGCCGAGCAGGCGGCCACAATCGCGGACGAGGGCGAACAGCCTTTTCGCAGGCGCATCGAGCGGCTTGGGCGGGCGGTTGAAGCCGCCGTGGAGGGTGACCGCGACATCGTGCTCGCGGGCAATCTCCGCCACGAGGCTGGCGAGCGTCTCCTCAGCGCGGCGCTGGTCGTCCGGCGTTGCCGGCCGCAGGTTGAGGCGCAGGATCGCGCGGTCCGGGACGATGTTGTTCGGGCCGCCTCCGTCGATCCGAGCCGGATTGATTGTCAGCCCCGGCCGAGCGCAGCGCGCAAGGCGCAGCGCGAGGTCCGCCGCGGCGACGATCGCGTTGCGTCCGTCGCCGGGATTGCGCCCGGCATGGGCGGCGCGCCCTTCGACAAGGATCGAGAAATTGCCGCTTCCGGGCCGCGCCCCCGCCAAGGTGCCGTCGGGCAGCAGCGCGGGTTCGTAGGTGAAAGCGGCCTGCTTGCCGCGCGCGGCCTGGGCGATCAGCGCCGCCGAGCCGGGCGAGCCGACCTCCTCGTCGCTGTTGATCACCACTTCATAGCCGAGCTGCGCGGCCTGCGGCGCGCCCTCGATCGCCTGAAGCGCCGCAAGCATCACCGCGATGCCGCCCTTCATGTCGGCGACACCAGGCCCTCGCAACGCACCGTCGCTGCGCCAGTCGAGGCTCTGGAAGGGGTGGTCGGCCGCGAAGACGGTATCCATGTGACCGGTCAGCAGGAGCTGCACCGGCGCGTGCGGGCGCACGGCGAGGTGCAGATTTCGCCCATGCTCGACAGGCCGCGTTCGGCCCGTCTCGTCGAGCAGCTCGACCGGTGCCGGCTCGCGCAACGCAAGCTCGCCCGGCAGCGCCGCGAAGGCGTCGGCGAGCGCGGCCGCCATTTGCGCAAGCCCGCCGGAATTGGTGGAGCCGCTGTTGAGCGCGGCCCAGCTTTGCACCTGATCCAGCATCGGTCGTTCGGCGCAGCGCTCGATCGTTGCGGCCTCGGTGGCGGAAAGCCCACTCATCGGAACATGTTTAGTCCGGATCAGCTCCTAAAGCCACTCGCGGAATGCCTCGATCACCTCTTCGTACAGCGGCTGCTTGAATGGCACGATCATCGCGGGAAGCTCGGCTGGGTCGGCCCATTTCCAGGCGCGAAACTCCGGGTCCGCGGTGGCGATGTTGATGTCGGCGTCGGTGCCGAGGAAACGGGCGAGGAACCAGCTCTGGCGCTGGCCACGCCAGCGACCCTTCCACAATTTGCCGATCAGATCGTGGGGCAGGTCATAATGAAGCTCGACCGGGCAGCGCGCGACGATCTCGACCTTGGATCGGGCAATGCCGGTTTCCTCTTCCAGCTCGCGCAGCGCGCCCTCCACCGGATCCTCGCCCTCGTCGAGCCCGCCCTGCGGCATCTGCCATGCTTCCAAGGTGCTATCGAGCCGCTGCCCGACGAACACCTTGCCCTCCTTGTTGAGCAGCATGATGCCCGCGCCGGGCCGGTAGGGGAGGTCGTTCTTCGCGGTCATTCGCTCTGTCTCCTTGGCGCTCGCGCCTGTTCCGTTTTGGCTCCATCGCCGATGAACTGTTGTCGCATCAAGGCGCGATTGCCATATCGGGCTTCGTCTGCCTGGCGCCGCGCATCAAAGCCGGGAAATGTTCTGCCACATCGGCCGGCTTGCGTGGCGAATCACTATCGCGGTTGGCGGCCGAAAGAGGGGATGCTTCTTACTTCGCCGGCGCGCTAACGCTTTGATTGTCGTAGCGCTAATCGGACGGTAGAGATGGGCGCCAAACACTGAAGGAAGAATGATGGCGACAGCCACTCACTTGCTAACGCCGGAAGAGGCTCGCGCCGACAATCCGCTCGAAGCGGTCGTCGTGCGTTTCGCGGGCGACAGCGGCGACGGAATGCAGCTTACTGGCGGGCAATTCACGCTGTCGACGGCGCTGGCCGGCAATGACCTCGCGACCTTCCCCGATTTCCCGGCCGAGATCCGCGCGCCGCAGGGGACGACGTTCGGCGTTTCGGCATTCCAGATCAATTTCGGCTCGGCCGCGATCGAGACCGCCGGCGACGAGCCCGACGTGCTGGTGGCGATGAATCCGGCCGCCCTCAAGGTCAACGTCGATGCATTGAAGCCCGGCGGGCTGATCATCGTCGACGAGGGCGAGTTCGGCGCGCGCAACCTCGCCAAGGCCGGCTATGACCAAAATCCCCTCGAGACCGACGCACTGGCCAAATGGCAGGTGATCTCGCTCAACATCAGCCAGCTGACGCTCGACGCGGTCAAGCCATTCGGCCTCGGCAACAAGGAAGCGCTTCGGTCCAAGAACATGTGGACCCTGGGCCTCGCGCTGTGGATGTTCGATCGCGACCGCAAGCCGATCGAGGATTGGCTGAAGTCGAAGTTCGCCAAGGCACCCGAGCTTGCCGAAGCCAATATCGCGGCGCTCAACGCCGGCCACGCTTATGGCGAGACCGCCGAGATCGGCGGCCAGCTCCACCAGCATCATATCGCTCCGGCCCCGGCCGAGCCCGGCCTCTACCGTACCGTCACCGGCGCTGAGGCCGTGTCGATCGGCCTCGTCGCAGGCACCACGCTCGCCGGGCTGCCGATGTTCTTCGGCGGTTATCCGATCACGCCGGCATCGGCGATCCTGCACCATCTCTCGCGCCTCAAGGAATATGGCGTCACCACTTTCCAGGCCGAGGACGAGATCGCCGCGATCTCGAGCGCGATCGGCGCGAGCTTCGCGGGTTCGCTCGGCGTCACTTCCTCCTCGGGCCCCGGCATCGCGCTCAAGGGCGAGGCGATGGGCCTCGCGATCATCGCCGAGCTTCCGCTGGTGATCGTCAATTCGCAGCGCGGCGGCCCGTCGACCGGGCTTCCGACCAAGACCGAGCAATCCGATCTCTACCAGGCGGTCTATGGCCGCAACGGCGATGCGCCGCTGCCGGTGATCGCCGCGCGCTCGCCCGCCGATGCGTTCGAATGCGCGATCGAGGCATGCCGCATCGCAACCCAATATATGACCCCGGTGATCCTGCTGACCGACGGCTATATCGCCAATGCGGCCGAGCCGTGGAAGGTGCCGGACATGTCGGCTTACCAGCCGTTCCCGGTGACGTTCCACACCGATCCGCCGGCGGAAGGCGAGAGCGTCCGGCCCTATGCGCGCGACGAGAAGCTCGCCCGGGTTTGGATCAAGCCCGGCACGCCGGGCCTCACGCACCGCATCGGCGGCATCGAGAAGAACCAGGTGACCGGCCATATCGATTATTCGCCGGCCAACCACCAGGCGATGACCGACATTCGTGCACAGAAGGTGCAGGGCATCGCGGCGTCCATCCCCGAGCAGGACGTCACCTTGGGCGAGCCCGGCGGCCGGCTCGCCGTGGTCGGCTGGGGCTCGACCTTCGGGCCGATCCACCAGGCGGTGCGCCGCGCGCGCCGCAAGGGCCTCGACGTCAGCCACATCCATGTCCGTCATATCTGGCCGCTGCCGACCAACCTCGGCGATTTGCTGCACAGCTATGATCGGGTTATCGTCCCCGAGATGAACAACGGCCAGTTCAAGACCGTGCTTCGCGACCAGTATCTGGTCGATGCCAAGCCAATTCTCAAAGTCTCCGGCCAACCGTTCAAGATCGCCGAGATCGAAGCGGCGATAGAGGAAGCCCTGCAATGAACGAGATGACCAAGCTCACCGCGAAGGATTTCGCGACCGACCAGGAGGTGCGCTGGTGCCCGGGCTGCGGCGATTACGCCGTGCTCAAGGCGGTGCAGCGGACGATGCCCGAAATCGGCGCGCGGCCTGAAAATACGGTGTTCATCTCCGGCATCGGCTGCTCGTCGCGCTTCCCTTATTATATGGAGACCTATGGTTTCCACACGATCCACGGTCGCGCGCCGGCGATCGCGACCGGGCTCAAGCTCGCCAATCCCGATCTCGACGTCTGGATCATCACCGGCGACGGCGATGCGCTGTCGATCGGCGGCAACCACACGATGCACATCCTGCGCCGCAACCTCGACTGCCAGATCCTGCTGTTCAACAACGAGATCTACGGGCTGACCAAGGGCCAATATTCGCCGACCAGCCGGGTCGGGACGCGCTCGCCCTCGACGCCGTTCGGCTCGGTCGACCGGCCGGCGAGCCCGTGCGCATTCGCTTTGGGATCGGGCGCGCGTTTCGTCGCGCGCGGCATCGACGTCAGCAAATATCTGCCCGACGTGCTCAAGGCGGCGCATGCGCACCGCGGCGCGAGCTTCGTCGAGATCTTCCAGAATTGCATCGTCTACAACGACGACGTCTTCGCGCCGTTCACCGCCAAGGAATTCGCGGTCGACAAGCAGCTCTGGCTGAAAAAGGGCGAGCCGATGCTGTTCGCCGACGGCACCAAGGGTCTCGCGCTCGACCGTGAAGCGCTGGCGCTGAAGGTCGTCGACGTCGAGAATGGAGACTGGCAGGCCGCCAGCGTGCTCGTCCACGATCCGGTCAATCGCTCGGTCGCGCATATGCTCGTCGAGATGCAGTTCGGCGTCTTCCCGATGGCGCTCGGCGTCCTCTACGAAGACGAGCGGCCGACGTTCGACAGCGCGATCATCGAGCAGAATCAGGCGGCGAGCGCAGGCAAAGCGCCCGATCTGCAGGCGCTCGTCGCCAAGGGCCAGAGCTGGGAAGTGACCAAGGAGCCGCGCGCGATCTAAGCGCGGACCCGGTCCGCCCATGCGGACGATCTGGAAATTACCCTGCGAACGGGGTTATAACATCCGTTCGGAGGTGGGGCGTGAACCAGCAGTCGAGCCATCGCGGTGGACATCTGCTCGCGGCCGATCGCGGCTTTGCGACTGGGGGCGGGCTGTTCGCGCGGCTGACGGCGGGCGGTTTCCGCAAGCTGCTCGATCGCATCGACGCTGGTCTGCTCGAAGGCGGAATCGACGCAACCCTGCCCGACGGCGCGCGGCGGCTTCTCGGCGGCCGCAAGGCCGGCGCGATGCCGGTGGTGCGCCTTCATTCGTGGCGCGCGCTCGTGCGGCTCGTCACGTCGGGCTCGGTCGGCTGGTACAAGGCATGGAAGCTCGGCGAATGGTCGAGCCCGGATCCGGTCCCCTTGTTCGACCTGTTCGTGCGCAACGGCGTCAGCCTGGGCGAGCTAGGCCGGGCGAAAGGTTTCCCGCGGCTGGTCAACCGCATCGCCCACGCCTTTCGCGACAATGACAAAAGGGGATCGCGCCGCAACATCGAATTCCACTACGACCTCGGCAACGATTTCTACAGCGCCTGGCTCGATCCGAGCATGACCTATTCGAGCGCGATCTTCACCGCTCCGATCGCCTCGACCGAGCCGCTCGAAGCGGCGCAGGCGCGCAAGATCAGGACCTTGCTCGACCGGCTCGATCTCAAGCCCGGCGATCATCTGCTCGAGATCGGCTGCGGCTGGGGCTCGCTCGCCGAGATCGCCGCCCGCGACTATGGCGTTCGCGTCACCGGCCTGACCTTGTCGAGGGAGCAGAAGGCCTATGCCGATGCGCGGCTGAGCAAGCTCGGGCTCGCCGACCGCGTCTCGATCGAGATCCAGGATTATCGCGACGTGCAGGGCCGCTTCGATGCCGTCGCCAGCGTCGAGATGGTCGAGGCGGTCGGACAGGCATATTGGCCCTCCTATTTGCAGTCGATTGCACGCGTGCTCGAGCCGGGCGGCAAGGCCGCGCTACAGCTCATCTCGATCAGCGAAGCGCTGTTCGACGGCTATGCCGCCAATACCGATTTCATCCAGGCGTACATTTTTCCGGGCGGGATGCTGATCAGCGAGCAGAGGTTTCGCGCGATCGGCGAGGCCTGCCGGCTCGAATGGCACGACCGCAAGGGCTATGGCCTGCATTACGCCGAGACTCTGAAGCGCTGGCGCGAGCGTTACGAAGCAGCGGTGGGGGAAGGGCGCCTTCCCGCCGGCTTCGACCAGAGCTTCCACGAGCTCTGGCTCTATTATCTGATGTATTGTGAAGGCGGCTTCCGAGGCGGCGGGATCGACGTTGCGCAGGTCACGTTGGTCAAACGCTAGTTGGTCGTGCAGCTAGCTGACTTCGAGCCTGTACCCACTTTCGAAATCGCTCTTGAGCAATGCGACGATCGCGTCGCCGACGGCGCTCGCCGGCTTGAGCGTGGCCGGATCCTCTCCCGGAAAGGCGCGCGCGCGCATCGCCGTCGCGGTCGCGCCCGGATCGACGATCGCGGCCTTGAGCGAGCCAAGATCGCGGTTTTCGTCGGCGTAGCTCAGCACCAAGGTCTCGAGCGCGGCCTTGGAGGCGCCATAAGCGCCCCAGAAAGCGCGCGGATGGGCGCCGACGCTCGAGGTCACCGCGAGCAGGCGCCCGGCCGGGCTGTTGCGCAGCAGTGGGTCGAAGGTGGCGATCAGCGCCTGCTGGGCGAGCAGGTTCAAGGTCAGCAGCTGGTTGAATTCCTTGCCGTCGATGTGCGGCACCGGGCTCAGCGAGCCCAGCATGGCGGCGTTGAGCACCAGCAGGTCGAGCGTTTTCCAGCGCTCGGCCACCGCGACGCCGAGCCGCGCGATGCTGTCGCCGTCGGTAAGGTCGAGCGGAGCGATCGTCGCGGTCCCACCAGCATCGTGGATGCGGCCCTCGACCTCCTCGAGGGCGCCGGTCGTGCGGGCGGTGAGGACGACATGCGCGCCCTCGCGCGCGAACGCCTCAGCGGTGGCGGCGCCGATGCCGCGGCTCGCGCCGGTGACCAGCGCGACTTGACCCTCGAGCAGTCCCGGCATCAGGCGTAACGTTCGGCCAGCAATGCGAGCTGGTCGGCCGGCTCGCTTTCCTCATGATCGGTGAGCCGGGTAGGATAATCGCCGGTGAAGCAGGCGTCGCATTGCTGCGGCTGGCTCTCGTCGCGCTCGCCTTCGCCGAGCGCGCGGTAGAGACCGTCGATCGAGACGAACGCGAGGCTGTCGGCATTGATATAGTCGGCCATCTCGGCGACGCTCATCTGCGCGGCGAGCAGCTTGGCGCGCTCGGGCGTGTCGACCCCGTAGAAGCAGCTGTGCCGGGTCGGCGGCGAGGCGATGCGCATATGGACCTCGCGGGCGCCGGCATCGCGCAGCATCTGCACGATCTTCAGGCTCGTCGTCCCGCGCACGATCGAATCGTCGATCAGCACGAGCTTCTTGCCCTCGATCAGCGCGCTGTTGGCATTGTGCTTGAGCTTGACGCCGAGGTGGCGGACCTGGTCGCCGGGCTGGATGAAGGTGCGTCCGACATAATGCGAGCGGATGATGCCGAGCTCGAACGGAATGCCCGATTGCTGGGCGTAGCCGATCGCCGCCGGGACGCCGCTGTCGGGCACCGGCACGACATAATCGGCCTCGACCGGATTTTCGATCGCCAGCTCGGCGCCGATCTGCTTGCGCACCGAATAGACCGAGGAGCCGTCGACGATCGAGTCGGGGCGCGCGAAATAGACATGTTCGAAGACGCACGGGCGCGGCCGTACCGCTGCGAACGGGCGGTGCGATTTGACGCCGCGATCCGAGACGATGATCACCTCGCCCGGCTCGACCGAGCGCAGATAGGTCGCACCGACGACGTCGAGCGCCACCGTTTCGGAGGCGAAGATATAGGCATCGCCGAGCCGCCCCATCACGAGCGGACGGATGCCCAGCGGGTCGCGGCAGGCGATCATTCCCTCGCTGGTTAGGCAGATCAGCGAATAGGCGCCCTCGACCTGCTTCAAGGCGTCGATGAACTTGTCGAGCAATGTCCGATAGGTCGAGGTCGCGATCAGGTGGATGATCACCTCGGTGTCGGACGTCGACTGGAAGATCGAGCCGCGCCGGTTGAGCTCGCGCCTGATCTTGAGCGCGTTGGAGATATTGCCGTTGTGCGCGACCGCAAAGCCGCCCGAGCTCAGGTCGGCGAACAAAGGCTGGACGTTGCGCAGCGCGGTTTCGCCCGTGGTCGAATAGCGGACGTGACCGATCGCGGTGCCGCCGGCGAGACTGCGGATGATGTCGTCGCGGTCGAAATTGCCCGCGACATGGCCCATCGCCCGATGGGTGTGGAACGCACGGCCGTCATAGCTCGTGATGCCGGCGGCTTCCTGGCCGCGGTGCTGCAGCGCGTGCAGGCCGAGCGCGACGACGGCCGATGCCGTTTCGGCGCCCCAGATGCCGAATACGCCGCATTCCTCGCGCAATTTGTCGTCGTCAAATGGGTTGGTCGTCAGCATGGTTCGCGCGTTGCTCCCGATCGCCGCTCATATAGGAAGCCGCCCCGGCTTTGTCGCCTCTTGTTACAAATTGATGTCGATTTCCTATCCATCGGGCAATTTTCCGGCCAAGCTGCCCCGGATGCGGGAGGAGGCAGGGAAGGATAGAGGATGCGCAAGGCGCTGATCCTTCTTACGCTCCTCGCCGGCTGCTCGCGCGAGCCGGAACCTGGCAACGGCCAGGCCGTGCACCGCGAGCCAAGGCCGCAGCGCACGGTCGGCCAGCTGCGGAGCCTGACCGGCCTCTACGAAAGCGGCGATCGCCGGTCGCCAAGCCAATTGTGCATCATCCAGCGCCGGCGAAGCGCCGACTTCGGCCTCGTCATTCGCGGCCCCGGCACGGCAAGTTGCGCCGGCAGCGGCACGGTGCGGCGGATCGGGCGGCGGCTGCGCTTCACGATGGCCGGCGAATCGCGCTGCACGCTCAACGCGACGATCGACCATCTCAGCATCGTCATGCCCGCGAGCGCGCCGCGCGGCTGCGCTTATTATTGCGGCTCGCCCGCGCGGCCCACGAATGTGCGGTTGACCCGGAATGGCGGCACGAAGGATGCGGCGTTGCGGGCCAAGGATCCGGTCGGCGAACCGCTTTGCTCCGGCGAATCAGGGAGCGGCCACAAATCAACCTCGTTGCAACACAGGAGGCGCCATTGATCATGATTTCCGGCGGATGCCATTGCCGTGCGGTGCGCTTCGAGGCGGAGGTGCCGCGCGAGGTGGTGGTGCTCGATTGCAATTGCTCGATCTGCGCAATGACCGGCTTTCGTCACCTGATCGTCCGCCACGAGCATTTCCGCCTGCTGCAGGGGGCGGAGGACTTGTCGCGCTATCGCTTCGGCACTCTCGCCGCAGAGCATCTCTTCTGCCGCATCTGCGGGATCAAGAGCTTCTATCAGCCGCGCTCCCACCCGGAGGCCTGGAGCCTCAACCTCAACGCGGTCGATGACATCGGGGCGCTGAGCATCACGGCCGTGCCGTTCGACGGCCGCAACTGGGAAGAGGCGCGCGCCGGGATCGACTGACCGGCGTCCGACGGCTTGCCCAGCGCCGAATCGCCAGCCTACAAAGCGCCAGACCAGGAAATTGGGCCAGGAAATCGGGGGGAGTGCTGAATGGACGTTGCGCTATCGGACGAACAAAGCAGCGACCGCAAGCGCGACAGGCTGGTCATCGTCGCCTCGACCCTCGGCACCGTCTTCGAATGGTATGATTTCTTCGTCTACGGCACATTGGCGGTGCTGCTTGCGGACAAATTCTTCCCGACCGGCAATCCGGCCGTCAGCTTCCTCATTTTCCTCGCGAGCTTCGGCGTCGGGTTCGGCATGCGGCCGCTCGGCGCGATCCTGTTCGGCTTTCTTGGGGACAGGCTCGGGCGCAAATATACGTTCCTGGTCACGATCACCCTGATGGGCCTCGCGACCGCGGCGGTCGGCATCCTGCCGACCTATGCGCAGATCGGCCTCGCGGCGCCGATCATCCTGGTCGGCCTGCGCATCCTCCAGGGCCTGGCCCTCGGCGGCGAATATGGCGGAGCTGCGATCTACGTCGCCGAGCATGCGCCGGCAGCCAAGCGCGGTTTCTACACGAGCTTCATCCAGTCGGGCGTGATCGGCGGCTTCCTGCTCAGCCTGGTCGTCGTGCTGGTCTCCAACGCGTTCGTCGACCCGGCCGAATGGGAGGCGTGGGGCTGGCGCGTGCCGTTCCTCTTCTCGCTGCTCTTGCTCGCGCTCTCCTTGTGGGTGCGCTTGAAGCTCAAGGAGAGCCCGGTCTTCCAGACGATGAAGGAAGAAGGCAAGCTCGCCAGCAATCCGCTCGCCGAAAGCTTCGACAGCTGGACCAAGGTCAGGCTGATCCTGGTCGCGTTGTTCGGCATTGCCGCCGGGCTGACGGTGATCTGGTATACCGCGCAGTTCCAGTCGCTCTATTTCCTCCAGAACACGCTGCGGGTCGAGGACAATGCCGCGCGGCTGATCGTCGGCACGGGCGCGGTGTTCAGCCTGTTCTGGTTCATCCTGTTCGGCTGGCTTTCGGACAAGGTGGGACGCAAGAAGCCGATCGTGATCGGCTATGTGCTGGCGCTGCTCCTGCTGTTCCCGTTGTTCCACTGGATGGCGGCGGCCGCCAATCCCGAGCTGTCGCAGGCGATGGCGCGCAACCCGGTGGTCGTGACCGGCAGCGACTGCCGCTACGATCCGTTCGCCACCAAGGGGCAGGCCACGCCCTGCGGCCGCGTGCTCGACATATTGTCGAAGAAGGGCATCGCTTATTCGACCCGCACCGGCGATCCGGGCGCGCCGCCGAGAGTCGCGATCGGCGGAGCGGTCGTCGACGCCGCTGATCCGGCCGTGTTCGACGCCGCGCTCGACGCAGCCGGCTACAAGATCGCCAAGACGGTGCCGACCTTGCCTCAGGCGGTGCAGGTGGTGCTCGCGCTCGTCATGATCGGCCTGTTCTCGGGCATGACCTACGGCCCCGCCGCAGCCTTGCTGGTCGAATTGTTTCCGGCCAGGATTCGCTACACCTCGATGTCCGTGCCTTATCATATCGGCACCGGCTATTTCGGCGGCTTCCTGCCGTTCATCAGCCAATATATCGTGGCGCGGACGGGCGATCCGTTCGCGGGCCTCTGGTATACGATCGCGGTGGTGGCGATGGCGCTGGTCGTGACTTTGCTGTGGTTGCCCGAAACCGCGGGCAAGGAGTTGGACTAGCAGGCGGCGCGGCGGTATCCGCGCAGTCGTGACGCATTTTCCTCTTCGGCTCCGGATCGACGGCGCCGCGCTCGTCGCCAACTGGCGGTGGCTCGCGCAGCAAAGCGGCGACGCGGCGTGCGGCGCCGCGGTCAAGGCGGACGGCTACGGCCTGGGCGCACGCGAGACGGTGAACCGGCTCGCCGATGCCGGCTGCCGCGATTTCTTCGTTGCGACCTGGGCTGAGGCCGAGGCCTTGATGCCGTGGCCGGAGGAGCTCGCATTGTCGGTGCTCCACGGCGTCGGCAAGGATGATCTCCCCGACGCACTGGCATCGCCGGCGCGCCCGGTGCTCAACAGTGCGTTGCAGGTGGCGCGGTGGCGCGAGGCGGCGCCGGGCCGCAGCTGCGACGTGATGATCGACACCGGGATGAACCGGCTCGGCTTGAGCGACGAAGAGGCGCGCTTGGGCCTGCTCGACGGGCTCGTCATCGACACCTTGATGAGCCATCTCGCCTGCGCGGACGATCCCGAGCATCCGCTCAACCTGGCACAGCTGCTGCGTTTCCAGAGCCTCAGCGGCGCCGTCGCGGCCCGGCGCACCAGCCTTGCCAATTCGGCCGGCATCTGCCTCGGCCCGGCCTATGCGTTCGATCTCACCCGTCCCGGTCTCGCGCTTTACGGCGGCATTCCGGTCGCCGGTGACAGCCGGCAGGAGCGGGCGATCCAGCCGGTCGTCTCCGTCGAGGCGCAACTCGTCCAGCTTCGGCGCGTGCTCCCCGGCGAGACGGTCGGTTACGGCGCCACGTTCGTCGCCGGATCGCCGCTCCAGATCGGGATCCTCAACCTCGGCTATGCGGACGGCTATCTGCGCCAGCTCGGCCCCTACGGCACAGTCCGCGCCAACGGGCGTATGTTCGCGATCGCGGGCCGCGTGTCGATGGACCTCATCGCTGTCGACCTCAGCCATCCGATCGGCGGACAAAAGCTCGATCGTTGCGAGGTGGCGGAAGGGGATTGGCTGACGATCGACTATCGCCTTCCGGAGGTGGCGGAGGCTTCGGGACTCTCGCAATATGAGCTGCTGACGGGGCTCGGCTCACGCTTCGAGCGCATCTGGAGCTGAAATCCCGCTCTTCGGCAAGGAGCCACAGAACCGTTCCGCCGTCCGTTCGTTCACGGGTCCGATAGCTCACCACCAAGGACAGCGGCTTGGCGACCATCGCGCATCTCTCTGACGTCCATTTCGGCCATCACGACCCGCAGCTGGTCGCGTCGATCGAAGCCTTGCTCGCCGACAAGAAGCCCGACCTCATCGCGATTAGCGGCGATCTCACCCAGCGTGCCCGGGTCAGGCAATTCCGCCTCGCCTGCGAATTCCTCGACCGGTTGCGCCAGCAAGGGCATCAGCTGCTCGTCGTTCCGGGCAACCACGACGTTCCGCTCTACGACATCTTCCGCCGCTTCGCCCGGCCGCTCCATCGCTACCGGCGCTTCATCGGCGAGGATCTATGCCCTTATTGGGAAAATGGCGAGCTGGCGGTGCTCGGCATCAACACCGCGCGCTCGCTGACCCTGAAGCACGGCAGCGTTTCGCGCGAGCAGATGGAGCGCATCCGCGACGAGTTCGCGCGCGCGGGGGACCGGCTGCGGGTGCTGGTGACTCACCATCCATTGCTGGCAATGCCGCTCGACGATGATAATGGGCCGACGCGGGTCGCGAAGCGCAGCAATGATGCCCTGCTTGCCGCCGCCGAAGCCGGCGTCGACCTGCTGCTCGCCGGCCATTTCCATCGCACCTTCTCGAAATCGGCGCGCGACATGGTCGACAATGTCGGTCCGGCGCTGATCGTCCAGGCGGGGACTGCCACATCGACGCGGCTGCGAGGCGGGGAGCAACAGAGCTTCAACTGGATCGAAGCCCACAAGGATGGCATCGATCTGACGGTCTACGCTTGGCAAGGCGAGGCGTTCGCACCCGGACGGCCGGCGCGGTTCGTCTACGACGGGACGAATTGGCACGGCGCGACCGCGCGGGCCGCATGAAGCCTATCCCGCGGCCCTAGCGGGCATCAAAGGGGTCAGGGGCGCCTGGTCAGTCGCGCTCGACGCACAAGGCGATGCCCATCCCGCCGCCGATGCACAGGGTCGCGAGGCCCTTCTTGGCGTCGCGGCGCTCCATCTCGTAGAGCAGGGTGGTCAGCACGCGCGCGCCCGATGCGCCGATCGGATGGCCGATCGCGATCGCGCCGCCGTTGACGTTGACCTTTTCCGCATCCCAGCCGAGCTCCTTGCCGACCGCCAGCGCCTGCGCCGCGAACGCCTCATTGGCCTCGATCAGGTCGAGATCGGCGATCGTCCAGCCGGCCTTTTCGAGCGCGCGGCGGCTGGCCGGCACGGGGCCGATCCCCATGATCGAGGGATCGACGCCTGCCGATGCGAAGCTCTTGATGCGCGCCAGCACCTTGGCGCCGCGCTGCTCCGCGTCCTCGCGCGACATCAGCACCAGCGCCGCCGCGCCATCGTTGATTCCCGAGGCGTTGCCGGCGGTGACGCTGCCGTCCTTCTTGAACGCGGGGCGGAGGCCGGCGAGCGCGGCGATCTCGACGCCCTCGCGGATGAACTCGTCGCGGTCGACGATCGTCTCGCCCTTGCGGCTCTTGATCGTCACCGGGGCGATTTCGCCGGCGAAGCGGCCGTCGCGCCGTGCCGCCTCGGCCTTGTTCTGCGATCCCGTGGCAAAGCGGTCCTGCTCCTCGCGCGTGATCTGATATTGCTCGGCGAGATTCTCGGCGGTGATGCCCATGTGATAGGCGTTGAACACGTCGGTGAGGCCGTCTTTGATCATCGTGTCGACCAGCTCGACATTGCCCATCTTGGCGCCGGCGCGAAGGTGCTGCGCATGCGCCGACAGGCTCATGCTCTCCTGCCCGCCAGCGACGACGATGCGAGCATCGCCCGCCATGATCGATTGCGCGCCGACCGCGACAGCGCGAAGGCCCGATCCGCACACCTGGTTGAGGCCCCAGGCCGGAATTTCCTTCGCGATCCCGGCCGCCATCGCTGCCTGTCGCGCCGGGTTCTGGCCCTGCGCGGCGGTCAGCACCTGGCCGAGGATGACTTCGGACACTTCGTCGCGCGATACCGCGGCCTGTTCGAGCGCGGCCTCGATCGCAACTCGTCCAAGCTCGTGCGCCGGGGTCGCGGCAAAGGCTCCGAGAAATGCGCCAACCGGCGTGCGCTTGGCGGCAGTGATGACGACATCGACCACTTATATTCTCCTGAAAGGAAGCGTGGCTGCGCCCTATCAGCTGGCGGGCTGAAGCGAAAGCCAGGCCGAAAGCGGTTCCCACAGGGCGGTCCGCGCGCGGCTGCCGACGACCATGCCGACATGGCCCTGGGCAAGCGCAATCTGCTCGCCGCTGCGGATCGCAGTGCCGTGCGGCACGATCCGGTCGGTGGTCGAGGCGACGTGCAGTTGCGGGCAGGCGAGCGCTGCCGGATCGATCGCCCGTCCGCCGACCCTCCATTGGGTTTGCCCGGTCACGTCCTGCGCAAAGAAACCTTCGAACATCTCGCGCGCGGCGGCGGCGCTGATCGGCGGCCCATCATTGGCCCAATCCTCGAGCCTCACGAACGCCTGCGCTTCGGGACTGCCGGAGGGCATTTCGGCGAAGGCTTCGAACTTGCCGATCGTGCGCGCGGGATCGAGGTTCCAGAAGGCCGATTGCAGCGCCTCCATCGGTAGCACGCCGAGCGCGCCCACGCTCGGCTGCGCGGCGGCCCAGACGTCCGCCATCATCTTGAGCGCCTTCCGCGGATAAGCGGCGAAGTGCCAGGGTGCCGCGATCGTCGCGACGGCGCGGGCGGGGGCGAGCGCCGCCGCCGCGACCGCCATCGTGCCGCCGAGGCAATAGCCGAGCAGCAGCGGCGGTGCGCCGACTTCGCTCATCATCGGGACGATCACCTGCCGGACATGGTCGGCGACGGTCATGTCGCGCCGTCCAAGGCTGTCGTCGCCCCAGTCGAGCAGAAGCACGTGATGGCCGCGCCGCGCCAGCCAGCGCAGCAGCGATTGCTGCGCCTCCAGGTCGAGCACGTTCGGCGGATTGATCAGCGAGGGGATCACGAGCAGCGGCGCCCCGTCTCCGCCATAATCGCGAAGCCTGGCGCCGTGCAGCTCGGCCACCACCGGCATCGGCTCCGGGGGCGGGGCGCGCTCGGCCTCCTGATAGGCGCGCAGGCCCTTCAGCGCCTGCTGCATCCGCTCCGGCTTTGCTGCAGTTTCGCTGCGCAGCATTGCCAGGAAGAGGGTTAAGGGGCGGGGCTTGTGTTGCGGTGCAGTAAGCTTCGGTGCTAATGAGGATCCGAGAAGATTCAAAGGATTGCTCATGGCGGCTTCAGCGCCCAAGGATGACGTGGTCATCATCAAGAAATACGCCAATCGGCGGCTCTATAACACCGAAAGCTCGACTTACATCACGCTTGAACATCTCGCCGTGATGGTCCGCGAAAAGCGCGAGTTCAAGGTGCTCGACGCGAAGAGCGGCGAGGACATCACGCACAACGTGCTGACCCAGATCATCATGGAGGAAGAATCGCGCGGCACGACGATGCTGCCCGTCAACTTCCTGCGTCAGCTGATCGGCATGTACGGCGATTCGATGCAGTCGATGGTGCCGCAATATCTCGAAGCATCGCTCGAGGCGTTCCAGCGCAATCAGTCGCAATTCCGCGATGCGATGGCGGGCGCGTTTACCAGCGGACCCTTCGCCGAGTTGGCGCGTCGCAACATGGAGCTGTTCCAGGGCGCAGCCGCCACCGGTGCCAAGCCGAAAGATCCTTCGCCAGCCGAGGGCGACACGAAGAGCGAGCTCGCCGAACTCAAGGCGCAGCTTGCGGCGTTGCAGCAGAAACTGGACAAGCTGGGCGACTAGCCGAGCCGAGCCTCGCCCCGCTGCCCTGAAACAAGGCGGCGCGCACTGCGCCGCCTACAGTGGTTTGACGAACTTCAACGTCATCCGGTCGCTCTCGCCGATCGCGACATATTTCTCCCGGTCGACGGCGCCCTTGGTGAGCACCGGCGGCAAGGTCCACACGCCATCGGGCCAATCGGCGGTGTCCTTGGGATTAAAGTTGATCGGGGACTCGCCGGCGAGACGGAAGCCGGCTTTCTCGGCGAGGCGCCGGACGGTCGAAACCTTGACATAGCCGCTGGTCTTTTCGCGCGCCGCATCGCCATTTTCGGGCAGGCGGTGGTCGACGACGCCGAGCACGCCTCCCGGCTTCAGCATCGCGTAGATCTGGCGAAACGCATCGTCGGCGAACGGCTTGTCGCCCATCTGCCAATTGTGGACGTTGCGGAAGGTGAGCACGACGTCCGCCGTCCCCGCCGGCACCACGTCCTTGCTCGAGCCGATCGGGAAGGGTG
The DNA here is from genome assembly GCF_036677245.1 of Sphingomonas sp. Classification (GTDB taxonomy): domain Bacteria; phylum Pseudomonadota; class Alphaproteobacteria; order Sphingomonadales; family Sphingomonadaceae; genus Allosphingosinicella. The sequence goes on from NZ_JAKFCG010000035.1 coordinate 45,121, forward strand.
CGGTGCGGATGTGGCCGTAAAGCGCGGGCTTGGCCGCGGCGAGCTCTCGCACTTTCGCCAGGTTCTTTTCCGGCGCGACCGCATAATAAGTGCCGCCGCCGTGCTTGACGTAAGGCGCGAGGATCTCGGTGTACCAGCCGCCGCCCGGCCACATCTCGACGACCGTGTCGTCGGGCTCCACGCCGAAGAAGGCGAGCGTTTCGACCGGATGGCGATATTTGTCTCGCGCGACATTGGCGGGCGTGCGGGTCGGGGAGGCGACGACCTGCTCGAGCGTCTTGCGCTCGGCCGAGCTCAACGCTTCACCCTTGTCCGCGAACGCGCCGGCGGCCGCGGCGCCGAGCGCGAGAACGGCGACGAGGGCGGATCCGGCGATTGCATGGCGCATCGTTCAACTCTCCTTGCATGAATTGCTCAATTCATGGCGGAGGCCCAGCGAAGGCGCAAGCGGATCGAGCGGAAAGCCTAGAGCATCGTGCGCAAAAGTGGGAACCGGTTTTGCGCAGCAAACGATGCGGTAACAAACGTTAGAGCGGGATGCGTGATCCAGATATCGCGCATTCCGCTCTAGAGGCAGGCCTCGAGATAGGGCTGGTCGAAGCCGAACATCTTGGCCTTTTCGAGCGTGTAGGGGCGTAGACCCATCGAACGATATTCGCCGATGATCTTGCCGTCGCTCGTCTCGTCGAGATATTCGAACTTGAACAATTCCTGGGTGACGATGACGTCGCCTTCCATCCCGATCACCTCAGTGATGTTGGTCGTGCGGCGGCTGCCGTCGCGCAGGCGCTTCACCTGGACGATGAGGTCGACCGAATCGGCGATCTGCCGGCTGATCGCTTCCTTGGGCACCTTGATGTCCGACATCATCACCATATTCTCCATACGAGCCAGGCATTCGCGCGGGCTGTTGGAGTGGAGCGTGCACATCGAGCCGTCGTGGCCGGTGTTCATCGCGGCGAGCATGTCGAAACATTCGGCGCCGCGGATCTCGCCGAGGATGATGCGGTCGGGGCGCATACGCAGCGCGTTGACGACGAGGTCGCGGATCGAGATCGCGCCCTGGCCCTCGAGGTTGGGCGGGCGGGTTTCGAGCGGAAGCCAGTGCGGTTGCTGCAGACGAAGCTCGGCCGCATCCTCGATCGTGATCACACGCTCGCCGGGGTCGATCATCTTCGACAAGGCGTTGAGCATCGTCGTCTTGCCCGAACCGGTGCCGCCCGAGATGATGACGTTGAAGCGGCTGGCGCCGGCGATCTTGAGGCAGGTGGCCATCTTCTCCGACATCGATCCGAAGCCGCGCATCATGTCGATCGTGATCGGCTTCTCGGAGAATTTACGAATCGAGATGGCGGTGCCGCGCAAGCTGAGCGGCGGGACGATGACGTTGACGCGGCTGCCGTCGGCGAGACGGGCGTCGGCGAGCGGCGTCGTCTGGTCGACGCGGCGGCCGACCTTGTTCACGATCCGCTGGGCGATCTGGAAAAGGTGCTCCTCGTCGCGGAACTGGATGCTGGCAAGCGTCAGCTTGCCCTTCTTTTCGACATAGGTCTGGTTGGGGCCGTTGACCATGATGTCGCTGATTTCGGGATCGTTGAGCAATTCCTCGAGCGGGCCCAGGCCGAGCAACTCGTCGACCAGCACCTTCTCCAGCGCGAACTGCTCGCGCCGGTTGAGGTTGATCTTGAGCTCGCCGAGCACCTCGCCGATGATCGGGCGGAATTCCTCGGCCAGTTCGTCCTTCGACAGGGTCGCCGCGGCCTCGGGATCGACTCTCTCGAGGAGCCGCGGCAGGACCTGCTCCTTGATGCGATGGATCGAGGCTTCGAAACCCTCGTTGCGCGAAACGCCGGCTTCGCCGGATGCCGCCTGGCGGTCGGCAAGCCGCGACATCGCATCGCTATGATCGGGACCGAGGCTCGAAGGCGAGACGTCCTCGCTCGGCAGCGGCACCGAATCGATCGGCGGAAACTGATCGCCACCCTCGGTGGGCAGCGCGACCGAGCCGCCCTTCATGGGGCGCGCAACGCCGAACGAGGGGCGCTGTCCTGCGGCCCCACCGGTGCCATTGCGTCGTCCGAATGCACTCATCGTGTACGAACCTCACCTATTCCGCGTCAAAAATCACTGGCGACGGATGGTGAATAGGCAGGAAACTTTGACAATTAGCTAACCGCGCGCCGCGGCCGGAAGCGCAGCGCAGGTTCGGCCGTGATCGGCCGGCATTTCTAATGGGAAATGAAAGGGGTGAGACGTCTCAGCGCGGCGCGTCAGGCGGGCTGCGTGGCCTTTTCCGCGAGCACGGTCAGCCCGCGCTCGTTGACTTCGGCAAAGCCGCCCTCGATCGCAATCCGCTCGGGCTCGCCGCCGTTGGTCCGGTAAATGGCGAGATCGCCATTGCGCACCGTCGACATATAGGGAGCATGGCCCGCGAGCACTCCGAAGTCTCCTTCGGTGCCGGGGACGACCACCATATAGACGTCGTCGGACCGGATCAGTCCTTCCGGGGTCACGAGCTCAAAATGCAGATCGGCCATTCGTTCGACTCCCCCCTCCCGCTGGCGGGAGGGGCAGGGGGTGGGCAATCTCGGGAGCGGGCCGGGCCCACCCCCAACCCCTCCCGCAAGCGGAAGGGGAGTTCCTCGCTAGGCCGCTTCGGCAGCCAGGCGCTGGGCCTTTTCGACCGCTTCTTCGATGCCGCCGACCATGTAGAAGGCCGCTTCGGGCAGATGGTCATATTCGCCGTTCACCACCGCCTTGAAGCTGCGGATCGTATCCTCGATCTGGACGAACTTGCCGGGGATGCCGGTGAACACTTCGGCGACGTGGAACGGCTGCGACAGGAAGCGCTGGATCTTGCGGGCGCGCGAGACGGTGAGCTTATCTTCCTCGCTGAGCTCGTCCATGCCGAGGATCGCGATGATGTCCTGGAGCGACTTGTAGCGCTGCAGGATCTCCTGGACGGCGCGGGCGGTCTCATAATGCTCCTGGCCGACGGTACGCGGCTCGAGCACGCGGCTCGTCGAATCGAGCGGATCGACCGCGGGATAGATACCGAGCTCCGAGATCGCGCGCGACAGCACGGTGGTCGCGTCGAGGTGGGCGAAGCTGGTCGCCGGGGCCGGATCGGTGAGATCGTCGGCGGGCACGTAGATCGCCTGCACCGAGGTGATCGAGCCCTTGTCGGTCGACGTGATCCGCTCCTGCAGTGCGCCCATGTCGGTCGACAGGGTCGGCTGATAGCCCACCGCCGACGGGATACGGCCGAGCAGCGCCGACACTTCCGAGCCGGCCTGGGTGAAGCGGAAGATGTTGTCGATGAAGAACAGCACGTCCTGGCCTTCCTGATCGCGGAAATATTCGGCGATCGCGAGGCCCGACAGCGCGACGCGGGCGCGGGCGCCCGGCGGCTCGTTCATCTGGCCGTAGACCAGGGCGACCTTGGAGCCTTCCGAGGTGGCATTGCCGTCCGCGTCCTTGGCGATGACGCCGGCGTCGAGAAATTCGTGATAAAGGTCGTTGCCCTCGCGGGTGCGCTCGCCGACGCCGGCGAACACCGAGGTGCCGCCGTGGCCCTTGGCGATGTTGTTGATCAGCTCCTGGATGAGCACGGTCTTGCCGACGCCGGCGCCGCCGAACAGGCCGATCTTGCCACCCCTCGCATAAGGCGCAAGCAGGTCGATGACCTTGATGCCGGTGACGAGGATCGCCGATTCGGTCGATTGCTCGACGAAGGTCGGCGCTTCCGCGTGGATCGGGGCCGAGACGTCGCTGCCGATCGGGCCGCGCTCGTCGATCGGCTCGCCGATCACGTTCATGATGCGGCCGAGCGTCTTCGGGCCGACCGGGACGCGGATCTGCGAGCCGGTGTCCATCACTTCATGGCCGCGGGTCAGGCCGTCGGTCGAATCCATCGCGATCGTGCGGACGGTGTTCTCGCCGAGATGCTGCGCGACCTCGAGCACGAGCCTGGTGCCATTGTTGTTGGTCTCGAGCGCCGAGAGGATGTTGGGCAGCTCGCCTTCGAAGGTGACGTCGACGACCGCGCCGATCACCTGGCTGATGCGGCCGACATTGTTGGTGGTAGGGGCGGTTGCGGCACTTGCCATGGTCTGCTTCCTTGCCTTCTAGACTGTTAGAGCGCTTCGGCGCCCGAGATGATTTCGACGAGCTCGGTCGTGATCGCGGCCTGGCGCGTGCGGTTGTACTGGATGGTGAGGCGGTTGATCATGTCGCCGGCGTTGCGCGTCGCATTGTCCATCGCGGTCATGCGGCTGCCCTGTTCGGACGCGGCATTCTCGAGCAACGCGCGATAGATTTGCACTGCGACGTTGCGCGGGAGGAGGTCTGCGAGAATCTCTTCCTCGTCCGGCTCATACTCGACGCCGGCGGAAACGCCGGTCGCGGCTGCCTTCGGCGGCACTACCACCGGAATGAGCTGCTGATCGACCGGCTCCTGGACAAGGGCGGAGCGGAAGTGCGCGTAGAAAAGATGCGCGATGTCAAACTCGCCGTTGTCGAAACGCTCGACGATCTCGGCGGCGATCGCCTGGGCGTCCGAGAAAGCGACCTGCTTGATCGCGCCAGTGTCATATTGATGGACGATCTGGCGCGGGTAGAGGCGGCCGATCACCGCGCGGCCCTTGCGGCCGACGAGGTAGAAAGTGACCGTCTTGCCCTGCGCGGTCAGCGCGTCGGCGGTGCGGCGCGCGGCGCGAACGATGTTCGAGTTGAACGCACCGGCGAGGCCGCGGTCGGAGGTGCAGACGACCAGCAGATGCCGGTCGTCCCTGCCGGTGCCGGCAAGCAGGCGCGGCGTCTGGTCGCTGACCGAGACGGTGCTGGCGATGCTTTGCACGACGCTCTCGAGCCGCTCGGCATACGGCCGCCCAGCGACGGCGGCGAGCTGCGCGCGGCGCAACTTCGCGGCCGCGACCATCTTCATCGCCTTGGTGATCTTCTGGGTCGACTTGACCGAGGCGATCCGCCCTTTGAGTGCCTTGAGACTGGCCATCTAGCTACCGTGTTCCTAGTTCGTCACCCTCGCGAAGCGGATGACGGATTGGGTTACGCAAACGTCTTCGCGAAATCGCCGAGGATCGCCTTCAGCTTGTCCGAGGTCGCGTCATCGAGCGCCTTGGTGTCGCGGATCGTCGCGAGCACTTCCGCGTGGTCGCTGCGGACATGGCTCAGCAGCGCGCTTTCGAAGCGGACCACCTGATTGACCGGCAAGGTGTCGAGGAAGCCGTTGACCCCGGCGAAGATCGAGACGACCTGCTCTTCCATCGGCATCGGGCTGAACTGCGGCTGCTTGAGCAGCTCGGTCAGCCGCGCACCGCGGTTGAGGAGGCGCTGAGTCGAGGCGTCGAGATCGGAGCCGAACTGCGCGAAGGCGGCCATTTCGCGATATTGCGCGAGCTCGAGCTTGATCGAGCCCGACACCTTCTTCATCGCCTTGGTCTGCGCCGCCGAGCCGACGCGGCTGACCGAGAGGCCGACGTTGATGGCCGGACGGATGCCCTGGTAGAAAAGCTCCGTCTCGAGGAAGATCTGGCCGTCGGTGATCGAGATCACGTTGGTCGGAATATAG
>NZ_JAKFCG010000036.1:0-11571 GCF_036677245.1 Sphingomonas sp.
GCGGGCGCTCCACCGATATTCATCGAAGAAAAAGTTAGGATTGGTCATGAACTACGAGGCAAGGGCGCAGGAACTCCTGCAGCGCGAATATAAGATGCTGATCGGCGGCGAGCTGGTCGGCGCGAAGAGCGGCAAGACGTACGCATCCCACAGCCCGAGCGACGGCCGCTTTCTCGCCAACGTTCCCTATGCGCAGGCCGAAGACGTCGAGGCCGCGGTCGCGGCGGCCGCGGCGGCATTTCCGGCGTGGAGCAAGACGCCGCTGACCGAGCGGGTCGCGAAGCTGCGCGAGTTCATCAAGGTGCTGCAGGACAACAAGGTCGATATCGGCATCATCGACGCGATCGATTCGGGAAATCCGGTCACCTCGATGATCGGCGACGTCGATTATTCCTGCCGCGCGATCGATTATCAGATCGGCGTCGCGATTGAGGTCAAGGGCCAGACCCTGCCGTCGATGGGTAACAATTGGCTGATCACCCGCCGCGAGCCTTATGGCGTCGTGGCGCGCATCATCGCCTACAACCACAGCGCCCTGTTCACCGCGGTCAAGTTCCCGGCGCCGCTGCTGATGGGCAATACCTTGATCATCAAGGCGCCCGATCAGGATCCCTTGCCGTCGCTGCTCATCGGCGAGCTTGCCGCGAAGATCTTCCCGCCGGGCGTGGTCAACATCATCACCGGCGACGGCCCGATCACCGGCGACACGCTCGTCCGCCACCCCAAGATCAAGCGCATCTCGCTGGTCGGCAGCATCCCCACCGGCAAGAAGGTGGCCGAGGCCGCCGCGCAGGCCGGCGTCAAGCATGTCAGCCTCGAGCTTGGCGGCAAGAACCCGATCATCATCTTCCCCGACGCGGACATCGACAAGGTCGTCGAGGGCATCGCCAACGGCATGAACTGCCATTGGTCGCAGGGCCAATCCTGCGGCTCGACCACCCGCGCGTTCCTTCACGAGAGCGTCCATGATCAGGTGCTCGAAAAGCTGAAGGTGCGGCTCGGCAACATCCGCATCGGCAACCCGCTCGATCCCGAGACGCAGATGGGCTGTCTCGTCTCCGAGGCGCAGTTCAACAAGGTGATGGGCTATATCAATCTCGGTAAGGAAGGCGGCGCGAAGCTCTTCTGCGGCGGCGCCAAGCCCGAGGGCGAGCAATATGAAAAGGGCTATTTCGTCCAGCCGACCGTCTTCCAGGATGTCACCATGAAGATGCGGATCGCGCAGGAAGAGATTTTCGGCCCGGTCCTGTCGGTGCTCAAATGGAACGATGTCGAGGATGTCGTCCAGCAGGCCAATTCGGTCGAATACGGCCTGACCGCCTCGGTCTGGACCAAGGATCTCAACACCGCGATGGACATGGCCGAGCGGCTCGAGGCGGGCTACGTCTGGATCAACGGCAGCGGCGCCCATTTCCTCGGCGCGCCGTTCGGCGGGCAGAAGCAGAGCGGCACCGATTCCGAGGAAGGCATCGAGGAGCTCTACAGCTTCACGCAGATCAAGACGGTGAGCATGGGCCGGTCCTGACCGGCAGTGGCCGGCACGGTCCGCGTGGCAGGTCCTTGGCGACCCGCTATCGCGGCCGTGCCGGTCCAGAGGGTGTTTTTCGGGGCGAAGCGAGCGCTGCCGCCACGGCTGCGCTGGGCGCAGGGCTCGAATTGCGGTAGAATGTGACGACGGGATCCTGGTGGTGCCGGTTCGCGCAGGGTGGAGAAGACGAGAAACTGGCCGAACATGGCGGCCGTCCAGCTGTGGAGGAGAGAGCATGACCCGAATGGAAACGAGCCGAGCAACCACGGCCAAGCAATTGCGCCCCTACACCCGGCCGCTGATCAAGAATGCCTGGTATGTCGCCGGCTGGTCGGAAGATTTCGGCGACGACCTGCTCGCGCGGCGGATCCTCGACGAGCCGATCCTATTCTACCGCGCAACGAGCGGCGAGCCGGTCGCGGTGCTCGACGTCTGCCCGCACAAATTGGCGCCGATGCGCCTCGGCCAGCGGATCGGCGACGACGTGCAATGCGGCTATCATGGGCTGAAGTTCAACAAGCACGGGCAGTGCGTCCACAATCCGCAGGGCAACGGCATCATCCCGCCCAACGCCAAGCTCAAATCCTATCCGACCGTCGAGCGCTATAGCGTCGTCTGGATCTGGATGGGCGATCCGGCCAAGGCAGATCCCGACAACATTCCCGATTTCAGCGTGTTGGACGATCCCAAGCTCAAGCCGGTCAAGGGCGGCCATAAGGTCGAGAGCAATTACATGATGATGGTCGAGAATCTGCTCGACCTCGGCCATGCCTTGTTCCTCCACGCCAACACCGGCGGGATGGGCAATCTGCAGCTGACCGAGAGCAAGATCACCAACGAGGACGGCGCGATCAAGGATTGGCGGCTCTACACCGACATCCCGACCCCGAGCCTGTTCGCGCAATTCCTCAACGAAGAGCGCGCCGATCTGTGGAGCGACATCCGCTGGAGTGCGCCGTCGGTGCTGCTCAACAATGCCGGCGTTTCGCCGGTCGGGCGGGCGCGCGACAAATCCGTGGCGGTCGAGCAATATGGCACGCATTTCCTCACGCCGGAGACGCAGACCACAACCCATTATTTCTACGCCAACACCAGGAATTACGCGCTCGACGATCCGGCGGGCGACGAGGCCTGGCGTCAATGGCAGCGCAAGGCGCTGAAGGCGGAAGATTCGATGGTCGCCGAAGCGATCCAGAGCGTGGTTCCGCAGGCGGAGGAACTCGAGGTCGAGATGGTCGTGCTCAGCACCGATCTCTCCGGCATCCGCGCCAACCGCATCCTCGAGGAAATGGCGGTCGCCGAAGAAGGCGAATGAAGGCGGCGCGGCCGAATGCCGCGTTTCCCTGCTGCGATGGCCGGCAGAATTGAGGGGAGAGCGTGTTGCGCAGCAACGGGGTCATCGTCATTCTCGGTGCACTCGTCGTCCTGATGGTCGGTGCGCTGATGTTCATGGTGGGACGCTCCGGCACTCAGGAGCGGACCGACACGATCGCGGCGCGACCGGCACCGGCACAGACCCAGTCGCCGGCCGTTCCCGATACCACGGCCGCTGCGACGCCCGCCGCAGCGCAGCCGCGCACTGCAGGCGAGGAAAGCGCTGCCGGACCAATTCCCTCGGCCTTCCTCGGCGAGTGGAATGCCAGCCTCGAAGACTGCGGCACCGGTCTCGACTTGAGCCGGATGCGAGTCGAACCGCAGCGCGTCCTGTTCCACGAGAGCGAGGCTGAGGCGAAGCTGGTGACGATAGACGGTCCGCGCTCGATCACGATCGAGGGGCCGTTCCAGGGCGAAGGCGAAACCTGGAATGGCCGGCTGCGCATGGACCTTTCGGCATCAGGCGACGCTCTGACGATCGGCGATCTCACTCGCCGGCGCTGTCCCTCGTGAGGTTCCCACGATATGGGCGCGCCATATAGGCGGCCCCGCCGGCGCTGAGCGCAGCCTCGGCCCACCGATGACGAGAGGCGATGATGGATTTTGACGACCAGATGCGCCGCTATTTCGGCACCGCCGATTTGTCGGCGATCGAGCCTGGAGCGCTGGCGGCCGGCGTCGAGCATATGAACGTCGACTTCGGACTGGAGCAGGACCGCGACCGCCGGTTCGCTTTGTGGACCATCATGTATCTGCTCGGCGCGGCGCCCGATCTCGACGTCGCTTTCACCGATCCGGTCGAGCGCGACGCCGCGCGCAACTTCATCGAGCTGGCTGAAGCGCGAAGCTGAGCGCGCCGGGCGCTCGGACAATGGCTTGGGCTGGCCGCGTGTCCGCCCGCCAATGGCGCCAAAGTGGACAAGTCGCTTGGCTTGGGACCAGTTTGCCCACATCATTCGAGCATCGACTCCCAGCCGGGCGCGATCGAGAGGATGACGTTTTGCGCGAGAAATATGACGGCGTATTGCGCGGTCCGATGACGACCAGCCTGCGGCTCTGGCTGCGGCTGCTGAGCTGTACGACGATCATCGAGAAGCGGCTTCGTCGCCGCTTTGCCGAACATTTCGAGACGACCTTGCCGCGCTTCGACGTGCTCGCCGCGCTCGACCATCATGACGGGCTGACGATGGGCGAGCTTTCGCGCGAGATCCTCGTCTCGAACGGCAACGTCACCGCCGTCGTCCGCCAGCTGCAGCGGCAATTGCTGGTCGACGTCCGCGCCTCGCCGGTGGACCGGCGGATCTCGATCGTGACCTTGACCGCTGACGGGCGCCGCCATTTCGCCGAGCTCGCAACCGCGTACCAGCAATGGGTCGGCGAGCTGCTCGACGCGATCGCCGACGACGATCAGCGCGAGCTGTTCGACCTGCTTGCCGAGGTGAAATCGTCGATCGAGACGGTCGAGGCGGAGGAGGCGCCGACCGCCGCGGTCACTCCCGCGCGGGTGTGAGGTAGAGGACGCCGAGGGGCGGATCGGCTCGGCACAAGGCAGGGCGATCGGCAACGCGTCTCGATGCCCGATGTGGCGGCGTTCGGCGGTTCCGATGGACGGGTACGTGCATGTTGCGTTACGGGCTTCCTTGCTTCGCGGCCGGCCGCATGTTGACCATGGGCCGTCCGGACCTGCTAGGGGGCCTGCCCTCCGCGCGCCGCTGATGTTGTGTTTGTGTGAGTTCAGTAAGGCCCGATGTTCCTCCTGCTTTTGGCCGCGATCGTTCCGAGCGGTACGTCCTTCACCTGCACCCCGACCCACGTCTGGGACGGCGATGGTCCGATCTGGTGCGCCGAAGGGCCGAAGATTCGTCTGTCGGGGATCGCGGCGCGCGAGATGGACGGCCTGTGCCGCAGCAACCAGCCCTGTCCCGCGGCGAGCGCCGTCGCGGCGCGCGATCACCTCGCCGGGCTGCTCGGCGGCTCGCGCGGCGTCGCGGCACGCGGCCATCTGATCGTCCGCGGGCCGAAGCTGCAATGCCGCTCGGTCGGAGACGGCAAAGGCGAGAGGACCGCCGCCTGGTGCTCCGCGCCCAAGGTCGGCGATCTCAGCTGCGCGATGGTGAGAAGCGGCACCGTGCTGCGCTGGAAGCGCTATTGGAAGGACACTCGCTGCTGAGGAGCGATTGGGTCCTCGGGGGGACGGCGGAGACCCGAGGCTAGGCGTAGCTGGCCCAATCAGCTAGCCCGGTGCCGCGCTTGCCTCCGCAGGCCACGGAATCTTCACGGAATTTAGTATGCGCAAGATCGACGACGTTCGTATTTCCGAAATCAAGGAGCTGATGCCGCCGTCGCATTTCATGCGCGCCATTCCGGGCAGCGACGCGGCGAGCGAGACCGTCACCCGCACCCGCGGCGCGATCCATGCGATATTGAACGGCACTGACGACCGGCTGCTGGTGGTCGTCGGGCCTTGCTCGATCCATGACCCTGCGGCTGCGCGCGACTATGCCGAGCGGCTGATGGCTGAGCGGCGGCGGCTTGGCGATCGGCTCGAGATCGTGATGCGGGTCTATTTCGAAAAGCCGCGCACGACGGTCGGCTGGAAGGGGCTGATCAACGATCCCGATCTCGACAACAGCTTCAACATCAACAAGGGGCTTCGGATCGCGCGCGAGCTGCTGCTCGACATCAACGAAGCCGGGCTTCCCGCCGGCACCGAATATCTCGACATGATCACGCCGCAATATATCGCCGATCTGGTGTCATGGGGGGCGATCGGCGCGCGCACCACCGAAAGCCAGGTGCACCGCGAGCTCGCCTCGGGCCTGTCCTGCCCGGTCGGCTTCAAGAACGGCACCGACGGCAATCTCCGCATCGCCTTCGACGCGGTGAAGACAGCCGCGCAGCCGCACCATTTCCTCGGCGTCACCAAGGGCGGCCATTCGGCGATCCTCGCGACCACCGGCAACCCCGATTGCCATGTCATCCTGCGCGGCGGGGCGGAGCCCAATTACGATCGCGCCGCGGTCGCCGCCGCGGACGCCCAGGCGTCCAGGGCCGGGCTGCCGTGCCGGCTGATGATCGATGCCAGCCACGGCAACAGCCGCAAGGATCCGGACAACCAGAAGCTCGTCGCGCGCGATCTCGCCGATCAGCTCGAGGCCGGCGAGCAGCGCATCTTCGGCATGATGGTCGAGAGCCACCTCGTCGCCGGAAGCCAACCGCTGACCCGCCGCGAAGAGCTAAATTACGGCCAGAGCATCACCGACGCCTGCCTTGGCTGGGACGACACCGTCGAGCTGCTCGACCTGCTCGCCGGCGCGGTCGCGCAACGGCGACGCATCTAGACTCCCGGCCATTTCAACCGACGCGCTCGTTGCGCGCCCGTGACGACTTCGGCTAGACTGCGGCCCTGCGTCTTCGGGAGAGAGCCATGGGTCGTCTCGACGGGAAACTGGCGGTGGTTACCGGAGGCGCGGCGGGGATTGGCCAGGCCTTCGCCGCCCGCCTCGCGGCCGACGGCGCCGACGTCGCGGTGGCCGATATCGGCGACTGTGGCGCCACGAGGAAGAGCGTCGAAGCGCAAGGGCGGCAATTCTTCGCGCGGCGCTGCGATGTCACCAGTCCCGAACAGGTTTCGGCATTCCAGGCCGCGCTCGAGGCCGAGCTGCGGCCCGCGGACATCCTCGTCAACAGCGCCGGCATCTTCCCGGTCAAGCCGTTCGACGAGCTGACGTTCGACGATTGGCGGACGATCAACGCAGTCAACGTCGATGCGATGTTCCTGATGGCGAAGGCGTTCGTGCCCGGCATGAAGCGGGCGGGCTGGGGGCGGATCGTCAACATGAGCTCGACCGTCGTCTGGATCAACGTCGACGCCTACACCCATTATATCACCACCAAGGCCGCGGTGATCGGCTTCACCCGCGGCCTCGCCAACGAGCTCGGCCGGCATGGGATCACCGTCAATGCGATCGCGCCGAGCCTGGTGCGCAACGCGACGACCGAGGCCTCGCCGCTGGGCACCATGTTCGAGACCATCGCCGCCAGGCAGGCCATCCCGCGCGTGCAGGTGCCGGACGACCTGGCCGGCACCTTATCGTTCCTGGTCTCGGACGATGCGGCGTTCGTCACCGGCCAGACCCTCGTGGTCGACGGCGGCATGGTCAAACATTAGCGGCGGCCGCGAGCGGGGTGGCAAAACTCCGTTCGCGATGAGCCTGTCGAACCGCTTTTCTACACCCCTCCTACCCCGTCACCCCAGCTCCTACTCCGTCACCCCAGCGAAGGCTGGGGTCCAGACGATGCGCACATAAGCCACCGGTTGCGAACCCGGGCTACGACGGCGCCTTTCCCAAGGATCGCTTGCCCAAGGATCGCTGATGCCAGCCTGCGCTGGCATGACGTTATTGGGCACCTCCTACCCGTCACCCCAGCAAAGGCTGGGGTCCAGACGATGCGCGCATAAGCCACCGGTGGCGAACCCGGGCTACGACGGCGACTTTCCCAAGCATCGCTTGATGCCAGTTTGCGCTGGCATGATGGAATTGGGCAGCTCATCGCGAACGGGCTTTTGCAGCGATCTCGCGAGGGGGGCGGTACAGCGGCTGCTTGCCCGAAAGGCACGACGATCCGCATACCGTAAGGTGCCGAGAGGGGGGCGAGCCCTTGAGAAGGCGAGCGGCAATATGTTATCTCATGACGATGAAGCTCTGGGTCACTTTGCTGATGATCGTCGCGCTGATGATCGGCAATGCCTCGGCCGCGGCTGAGGCGGTCTGCCGGCATCAGAGCCCGCTCGACCATGCGGCCGCGCGCCACAGCGACGACCGCAAGGTTGCGGCGGCGGCGTTGACCGAAGATGCCGCCGCTGCGGTCGGCGCGAAGAAAGGCGCAGTTCCGAGCGCCTCGGCGTCGATCCTGGCCGATTTGCTGCCGCCCGCGGGGTTGGCGATTCCGCTCCAACTTGCCGAACCGCTGCGCAGGCAATTTCCCGACGGGGCGGTGCTGGAAGGCACGTCGCTGCCGCCGCTGCTGCAGCCGCCGCCGCGCGGCTGACCTAGCCTGGTCGACGGTCAAGTCGCCGTCGCCTTGTTTGACGTTGGAGCCGTTGAAAGCGCGCTCCTCGGCCGTTGTCCGCCGGAAACCGCCGGAACCTGAAATGAGGCGCTCGCCGCGCCACTGCCGCGAGCGTCGGCTGTCCTCGCAGCCCAATGAATGGAAATATGATGCTTCGTTTCACCCTTCTCGCCGGAGTCGCCGCGGCTCTGAGCCCCCATAACGCCTTTGCCGCCGCCGATGAGACTCCCGCCGCCGATGAGACTCCCGCCGAAGCCGTTGCGCCCGGCGATGCCGCCGGTATCGAAGGAGCGCCGCAAGCCGCGACACCGGCTCCGGCAGCGCCCCCAGCGGCCCCGCCGCAGGCGCGGCGGCGGGGCTTTCACGTCCCCGATTCCAGCGAGATCGTCATCACCGGCTTCAGGCGCAATCGTGAGGATGTGCTGGCGGGAACCTCGGTGATCAGCGGCGAGCAGCTGATCCGCGCGCTGCGCCCGACGATCGGCGACACGTTGGCGCGCCAGGCGGGGGTCTCGTCGACCTCCTACGCGCCCAACGCCTCGCGCCCCGTGCTGCGCGGTTTCCAGGGCGAGCGCATCCGCGTCCTCACCGACGGCATCGGCAGCCTCGACGCGTCGAACACCAGCGTCGACCACGCGGTCGCGATCAATCCGCTGACCGCGCAGCGGATCGAGGTGCTGCGCGGCCCGAGCGCATTGCTGTTCGGCTCGGCCGCGATCGGCGGCGTCGTCAACGTCGTCGATGCGCGCATTCCGCGCCACATGCCCGACGAGACGATCCACATCGAGGGGGTCGCGACATACGGATCAGCGGCCAACGAACGATCGGTCAACGGCATCGCCGACGTTCCGATCGGCGGCCATTTCGTCGCTCATATCGACGGCAATTACAGCAAGAGTGACGATCTCGAGATCGGCGGCTTCCTGCTCTCGCCGGAATTGCGCGCGCAAGCCGCCGCTTCGTCCGATCCGGCGATCCGCGATCTCGCGACCTTGCGCGGACGCCTTCCGAACAGCGCCGGCCGCACCTCGGACATCGCCGGCGGCCTCGCCTGGATCCACGGCGGCAACAACGCCGGTTTCTCGGTCAACCGCTTCAAGACCCGCTACGGCATTCCGATCCGCTATGCGCTCGATCCCGCCGCCGAGCCCGAGCAGGTCGCGATCGATCTCGAGCAGACCCGCATCGACGGCCGCGCCGAGATCGACACCGGCTCCGGCCTGGTCGACAGCCTTCGCTTGCGCGGCGGCTATTCGGACTATCAGCACAGCGAGATCGGCGACGACGGCGAGATCGGCACGACCTTCTTCAGCAACGGCTATGAGGGCCGGCTCGAATTGCTGCAATCGGAGCGCGAAGGCTGGGGCGGAGGCTTTGGCGTGCAATATTTCCACCGCCGCCTCGACACGGTGGGCGACGAGAAAGCGCTGCCGCGCAACCGCACGTCGCAGTTCGGCCTGTTCCTCCTCGAAACCTACCGCTCGGGGCGGCTGCGCGCCGAGGCCGGCGCGCGCTACGAACGCCAGACCGTCAAGGCCGCCGCCGATCCGGTGATCGGCAATCCCCGCCTCACCCGCAGCTTCGCTTCCTTCTCCGGATCATTGGGCGTCAGCTACGAAGCCTTCCCCCAGGTCCGGCTGGGGCTCAACGCATCGCACTCGGAGCGCGCGCCGGCCGCCGAGGAGCTGTTCGTCAACGGCCCCCATCCCGGCACCCATTCGTTCGAGATCGGCGATCCGGATCTCGCCAAGGAAAAGAGCAATGGGCTCGAGCTGACCTTGAGGAAGTCGGGCGGCGGCTTCACCTTCGGCGCCTCGGCCTATCACATCTGGTTCCGCGACTATATCTACGAGCAAGCGACCGGCGGCGTCGAAGACGATCTGCCGGTGTTCGAGATCAGGCAGGGGGCGGCGCGCTACCTCGGCTTCGAGGTTGAAGGTTCGCTGCGGGTCGCGCAGCTCGGCAAGTTCGCGATCAATGTCGATGCGCTCGCCGATTACGTCCGCGCGACGATCAAGTCGGCCGGCCCCGCGCCGCGCATCCCGCCGCTGCGGCTGCTCGGCGGCATCGAGGCGCAATCGGAGCGGGTCACCGGCCGGCTCGAGGTCGAGCGGGTCACCGGCCAGGGCCGCCTCGCCGAATTCGAAACGCCGACCAAAGGCTATGCGATGGTCAACGCCTCGCTCTCGCTGCAGCCGTTCGCGGCGCACGAGCAGACCAGCCTGACGCTCTCGGCCAACAACATCTTCGACGCCGACGCCCGCCGCCACGCAAGCTTCCTCAAGGATCATGCGCCGCTGGCGGGGAGGGACCTGCGCGTCACCGCGCGCTTCAGCTTCTGAGCGGCGGCAGAACGGCGGCGCGTCACGCAGATGTTGGCTCGGCCGCCATGCTCTTCGGCTTCGCGCCGATCCGTTCGGCGATCATGTCGAAGCCGATCGGCCGAAAGTTCCACGCATCGACGCCGACATCCACCTGGCGGGGGAGGGGCTTGCCGCGGCCATGGCTGTGGCCGTGGAGGTTCACCGCGCCGCGCGCCTGCCCGTTCCAGGCGCGGAACGGATAATGGCAGAGGATGACCAGCCGCTCGTCGACCCGGATCTCATGATAGTCGCGCACGCTCGCCCAGCCGAGATGCGCCGCCACGGCCTCGGGATCGTTGTTGCCGCGGATGAGATGCTTGCGGCCGCGCAGCACGCCCAGCACCCGCTCGGCATCGCGCACCGAGCGCGCGAAATCGCCGAGGTGCCAGACCTCGTCCTCGTCGGCGACCACCTCGTTCCAGCGATCGATCAGCACCGCGTCCATCTCGGCGACCGAAGCGAACGGCCGACGCTGGATGTTGATCGTGCGATGATCGCCGAAATGCGTGTCGCTGGTGAAGAAGGTCGCCACCGAGGACCAACGCTCGGCCGGAGCGAGCGTGCCGGCGCGAATGAGAGCTGCTTCAGCGATGGTCAGCGAAGTAGCTGGCAAGCACCTGAGCCTTCACGATCTGCGCAGGTCCTTCACGAACTACGTCTTACGATAGTGTCTGGTAGAGAAATTCAGAATGGAACTTTTAACTGGTCACTAACGAGCGCAAGAGGACGCAACCGCTCGCGAGTAGCTTCACCTAGCGCCGCCTCGGCTGACTCCAGCCGGAAGTATAGAAGATTGCGTCTGAATTGAGCAGCAGGCTCGTGTTGCCGAGCCGAGGACGAAGGCCGAGGACGTGGGGGCAATGCGGGCATAGGAGGAAGATGGCCGAGGACGATGATTTGGACTGGCGGGGTCGGAAGGCCGGCGTAATTCCGACTCCCGATGAGTTCGTGCCGTTTGCTCGGGAGTTGCACGCCGAGAGCGACCGAGGCATGGCACTTTCCGGCACGGCATATCTAGATGATCGGCTCGGCAAACTCATTGAAGCCTACCTGACTCGAGACACCAGCGCTGCGAAGCTCATCTGGGGAGGTACGTCGCCCCTCGGCACCTTCAGTGCCCGGATCGCGATTAAACAGGTCCAGCACATCGACGAATTCGAAACCATGCACAGGATCACCACCAATTCCTACACAGGTCGATTGTCCCAAGCCTAGACGGGTCAACTGATCGAC
>NZ_JAKFCG010000037.1:0-7124 GCF_036677245.1 Sphingomonas sp.
GCGATCGCCTGATCCTCGATCCCGAAGCTGGTCGTGAAGACGATCCGGCCCGCGACATGCTCGCGCAGCGACTGCAGCCGCTCGAGCGGCGTCGCGCCGCCGATCCGATCGATCGCCGCCGGGCTGCTCATGCCGCCTCGCTCCGCCGTTGCCGGCGGCGCGCGAAGATCGACGCGCCGGCGTCCGGCCCATTGTGATAGGAGATGCTGAAGGCCGCGGCCGCGGCAAGCCACTGCTCGACGGGCATGCGCGCGGCATGCTCTTCGCTCATCTCGACTTCGTCGAAACCGCAGGCGCGCGCGAATGCGAATTCGTCGGGCACCAGCCGGCCGTTGGCGCGAAGCGTGCCGGTATAGCCCTGCTCGCGCAGCATGCGGCCGATGCTGAAGCCGCGGCCGTCGGAGAAAGCCGGGAATTGGACGATCACCAGCGAGAGCTGGTCCTGCACTGGGGCAAGCAGCTCCGGGCGGAAGGTGTTCGGAATCTCGACGCCGATGCGCTGCTGCGGCAGGCGCTCGGCCAGCGCCGCATCCAGCGTCTCGGGCGGGACGATGATCGCCGGCGCGTCGAAGAACGCGTCGTAACGCGCGAACTCGTCGATCTTCCAGCCATTCCGATCAAGCAGCGGCACGAGCGGCTCCTTCCACGACTTCATTGAAAGCAGCCTTGAACGGATCATGGCCGATGCGCCGCACGACCTCGATGAAGGTCTCGTTTTCCTGGCGCTGGGCGAGATAGACGTCGACCAATTTCTCGATCGCATCGGGCACCTTGTCACCGTCGATGCCGGGCCCAAGCCGCTCGCCGAGCGACGCATTCTCGGTGGCATCGCCGCCGAGCGTGACCTGGTAATTCTCGACGCCGCCCTTCTCGAGCCCGAGGATGCCGATGTTGCCGACATGATGGTGACCGCAGGCGTTGATGCAGCCGGAGATCTTGATGCCGAGCTCGCCGATCAGCCGCTGCCGCTCCTCATCGGCGAAGCGCACTGCGATGGCCTCAGCGATCGGGATCGAACGCGCGGTGGCAAGCTTGCAATAATCGAGCCCCGGGCAGGAAATGATGTCCGTGATCAGGCCGACGTTGGCAATCGCGAGATCGGCGGCCTTGAGCTCCTGCCAGAGCGCATAGACGTCATCGAGCTTCACATAGGGAAGCACCAGATTCTGATAATGGGTGACACGGATCTCGCTGAACGAGAAGCGATCGGCGAGATCGGCCACGACCCGCATCTGATCGGCGCTGGCGTCGCCGGTCGGCTTGCCGATCGGCTTCAACGAGATGGTGAGCGCAGTGTAGCCGGGCATGCGGTGCGCCCCGAGGTTGGTCTCGGCGAAGGCCGCGAAAGCCGGATCTTCCTGCTTGTGCCGCTCGAAGCTCTCCGAGGTGGCGGGAAGCGCTTCATAGGCCGGCGGCGCGAAATAAGCGGCGATCCGCTCGACCTCGACCGGGTCGGCGTTGATCGTCGGGCCGTCGAGCTTGGCATATTCCTCTTCGACCCTGGCCTTGAAGGCATCGAAACCCAGCTCGTGGACGAGGATCTTGACCCGCGCCTTGTACGGATTGTCGCGGCGGCCTTCGAGATTATAGACGCGCAGCACCGCTTCGACGAACGCGAGCAGATCCTGCTTCGGCAGGAAGTCGCGGATCACCTTGCCGATCATCGGCGTGCGGCCCATGCCGCCACCGACCAAGATCTGGTAGCCGGCCTCGCCCGTTTCGGGGTGGCGCAGGATGCGGATGCCGATGTCGTGCACCTTGATCGCCGCGCGGTCCTCCGCGGTCGCGATCACCGCGATCTTGAACTTGCGCGGCAGGAAGCTGAATTCGGGATGGAGCGTCGACCATTGGCGCAGCAGCTCCGCGGTCGGGCGCGGATCCTCGACCTCGTCGGCGGCGACACCGGCGAGGTGGTCGGCGCTGATGTTGCGGATGCAATTGCCGGAGGTCTGGATGCCGTGCATCTCGACGTCGGCGAGCAATTCGAAGATGTCGGGAAGCTCGCGCAGCTTGGGCCAATTATACTGGATGTTCTGGCGCGTCGTGAAATGGCCGTAGCCGCGATCGTGGCGCTCGGCGATCAAGGCCAGCTGACGCATCTGCCGCGACGACAAGGTGCCATAGGGAATGGCGACCCGCAACATATAGGCGTGGAGCTGGAGGTAGACGCCGTTCATCTGCCGCAGCAGCTTGAACTCATCCTCGGTGAGCGAGCCGTCGAGGCGGCGCTGCACCTGGTCGCGGAACTGCTCGACACGCTCGCGCACCAGCAATTCGTCGAACTCATCGTAGCGATACATTATCTTGCCCCCATCAAATCGGCCTGCTTGCCGAGATCGAGCCTTACGCTGGGCCCCAAAGTGCGAAGCCGCTCGCGATAGTGGACCGGCACGAACAGACCATCCTCATCGCGACGCACCGTGACGAGATAGGGCTCGATCACCTCACCGCTCGCCTGGCTCGCATCGCGCACCGCCTCGAGCTGAAGCGCCTGCTCGTCATTCTCGGCGACGAGCGCGGCCTGGGGGTCGAGCGACCATTCGCTGCCGGTCCAGACGATGACGTCGCCGTCGAGCACGTGATTGGCGTGCAGCACAACCGGGAGCGGCGGACGCTTCACGGCTGCCTTGGGTACGGACATCGAAGGATCGCCTTTCGAAAATCGCTGTTTTGAGAAAGTTCTTGCGCCAGCATCCCGATTTCCTGCAATCGCGCCGCGCCGCGCTCATGCCAATAGGATGCTGGGGAACCGGATAAATATCCCTGTTTTACGCGGAATCAACCAGCGCCGACGAGATTGCATGTTCCGACCGCGCTGCTATGACAAATTAGAAGAATTTGCTATTTCGGGGCATGCCCACAGATGGATAATACCGACCGGAAAATCCTCTCGATCCTGCAGGAGGACGCGTCGCTGTCGGTCGCCGAAATCGCCAGCCGTGTGAACCTCTCGCAGACCCCCGCCTGGCGGCGCATCCAGCGGCTCGAGGAAGCGGGGGTGATCGAGAGGCGCGTCGCCTTGCTCAACCCGGATTCGATCGGCCTCGGCCTCACTGTGTTCGTAGAGATCGAGACCGGCGACCATTCGGCCGAGTGGATCACCGGCTTCGCCACCGCCGTTTCGCAGATGCCCGAGGTGATGGAGGTCTATCGCATGGCCGGCGACGTCGATTACCTGCTGCGCATCGCGGTCGGGGACATGGCGGCCTATGACGCTTTCTACCGCAGGCTGATCGAGGAGGTTCCGCTCAAGAACGTCACCTCCCGCTTCGCCATGGAGCGGGTGAAATCGACCACCGCATATCCGCTGTCGGTGCAGGCCTGAGCCAGGGCGACATGTCGGACGATACAAGGACATTCGCCGCCTTTGCCCGATCGCTGGCCCAAGCTGCGCGCGCCGAGACCTTGACACGCTGGCGAAGCGCCGGCGCGGCAGAGAATAAGGCGGCAGCGGGCGCGTTCGACCCCGTCACCGAGGCGGACATCGGCGCCGAGCGGGCGATGCGCGCCCTGATCGAAGCGCGCTTTCCCGATCATGGCATCGCCGGCGAGGAGATGGGCGAGAAGCCGGCGGCCGGCCGCTATGGCTGGAGCCTCGATCCGATCGACGGCACGCGCTCGTTCGTCTGCGGCATGCCAAGCTGGGTGACGTTGATCGCCTTGCTGCGCGACGGCGAGCCGGTGCTCGGCGTGATCGACGCACCGCGGCTCGGCGAAACCTATTATGGCGACGGCGACAGCGCGATGCTGGCCGATGCCGAGGGCGAGCGTCCGATCGCCGTGAGCGGGCGCCGAACGCTTGGCGAGGCGCGGCTCTCGACGACCGATCCCTATCTCTTCGTCGGCAGCGACGCCGAGCGCTTCGAGCGCTTGCGCGCGGCGGTGCGGACGATCCGCTTTGGGCACGATGGCTATGCCTATGCCCGGCTCGCGGCCGGGTCGATCGACCTGGTGGTGGAAGCCGGACTCAAGCCCTATGATTACAACGCGTTGGTGCCGGTGATCCGCGGCGCCGGCGGCTTCGTCGGCAATTGGCGCGGCGGGACCGACCTTAGCGACGGCCGGATCGTCGCGGCGGCAACGGCAAGCTTGTTCGAAGAAGCGATCGAGCTGCTGGAGAAGGCCTGAGTCCTCCTGCTCGCCGACGCTTTGCTTACTTGTGCCGCTCCTTGAGCAGCGCCGCGACGTCCTCCCAGCCAAAGCCCCGCGCCTCCATCAGCACGGTCAGATGATAGACGAGGTCGGCGGTCTCGGAGATGCACCCGTCGCGATCGCCGGTCGCGCCGGCGAGGGCGACTTCAACGCCCTCCTCGCCG
Source organism: Sphingomonas sp. (assembly GCF_036677245.1). GTDB lineage: Bacteria > Pseudomonadota > Alphaproteobacteria > Sphingomonadales > Sphingomonadaceae > Allosphingosinicella. Next base: position 4,317 of record NZ_JAKFCG010000037.1, read on the forward strand.
ATCTTCTGGGCGATACGGGTCGGCCCCTTGGCGAGCAGGCGTGCGGTGTAGCTGCTTTCGGGATCGGCGCCGGCGCGATCGTGGACGATCGTCGCCAGCCGCGCGAGCCACCCGACGCCCGAGGCACCCTCGGCCGTGAAACAGCTTTCGGTGCCGAGATGGCAGGTCGGCCCCACAGGCTCGGCCATCACCAGCAACGCATCGCCGTCGCAATCGACGAAGATGCGCTGGAGCTTGAGATGGTTGCCGCTGGTCTCGCCCTTGGTCCACAGCCGCCCCTTCGAGCGGCTGTAGAACGTCACGAGGCCGCTCGCCAGCGATTGGCGCAAGGCCTCCTCGTTCATATAGCCGAGCATCAGCAATTGCAGCGTGCGATGATCCTGCACGACCGCCGGAAGCAGGCCGTCCATCTTCGCCCAGTCGAGTGCGGCGACATCCCCCTCGCCTAGGGGCGCATTTCGATCCCGCATGAGCGGAGATACTCCTTGAGTGTGGGGATGGAGAGCAATCGATCGTGGAAGACCGTGGCGGCGAGCGCACCGCTCGCGTCGGCCTCGAGGAACGCATCGCGAAAATGCTCGGCGGCGCCGGCGCCGCCGGACGCGATCACCGGCACGTCGACCACCGCGCGCACGGCCGACGTGTGGGCGATGTCGTAGCCGGTGCGGACTCCGTCGCGGCGCATGCAGTTGAGCACGATCTCACCCGCGCCGCGGCCGGTCGCCTCGACCACCCAGTCGAGCGTGCGAAGCCCGGTGTCGCGGGTCTTCTCGACGCTGCCGGTATATTGCTTGACGAAATAGTCGCCATTGTCCTCGAAGCTGTCGACGCCAAGCACGATGCACTGGCTGCCGAAGTCACGCGCCAGCTCCTCGATCAGCTGCGGGCGCTCAATCGCGGGCGAATTGATCGAAACCTTGTCGGCGCCGCTGTCCAGGCAGGCCGCGGCCTGGTCGCGGGTGCGCACCCCGCCGGCGACGGCGAACGGGATGTCGATCACGCGCGCGATGCGGCGGACCCAGTCGAGATCGAGGCTGCGCCCTTCGGCGCTCGCCGTAATGTCGTAGAAGACGAGCTCGTCGGCGCCCTCCTCGCGGTAGCGCAGCGCATGGTCGACGATGTCGCCGACGTCACGGTGATCGCGGAACTGGATGCCCTTGACGACTCTGCCGTCGCGCACGTCGAGGCACGGAATGATCCTACGCGCCGGCAACTTCGAGCGCCTCTTCGAGCCTGAAACGACCTTCCCACAAGGCCTTGCCGATGATCGCGCCGTCGGTCGGCAGGCCGCGCAGATCCTCGATGCTCGATATCCCGCCGGACGCCTGCACCGCGAGATGCGGCAGCCGCTCGACGGCTTGCTCGAGAAGTTCGACGTTGGGCCCGTTCATCATCCCGTCGCGGCTGATGTCGGTGACGAGCAGGTGGCGCGCCTCGGGATATTCGGCGGCGACGTCCCACAGGCTGCGGGTGGAGCTTTCGGTCCAGCCGGCGGTCGCGACCATCGGCACGCCCGCGACGATGTTGACGTCGAGCGCGAGCGTGATCGCGTCACCGCCGAATTCGGCGAGGAATCGCCGGACGAGATCGGGCTGCTTGACCGCAAGGCTGCCGATCACGACCCGGCCGACGCCGGCGTCGAGCATCCGCGCGATCTGGGCAAAGTCGCGAAAGCCACCCGCGACCTGGAGCTTCTGCGCTGCGCCGGCGGCAAGGCCGGCGATCAGATCGTGCTGGCGGGGTGCACCGGCGCGGGCGCCGTCGAGGTCGACGACATGGGTCCACTCGGCACCGGCCGCGGCGAAGCCGGCCAAGGCTTCGGCAGGATCGGCCGAATAGATGGTCGCGTCGTCGAAACGCCCCTGCGCGAGACGCACGCAGCGGCCGTCCATCAGGTCCATGGCGGGATAAAGGATCATGCGGCGAGGAAGCTTTCAAGGAAACGCGCGCCGGCTTCGCCGCTGCGCTCGGGGTGGAACTGGGCGCCGTGGTAATTGCCGCGCTTGACCGCGGCAGGAATGGCCCGGCCATATTGCGCGGTCGCGATGCTGTGCGGGCCATCGTCGCAGGCATAGCTGTGCGCGAAATAGACATAGTCGCCGTCGCGCAGGCCCAGGCTCGGGTCGGCGACCGTGAGCCGGCTCCAGCCCATGTGCGGCACCGGCATCGTCCGATCGGGCACGAGCTTGCGGACCTCGCCCGGGATGATGCCGAGGCAGCGGACATCCTCCTCGTCGGACCGCTCGAACAGCAATTGCATGCCGAGGCAGATGCCGAGCACCGGCTGCTCGAGCGATGTCAGCACATCCTTGAGGCCGAGCGCCTCGATCTGCTCCATCGCGAAGCCGGCGGCGCCGACGCCGGGCAGGACGACGCGGTCAGCAGACGCGATCTCGGACCGGTCGGCGGTGATCAAAGGCTGCAGGCCGAGCCGCTCGAAGGCGATACCGACCGAGCCGATATTGCCGCAGCCGACGTCGACGATGGCCAGTTTCACAACACCCCCTTGGTGCTGGGCACGGCGTCGCCGCCTTCGCGCCTGACCGCCTGGCGCAACGCGCGGCCGAACGCCTTGAAGCAGGCTTCGGTCTTGTGATGATCGTTCTCGCCGGTGACGCGGACATGCACCGCCGCGCCGAGGCTGTCGGCGAACGAGCGGAAGATGTGGCGCGTCATCTCGGTGGGATAGGCGCCGATGTGGCTCGCCGCGAACTCGCCTTCGAACACCGCATAAGGCCGACCCGAAAGATCGATCAGCACATGCGCTTCGGTCTCGTCCATCGGCAGCGAGAAGCCGAAGCGGCCGAT
>NZ_JAKFCG010000038.1:0-25605 GCF_036677245.1 Sphingomonas sp.
ATCAAGGTTTCGGTGATCACCGCCTTCATCCTCGTCGGCGGCTATATGGTGATTTCGCAGTTCGATACCTTGTCGGCCAATTGGTCGCCGTTCATCCCCGAACCGACCGGCGAAAAGGGAGAATATGGCTGGAGCGGCATCATGCGCGCGGCCTCGATCGTGTTCTTCGCCTATATCGGCTTCGAGGCCGTCTCGACCGCCGGCCAGGAGGCCAAGAACCCGCAGCGCGACATGCCGATTGGCATCCTCGGCTCGCTGTTCGTCTGCACCGTGCTCTACATCCTGGTTTCCATCGTGCTCACGCTGGTCGTGAACTACAAGGATCTCAACGTCCCCGATCCGGTCGCCGTGGCGGTCGATTCGTTCGGCCCGCAATGGGCGTGGTTCGCCTCGACGATCAAGGTCGGCGCGATCATCGGCCTGACCTCGGTGATCCTGGTGCTGATGTACGGCCAGACCCGCATCTTCTACACGATGGCGCGCGACGGGCTGATGCCCGCGGTGTTCGCCCGCGTGCACAAAAAGTATCGCACGCCATGGATCAACACATTGGTGGTGGGGCTGCTGGTCGCGATCGCCGCCGGCTTCTTCGACATCAACACATTGGGCGACATGACCTCGGTCGGAACGCTCGCCGCGTTCGGCATCGTCTGCTTCACCGTGATCTGGCTGCGGCGCTCGCACCCCGAGCTGCCGCGCGGCTTCCGCGTGCCTTTCTATCCGGTGCTTCCGATCCTTGGCGTGCTCTCCTGCTTCGGGCTGATCCTCAGCGTCGAGAACCGGGTGCTGGTGTTCTTCGCCTGGTTCATGATCGGCGCGGTCATCCTCTATTTCGTCTACGGGATGCACAACAGCCGGCTGGCGAAAGGCGAATCCCCGCTGGCGCGGCCGGACCTTCCCGAATTCCCGGAGGACGCGCCGACGGTCGACGGCAAACCGGCGATCCGGCCGTAGGCGAGTAGCGGCCGGCGCTGCCCGGTGAAAATATCAGCGCGTGACGATCGGGAGCAGGTCGGCCTCTCCCGGTTTGCCGACGGCCTTCGCTTCACCTGCACCTTCTGGTCGAGGGATGGGCCTATCGCGCCCAGTCGTTGCGCGACGGCGCGCGCCAGATCACCGACGTCCTTTTGCCGGGAGATTTCTGCGGCTGGGCGGCGTCGGCCTCGGACGAAATTGCTCACGAGATACGCGCATCCGGAGCCGTGCGCGTCGCCGTGTTGCGGAAGGACCTCATCGCCGGACGGACATTGCCGGCGCTCGAGCGCGGGCAGGATTGGGCACGAGATGCCGAGGCCCGCATCCTCCGTTCGCGACTGGTCAGCCTCGGCCGCCGGGACGCGCGCGGCCGGGTCGCGCACTTCATTTCGGAAGTTCACGACCGCCTTCAGCGGGTCGGACTTGCGGATGGCGGCATCTTCACCTCTCCGCTCACGCAGGAGCAGCTGGCCGACGTACTCGGACTGACCACGGTCCACGTCAATCGTGTGCTCCAGCGAATCCGCTACGACGGCCTGGTTGCGTACAACAAGCGGCGTGTCTCCATCCTCGACCTTGCTGGCCTGCACGCGGCGGCCGGCTTCGAGGAAGCGGGAATGATCTGATCAGACCCGTCTCGACTGCGGGAGGAGCGGGTTAGCCGAGCTTCGTCGCGACCAGCGCCTTGAGGTCCGCTTCGGGACGCGCGCCATAATGGGAGATCACCTCGGCTGCGGCAATCGCGCCCATCCGCAGGCTCTCTTCGAGCGGGCGGCCCCGCGCGTGGCCGGCGAGGAAGCCGGCGGCGAACAGATCGCCGGCGCCGGTGGTGTCGATCACCTTGGCGACCGGCTCGGCGACGACCTCGGCGCGTTCGCTCCCCCTGATCGCCAGCGCGCCGTGCTCGCTGCGCGTGACGACGAGCAGCGGCAGCTTGCCCTCGACCGCGGCGAGCGCACCTGCAAGATCGGCGGCTTGCGTCAGCGAGACGATCTCGGCTTCGTTGGCGAACAATATATCGATCCGGCCGCTGTCGATCAGCGCCTGGAAGCCGTCGCGATGGCGATCCACGCAGAAGCTGTCGGAGAGGGTGAAGGCGACCTGCCGCGCTGCGCCGCGCGCGATCGCGATCGCTCTTTCCATCGCCGCACGCGGCTCTTCGGGATCCCACAAATAGCCTTCGAGGTAGAGGATCGCGGCATCCTCGATCTGGCGCTGGTCGAGCGCCGCGGCCGGCAGATATTGCGAGGCGCCGAGGAAGGTGTTCATCGTCCGCTGCGCGTCGGACGTCACCAGGATCAGGCAGCGCGCGGTGGCGAGGTCGCCGCCCCGCGGCGAGGTCGCGAACTCGACGCCGAGCGCGCGTATGTCGTGCGCGAACACTTCCCCGAGTTGGTCGGTCGCGACCTGGCCGATGAAGCCCGCGCGCAGCCCGAGCGCGGCGATGCCGGCGACGGTGTTGGCTGCCGATCCGCCGCTCGTCTCGCGGCCCGGCGCCATCCGTCCATAGAGACGCGCCGCCTCGTCCGCGTCGACGAGCCGCATCGATCCCTTGGCGAGCCCCTCACGCGCGAGGAAATCGTCGTCGGCGGAAGCGATCACGTCGACGATGGCATTGCCGATCGCAAGGACGTCGAGACGGGCGTCTGGCACGAGGAACCTCGTTCTGTTGAAGGAGGCGCTGCCGTAACGGTGGGCCGATTTGTTATCAACCGTGCGTCGACCTGCGATCGACCGGCAGTGATTGACGGGCCGGCGGTGCTGCGCGAAGCAGGCGCTGTTGCTGTTCAAGGAGAGCCGATGTTTCGTTCGATCACGCGGCAGACTACGGCCCCACGGGCCCTCGCTGCGGCGATCGGTGCGCTGCTGCTGCTCGCCGGCTGCGTGCCTAGCACGGCTCCCGAGACGCCCGCCGCACGGCCGCGTGCTCCCGTGCTCAACAGGCAGGGGCTCGAAGGGGTGCTCGGCCACGATGCGCGCGCGCTGGAGGCGCAGTTCGGCCGGCCCAACCTCGACGTGCAGGAAGGCGATGCGCGCAAATATCAGTTCGCCAGCGAGATTTGCGTGCTCGACGTCTATCTCTATCCGCCTGCGCGCGGCCGCGAGCCGGTTGCGACCTGGGTCGACGCACGCCTGCCCGACGGCCGCGATATCGACCGCGCATCGTGCGTCGCGGCGCTGATCAGTCGGCAGCAGGGGCGGTAGACTAGCCTCTCTGGGGGAGCCGTTGCAAAACTCCGTTCGCGGTGAGCTTGTCGAACCGCTTTCCTTTCTTGTTCAGAGAAGAAAAGGCCTTCGACAAGCTCAGGCCGAACGGTTTGTGGGTGACCGGCTACTTTTGCAGTGGTGCCGCGCGGGAGGAGACGAGCGAGGAAGCGAGCTGCGCCAAGCCCCACTCCGCAGCTTCCGCCACCACTGGATCCTCGTCATCCACCAATTTCTCGAGCGGCGCGATCAGATCGGCGCGGGCGCTGTTGCCGGCGGCGACGGCGGCGTTGCGCACCATGCGGCCGCGGCCGATGCGCTTAATCGGCGAGCCGGCGAACACCTGGCGGAACGAAGCGTCGTCGAGCGCGAGCAGATCGGCGAGCGGGGGCGCCACCAGCTCGGCGCGCGGAACGAACGCCTGGTTGCGGCGCGCGCTGTCGGCGAAGCGGTTCCACGGGCAGACCGCGAGGCAATCGTCGCAGCCGTAGATGCGGTTGCCGATCGCCTGGCGGAATTCGTGCGGGATCGGCCCCTTATGCTCGATCGTGAGGTAGGAGATGCAGCGCCGCGCATCGAGCTGGAACGGCGCCGGGAAGGCGTCGGTCGGGCAGGCGGCCTGGCAGGCGTTGCAGCTGCCGCAATGCGCAGTGTGCGGTGCGTCCGGCTCGAGATCGAGGCTGGTGTAGATCGCGCCGAGGAACAGCCAATTGCCGTCGGAGCGGCTGACGAGATTGGTGTGCTTGCCCTGCCAGCCGAGGCCGGCCGCCTCGGCGAGCGGCTTTTCCATCACCGGCGCAGTGTCGACGAAGACCTTGAGATCGCCGCCCGCTGTCTTGACCAGCCAGCGCGCGAGCGCCTTCAAGGCCTTCTTGACGACGTCGTGATAATCGGCGCCCTGCGCATAGACCGAGATCCGCCCGACCTCCGGCGCGGCTGCCAGCGCGAGCGGATCGGTGGCGGGCGCGTAGCTCATGCCGAGCGAGATCACCGAGCGGACGTCCTGCCACAGCCCTGCGGGAGAGCCGCGCCGATCCTCATTCTCCATCCAGATCATGTCGCCGTGCGCGCCCGAGGCCAGCCATTGCCGCAGCCGTTCCGCGCTCTTCGGCGCAGCGTCGGCCGGCGCAACTCCGATCGCCGCGAAGCCCAAGGCGCGGGCCTCCCGGTCGAGATCTTCACGGAGCCTTGACTTGCCTTGGTTCATCAGGTGCCGGTACCAGCTCAACGATTAGCGGGATAATCAATAGTGCACAGCGGCGTCGCGATCGAAGCAAAGGGCCTGTTCAAGGCGTTCGACGGGCGCATGGCGGTAGATGGGATCGACATCGCGGTTCCGGAAGGCACCATCTACGGCATCCTCGGACCCAATGGCGCCGGCAAGACCACGACATTGCGCATGCTGCTCGGGATCATCGATCCCGACCAAGGCGAGCGCTGCCTGCTCGGCTATTCGCGGCCGCTCGAGGCTGCGAGCCTGGTCGGCTATCTCCCCGAGGAGCGCGGCCTCTATCCCGCGATGAGCACGCGCGAGGCGGTCGCGTTCATGGGCGCGCTGCGCGGGCTGCCGCGCGCCGAGGGCCGGCGCCGCGCGGAGCACTTGCTCGCCGAGAACGGACTTGGCGATTACGTCCACAAGCCGATCAAATCCTTGTCCAAGGGAATGGCCCAGACGGTGCAATTGCTCGGGACGATCGTCCACGACCCGCGCCTGATCGTGCTCGACGAGCCGTTCTCCGGTCTCGACGCGATCAACCAGGCACGGCTCGAGCGGCTGATCCGGGCGAAGGCGGCCGAGGGCGTGACGATCATCTTCTCGACCCATGTCATCGCCCACGCCGAGCGGCTGTGCGAGCGGATCGCGATCATCACCAACGGCAGGATCAGCTTCGAGGGCAAGGTCGCCGAGGCGCGCGACCGGCTGCGCCCGCAGGTGCGGCTGCGCACCCGAGCGGCCGAAGGCCCGTGGCGCGCGGCGCTTCCCCCCGGCACCGCGCAGGAGGATGGCATCTGGCATTTCGAGCTGCCGCAAGCCGGCATCGAGCCGCTGCTCAAGGCGCTGATCGACGGCGGCGCGGGAATCGAGGATCTCTCGATCGAGCGGCCGGGCCTGCACGACGCGTTCGTCGCGATCGCCGGCGCTCAGGCGGCGCGCGAGATGGAGGAGCTGGACGCCGAGAGCAGGGAGGCCGCGCAATGATGAGCTTCGTGCGCTCGGCTTTCGTGATCGGCCGCCGCGACTTCGTCGCGACCGTCTATTCGAAGACCTTCTTCTTCTTCCTGATCGGGCCGCTGATCGTGATCGGCATATCGGTGCTGTTCGGCAACGTCACCCAGAATGCGGCGCAGCAGGACGTGCGCGTGACCGTCGCGGTCGTCGCCGGCGACCAGGATTATCAGGAGATCGAAGCCGCCCGAACCCGGCTCAACCCGGCATTCGCGGGCAACGACCTGCCCGAGCTGCTCCACATTCCGCCGAGCGGCGATCGGGACGCGCAGGTGAGGGCCCTGCTGCGCTCGAGCGACAAACGGGTGGTCGCGGTGCTCACCGGCGGAGTGGCGCAGCCGACCTTGACCGGATCGGTCGCCGAAGACGGCAATGTTCGCCGGCAGATCAGCCTGATCCTAGACGAGGCGCGCCAGAACCGCTTGCTGGCGCGAAGCTCGGCCGCAAGTCCAGGCCCCGAAGTCCACGTCGTCAGGGTCGCTCAGTCGGCCGGCTCGGTCGCGGCGGTGCGCGCGATCACCGCGCGCGCCGGCCAGCTGGTGCTGTTCATGCTGACCGTCCTGCTGGCCGGCATGCTGCTTTCGAACCTGATCGAGGAAAAATCGAACAAGGTGATCGAAGTGCTTGCCGCCGCGGTGCCGGTCGACGCGATCTTCGTCGGCAAGATCGTCGCGATGCTGGCGGTGTCGCTGGTCGGGATCATCGTCTGGGGAAGCGGTGCCCTGATCGCCGGTGCGGTATGGCGCGCGGGCGGCCCGATGTTGCCCGATCCGGCGGTCGGCTGGCCGCTGTTCGTGCTGCTGGTGCTGCTTTATTATGTCGCCAATTATCTTTTGCTCGGCGCCTTGTTCCTCGGGATCGGCTCGCAAGCCGCGACCGTGCGCGAGGTGCAGACCCTCTCGATGCCGGTCACGGTCGGGCAGATGCTGATCTTCGTGCTCGCCTCGTTCGCGGTCGGGCCGTTCAACAGCCCGATCGGCATCGCGGCCGCGATCTTCCCGTTCAGCTCGCCGCTGACGATGATCGCGCGCGCCGCGCAGGCGCCCGAGCTCTGGCCGCATCTGCTCGCGCTCGCCTGGCAGGCCTTGTGGGTGTGGATGACGATCCGCTTCGGCGCCGCGCTGTTCCGGCGCAACGTGCTGAAGTCGGGAGCGCGGCGCCGATGGTTCAGGCTGCGGAAGGCGCGATGACCGTTAATGCACGAATCGCGCGACGACGTCGCGGTAGCTGCGGCTGACCTTCACCTGGCTGCCCGAATCGAGCACCAGGAAACATTCGCCGTTGGTGTGCGGCTTGACCTGGCGGACGAGGTCGAGGTTGACGATCGTCGAGCGGTGGACCCGCTGAAAGCGGCGCGGGTCGAGCCTTTTTTCGAGATCCTTCATCGTCTCGCGCAGGATCAGAGTGTTGTCGCCGGTGTAGATGCACATATAGTCGCCGGCGGCGTCGATCTTCTCGATCGTGTCGACGTCGACGCGGAAGATCTGGCCGCGGTCCTTGATGTTGATCAGCTTCTCGTAGCGATTCGAACTATGGGCGTCCTCGACGCCCTCGACATTCTCGGCGATCTGCGGCGCGACCTCGGCGAGCACTTCCTTGAGGCGGCCGACCTCCTCGACGCTGCGCCGTTCGGCGAGGCGCTGGCGCACGCGGTCGAGCGTGTCGGCGAGCTTGTCCTCCTCGACCGGCTTCATCAGATAATTGATCGCCTGCACGTCGAACGCGCGCTGCATATGCTCGCCGTAGGCGGTGACGAACACGAACAAAGGCGGCTCGACCTCCATCAGGCCCTGGATGACCGAGAAGCCGTCGAATCCGGGCATCTGGATGTCGAGGAAGACGAGATCGGGCTTCTGTGTCTTGATCGCGCGGATCGCCTCGCGGCCGTTGCTGCATGTCTCCACGATTTCGACGTCGTCGTGCTTCTCGAGGCGCAGCTGGAGCCCCTGGGTCGCCAGCGGCTCGTCGTCCACCAGGATCGTGCGGATGGTCATTTCAATTCCTCGCCTTCGATTTGGTAGGGGATTTCGATGATAACTCCAAACCCCCCGTCAGTGTTCGTTTGAGTCTCAAAACGATGGTCAGGGCCATAGGCCTGCGCCAGACGGTCGCGAATGTTCGCCAGACCGACGCCGGTGGACGGCTGGCCCGGGTTTAGCGCCTGGCCGTCAGACCCGGGTCCGGGTCCGGTGTCGGAGACCGAGATCAGCAGCCGGGAACCCAGCTTGCGCGCGTCGACCGAGATGTCCGCGCCTTCCTCCTGCGCAGTGACCGCATATTTGATCGCATTTTCGATCAGCGGCTGGAGGAGCAAGGAGGGCATTCGCGCCTTGGTCGCGGCAGGGTCGATATGGAAATGCGGCCGCAGCCGGTCCTCGAACCGCATCTTCTCGATCTCGAGATAGAGCTTCAGCGTTTCAACCTCTTGCGCGACGGTGACCTGGCCGGCCGGTTCGTTGACCAGAGTGTAGCGCAAAAAGGACGACAGGCGCGACAGCATCGCATTGGCGCGCTCGGTCTGCTTGAGCAGCACCAGTGTCGAGATCGAATTGAGCGTGTTGAACAGGAAGTGCGGGTTGAGCTGATAGCGCAGCATCGCCAGCTGCGCCGCGCTCGCCTGATGCTCGAGCTGGAGCAACTGGTCGGTCTGCTTTTCGAGGATCAGATAATAATTGATCCCGTAATAGAGCGCCGACCAAGCGGCGAGCAGCGAGAAATCGAGCAGGATGGCGCTCAGGAATTCGATGCCCTGCGGCCTCAGCCCGGGGCGAACGAACGTGGCATGGCTCCAGGTCTCGATCGCCGAGAAGCTGGCCGAGGCGATCAGCACCAGCACGATCGAGGTCGCCCAGGTGATGATCGGCGGCAGCCGGATCAGGCGCCGGAACGCGGCCGCCATCAGCATCGTCATCGAATAGCCGGTCGCGGTCAGCAAGGCGGTGTGGAGAACGAAGGTGAAGCCGAACGAATTGGCAACCCCGGACAAGGTGCGCAGCACGAAATAGCCGGCCCAGCCGGCCGATTGCAGGATCCAGAAGGCGCGATTCTTGTCCTCGAAGAAAGGCTGCTGCTGGAGGCTGACGTGCGGCGGCGGCGCGTCGTCGCGCGTGCTGCCGGCCAGCACCCGCGCCCCGCCGGCGGGGCCATCGGGAAAAGCCAGCGGAAGCGGATCAGTCGCCACTGCGCTCGGCTTTCGCTGCAGGCTGTTGTGTTTTCGCGAGGTCTCCCGGTGCATTTTCGGGCACAACCAGCATCGACCAATCCCCTTCCTCGGCGACATGGGCGGCGACCGCGGCGCGAATGTCCTCGGGCGTCATGCCCTTATAGTCGGAAAGATGGCTGCGTGTATGCTCGATGAGCACAGGCTCGGTCGTCCATTTTTCGAGGGCCGAAAGCCAGTAGCCGTTGGTCTTGATCTGGCGCCCGAGGCCGCTGGTGACGGGGTTTTGGGCGCGCGCGAACTCGTCCGGCGCCACCGGGCGGGTGGCGAGATCGGCGACGATCTCGCGCGCGATGCGGAAGAAGGTGGCGCTGCTCTCCGGCCTGATCTCGGCCGCGGCGACGAATATCCCCCAGGCGGGGAAGCTTTCCGAACTGTTCGCGCTCGCGCTCGGCGAATAGGTCGCGCCTTCCTCTTCGCGGAGCCGATCGAACAGCCGCACCTGGAAGATGTTCGCGGCGAGCGCCAGCGCCCGACGATCGCGAATCCGCCCGGTGCCGCCGAACGTCGACCAGCCGATCAGCGCATAGGCCTGGTCCTTGTCGCCCTTGTGGCTGAACAGGAGCGGCCTTGGATTCGGACGCGGCGGCGCGACCGCTGCCGCTGCCGGCGCCAATGCCGGCTGCGGCCTCGCGGGAAGCGCCCCGATCGTTTTCGCCATCGCTGCAAGCGCTGTCTCGAAGCTGACGTCGCCGACGATGATCGCCTCGATTGGGCCGGTGGCGAGCAGCGGCGCGAACGCCCGCTCCAGATCGGCCGGACGAGCGCCGGCGATCGCCTCCTTCGGAGTCGGCAGCCAGCGCTCGTCGCCGGGATGGGTGACGCCGCCGACCTCGCGTCCCGCGCGGGCGGCCGCCGAGGCGAAGCTCAGCTCGTAATTTTCGAGCGCTCCGGCCTTGTAGCGGTTGAACAAGGCGGCATCCCAGCGCGGATAAGCGAGCTTGGTGGCGAGCAAGCGCAGCTGGTCCGGAAGGTCTTGCGCGTTGGTCGTCCCCGCGAGCACGAGCGCGTCTTCGGCTACGCCGACGTCCATGCCGATCCTGCGGCCGGTGAGCAGCCGCTCCATTGCATCGAGGTCGAGATCGGCAAGGCCCGACGGCGCAATCGCGCCGCTCATCCAAAGCGGCGACGGGGCTTGGGGCGAAAGGCCGGAGATGCCGTTGCCGAGGCGCAGCCGGACCGACACCGAGCCTTTCTCATGTTCGGTCTGCTTGAAGGTCAGGGTCGAGCCGTTGGCGAAGCGGACGATGGTGACGTCCATGTCCTCGATCCGCTGGCGCGAGAGCGGCTTGCCCGGCGGCCCAAGCCGCGGCAGCGCATCGAAGCTGACCTCGCGCTCTCCGGCGCGCGTCGCCGGCAGGGTCTTCTCGGCAGAGTCGAGCGCCGCGGCGACCGCCGCATTGCCGCCCTCGACCGCACGCGGCGTCATCAGGAGGAGGCGCGGACCGGTGCCGCTGAACAGCTTCCCCGTCGCCTTAGCGATCCGCTCCGGGGTCATTTGCGGCGCGAGGCGCTCGAACAAAGCGAGCATCGCCGGGGCGCTCATCACGACGTCCCCCCGGTCGAGCACATTGATCAGCTGCTGCGCGCGTTGCGGCGATCTGACGGTGCTTTCGCCGGCGACCGCGCTATTGAACGCGAGGCGCAGATTGCTGAGCTCGCGGGCGATCTCGGCCTGGCTCGGCGGTGCGCGGAGCGCGTCCCGGACGATTGCGAAATTTTCGGTCAATGCGTCGCGCCAGCGGCCGTCTTTGGCGGTGATCGAGAGCTGCGTCGTGTCGGCGACATGCCGCGTGCGATCGATGCTGACGCCGGCGCCGATGAACGACGCGTCGGCGCGCGCCTTGGCCTCCAGCCGGCGGTTGAGGATCTGCGCAGCAAGCAGCTCGGCAAGCTCGTCGGTTTCACGCGCGACCGTGTCGGGTGAAGCGATGTGGGGCCGCAGCCACAGCAATGTCGCGGTGTAAGGGGCGCCCGGATAGACGAGCGTCTCGACCCGCGGGCCGTCGCTCCTGATCGCGCCGTAATCGGGCACGGGCGGGGTGGCGCCGGTCGCGCGCCAGCCGCCGAAATGCTTGGCGATCAGCTCGGTGAGCATGGCGGGATCGGCATCGCCGACGATCACGACGGTGGCGTTGTCGGGGCGGTACCAGCGTTCGTAGAAGGCGCTGAGGCTTTGCGGCGTGGCCGCGCGCAAGGTCTCGTCGGTGCCGATCGTGTTGCGCGCCGCGATCTTGAGGCCGCGGAAGAACAAGGCACGCGAAACATCGCTGAAGCGGGTCGAGAGCTCGGGCCGGCGGCCTTTTTCGGCGAGCACGATCTTGCGCTCTGCCTCGACGGCAGCGGGGGTGAACGACGCCTTGTCGACCATCTCGGACAGGATCTGAAGGCTCTTGTCGAGCGCGGCACGATCGGCCTGCGGCAGATCGAGCTGGTAGACGGTCTTGGCCGGATCGGTGCTGGCGTTGGTGTCGCTGCCGAAGCTTGCGCCAAGCTGCTGCCAGATATGGCGCGCGTCGCGGTCGGCGAAGCTGCTCGTGCCGCGGAACACCATATGCTCGACGAAATGCGCCGACCCCTGCTCGGGATCGGCTTCGTTGAGCGAGCCGGTGTCGATGCGGACCCTGATCGAGACCTGGCCGGCGGGATAGGTGTTGCGGCGCACGGCATAGCGCAGGCCGTTGGGCAGGGTGCCGAACCGCCAGGCCGGATCCGGTGTGAGGTCGCTCCCCCGGTAGAACCATCCCAAGTCGCCCGCGTCCCGATTTGCAGCGGCCGCATTTCCGGCGGCCCCATTTCCGGCGGTTGGGAGCGGAACGGCGACGAGGAGGAGGAGAGCAGTGACGCAGCGGCGAAGAGCAAGCATTGACTGTTAGCTAGTGGCGGGAAGGGTGTTTGGGAACCATGGCGATCGCCTCTCTTTGCGCACGGCGGTTGACTCGCGGTGAATGAAGGCAGAACATAAAGAGAACAAATGAGTCTCGAGTCGCATGCCCGCTCTTTCTTTGTCCCGGACCGAACGCCTCGCCGCGCTGCGTGCGCAGGTGCGGACGATCGAATCGCAGGCGAGGCGGGAGGCGTACGAATGCCTCCCGTTCGGGATTGAGGCCGTCGATGCAAGGCTCGCGGGTGGCGGCCTCGCCGGGGCCGCGCTGCACGAGATAGCGGGCGCCAAGGCGGGTTTGGCGGACGAGGCCGCAGCCTGCCTGTTCATTGCCGGTCTAGCGGCGCGCCAGGCCGATAAGGTTGGGCCCAAGGCGGGAGCAGACACAAAAGGAACCGTGCTCTGGGCGTTGAAGCGCCGCGATCTGTTCGCGCCTGGCCTTGCCCAGGCCGGTCTTGCGCCCGACCGGCTGATCTACGCCGAATGCGGCTGCGACGAGGATGTGCTCGCCGTGATGGAGGAGGGGCTTCGCCACGGCGGCCTTGCCGCGGTCGTGGGGGAGATCGGGCGCGCCGCGATGGCCTCGACGCGCCGGCTGCAGCTCGCCGCCGAAGCGGGCGGGACGATCGCGCTGATGCTGCGCCGCTGGCGCAGGAACGGCGAGGACCCGCTCGGCCTGCCATCGGCAGCGGCGACGCGCTGGCGGATCGGCTGCGTCCCTTCCGCAATGCTTCCGGTCCCCGGCGTCGGGCGCGCGCGCTGGGAGGTCATGCTCGTCCGCCAGCGCGGCGGCGAGCCGTTCGAATGGATCATGGAGAGTCCCGATGCCGAGGGTCGCCTCGCTCTATCTGCCCACTCTGGCCACCGACCGGCTGCGGCTGGAGCGGGAGAGAAAAGGGCGGCTTGAAGTTTCCTCCCCGGTGAGCAGGTCGCCGTGTCCCCTGGACACGGCTGCGCAGTGTGGGGGCACTGCGCACCTGCTCATGGGAGGGGGACCGCGAAGCGGTGGAGGGGTGGCACCGCTGCCAGCCGAGCAGCCCCTCCACCATGCTGCGCATGGTCCCCCTCCCCGTGCCGGGGAGGATCTGCATGGCGGCGGGTGGCGGCCGGGGGCACGGTGGGCGCGTAGCGATGGTGCTGCCGGCTCCTCAGCCCAAGTACGGCTGCCGGCACAAGGCCAACCCCAACTTCAACCCCAGCCCCTCGTCACCATCCACCGCTCCGGGCAGCGGGTGACGATCGCTGCCGCTTGTCCCGCCGCGCAGGCGCTTGGGCTTGGGCCGGGGATGGCGCTGACCCAGGCGCGCGCGCTGGTTCCCGGCATCGAGGTGGAGGATGCCGATCCGCAAGGCGATGCCGCCTTGCTCGAGCGGCTCGCCTTGTTCGCGGCGCGGCGCTGGACTCCGCGTGCGGCGGTGGCGGGGGCGGACGGTCTGTGGCTCGATCTCAGCGGGGTCGCGCATCTGTTCGGCGGCGAGCAGGCGATGGCCGCGCGCATCGTTCATTTCTGCGCCCGTCTCGGCCTTTTCGCCCGCATTGCGATCGCGGGCACCGCCGGCGCGGCGCATGCGCTGGCGCGGCATGGCCCAGGGAGCGGCGGGGGCAGCGGCGGGGAAATATTGATCTGTGCTCCGGGCGGGGAAGCGCAGGCGCTCGCGCGGCTGCCGATCGCCGCGTTGCGCGTCGCAGACGAAGTGGTGAGCGCGGCCCGCCGGCTTGGCATCGAGACGATCGGCGAGCTGATTGCGATGCCGCGCGGGCCGCTCGGCCGCCGGTTCGGCGCGCCTTTGCTCACCCGTCTCGACCAGGCGCTCGGCCGCGCCGCCGAGGCGGTCGAGCCGATCGTGCCCGAAGCGCCGCCGAGCGCTGCGGCACGGTTCGCCGAGCCGATCGCCAGTGCCGAGGCGATCGCGGCGGCGCTCGGTTCGCTGATCGTCGCGCTCGTCGCGACGCTCGAGAAGAAGGGGCTTGCCGCGCGCCGGCTGATGCTGCGCTGCGCGCGTGTCGATGGCGAGGAGCAGAGGATCGCGATCGGCACTGCCCGCGCGACCCGCGACGGCGCGCATCTGCTGGCCTTGCTGGGGCCAAGGATCGAGACGATCGAGCCGGGCTTCGGGATCGATGCGATGAAGCTCGTCGCCGAGCGCTGCGAGCCGCTCGGCCCAGTCACGATCGAAAGCGCGCTTGCCGGCGAGGCGCCGGCTCCCGACCTCGCGCCGCTGATCGATCGCCTCGCGGGCCGCCTCGGTGCGCACCGCCTGTTCCGGATGAGCGCGGTCGAAAGCGACGTGCCCGAGCGCAGCCTGTGCATTGTGCCGCCGCTCGGGGAGGCAGGCAGCGAGCAGCCCCTACAATGGCCCAAGCAATGGCCACGCCCGGTGCGGTTGCTCGCTCATCCCGAACCGGTCGACAAGGTGGTCGCCTTGCTCCCCGACGGCGCGCCGCGCCGCTTCACCTGGCGCGGCGACACTCATGTCGTCCGCCAGGCCGACGGGCCCGAGCGAATCTATGGCGAATGGTGGCGAAGCCGGAACGAAGCCCAAGCGGTGCGCGACTATTTCCAAGTCGAGGACGAATGCGGCGCGCGTTTCTGGATCTTCCGCCGCGGCGACGGCGTCGATCGCCGCACCGGCGACCTCAGCTGGTATGTGCATGGGGTGTTCGGATGAGGCGCAAATGCAGGGGAGGAGAGCCCCTCCACCATGCTTTGCATGGTCCCCCTCCCCTGCAACTGCAGGGGAGGAATAGATGACCTATGCCGAGCTTCAGGTCACCAGCCATTTCAGCTTTTTGCGTGGCGCGTCGTCGTGCGAGGAATTGTTCGCGGCCGCGGCCAATCTCGGGATTGGGGCGCTTGGCGTCGCCGACCGCAATTCGGTGGCGGGAATGGTGCGCGCCTGGGAAGCGGCCAAGGCGACCGGCGTGCGGCTGGTGCCCGGCTGCCGGCTCGATCTGGTGAGCGGCGAAAGCTTGCTGGTCTATCCGCAGGACCGGCGGGCGTGGTCGCGGCTGACGAGGATGCTCACAGCCGGCCGGCCGCAGCAGCGGGTCGACGAGAAATGGCTCGGCAAGAGCGAGTGCCTGATCGGCTGGGAGCAGGTCGCCGGCGCCGCCGAGAACATGGTTGCCGCCTTGGTCACCGACAAGGCCGACGAGGCGGCGGAGCAGGCGATGCGGCGGCTGCGCGACCTGTTCGGCGATCGTGCCTATGCCGCCATTTCCTATCAGCGCCGGCCCGGCGATGCGATGCGGATCGACCGGCTCGACCGGATGGCGCGCGCGGCGGGGGTCAAGCCGCTCGCCACCGGCGACGTCCTCTATCATTCGCCCGATCGGCGGATGCTGCAGGACGTCGTCACCGCGATCCGCGAGAAATGCACGATCGATCAATTGGGCTTCCGCCGCGAGCGCCATGCCGACCGTCATTTGAAAAGCGCGGCCGAGATGGAGCGATTGTTCGCGCGCTGGCCGCATATGATCGCGGCGAGCGAGGAGATCGTGCGACGCTGCAGCTTCGAGCTCGGCCAGCTCGCCTATCAATATCCAAGCGAGGTCGGTGAAGGCGAAAGCCCCCAGCAATTGCTCGAAGCGCGGGTGCGCGCGGCCGCAGAGCGATCCTTCCCCGACGGGCTTCCCGAGGCCTATGAGCAATTGCTCGGGCACGAGCTGCGGCTGATCTCGAAATTGCGCTACGCGCCTTATTTCCTCACCGTCCATTCGATCGTCAATTTTGCGCGCAGCCAGGGGATCCTCTGCCAGGGGCGCGGCTCTGCGGCCAATTCGGTGGTCTGCTTTCTGCTCGGCATCACCTCGATCGACCCGGTCAAGCACGAATTGCTGTTCGAGCGCTTCATCTCGGGCGAGCGCAACGAACCGCCCGACATCGACGTCGATTTCGAGCATGAGCGGCGCGAGGAGGTGATCCAGTGGATCTACCGCCATTATGGCCGCCAGAGGTCGGCGCTGACGGCGGTCGTCAGCCGCTATCGCGCGCGCGGCGCGGTGCGCGACGTCGGCAAGGCGCTCGGCCTGCCCGAGGATCTGACCGGAGCGCTTGCCGGCCAGATCTGGGGCTGGTCGAACGAGGGCGTGGGCGAGCGCCATCTCCAGGATCTCAACCTCGACGGCGGTGATCCGCGGCTTGCGCTGACGCTCGAGCTTGCCCGCGAGCTGATCGGCACGCCGCGCCATCTCAGCCAGCATCCCGGCGGCTTCGTGCTGACCCAGGATCGCCTGGACGATCTGGTGCCGATCGCCCCGGCGGCGATGGAGGATCGACGGGTGATCGAGTGGGACAAGGACGACATCGACGCCTTGCGCTTCATGAAGGTTGACGTGCTCGGGCTCGGCATGCTCGGCTGCATGCGCCGCGCGTTCGACCTGCTGCGCGAGCATAAGGCGGTCGATATCGGCCTCGCCTCGCCGGTGCTGCAGGACGACGATCCGGCGACCTATCGGATGATCCAGAAGGCCGACACGATCGGTGTCTTCCAGATCGAAAGCCGCGCGCAGATGAGCATGCTGCCGCGGATGAAGCCGCGGGAATTCTACGATCTGGTCATCGAGGTGGCGATCGTTCGCCCCGGGCCGATCCAGGGCGACATGGTCCACCCCTATCTTCGCCGCCGCGAGGGCAAGGAGAAGCCCGAATATCCCAAGCCCGAGCTCAAGGCGGTGCTCAGGAAGACGCTCGGCGTGCCTTTGTTCCAGGAGCAGGCGATGAAGGTCGCGATCGTCGGTGCAGGCTTCACCCCGGCCGAAGCCGACGCGCTGAGGCGGTCGATGGCGACGTTCAAGCAGACCGGCGGCGTCAGCGGCTTCCGCGATAAATTGGTCGAGGGCATGGTCGGCAACGGCTACACGCGCGATTTCGCGGAGCGCACGTTCAAGCAGATCGAGGGCTTCGGCAGCTACGGCTTTCCCGAAAGCCATGCGGCGAGCTTCGCGAAGATCGCTTACGCATCCTCCTGGATGAAATGCCACCATCCCGAAATCTTCTGCGCGGCGCTGCTCAACGCCCAGCCGATGGGCTTCTACGCACCCGCCCAGATCGTCCGCGACGCGCGCGACCATCGAGTCGAGGTCCGGCCGGTGTGCGTGCAGGCGAGCCGGTGGGACTGCACCTTGGAACCTAGATCCTCCCCGGCACGGGGAGGTGGCGCGCGTAGCGCGACGGAGGGGCTGCGCCGAAGCTTCGTCCCGCCAGCCCCTCCACCGCTTCGCGGTCCCCCTCCCATGAGCAGGTGCGCAGTGCCCCCACACGGCGACCTGCTCATCGGGGAGGATCTCCTTCCGGTGCGCCTTGGCCTGCGCCAGGTGAAGGGCCTCTCCAACGATCATGCCGCGCGCATCCTGGCGGTGCGCGACGAGGCGCCGTTCGCGTCGATCGAGGATGTCTGGCGGCGCTCCGGGGTTCCGGTCGCAGCGCTCGAGAAGCTCGCCGACGCCGACGCCTTCCACGGCTTCGGCGTGGATCGCAGGCAGGCCCTGTGGCAGGTGCGCGGGCTCGGCGAGGCGCCCTTGCCGCTGTTCGCGGCCGCTGACCGGCGCGAAGGCGCGCTGATGCACGAGCCGCGGGTGGCGCTGACCCGGATGAGCGATGGGCGCGAGGTCGTCGAGGATTATCGCAGCGTGCAACTTTCGCTGCGCGCCCACCCGCTCGCCTTCCTGCGGCCCGAGCTCGAGCGGCGCGGCATCGTCAGCTGCGCCGATCTGCGCCATATCAAGGACGGCCGCTGGGTCGAGGTCGCCGGGATCGTCCTGGTGCGCCAGCGCCCGGGCTCGACCAACGTCACCTTCGTCACGATCGAGGACGAGACCGGGGTCGCCAACGCGATCATCTGGCAGCAGAAGTTCGAGGCGCAGCGGCGGATCGTGCTGTCCGCGTCGATGATCAGCGTCAAGGGCCGGCTGCAGCGCGAGGGCGAGGTGATCCATGTCATCGCCGATCGCCTGGAGGACCATACGCCAATGCTTCATTCGGTCGGCGCGCTCGAATTTCCCCATCGTCCTTCGCCCGGCGACGGCGCGAGCCATGGCGGGCCGCCCGATCCGCGCGAGCGCTGGAAGCACCGGCCGCGCGACCTCTATCCCGCGCCGCACGGTGCGCGCCGCGACGAGGCCGTGATCCCGGTCAAGAGCCGCGACTTCCATTAGCAGTCTGACGCCGCATTCCTTGTTGCGAAAGCCGGCACCCATCTTTTCGCTTTATGCTGTAATCGCGATCAGCTTCCCCTACCGCGACCGAACCGCTAGAGCCTTCTGATGGCTTATCGCCCGCTCAAATCCCTGCTCATCCCGATCGCTGCAGCGGCGCTGCTCGCCGCCCCGGCTCACGCCTTGAAGCCGCCGCGCGAGGAATCGCCGACGCCGCGCGCGCTTCTCGACGGCATGGGCACGAGCGACGAGGAAATGGCGCGCGAGATTGCGGCAGCCGACCGTCACCCGCTCGGCAGCAGGGACAATCCGATCAGGGTCGGCGGTCCCGAAGGAGAGCGCGCCTATCTCGCGCGCCTGCGCTGCGCCGACAGCTCCGCCCCCGCGATCGGACCCCGCACTGCGGCCGGCGTTGGCGCGTTCGGCTCGATCGTCGCTTCTTATCTGGTCGATTGCGGAATGGCAGGGCCGGCCAAGGCCGAGCTCGTGATGGACATGTACCATGAAGGCCATGCCGAGCATCGCGCGCCGCGCGGGTTCACGATAAAGCCGCTGCGCCCCTGAGCCTCAGCCCTGCCTGGCCCAATGCGCTTCGACCTTCTCCAACTGCGGACTGATCACCGGAGCGCCGCCCGCGCCGGTGAAGCGGCCGTCTGCGTGCCGGACGTAAATCGCGCCCTCATAGGTGAAGGTCCTGGGCCTGCCGGCGAGATATTTGCTGAGCAGCCAGGCTCCGGCGGCGGCGGCGGCCGCGGCCGCGGCCGTGGCAGCGAGGGGAAGCAGACGCTTGATCATCTCATCTCTCCTTCGCAGCGACCCTGTTGCGCGGTCCCCAACCTGTCAATGAGACGTCGCTCGGCGGCGATCGGCCAAAAGCGGGACTGAGCCGTGCGCCGATTGCTCAAGTGGATCGGCACGATGCTGCTGTTCCTGGTCGTCGCGATCTGCCTGGCGCCGACTTTCCTTCCTCCCTTCCTCGACCGCGTCTATTATCGCGGGCCCGTCAGCGATCATTTCGACGGCAAGCGCTTCTTCAATCCGGACGCGAGCGCCGAGGAAGCGGGCCGCCAGGCGGCACGCAGCTCTTTATTGCTCAAGAGCTGGGTGCGCGGCGAGCGCACGTCCTGGCCGGAGCATCTTCCGGTCCGGCAGAGCGTGCCGCCGTCCAGGGTCGCGGGCGATGCGATGCTGGTGACGTGGATCGGCCATGCCAGCGTGCTGATCCAGACGCAGGGGCTCAACATCCTCACCGATCCGGTCTGGTCCGAACGAGTCTCGCCTTTCTCGTTCATCGGGCCGACGCGGGTGCGCGCGCCGGGGGTGGCGTTCGACAGCCTGCCGAAGATCGACCTCGTGCTCGTCAGCCACAATCATTACGATCATCTCGACCTTGCCACGCTCGAACGGCTGTGGGCGCGCGATCGGCCACTGATCGTGACGCCGCTGGGCAACGACACGATCCTCAAGGCCAAAGGCGTGGCTTCGGTCGCGGCCGATTGGGGCGGGCGCGTGCCGGTGCGCGACGGCATCGACGTGCTGGTCGAACGCAACCATCATTGGAGCTCGCGCTGGGGCGCCGATCGCAACCGGGCCTTGTGGTCCGGGTTCACCGTGCGGCTGCCTGGCGGCAACATCTTCTTCGCCGGAGACACGGCGCTCGGCGACGGCATGTGGATCCGCCAAGCCGCGGCGCACGGGCCGTTCCGTTTCGCGATGATCCCGATCGGGGCTTATGAGCCGCGCGACTTCATGAAGAGCCATCACGTCAACCCCGAAGAAGCGATGGCGATTTTCGCCGGGCTCGATCCCAGGATGGCGCTCGGCATTCACTGGGGGACGGTGCAGCTCACCAACGAAGCGATCGACGATCCGCCGCGGCGGATCGCAGCGCTGAGGCGTGCGCGCGGGCTTGCATCGGGGCGGTTCGTCGCACCGCTGCCCGGGGCGAGCTTCCGGGTGCCGTAGCCCTGCAGGCGGCTTCCCCCGACCTCCTGGCGATCAGGGCCGTTCGGGGCAGGCGCCGAGCCAGGTTCCGGTGATCTTGGCGCTGGTGCGCATCACGTTCGGGACGCCGCTGGTGACCGCCGTCGCATCGAGCGTGTAGCTGGTCGGCGTATATTTGCCGCCGAGCGTCATTGTGATCGAGCCAGGGGTCGCGGTGCAGACGATGGTCGCGTCGAGGCGCCCGTCGCGCATGCTGAAGCTGCGATATTTGCATTCGCTTTCGCTGCTGCCGGCGAAGAAATTGGCGTCGGGACGCTTCGACGATAAGGCCGGCAGGCATTGCACCGAGGCGCCGCTGGCCGCCGCGATCTCACGCTTGCTTTGCGCCTCCAGCCCCGCCTTGGCGACTCCGACCATCTCCTGCTTCGTCTCCCAGCGGCCGGCGAGCAGCGCGTTCGGATCGGCGCCCTGCGCGGCCGCGTCGGCGCGCACGTCATTCTCCTGCGCCACCGTCTTGCCCTGGCTGGAGGGCTGCTGCGATCCGCAGGCCGCGAGCGCGGCCAGAGCAAGCGCGATCATCGAGGTCCGGACCATCTTTTCTTCCCTGAATCGTTAAGTCGGGTTGAGGATAAGCCATTAAAAGCTAACGATCCCCTTCCTCAGCGGCGACAGCTGGAGGTTCGGGCATCAGCAGGCGCAGCGCCTTCGGCCGCACGCGATAGTGGAGCGGGGGTGCGAGGTGCAACGTCTCGCCGTCGGCGGAAACGGACAGCGCCGCCCGGCGCGAATGGATCTCGGCCTCGTGCACCGCGGTGAGACTGATGAAATCCCGCTGCTGGTCGAGCCTCCCGATCAGCCCGCGCAGCGCCAGGCCGAGGAACTGGAGCCGGCTCCGCGCGAGTACCGCGTACAGGCAGAGCTCGCCATCCTGGAGGCCGAGCCGCCGGCCGAGCGCCAGCAGCGAGGTCTGATAGAGGTTGTTGCCGACGAACAGCAACGGAGTCTCGATCGGCTGCTCGCGGCCGGCGATCCTGATCGTCAGCCGGTGCCGGCTGAAGTGGCGGAGCGCGCGAACGCTCGCGACGAGCATCGCGAGCCGCTTGCTGTGCCCCAGGCGCTTGCGCAGCGCCTCGCGCTGGCGAACCATCAGCGGATAAAGGCCGACCGAGCTGTTGTTGACGAAGATATGGCCGTTGACCTCGGCGATGTCGATCGCTTCGGCGTGGCCGGCCGCGATCACCGCCACCGCGGCGTCGCGGCCGTTCGGAATGCCAGCGTCGCGCGCGAGATGGTTGAGCGTGCCGAGCGGCAACAGACCCAAGGTCAATCCAGCCTCGACCGCCACTGCGGCTGCAAGGCTGACGGTGCCGTCGCCGCCGCCGGCGATCAGCGCATCCAGCCCCGCTTCGCCGGCGGCGCTCTCGAATGCGGCTTGCAGCGCGTCGGGCGCGGCGAGGATGATCTTGGCCTCCACGCCCACGTCCGCGAACGCGCGGGCGAGGCTTTCCGCAAGCTCCGCCTCGTCGTTCCCAACGGTGCCGCCGCTCCGGTTGATGACCGCAGTTACGCGCATGGTCCGCTTCTCCGGCGATCCGCCGGCGACGATACGCATGAGCGGCCTCGATCTTGCGTCGTGAAACGTAGCGTTCGGCCCGAGCAATGACCATATAGGGACCATGGCCATTGCGATCAGAACCGGACTCGACGAGCCCGATACCGCCCAAAACTTCGTTCCCCATCGCCCCCAACGCCCCGAGAAGGCGGAGGGCGGCAAGGCGTTCAGGATCGTCGCCGATTACGAGCCCGCGGGCGACCAGCCGGCGGCGATCGCGGAGCTGGTCGAGCAGGCGCAGAAGGGCGAGCAGACCCAGGTGCTGCTCGGCGTCACCGGCTCCGGCAAGACCTTCACGATGGCCAAGATGATCGAGGAGCTGCAGCGGCCGGCGCTGGTGCTCGCGCCGAACAAGACGCTGGCGGCGCAGCTCTACGGCGAATTCAAGAGCTTCTTTCCCGACAATGCGGTCGAGTTTTTCGTCAGCTATTACGATTATTACCAGCCCGAGGCCTATGTGCCGCGCTCCGACACCTACATCGAGAAGGAAAGCTCGGTGAACGAGGCGATCGACCGGATGCGACATTCGGCGACCCGGTCCTTGCTCGAGCGCGACGACGTGATCATCGTCGCTTCGGTGTCGTGCATTTACGGCATCGGCTCGGTCGAGACCTATTCGGCGATGACGTTCGCGCTCAAGAAAGGCGACAGCGTCGATCAGCGCGAGATCGTCCGCAAGCTGGTCGCGCTGCAATATAAGCGCAACGACCAGGCGTTCGCGCGCGGCAATTTCAGGGTGCGCGGCGACAATCTCGAGATCTTTCCGTCCCACTATGAGGACACCGCCTGGCGCGTGACCTTCTTCGGCGACGACATCGAGGAAATCGTCGAGTTCGATCCGCTGACCGGCAAGAAGGTCGCCAGCCTCGATTCCGTGAAGATCTACGCGAATTCGCACTATGTGACTCCGGGGCCGACCCTGAAGCAGGCGATGGAGGCGATCCGGCATGAGCTTTCCGAGCGGCTCAAGGAGCTGGTCGCGGAAGGCAAGTTGCTCGAGGCGCAACGGCTCGAGCAGCGCACCAATTTCGATCTCGAGATGATCGCCGCCACCGGTTCGTGCGCGGGCATCGAGAATTACAGCCGCTTCCTCACCGGCCGCCTTCCGGGCGAGCCGCCGCCGACCTTGTTCGAATATCTTCCCGAGAACGCGTTGCTGTTCGTCGACGAGAGCCACCAGACCGTGCCGCAGATCGGCGCGATGGCGCGCGGCGACCACCGCCGCAAGATCACCCTCGCCGAATATGGTTTTCGTCTGCCGAGCTGCATCGACAACCGGCCTTTGCGCTTCAACGAATGGGATGCGATGCGGCCGCAATCGGTGGCGGTCTCGGCCACGCCGGGGCCGTGGGAGATGGAGCAGACCGGCGGCGTCTTTTCGGAGCAGGTGATCCGCCCGACCGGGCTGATCGATCCGCCGGTCGAGATCAGGCCGGTCGAGGATCAGGTCGACGATCTGATCGCCGAGGCCAAGGCCACCGCGAAGAAAGGCTATCGCAGCCTCGTCACCACGCTTACCAAACGCATGGCCGAGGATCTGACCGAATTCCTGCACGAGGCGGGGCTTCGGGTCCGCTACATGCATTCCGATGTCGAGACGCTCGAGCGCATCGAGCTGATCCGGGACCTGCGGCTCGGTGTCTATGACGTGCTGGTCGGGATCAACCTGCTGCGCGAAGGGCTCGACATCCCCGAATGCGGGCTGGTCGCGATCCTCGATGCCGACAAGGAGGGCTTCCTCCGCTCCGAGACGTCGCTGATCCAGACCATCGGCCGCGCCGCGCGCAACGTCGAGGGGCGGGTGATCCTTTATGCCGACCGTATCACCGGATCGATGGAGCGCGCGCTCCGCGAGACCGATCGCCGCCGCGAGAAGCAGAAAGCCTATAACGAGGCGAACGGCATCACCCCGACGACAATCAAGCGCAACATCGCCGACATCCTCTCCGACGTCTCGAACCGCGATGGCGTGATCGTCGATACCGGCGACGAGGAGCGGCCGCATCTCGTCGGCCACAATCTGCGCGCCTATATCGAGGATCTCGAGCAAAGGATGCGCAAGGCCGCCGCCGATCTCGAGTTCGAGGAGGCCGGCCGGCTACGCGACGAGATACGGCGGCTGGAGGCGGACGAATTGGGATTGCCCGATCATGAGCGCAAGGCGCCGCTGCTCGGCCATTCGAACGAAGGAAAGCCGGGAACGCGCAAGACCCGCTACGGCAAGCAGAAGCAGATCCGGATGGGCAAAAGGGCGTCGGGGCGGCGCTAGCGCCCATCTTTGCCGAGGGCGCGTCGCGCCCATTGCCGGCGAAGGTCCCTCGCGCAGATGCGTCCGTTCGCCGATCGTCGCTTTACGCTTGGATCGAAACGCCGCGCATGCTGTTGAGCATTGCCTAGTAGAAGCGTGGAGCGGGCGAATGCGATCAGCGGGCGGAGTTTGGATTGTCGGGGCATTTGCGCTGCTGGCGGCCTGTGTACCACAGCCAAGTTCCCCACCACCGCCGGCGCCCTCGCCTGCTCCCGTGCTGCCGCCACCGGCGGTTCCGCAACCGAGGGCGACCGACTGGCGCGATCTGCCGTTGAGCGGCGGTGTCTGGGGCTATCGAAGCGATGCCTCGGCCTCCGAAGCAGCGTTCGGGCCGGCCGGCCACGCGAGCTTCGCGCTTCGCTGCGACCGTGCGCGCCGCGAGATCGTGCTGGCGCGCGACGGGATCACGAGCGGCAACACGATGACGATCCGCACGTCTTCGGGGACGCGCAATTTCCCGCTGTCGGTGCGGACCGAGCCGACGCCGACCGTCTACTCGACCATCGGCGCAAGCGATCGCTTCCTGGACAGCATCGCGTTCAGCCGCGGCCGCTTCACGGTCGAGGTACCAGGGACGGCGATGCTGGTGATCCCGGCATGGCCCGAGCCTTCGCGCGTGATCGAGGATTGCAGGGGGTGAGGGGCGCCGCCGGCGCGGCGCGAGCCAAAAAGGATTACCCAAAAGTTTTTTGATTACAAGACTTGATCGCTGATGCCCGAGGACTCATTATCACCTTGTCTTCAACAATGCGAAAGGAGGTGATCCGATGTCTCATGGTTCAGCAGAGGGGTCGGTTCAGTTCGTTCGGGAGATGAAAGGCTAAGCCTTTCCGGTCTCTCCCGGGCTGGAGCTTCCGGCCGCTGACCATGTTTGGGGGGTCGTCGAACCAGGTTCGGCGACCCTTCGGCTTTTTCGAGCCCATCCTTTTTTAGAGCCCCCCTTCCGCTCAGCGGTCGCGCGGCAAAGCCCTCGCGCGGCGGCGTCCGCGTGCGACATATTTCTCGCTGACGCGGACCGAGCGCGTCGCAATCGTGACTTCCGCCAGGAACAGCAGCAGGCCGCAGGTCAGGCTGATCATCGCGGCGACGAACAGCAACGAGATCGGCACCGCGAACTTGATCGCGACGATGTCGGCAACGAACAGGATCATGACGACGAGGCAGATGAGAAGGGCGGCGGTGGTGCACAATCCGATCGCCCAGTGGCAGATCGCCATCCGCCGATCGAGGATCTCGAGCTCCTTCAATTCGATCTCATCCTCCTCCTCTTGGGCTTCGGCAAGATGACGCTCGATCTGGCGGGCGCGATCGACGACTCTCGCGAGCCGCGCCGCGAAGACGTTGAGCAGGCTGCCGATGCCCGCGAGCAGGAACACCGGCGCCACCGCGAGCTGGATGATGTGCGCAATCGAGCTGATGTCGGGAGCCGGCATATCGTCCGCCATAAGCGGCAGCCCGGCCCCCGCCAACCGTCAAACGCGTCGCCAGGAGCCGCGGCTGGGGCTAATAGAGTCCGATGATCCGGATGGCCTTCTTCGCCGCAACAGCCTTGACTGCGGCACCGGCGCGCGCTGCGCCCGACATAGAAGGCGATTGGGTGACGCAGGACCGCAGCGCGCTGATCACGATCGCGCCGTGCGGAGCGAGACTGTGCGGCACGATCGCCAGGGCGCTGATCATCAAGCCCGGACATCCCCAAACCGACGTCCACAATCCCGACCCGCGTCTTCGCGAGCGAAAGCTGATCGGCATGACGATCCTCAGCGGCTTCTCGCCGGGACGGGACCGGTGGGACAAGGGACGGATCTACGATCCGGAAAGCGGCAGGACCTATCGTTCCGTGCTGAAGCTCAACCCGGACCAGTCGCTCAAGGTGAGCGGCTGCATCGCTTTCTTCTGCCGGTCACAGCGCTGGACGCGGCGATAGGGGGTCGGGCAGGTCGGTGCCCGCGCTCGACCGGTCTGAAGCCGCTCAGCTCGACGCTTCGGGCTGCGGTGCACCGCTATCCAGCACTCGCGGCCTGCCCGATCGAGCGCCGCGGGAACGGCGGGAGCACGGCGGACGTTTCCTCCT
>NZ_JAKFCG010000039.1:0-48006 GCF_036677245.1 Sphingomonas sp.
CGTCGACCGCGATCGTGCCGCGGGCGCGGAAGTAGATGACCAGGATCGCGAGCCCGATCGCGGCTTCGCCGGCGGCGACGGTGAGCACGAACATCGCGAACACCTGGCCGACCATGTCCCCGAGGAACGCCGAGAAGGCGACGAGGTTGATGTTGACCGCGAGCAGGATGAGCTCGATCGCCATCAGGATGACGATCACGTTCTTCCGATTGAGGAAGATGCCGAACACGCCGAGCACGAACAGCATCGCGCCGACGACAAGATAATGGCCCAGGCCGATCATGAGAGGCCTCCGATCACAGCTCCACCCCCTGCCCGACCGGCGCGTCGATATTGCGCACCGCATCCTGCGGACGGCGCCGAATCTGGTCGGAGACGTTCTGCGGCCGCACGCCGCGGCGGCGGCGCTGCGTCAGCACGATCGCGCCGATCATCGCCACCAGCAGGACGAGCCCCGCGCCTTCGAAAATGAACAGGTAGCGGGTGTAGAGCACCGTCCCGAGCGCCTGGATGTTCGGCACGCCGAGATCGACCGGCGCGGCCTTGACCCCGGTCGCGATGCCGCCGGCGTTCCAGGCCGCCACCGCGAAGATGATCTCGGCGAGCAGGACCAAAGCGAGCACCGCTCCGAACGGCCAGTAGCGCGCCACGCCGGCGCGCAGCTCGGAATAATCGACGTCGAGCATCATCACGACGAACAGGAACAGCACGGCGACGGCGCCGACGTAGACGATCACCAGCAGCATCGCGATGAATTCGGCGCCGATGATCAGCATCAGCCCCGCCGCGTTGAAGAAGGCGAGGATCAGCCACAGCACGCTGTGCACCGGGTTGCGCGACCCAATGGTCAGCACACCGCTGGCGATCGTGACGACGGCAAACAGGTAAAAGGCGAAGGCTTGAATCACGTCTTTTTTATCGGGCCCTTGAGATTCGCTGGCGGCTTAACGGTAAGGCGCATCGGCGGCAATGTTCGCGGCGAGCGCACGCTCCCAGCGATCGCCGTTATCGAGCAGCTTCGCCTTGTCGTAGATCAGCTCGGCGCGGTCCTCGACCGAGAATTCCATGTTCGGACCCTCGACGACGGCGTCGACCGGGCAGGCCTCGGCGCACAGCCCGCAATAGATGCACTTCGTCATGTCGATGTCGTAGCGCGTCGTGCGGCGGCTGCCGTCCTCGCGCGGCTCGGCCTCGATCGTGATCGCCAGCGCCGGGCAAACCGCCTCGCAGAGCTTGCACGCGATGCAGCGCTCCTCGCCGTTGGGATAGCGGCGCAGCGCATGCTCGCCGCGGAAGCGGGGCGACAGCGGGTTCTTCTCATAGGGATAGTTGAGCGTCGCCTTGGGCTTGAAGAAATATTTCAAGGTCAGCCAGTGCGCCTTGACGAACTCCCAGAGGAAGAACGACTTGATCCAATGCGCGATCATGAGAGGGCTCCATAGCGGAAGACCATCAGATAGCCGGAAATCAGGACCACCCAGATGAGCGAGATCGGCAGGAATATCTTCCATCCCAGCCGCATCAGCTGGTCGTAGCGGAAGCGCGGCACCGTCGCCTTCACCCAGCTGAAGATGAAGAAGAACAGCATGACCTTGGCGAGCAGCCAGAAGATGCCCGGGATCGCGTAGAGCGGCGCCCAGTCGATCGGCGGCAGCCAGCCGCCCCAGAACAAGGTGGCGTTGAGCGCGCACATCAGCAGCACGTTGCCATATTCGCCGAGCCAGAAGAGCGCGAAGCTCATCGAGCTATATTCGGTCTGGAAACCGGCGACGAGCTCCGATTCCGCCTCGGTGAGGTCGAACGGCGCGCGCGCGGTCTCGGCCATGCTCGAGATCAGGAAGATCACCGCCAGCGGCAGGAACAGAGGATTGAAGCCGAAGCCGTTGATCAGCCAGACATGGCTCTGCTGCGCCAGGACGATGCCGCTCAGGTTGAACGTGTTCGCCCACATCACCACCGGGATCAGCACGAAGCCGATCGAGACTTCGTAGCTCACCATCTGCGCGGCCGCGCGAAGCGCCGAATAGAAAGGATATTTGGAGTTGGACGCCCAGCCGGCGATGATCACGCCGTAAACGCCGAGCGACGACACCGCGAGGATGTAGAGCAGCCCGACGTTGATGTTGGCGAGCACCATCTTCGGTCCGAACGGGATCACCGCCCAGGCGATCAGCGCGACGGTGAAGGTGATGATCGGCGCGAGCAGGAACAGGCCGCGATTGGCCGCGGACGGGATGATCGTTTCCTTGAGGAAGACCTTCAAGCCGTCGGCGAAGCTTTGCAGCAGGCCGAACGGGCCGACGACGTTGGGCCCGCGGCGCAGCGCCATCGCCGCCCAGATCTTGCGGTCGGCATAGATGATCATCGCCACCGACAGCATCAGCGGCAAGGCGATCATCAGGATCAGGATCAAGGTGGCGACGAACCAGCCGACGCCATTGCCCATCGTGCCCTGGAACCATTCGGTCATGCCACCGGCTCCTTCCGTGTCATCCCAGCGAAGGCTGGGATCCAGACGATGCCGGCCACAGCATAGGGGTGGAAGGCACTGCTTGGACCCCAGCTTTCGCTGGGGTGACGGGCAATAAGCATGACCATCATTCGGCCGCCTCCGCGAACGTCTGGCCGTGGAGAATTTCCGCAGAGCAGCGCTGCAACGTCGGCGACGAGCGCGCGATCGGGTTGGTGAGGTAGAAATCCTCGATCGGGTAGGCGATCTCGCCGTCGACCTTGCCGGCTTTGCCCGCTGCGGCCGGCGCCTCGAACGCTGCCAGGCCGGCGGTCGCGAGATGCGGGTGCGCGGCGCCGATCGCCGCACGCAGATCGCCGAGGCTGTCGAACGGCAGCGGCCGGCCGATCACGTCGGAAAGCGCGCGCAAGATCGTCCAATCCTCGCGCGCATCGCCCGGGGGATCGACCGCTTTCTCGGAATATTGCACGCGGCCTTCGAGATTGACGTAGATGCCGTGCTTCTCGGTGTAGGCGGCGGCGGGCAGGATCACGTCGGCGACCTGGGCACCGCGGTCGCCGTGGCTGCCGACATAGACGGTGAAGGTGTCGGCGAAGGCCGAAAGGTCGGTTTCGTCGACGCCGAGCAGAAACAAAGCCTTGAGCTGGCCGGCCTTGGCGCGAATCGCGTCGATGCCGCCGTCGGCAACGAAGCCGAGGTCGAGCGCACCGACCCGCGACGCGGCGGTGTGGAGCAGGTTGAAGCTGGCCCCGAGCGCGCCGGCGGCGGCGCGGGCGGCCTGATAGGCGTCCTCGTGCTGCAATGCGCCCATGCCGACGATCACCGCGCCGTTGCCGGCTTTCGAGAATGCGTCTGAGACATCGCGCGGAAGATCAGCCAGGCGCGAGAGATTGGTGCCAAGATGGACGACCGGATAAGTGAGATCGACCTCGGGGCCGATGTGGAAGACGGTTGCGCCCGCCTTGATCGCCTTGCGGATGCGGGTGTTGACCAAGGGCGCTTCCCAGCGCGGATTGCTGCCGACCAGCAGGATCGCGCCCACTTGCTCGATGCCGGCGATCGTCGCATTGAAGCGATAGGCGCCCGGGGTCGACACATCGAAGCGCGCGCCATCCTGGCGGCACTCATGCAGGGTCGAGCCAAGAGTGGCGAGCAACTGCTTCATCGCAAAGACGGATTCGAGATCCTGGAGATCGCCCGCGATGGCGGCAATCTGATCGCCGCTCGCGCCCTGGAGCTGCCGGGCGATGACCGCAAATGCCTCGTCCCAGCTCGCCGGCTGGAGCTTGCCGCCCTTGCGCACCCACGGCCGGTCGAGCCGGTTTCGCAGCAGGCCGTCGACCGCGTGGCGCGTCTTGTCGTGCGCCCACTCCTCGTTGACGTCCTCGTTGATGCGCGGGAGCGCGCGCATCACCTCGCGCTGGCGGCTGTCGATGCGGATGTTGGTGCCGACCGCGTCCATCACGTCGATGCCGGGAGTCTTGCGCAGCTCCCACGGGCGCGCCTCGAACGAATAAGGCTTCGAGACCAAAGCACCGACCGGGCAGAGATCGACGATATTGCCCGACAGCTCCGAGGTCACCGCGCCCTCGAGATAGGAGGTGATCTCCATATTCTCGCCGCGGTTGATCGCGCCGATCTCCTCGACCCCGGCGACTTCCTCGGCGAAACGCACACAGCGGGTGCAATGGATGCAGCGGGTCATGATCGTCTTGACCACGGGCCCCATATATTTTTCGGTGACCGCGCGCTTGTTCTCGTCGAAGCGGTTGTGGCCGCGGCCATAGGCCATCGCCTGGTCCTGGAGATCGCACTCGCCGCCCTGGTCGCAGATCGGGCAATCGAGCGGGTGGTTGATGAGCAGGAACTCCATCACCCCTTCGCGCGCCTTCTTAACCATCGGCGTCATCGTGCTGATTTCCTGGCCTTCGGCAGCCGGGAGCGCGCAGCTCGCCTGGGGCTTGGGGGGCCCCGGCTTCACCTCGACGAGGCACATCCGGCAATTGCCGGCGATCGTCAGCCGCTCGTGGAAGCAGAAGCGCGGCACTTCCTTGCCGGCGAGTTCGCACGCCTGCAGCACCGTCGCGCCCGCCGGGACTTCAACCTCGATGCCGTCTACTTTGACCTTGGGCATTATTCCGCCGCCTCCAGCGCTGGGCCTTCGCGCTCCGCGATCCGCCGCTCGATCTCCGGACGGAAATGGCGGATCAGGCCCTGGATCGGCCAGGCCGCGGCGTCGCCCAATGCGCAGATGGTGTGACCCTCGACCTGCTTGGTGACGTCGAGCAATTTGTCGATCTCGCCGACCTCGGCGTCGCCGGTGCGCAGGCGCTCCATCATCCGCCACATCCAGCCCGTGCCTTCGCGGCAGGGCGTGCACTGGCCGCAGCTTTCGTGCTTGTAGAAATAGGAGATGCGCGAGATCGCGCGGACGATGTCGGTCGATTTGTCCATCACGATCACCGCCGCGGTGCCGAGGCCCGAGCCAAGCTCGCGCAGGCCATCGAAATCCATCGGGCAATCGATGATCTGGTTTGCCGGCACGAGCGGGACCGAGGAGCCACCGGGGATGACCGCGAGCAGATTGTCCCAGCCGCCGCGGATGCCGCCGCCATGCTTGTCGATCAGCTCGCGGAACGGAATCGACATCGATTCCTCGACCACGCAGGGTGTGTTGACATGGCCCGAGAGCTGGAAAAGCTTGGTGCCCTCGTTCTTCTCGCGGCCGAAGCTCTTGAACCAGCCGGCGCCGCGGCGAAGGATCGCCGGGACGACGGCAATGCTCTCGACATTGTTGACCGTGGTCGGGCAGCCGTAGAGGCCGGCCCCGGCGGGGAACGGCGGCTTCAAGCGCGGGAAGCCCTTCTTGCCTTCGAGGCTGTTGAGCAAGGCGGTCTCTTCGCCGCAGATATAGGCGCCGGCGCCGCGGTGGACGAAAATGTCGAAATCGTAGCCGGACTTGGCGGCATTCTTGCCAAGCAGCCCATAATCATAGGCTTCCTGGACCGCGGCGAACAACGTCTCGGCCTCGCGGATGAACTCGCCGCGGATGTAGATATAGGCGGCGCGCGCGCGCATCGCGAAGCCGGCGAGCAGGCAGCCTTCGAGCAATTTGTGAGGATCGTGGCGGATGATCTCGCGATCCTTGCAGCTTCCCGGCTCCGATTCATCGGCGTTGATGACCAGGAAGTTGGGCCGGCCCTCGGTCGGCTCCTTGGGCATGAACGACCATTTCATGCCGGTCGGGAAGCCCGCGCCGCCGCGCCCGCGCAGGCCGCTGTTCTTGACCTCGTCGATGATCGCGTCCTGGCCGACCGTCATCAGCTGCTTGGTGTCGTCCCAATCGCCGCGCTTCTGCGCCGCCTTGAGGTTCCACGACTGATAGCCGTAGAGGTTGGTGAAGATACGGTCCTTGTCCTCAAGCACGGCCCGCTCCCCGGATCAGACGCTCGACGAAGAAATAAGCGGCCACGGCCAGGCCGACCCCGATCAGGATGGCGACCAGCTTCAGCGCGACGCCGAGCAATTTGATGAACAGCCAGATCGCGACCACCGCGACGATTATGGCGATCACAGCGGAGCCGAGCGACCTCATGCCTGCTTCTCCATCATGTGACGAAGCGTCGTCGGGCCGCCGATCGGGGCACTGGTCTGGCGATCGACCTGCGGCCCCGGCTTCGGCGTCTCGCCGCGCGCGAGCGCGTCGAGGATCGCAGCGGTGCCGTCGAAGGTCAGATCCTCGTAATTGTCGTCATTGATCTGGACCATCGGCGCATTGGCGCAGGCGCCGAGGCATTCGACCTCGGTCAGGGTGAACAGGCCGTCGGGCGTGGTGGCACCCTTCTTGAGCCCCTTTGCCGCGCAGGCCGCGAAAACGTCGTCCGACCCCGCCAGCAGGCACGGCGTCGTGCCGCACACCTGGACATGGTAGCGGCCGACCGGCGCGAGGTTGAACATCGTATAGAAGGTCGCGACCTCGTAGGCGCGCATGAACGGCATATCGAGCGCCCTGGCGACATATTCGATCACCGGGATCGGCAGCCAACCCTGGGTATTGGTCTCGGCGCCGACCTGGCGCTGGGCGAGGTCGAGCAACGGCAGGATCGCGCTTTGCTGGCGGCCGGGCGGATAGCGGCCGATCACGACCCTGACCTGCGCCGCATTCTCGCTCGTCCAGGCGAAACCGCCCCAGCGGGCGCGGACTTCGGCCTCATCGAGGCTGTTGGGAAGATGGTCGGCCATCAGCGGTCGATCTCCCCGAACACGATGTCGAGCGCACCAAGGATCGCGGTGGCGTCGGCGAGCATGTGGCCCCTGGTCATGAAATCCATCGCCTGGAGGTGCGAGAAGCCTGTCGGACGGATCTTGACCCGATACGGCTTGTTGGTGCCGTCGGCGACGAGGTAGATGCCAAATTCGCCCTTCGGGCTCTCGGTCGCGACATAGACTTCGCCGGCGGGGACGTGGAAGCCCTCGGTATAGAGCTTGAAGTGGTGGATCAGGGCTTCCATCGACTGCTTCATCTCGCCGCGCTTGGGCGGCACGACCTTGCGGTCGAACGAGGCGATCGGGCCTTCGGGCATTTCGCGGAGGCATTGCTTCATGATCCGCGCCGATTGGCGCAGCTCCTCGACCCGGACCATCATCCGGTCGTAGCAATCGCCCCTGGTGCCGATCGGAACCTCGAAATCCATGCGGTCGTAGACGTCGTAGGGCTGCGACTTGCGGATATCCCAGGGGATGCCCGCGGCGCGGATCATCGGCCCCGAGAATCCCCAGGCGATCGCATCTTCCTTGGAGACGATGCCGATGTCGACGTTGCGCTGCTTGAAGATACGGTTGTCGGCGACGAGGCTGATCGCATCCTCGAACATCGGCAGCAATCTGTCGTCGATCCAGCGGTCCATGTCCTCCAGCAATTGCGGAGGCGCGTCCTGGTGGACGCCGCCGGGGCGGAAGTAATTGGCGTGCAGCCGCGCACCCGACACCCGCTCGTAGAAATTCATCATGTCTTCGCGCGGCTCGAACAGCCACAAATTGGGCGTCATCGCCCCGACGTCCATGATATGGCTGCCGATGTTGAGCAGGTGATTGCCGATCCGGGTCAGCTCGGCGAACAGCACGCGAAGATATTGCGCGCGCAACGGGACCTCGAGATCGAGCAGTTTCTCGATCGCCAGCACATAGCTGTGCTCCATGCACATCGGCGAGACGTAATCGAGGCGATCCATATAGGGGATCGACTGGATGTAGGTCTTGTATTCGCACAATTTCTCGGTGCCGCGGTGGAGCAGGCCGATGTGCGGATCGACCCGCTCGACGATCTCGCCGTCGAGCTCGAGCACGAGGCGAAGCACGCCGTGCGCGGCCGGGTGCTGGGGGCCGAAATTGATCGTGTAATTGGCGATATCGGCACGGGTCGCGCCGGTGCGCGCGATCTCCTGCTCGGAGCGCGCCTGATCCTGCGCCTGGGTGAGGGCCCGACTGTCGGTCATTTCTTCTCGCCCGCCTTGGCCGGCGTCGGCGCACCGGGCGCCTCGCCCTGGACCTTCTCGTCGCCCGGGAGGATATATTCGGCGCCTTCCCAGGGGCTCAGGAAGTCGAACGCGCGGAAATCCTGGGCGAGCTGAACCGGCTCGTAGACGACCCGTTTCTGCTCCTCGGAATAGCGCATTTCGACATAGCCCGTGAGCGGGAAGTCCTTGCGGAAGGGATGGCCGCGGAAGCCGTAATCGGTGAGGATGCGGCGCAGATCGTCGTTGCCGTCGAACAGCACGCCGAACAGATCGAACACCTCGCGCTCGAGCCAGCCCGCGACCGGCCACAGCCCGGTCACCGAGGGAACCGGTTGCTCCTCGTCGGTCGTGACCCGGACGCGGATGCGGTGGTTCCGGGTCAGCGACAGGAGATGGTAGACCACCTCGAAGCGCTCCGGGCGGCTGGGATAATCGACGCCGGCGATCTCCATCAGCTGCTGATATTCGAACTGGTCGCGCAAGGTGCGCAGCACGTCGACGATGCTCTCCCGCCGGACGGTGATCGAAACTTCGTCGACGACGTCCTTCGCCTCGAGGAACGCGTCGCCGATCGCCGCCGCGACCGCGTCGATGATGCCCTCGCGGGGCGCGATTTTCGGGGCAGAATGACTCATCGTCAGCGGGTACCGATCATCTCTCGATCGTGCCGATGCGGCGGATCTTGCGCTGCAGCTGCATGACGCCATAGAGCAGGGCTTCGGCCGTCGGCGGGCAGCCGGGAACATAGATGTCGACCGGAACGATGCGGTCGCAGCCGCGCACCACCGAATAGCTGTAATGGTAATAGCCGCCGCCGTTGGCGCAGCTTCCCATCGAGATCACGTAGCGCGGCTCGGACATCTGGTCGTAGACCCGGCGAAGCGCAGGCGCCATCTTGTTGCAGAGCGTGCCGGCGACGATCATCACGTCCGACTGGCGCGGGCTCGCTCGCGGTGCGACGCCGAAGCGCTCGAGATCGTAGCGCGGCATGTTCGCCTGGATCATCTCGACCGCGCAGCAGGCAAGGCCGAACGTCATCCACCACAAAGAACCGGTGCGCGCCCATTGGAAAAGGTCTTCGGTCGAGGTGACCAGAAAGCCCTTGTCAGCAACTTCGCCGGTCAAATCGTTGAAAAAGCGCGGATCCGGCTGCTGGAGGTCGGCCGGGCGCTGATTTTCATGGCGGGGATCGAGGATCACTCCCATTCGAGCGCACCCTTCTTCCACGCGTAGATGAAACCGAGCGCGAGCTCGGCAAGAAAGATCATCATCGAGGCCCAGCCGGCGATGCCGATCTCCCCCAACGACACGCCCCAGGGAAACAGGAACGCCGCTTCGAGGTCGAAAATGATGAACAGGATCGCGACCAGATAGAAGCGGACGTCGAACTGGCTGCGCGGATCCTCGAAAGCGGGAAAGCCGCATTCATATTCGGCGAGCTTGTCCGGATAGGGCTTGTGCGCGCCGGTCAGCCGCGCGACCAGCATCGGGCTGAACACGAACGAGGTCGACAGCGCCAGCGCGACTCCCAGGAACAGCAGGATGGGCAGATATTCGGCGGCGACGGACGCCATCGAGATTCTCCAGGCTCAAGATGACGCGGCTTCTAGGCCAGCCCACCGACGCACGCAACCGGTTGGATCGGTGAAATAGGGCGGAATTCCTCGCCGGCGCCGCGACGCACCGTACGGTCCCGCTCCCGACAGCGAGCGGCGCTAATTCCGCAGCGCGCCGCCGACCAATTTGTGCAGGCGCGAGTGGATCTGGTCGTTGGCCGCGAGCACCTGGCCAAGCTCGAGCGCCCGGTCGCCGCCGCGGAAATCGGTGACGAAGCCGCCCGCCTCGCGCACCAGCAGGATGCCGGCGGCGATGTCCCAGGGCTGGAGATCCTCCTCCCAGAAACCGTCGAAGCGCCCGGCAGCTACCCAGGCGAGATCGAGCGCGGCCGAGCCGAAGCGACGGATGCCGGCGACCTCGGGCGAAACCGCCTCGAGGATGCGGGTGAAGCGCGGCAGATCGCCGTGCGCCTTGTACGGAACGCCGGTCGCGATCAACGTGTCGGCGAGGTCCCGGCGCGACGAGACGCGCAGCCGCCGCTCGTTGTGCCAGGCGCCCCTGCCCCGCTCGGCCCAGAAGCTTTCATCGGTGAGCGGCTGATAGACCAAGGCCTGGGTGATATCGCCGCGCCATCCTCCGCCGCGCGGCTCCTCGACCGCAATCGAGATCGCGAAATGGGGAATGCCGTGGAGGAAGTTCGAGGTGCCGTCGATCGGATCGATCACCCAGCGCGGCTTGGCGGGATCCCCCTCGATGACTCCGGCTTCTTCCATCAGGAAGCCCCAGTCGGGACGCGCGTGGCGCAATTCCTCGAGCAAGGTCTGCTCGGCGCGCTTGTCGGCCATCGAGACGAAGTCGGCCGGGCCCTTGCGGCTGACCTGGAGCAGCTCGACCTCGCCGAAATCGCGGCGCAGGCGCGGCGCCGCCTTGCGGGCGGCGCGCTGCATGACGGTGATCAGGCCGGAATGGGCTACCAAATTCATTCTCCGAACGGAGCTACCCACTCCCGCTCGCGGGAGGGGTCGATGAGCATGTGCGGGCAGCGGACTGCCCTTCGATGCCACTATTCAGCGCGGCGGACATATTCCTGGCTGTAAACGTCGACGACGATCCGCGTTCCCGAGGAGATGTGCGGCGGAACCATGACTCTCACGCCATTGTCGAGGATCGCCGGCTTGTAGCTCGAGGACGCGGTCTGGCCTTTGACCACCGCGTCGGCCTCGACGATCGTCGCCTCGATCTGGTCGGGGAGCTGAACCGAGATCGGCCGCTCGTCGTACAATTCCATCACCACGTCCATGCCGTCCTGGAGAAATGCGGCGGGGTCGCCGATCAGGTCGCGCGGCAAGGTGACCTGCTCGTAGGTCTCCTTGTCCATGAACACGAGCTGGTCGCCGTCGGCGAACAGATATTGGAAATCCTTGGTGTCGAGGCGGACCCTCTCGACCGTCTCAGCGGAGCGGAAGCGGACGTTGTTCTTGCGGCCGTCGATCAGATTCTTCATCTCGACCTGCATGTAGGCGCCGCCCTTGCCGGGCTGGGTGTGCTGGATCTTCACCGCCCGCCAGATGCCGCCTTCATATTCGATGATGTTGCCGGGACGAATGTCCACGCCGCTGATTTTCATGTTCGTCTCGCCATCTTGAAAGAGCCGGCCATATTGCAACAGCCGCAGCGGGCCTTAACCGCCGCCGCGCTTTCGGGCAAGGAGCGGGTACGGGTTGATCGGCGTGCCCTGGTGCCATTTGTCGCCGGGGCGCATGTGCAGGATCGCGAAATGGAGATGCGGCCCCGCGGGATTGGCGTTGCCGGTGCTGCCGACCGTCCCGATCGGGTCGCCGCGCCGAACCGGCCGGCCTTCGCGCAGGCCGGGCGCATAATCGTTGAGATGCGCGTAATAATAGAGCCAGCGGTGATCGGGCGAGCGGACATAGGCCGTGATCCCGCCGCCGCCCTGGCTGAAGAACAATTTCTCGACCGTGCCGGGCGCGGCGGCGACGACCGGCGTCCCGGTCGGAGCCATGATGTCGATCGCGTCGTGCACGCGTGCGCCGCCGGCACGCGCCTGCGTGAACGTGTCGATCAGCTGCGCCGGCCTCACGCCTGCGACCGGAAGCGCGAGACCGGTCGGGCCGAGCGCAAGCCGCAATCGCTCAGATCGAGCCTGCGGCTGGGCTGAAGCGCCACGCTGGTGATGACGCATAGGATGACCGGCGGAGGCACCGTCGGCACGCTCCTCGCGCCCATTCTGATAGGCCGCGACCCAGAAGACGCTGGTCGCCGCTGCCGTCACCAACGCCGTCAGGATGTTGGTCGCGATGAGCTTGAAGCCGCTCAAGCCTGGAAGATCACCTGCATGCCGTCTTCTACCATCTGCGAGACCCGCGCGACATCCCAATTGGTGAGCCGCACGCAGCCGTGGCTTTGCGCCCGCTGGATCGTCTCGGGCGCGGAAGTGCCGTGGATGCCGTAATGCTCCTTGGTGAGGTCGATCCAGACGACGCCGACCGGGCCGTTGGGACCGGGCGGGAGCCTCTGCTCCTCCTTGCTGTCGGCGACGTCCCAGAACAGGTCCGGCTGATAGTGGAACGGCGGATTGTAGGCGACCGTGGTGACCTTCCAGCGGCCGAGCGGCAGCGGATCATGCGAGCTTCCCATCGTCGCCGGGAATTGCGCCATCAGCCTGCCGTCCTTGGCGAACAGGCGAAGCACGCCGTCGGACTTGTCGACGACGATCCGGGCGGCCTTGGGCAGGCCGCCGCTGACGTTGAGGCCGCTGAGCATATGCGCGACGTCCGGCTTGACGTTGCCATAGTCGCGCGATGAGGGGAGCACATTGGGCAGGCGCAGCACGGTGCCGGCCTTGAGCGCCATCCGCGGATTGTTGAGCGCGATGATCGTCGCCGGGGTGGTATGGAATTTCTCGGCGATCTTCTCGAGCAGGTTGCGGTAGCACAGGCAGTCCAGCTTCGCCTGGTCGGCGGGGTCCTTCGGGATAGCCCGGACGAACGGCCCGCGCGCATCGCTCTCGTCGATGCGCAGCCGCACGGTCGCCGGCGCGCGGTCGCGCAGCAGCGCCGCGCGGGTCGGCTGGTCGAGCGTGCCGGTCACCTTGAGGCCGCGCGACATCTGAAAGCCCTTGACCGCTTCCTCGAAAGACATGCCCTTCTTGCCGTCGATGACACCGGGCGCGAAGCCCGCGCGGTCGAGCAGCACCTGGGCGTGCAAGGTCGCGCCGTCGATCGCCGGCCGTTGCGTGGCCGATCCCTGGGCGGGAGACTTGGGTTGTGGAGCGGCGCCGGGCAGAATGACGGCGGCACAGGCGAGAAGAATGGCGATCGCAGATTTGTTACGCGGCACAGGCTGACTCCAGCTGGGGGTATCCCGGGCGATCAACGCCGGAGCCGAAACTTATTTCCCGCGGGCGCGCTTGGCCTTGGGCATGATGGCGACAGGCAGGATCCACATCGGCTGCTCGGGCTGGAATTACCGCCACTGGCGCGGCGCTTTCTATCCCGACAAGCTCGCCGCCAGGCGCTGGTTCGAATTCTACGCGGCGACGTTCGACACGGTCGAGATCAACAACAGCTTCTATCGCCTGCCGACCGCCGAGACGTTCGCCAAATGGCGCGACCAGGCGCCGCCCGGCTTCTGCTACGCGGTCAAGGCGAACCGCTTCCTGACGCAGGCGAAGAAGCTGAAGGACTGCGCCGAGCCGCTCGAGCGGATGCTCGGGCCGGTGCGGCAGCTCGGGCCCACGCTTGGGCCGATCCTCTATCAACTGCCGCCGCGCTTCCGCATCAACCTCGAGCGGCTCGCTGAA
This sequence comes from Sphingomonas sp., assembly GCF_036677245.1. Lineage (GTDB taxonomy): Bacteria > Pseudomonadota > Alphaproteobacteria > Sphingomonadales > Sphingomonadaceae > Allosphingosinicella. Next base: position 13,367 of record NZ_JAKFCG010000039.1, read on the forward strand.
TTCCTGGCTTTGCTCCCGCGCGACCTCACGCACGTCTTCGAATTCCGCGAAACGAGCTGGCTGAAGGACGAGATGCTGGCGCTGCTCGAGGCCCATGGCGCGTCGTTTTGCGCGCACGACATGCCGGGCTCGACATCGCCGCGCTGGGCGATCGGGCCGGTCGCCTATGTCCGATTTCACGGTGGGGAGGGAAAATATTGGGGCCGCTATTCGGACGAGAGGCTGCTGAGCTGGACCGACTGGATCGTCGCCCAGTCACGCTCCGGGCGCGCGGTCTGGGCCTATTTCAACAACGACATCCATGCGCACGCAATCCAGGATGCCCTGACCTTGCGGGCGATGGTCGCGCAGGCGACAGGCGGGACCCGCTTAGCCGAGCACATCTGAAAAGGCGGCGACCGCCGCGCGCGGACCCTCGGGATGTTCCCAGACCGAGCCGCAGACGGCGAGGAAGTCTGCCCCGGCCTCGATCAAAGGCGGCGCATTGTCCGGCGTGATCCCGCCGATCGCGACGCAAGGAATTTCGAACAGCGCCGACCACCAGCCGAGGATCGAAGGGTCCGGACGATGCACCGCCGGCTTGGTCGCGCTTGGGAAGAAGGCGCCGAACGCGACATAATCGGCGCCGGCCTCGCCCGCTTCCATCGCAAGGTGCCGGCTATCATGGCAGGTGACGCCGATCTGTGCCGCCGGGCCGAGCAGCGCGCGCGCCTCGCGCGGATCGCCGTCCCCCTGGCCGAGGTGAACGCCGTCGGCGCCGCACGCCTTGGCGAGGTCCATCCGATCGTTGAGGATGAACGCGACCTCGTGCGCCGCGCAGACCGGGATCAGCCGCTCGGCCGCGGCGAGGATCTCCTCGTCGCCGAGCCCCTTCAGCCGCAGCTGGAACGCGGCGACGGGCCCGCCGCCGAGCGCCTCGTCCAGCCGATCGGCGAAATCCTCGCCGATGCTCGCAGGCGAGACCAGATAAAGCTGGCAAGGCGGCCGCTCCGGCCGTGCGAACATCTCGGCAAAATCCGGAGCGAGGCCGACAGCCTCATCGACGTCTTCATCACCATGAGTGCCCCCCTCCCCGGCTCCGCCATCGGGGAGAGCGGTCACTTATTCCTCGCCCTTGTAGATGCGCACCAGCCGGCCAAGCATCGCCAGCGCCTCGTCGCGCGGACGCTGGAAGGTGTTGCGGCCAATGATCGAGCCGTTGCCGCCGCCGTCGCGAATGTCGCGCGCGTCCTGGTAGACCGCATCGGCGCCCTTGGCCGCGCCGCCCGAAAAGACGACGATGCGGCGGCCGTTGAAGCAGCTTTTGACGACATGGCGGACGCGGTCGGCCTGCGCCGACCAGTCATTGCCCTCATAGGCCTTTTGCGCGTCCTTCTGCTCGATATGATTGCTCGGCAGCTTGACCTTGATGATGTGCGCGCCGACCAGCGCCGCCATGTGCGCCGCATAAGCACCGACATCGAGCGCCAGCTCGCCTTCCTTGGAGAGATCGCCGCCGCGCGGATAGGACCAGACGACGGTGGCGATGCCGACCGATTTCGCCTCGAGCGACAGCTCGCGGATCTCCTCGACCAGCTCGAAGAAATGCTCGGATCCGGGATAGATGGTGAAGCCGATCGCGGCGCAGCCGAGGCGAAGCGCATCTTCGACCCCGCCGGTCACCGCCTGGTCCTTGGCGCTGGCCCAGCTGTTGGCGCTGTTGACCTTGAGGATCGTCGGGATCTGGCCGGCGAACGTGTCGGCGCCCGCCTCGATCATGCCGAGCGGCGCGGCATAGGCGTTGAGGCCGGCGTCGATCGCGAGTTGGTAGTGGTAATGAGGATCATAAGCGTCCGGATTGACGCTGAAGCTGCGCGCGGGGCCATGCTCGAAGCCCTGATCGACCGGCAGGATGATCATCTTGCCGGTGCCGCCGAGCCGCCCCTGCATCAGGATGCGCGCGAGGTTCGCCTTGGTGCCCGGGTTGTCGCTTTCATAATTGGCCAGGATTGCTTTCACGGCCGGTGTGATCGTCATCATTGATCCTTTGCTGCGTGGGCGGTCGCCGCGCCTTTAGCCCCTCGTTTGGCAGGCAGCAACGAGCCCTGCGGAACGGCGACCCGGGTGGCGGTGAGATTGATCGCGATCGAAATCCTGAAGCCTTCGCCATACCAGGCATCGACCGCATGCTGGAGCCACGAGGGGAAGAGAATCAGAAGTCCCGCCGCGGGCTTGACCCGGACCTCGCGCTCGCCCTGGCCGTTGCGAAACCGCAGGTGCGGCGCATGCATCGCCAATGTCGGCATGCGCGGATCGTAGAACACCAGCTGGCCGCCCTTGCCCTCGTCGATGCGGACATAATAAACCGCGGACCAATAGCAGCCGCCATGGACGTGGATCAGGTTGGTTGCGCCGTTCTGGCTGACGTTCGCCCAACCCTCGGCGCGCCATTCGGTCACGACCTCGCCGCCGCCTTTATGAACCGTGTTCTTGTTCGCGAGCGCGATGACATGCTCGAACAGGCGGCGGGCGGCCGCGCCGCCCCAATCCAGGAACTGCAGGTCCGAATGCCAGCCGCCGACGTTCGATCGCTGCACGCCCGGATGTTCGCTGTGCCGGGCGAGGATCGCCTCCTCGAGCGCGAGGTTGAACTGCGGATCGTCGATCTGCTCGACGAGCAAAGGCGTCGAGAAGATATGCTGAACGCGGCTGGTGCCGGCCACCGCGCTTACCTGACCAGCGCCTGGACGCCGGGCAGCTCCTTGCCTTCCATCCATTCGAGGAACGCGCCGCCTGCGGTCGAAACGAACGTGAAATCCCCGGCGACACCGGCATGGTTGAGCGCCGCGACCGTATCCCCGCCGCCTGCCACCGAGATCAGCGACCCGCTTTGGGTGAGCGCAGCGGCGGTGCGCGCGAGGGCGACCGTCGCGACGTCGAACGGCGAAGTCTCGAATGCGCCGAGCGGGCCATTCCAGACCAGGGTCCGGCAGGTCTTGAGCACATCGGCGAGCGCTTCGGTCGCGGCCGGGCCGACGTCGAGGATCATCTCGTCGGACGCGACTTCGTGGACATTGGCGATGCGGGTCGGCGGATTGGCGGCGAATTCCTTCGCGACGACGACGTCATAAGGAAGGTGCACGGTGCAATTGGCGCGTTCGGCGGCGTCGAGGATGCCAAGCGCGACCGCGCCCAGATCATGCTCGCAAAGCGACTTGCCGACGTCGATGCCGCGCGCTGCCAGAAAGGTGTTGGCCATACCGCCCCCGATGATCAGATGATCCACCTTGGTCACCAGGTTCGTCAAGACGTCAAGCTTGCTCGACACCTTGGCGCCGCCGACCACCGCCGCCACCGGACGCTCGGGCTCGCCGAGTGCGCGCTCGAGCGCCTTCAATTCGGCTTCCATCGCGCGGCCGGCATAGGCCGGCAGCAGATGGGCGATGCCCTCGGTCGAGGCGTGCGCGCGGTGCGCGGCGGAGAAAGCATCGTTGACGTAGAAATCGCCGAGCTCGGCCATCGCCGCGGCCAGCGCGGGATCGTTCTTTTCCTCGCCGGGGTGGAAGCGGGTGTTCTCGAGGATGCCGATCGCGCCCGGCTCCATTGTTGCGATCGCCTCCGCCGCGCCGGGACCCTGGCAGTCCTCGATGAACCTCACCGGCCTTCCCAGCACCCCGCCATAAGCCCGCGTCACTAGCGACAGCGACATGTCCGGCCGCTGGATGCCCTTGGGCCGGCCGAAATGAGACAGCAAAAGCACGATCGCGCCCCGATCGGAGAGCTCGGTCACCGTCGCGAGCGTGGCGCGCAGCCGCGTGTCGTCGGTGACCGCGCCGTCGGCCATCGGAACGTTGAGGTCGACGCGCACCAGGGCGCGCTTGCCTTTTACTTCACCCAGGTCGTCCAGCGTCAGGAATCGCGCCACCGCTCGCTCCCCTAAAGCGCAGCCATCGCTGCGGCGGTGTCGACCATTCGGTTCGAGAAGCCCCATTCATTGTCGTACCAGGAGACGACACGGACGAGCTTGCCCTCGAGCACCGCGGTCTCGAGGCTGTCGACCGTCGAGCTCGCCGGATTATGGTTGAAGTCGATCGAGACCAGAGGCTCGTCGGTATAGGCGAGGATGCCCTTGAGCGGCCCGCTCTCGGCGGCTGCCTTGAGCGCGCCGTTGACCTCTTCGAGACTGGTGTCGCGCTTCGGCGTGAAGGTGAGATCGACCAGGCTGACGTTGGGCGTCGGGACGCGGATCGCGGAGCCGTCGAGCTTGCCCTTGAGCTCGGGCAGCACTTCGCCGACCGCGCGCGCCGCACCGGTGGTGGTCGGGATCATCGACATCGCCGCCGCACGCGCACGGCGCAGGTCGCTGTGGATCTGGTCGAGGATCTTCTGATCATTGGTGTAGCTGTGGATGGTCGTCATCAAGCCCCGCTCGATGCCGATCACGTCGTTCATCACCTTGGCGATCGGCGCGAGGCAATTGGTCGTGCACGAGGCGTTGGAGACGATCGTGTGGCCGGCCTCCAGCTTGTCGTGGTTGACGCCGTAGACGACGGTGAGATCGACGCCCTTGGCCGGGGCCGAGATCAGGACCTTCTTGGCGCCGGCCGAGAGATGCGCCGCAGCCTTGTCGCGATCGGTGAAAAAGCCGGTGCATTCGAGAGCGATGTCGACGCCGTTGGCGCCGTGCGGCAGCTTGCCCGGGTCGCGCTCGGCGGTGACGTGGATGCGCTTGCCGTCGACGATCAGGTCGTTGCCGTCGGCCGAGACCTCGCCGCGATAGGTGCCGTGGACCGAATCGCGCTTGAACAGCAAGGCGTTCGACTTGGTGTCGGCGAGATCGTTGATCGCCACCAGCTCCAGGCCGGCGTCAGGATTTTCGAGGATGGCGCGCGCCACGAGGCGGCCGATCCGGCCGAATCCATTGATCGCAACTCTGGTTGCCATGTCATTGATCTCCCATGCTGTTTAGCGCAGACTTGATCTGCGGAACGACCGCTTCGGCGGTGAAGCCGAAGCGCTTGAAAAGATCCTCGGCGGGCGCCGACGCGCCGAAGCGGTCCAGGCCGATACGAAGGCCGCCAAGTCCGGTATAGCGTTCCCAGCCCAGGGTCGTCCCCGCCTCGATCGAAACGCACAGCGCCCCTCCCGGCAAGAGACTTTCGCGATAAGCCTGGTCCTGCGCATCGAACAGCGACCAGCAGGGCATCGAGACGACGTCCGCGCCGATCCCGCCCTGTTCGAGCTGCTCGGCGGCGGCAAGCGCGAGCTCGACCTCCGAGCCGGTCGCGAGCAGCACCACCCGGCGCGATGCCGTCGCGGAGCGCAGGCGATAGGCGCCGCGCGCGCTGAGATTGTCGGTCCGCTCGGTGCGGAGCTGCGGCAGATTCTGGCGGCTGAGCGCGAGCAGCGACGGCCCGTCCTGGCGCCCGAGCGCGAGCGCCCAGCATTCCGCCGTCTCGACCGCATCGGCGGGACGGTAGACGGCGAGGTTCGGGATCAGCCGCAGGCTCATGACATGCTCGACCGGCTGGTGCGTCGGCCCATCCTCGCCGAGGCCGATCGAATCGTGGGTCATCACGTAGACGACACGCGCGCTCTGCAGCGCCGAGAGGCGGATTGCCGGCCGGCAATAATCGGAGAAGACGAGGAAGGTGCCGCCGAACGGAATGACGCCGCCGTGCAGCGCCATGCCGTTCATCGCCGCCGCCATGCCGAATTCGCGGATGCCGTAATAGATGTAACGGCCCGCGTAATTGTCGCGGGTGAGCGGCGCGAGCGACTTGGTCTTGGTGTTGTTCGACCCGGTGAGGTCGGCCGAGCCGCCGATCATCTCCGGGATCGCTGCCGTGAGCGCCTCGAGCGCCAGCTCCGAAGCCTTGCGGCTGGCGACATTCTGCGGGCTGGCGGCGAGCTGATCCAGATACCCGTCCTGGGCGAACCCATCGGGAAGCCGGCCTTCCATGCGACGGACGAATTCGCCGCGCTGCGGATGCGCAGCGAGCCGCTGCTGCCATGCTTGATGCTCGTTCGCGCTGCGGCGCCCTGCGGTGCGCCAGCTGTCGAGCACCGGCGCCGGCAGCTCGAAGGGTGCGCTGTCCCAGCCGAGATGGACGCGCGCGGCGGCCACCTCGTCGGGCCCCAGCGCCGAGCCGTGAGTTGCCGACGAGCCCTGCTTGTTCGGTGCGCCGTAGCCGATGATCGTGCGGCAGGCGATCAGCGAGGGTCGCGGATCGGCCGTGGCCTCGTCGAGCGCGCGGCGGATGTCGGCGAAATCGTGCCCGTCGCACGAAATCGTATGCCAGCCGCTTGCCTGGTAGCGACCGAGGATGTCCTCCGACGTCGACAGGTCGGTCGCGCCGTCGATCGTGATCTTGTTGTCGTCCCACAGGACGTTGAGCCGGCCGAGCTGCAAATGGCCGGCGAGGCCGACCGCTTCGTGATTGATGCCTTCCATCAGGCAGCCGTCGCCGGCGATCACCCAGCAATGATGATCGACCAGATCGCTGCCGAACACCGCGTTGAGATGGCGCTCGGCGATCGCCATGCCGACCGCCATCGCGAAGCCCTGACCGAGCGGGCCGGTGGTCGTCTCGATGCCCTCCAGCATGAAATTCTCGGGATGGCCGGCGCAGGGGCTGCCGAGCTGACGGAAGTTGCGGATGTCGTCGATCGTCGGCCGTTCGTAGCCGGTGAGATGGAGCAAGGCGTAGATCAGCATCGAGCCATGGCCCGCGGACAGCACGAAACGATCGCGGTCCGGCCAGCGCGGATCGGCCGGATCATGCTTCATATATTCGGTGAACAGGATTGTCGCGACGTCGGCCATGCCCATCGGCATGCCCGGATGACCGCTGTTAGCCGCCTGCACCGCGTCCATCGCAAGCGCTCGGATCGCGTTGGCCAGCAATCTGGGTTCGACGGACATCTGGGCTTCCTCTGATGGATTCCGGGCAAGCGCCGGGGTCGCAGATTCGCGCTGCTTCTGCAGCGCGCTCCTTGAAAGAGCGCGGCGCAGGCGTCAACCGTGGCGCGGCCATGAAGCCCCTCCCCACCTCCAGCGGGCGGGCGGCGGCCAACCGTCCCGCTGCTGCGATGTGAAGCGCTTGCCGCGCGCCGCGGGCATGCTATTCCCTGACGTCATGAAAGACGAACGCGCCCTGGCTGCAGTCGAGCGTATCGAGCGGGCTTTGGCGCGCATCGAAGCCGCCGCCGCAAAAGTTCCCGCAACGCGCGACGACAGCGACCTTCGCGAGCTTCGCGAGCTTCGCGAAGTGCATCAGGCGCTGCGTGGGAAGGTGGAAGGGGCGATCTCCCAGATCGATCGCCTCCTCGCGACCGAGGAACGTTGATGGCCCCCGCGACGGAGGAGCTATAAATGGCTAGTGTCGAGCTCGAAATCGCCGCGCGCAAATATGCGATCGCCTGCCGCGACGGCGAGGAGGAGCATCTCCGCTCGGTCGCCGCGATCGTCCATCGCAAGGCACGCGAGGCGGAAACCGCGCTCGGCAGCCTTGGCGAATCCCGCCAATTGCTGTTCGCGTCGCTGCTGCTCGCCGACGAGCTCAAGGAGATCCGCGCCGGCAAGGCCCCCGCGCCCGAATCGTTCGCCGAGCCCGACCCGGCGGTCGCCGAAGCGCTCGAACGGCTCGCCGAACGGATTGAGAAACTGGCGGAAACGCTTGAGACCCGCGCCTCGAACGCCTAGATAGGAAGAGACGGGTACTGCCTCGTACGAGCTTTAGCGAAAATCCCTGAGGCGATAAGACATCCTCGGGGGCTGTCCCTGACCGGGCCCTGGCCCGATTCACATGGTCCCCACCTGACGTACTGGCGTCAGAGGATATTCCGGCAAACGGCTATGGCGGTCCCGTCACTTTCCCTCAAATCCCGGCTGCGGCTCGAGGCGCTCGAAGCGCGGCGCGCCTATGCGCGGTCGCTGGGCGCACCGCTGCGCCAGGCGCTCGAGGCCAAGCTTGCCGAGATCGTGCTGCCGCATCTGGCAGGGGCCAGGATCGTCGCCGGCTATCATCCGATGCGCGACGAGATCAGCCCCGATAAGATCCTCGAGGCGCTGAACGATCGCCAGATTTCGGCCCTGCCCTGGTTCGCCGATCGCGACGCCAGGATGATGTTCCGCACGACGCCGGCCCGCCAGGCCGGACCCTGGGGCCTGATGCAGCCGTCGAGCGATGCCGACGCGGTCGCGCCTGACCTGGTGCTGGTGCCGCTCGTGCTGGCCGACCGGGCGGGCACGCGGATCGGCCACGGCCAGGGCCATTACGACCGCGCGCTGGGCCATCTGCGCGAAAGCGGGCCGGTGTTCGCCGTCGGCATTGCCTGGGAGCCGCAAATCGCCGATGAGCCCCTGCCCGCCGATCTTTGGGATGTTCCGCTCGATGCCATCGCCACCCCTGCCGAATGGATAGTCTGCCGCCCCAGCCAAGCTGGCGGAAACCGGCCGGCGTCGGCCTGATCCTGTTGCTGATCCTGGTCTGGGCGGTGATCGTCGCGACTGTCGCCGGCCTTGTCGGCGACATCGCTTGGCCGCTGCAGGCGCTGTTCTACACGATCGCGGGGATCGTCTGGATCATGCCGCTCAAGCCGCTGCTACGCTGGATGGAAACCGGCCGCTGGCGCGGCTGACCGCACGCGAAACTGCGCGCGAGGGATCTCGGGCCACTCTCTCCGGCAGGATCAGCGGGAGGCCATCGTACCGCGCCGAAGCGCAGGCACGATGGCTCCAGTCTAACTAGAGCGGAATGCGCGATATCTGGATCACGCATACCGCTCTAATCGTTTGTTACCGCATCGTTTTCTGCGCAAAACCGGTTCCCACTTTTGCGCACGATGCTCTAGAAGCGGAACGAAGCGCCGACGCCGACTTCGCGGGGGCGGTCATAGATTGCGTCGGTGCCAAGCCCGCCGGGCCGCAGATTCTGCAATATGTCTTCGTTGGTGAGGTTCCTGCCCCACAGCGAGAAACGCCATGCCTCGTCGGGCGTCGTCCAGGCCAGCTCGCCGCTGATCGTCGTGTACGGATCCTGGGAAAACAGGTTGCGGAAGTCGTAATAGACCCTGCTGCTCCAGTAGATGTTGCCGATCGCCTGGAAGCGGCCGCCAGCGAGGTCCGTCGACCAGTTGATCCCACCGCTGATCGTATATTTCGGTGCGCGGATCATCTGATTGCCGGTGACGTCGAATTCCTCCGTCACATTGCCGCCGATTTCAACGCCCGCAGCATTGGTCGCCGGACGGAAGGTCTGCGCTCTCGGAAAGTTGGAATATTCGCTGTGCAGATAGGTGAAGGCTGCGCGTACGTTGAAGTCGGGCACCGGCTCTGCGGTCACCTCGAGCTCGCCGCCGTAAAGTTCGGCGGTCGCCGCATTCTGCAGGACGTAGGTCACGCCGTCCGCAGCACGGGCCTGCACCTGCAGGTCCTTGTAATCATAATGGAAAACCGAGAGGTTGGTGCGCAGCCACGGTGCCGGATCGACCTTGATGCCGCCCTCGATCGATTCGATTGTTTCCGGATCGGTCGCGATTCCGCGCGTGCCCAGTTCGTTGAACACGCCGCTCTTGAAGCCGGTTCCGTAGCTTGCATAGATGTTGCCGCGGTCGGAGAACTCCCAGCGGATCGCGCCCCGGTAGGTCCATTTGTTGAAGCTCGCCTCGGCCTTGCCCGAAGCAGGAAACGTCCCGGTTACCAGCTGATTGTTGTTGATCCGCTGCTTGAATGTGCGGTCCTCCGTCGAATAGCGTACGCCGCCCGTCAGGAACAATGACTCGACAACCTCAAACGTCGCTTCGCCGAATCCCGCCCATGACTCCGTGGTCAACGCCGGGTCCAGCCGCAGGGTGTTGATAGGGTTGCCAGGCCCAGTCGAGGTGAAGACCCGGATATTCCTCCAATCCGTCTCGAGCCAGAAACCGTAGACGCCGAGGATCCACTTGAAGCGGTCCGACCCGGTCGACAGCAGTCGCACCTCCTGTGAGTAAGACTTGCCCCCGGTATCGAACGGGATCTGCCCAAGGAAGATGTTGCTCGCGTCTGAATCGGTGTTCTGTTTTGCATGGACCTTCATGTAGCTGCTGGTCGATTGCAGGCTTGCAAAGCCGAGGTCGAATTGAGCGTGCAGCGACAAGTTCAGGCGATCGAAATTTGATACCGGAATCTCGTTGTTCCCTGCCTCCCACGGACTGTTGACGGGAATATAACCGGGGAAACGGCGGCCAGCCGTGTTCTCAAGGCCAGTGCCGGCGTTATAAGGAATGACCGTGTTCTGGCTGCTCTCCAGATCCTGGTAGCTGGCGGTGAAGACGAAACGAATCGCATCGCTCGGCTGGACGAGCAGCTTGCTGCGCAGGCTGAGCGACTTCGTCCCTCCCAATTTGTTACCCGGGCGGACCAGGTCCTTGATGTAATCCCCGGTGTCGCGGAACATTCCCGCGAAATCGACCGCCATCGTTTCGGTGAGGCCTGTGGTCACATAGGCCCGGGTCTCATAAGTGGTGGTGTCGTTGCGGGCGCGTCCGAGCTTCACGTCGGCGTGGCCACGCGTGTCGAAGCTCGGATCGGGCGTGATGACGTTGACCAGGCCGCCGGTCGCGTTGCGCCCGAACACGGTGCCTTGCGGACCGCGCAGCACCTCGACACGCTCGATCTCGACCAGATCCTGCGCGCTCATGAACGAAAAGGGCTGATAGACGCCGTCGACATAGGTGGCGACGTTCGATTCGTCGGCCATGCCGATGCCGCTCGAGCCGACGCCGCGGATCGTCGGCTGGTTGACGGTGGCGTTACGGCCGCCCTGGAAGCCCGGCACGACGACAGTCAGATCACGCAGGCCGGTGACGCCGGAGGTGGTCAGGGTCTGGCTGGTGATCGCGGTGACCGCGACCGGGACGTCCTGAAGGCGCTCCTCGCGACGGGTCGCGGTGACGACGATATCTTCGATGCCGACCTGCTCTTCGGCTTGCGGCGGTGAAGGCGCCGGTGCCGGTGCCGGTGCCGTGCCCGGCGGCGCCACGAGATCACCCTGCCTGATGTCCGAGGTGGGCGGGGGCGCGCCGACATTGTCTTGCGGCGGTGCGCTGCCTTCGGTGTCTTGAGCAATAGCCGCGGTGCTCACCGTTGAAGCAAGCAAAACAAGAACGTGCGCAAGCCGAGAATTCATCACGGGCCTCCCCTCCACTTTGGTTATTTCGGGAAGCGGTAATGCGTCGCTAAATCATATCCAAGTCGTTTTTCCCAATGGCGACTCCTTTTCCGAAAAAGCCCGTTTTCTGTTGTCGGAAAGCGACAATAGCGCGCTGTTTGGGCACTACTTTAAGCCTAAATCGATGCTTTCCTTGATCGAGGGCATTAACTGATCATTTGGTAGAACACTTTGCACCTGGTGGTCGACCAAGCGCCGAACATGTTTGCGGCGCCGAGCATCCAGCTTGCCCATCGCGAGCTTACCGTTAGGGAATGTTTCCGGGAGGCTCCCGCATGAACCCGGCACAGGACAATCCGCGCATCTTCGTGCCGCCGCCTTTGCTCATTGCGGCGACGTTGCTGGCTGGCCTGGCTCTACAGGGGAAGCTGCGGCATTGGCCGGAGCCCGGTGCGCTTGTCGCCATGGCGTCGCTGGTTCTCGTCCTCGTCGGTTGCGCGCTGATCGGCGGGGCGCTCGGACTGTTCTGGAAAGCCGGAACCCGGCCGGAACCCTGGGCGGCAGCATCGGCTATCGTCCGGGGCGGCCCCTATCGCTTCACGCGCAACCCAATGTATCTCGGAATGCTCGCCGTCTATGCCGGCGTGGCCCTCTACTTCCTGAGCTGGGTGGCCGGGGCGATGCTCGTGCCCCTGTTCGCCATCATGGATCGTATCGTCATCCCCCGCGAGGAAACCTATCTGACGCGCCGCTTCGGTCGCGAATATGAGGCCTTCAGGATGAGAGTGCGCCGATGGCTGTGAGCCGTACTCGGGAGGCCAACCTTCAATTTGTAAAGGCGAAGCGTTCGGCTGCATCGAAGTGACCGCCGAAAGCTTCGGCCATTTCGAGGGCGCAAACCCCCGACAAGCCATTCGGCCCGAGGTTGTCACCCATGGCTCAGGTACGCTCTGTTACCTGTGTGCCCGGGCTGGACAAATGCGAAAATGGCGCGAGTGACGGGACTTGAACCCGCGACCTCCGGCGTGACAGGCCGGCGCTCTAACCAACTGAGCTACACCCGCGTGGTGGGGGCGGACCTAGGCGAGGCTCCAAGGGCTGTCAAGCAAGCCGGCGCCCGATTTTCGCAGAGGCTGGACGGCGAATTTTCGCGGTTGAGCGACCCTCCGGTCGAACATCCCCTCACGAAGCGTGCGCAGCGCTCAACCCGCGCCGGTCAGGCTCGCGCGCGCGTCCTCCTCATCGTCGTGCAGCGGCGTGGTGAGCGTGCCCTCCTCGAACAGGAAACCAGCGATGTCGGGCTTGCCGGCGGCGTCGAGGATCGTCTTGAGGATGATCAGCAGCGGCACCGCGAGCAGCGCTCCGGTCGTGCCCCACACCCAGGCCCAAAAGCTCAGCGCGACCAGGATCAGCAGCGGATTGATCGTCAGCCGCCGGCCGACCAGCAAAGGAGTCAGGAAATTGGCTTCGACGAGGTGGATCGCCGCGAAGGTGAGCGGGGGCAGCATCGCATACCAGGGGTCGGCGAACGCCATCAGCCCGCCGAGCGCGAGCAGCAGGATCGAGGCGATCGGGCCGAGATAGGGGATGTAGTTGAGGACGGCGACGATGCCGCCCCACATCAGCGGCGTCGGCATGTCGAGCAGGTAGAGGATGAAGGCGAGCAGCAGCCCCACGAGGACATTCACCATCGTGATCGTGCCGAGATAGGTCGAGGTCGCGTCGACCACCTGCTGGATCGCGCGCGCGGTCGTCATCGCGCCATCGAAGCTCGCCCGGGTCGTGATCGTCTGCTTGCGCATCCGCGTCCAGCGCGAGAGAAAGAAGAAGATCACGAGCAACGCAAAGAACATCTGGATCAGCGCGTGCGGCGCGGAGGTGGCGATCAGGTCGAGCATCGAATTGGGAGTCTCGACGGTGACGGTGCGGGCCTGACGCAGCGGCCCGCTGGCGAACTCATTGACGACGTCGTCGATGAACCGCTCGACGCTCGCATAGACGTCGATCAATGGCGCGAGCGTCTCGCGGATGCGCCCAATCCGTTCCGGCAGCAGCCGGATCCAGTCGGTCGCGGGCAGCACGATCGCCGCGACGACGACATTGGCGAGGCCGATGAACAGCAGCACGCAGATCAAAGCCGCGATCGACGAAGGCATGCCTCTGCGCTCGAACCATTCGAGCAGCGGCACGAGCGCGATCGAGATCACCAGCGCGGCGGTCACCGGAAGGAAGAATTCCGCCCCTGCCCGCAGCGCGAACGGCAGCGCCAGTGCGAAGCCGGCGCCGGCGATCAGGGTCAAAGCGGCAAGCAACCGGTCGCGCCGATACGCGATCGCTTCCGCCTCGATCAGATGATCGTCAACATGCGCGGCGGCGACCGGCAACTCCGGCTCGTGCCGGGGCGCATCGCTCTCGCGCACTCTGTTCATCGACGATCTCCACGCGCCAATGCGCGGCGAGAGAATGCCCGTCTTTGCCGCTTGTGACCAGAGTGGAGTTGCGGTTTCCGCAAGTCGGCGCACGACAGGTCGCACGCTTCCAAGGCAACGAAAGCTCAGTTGCTTGCGTCCGGGTTAGGGACCACAAATGGCAAATGCGTCGCCTGCCGACGCGGTGAGCGGAGGACGAAAGCATGGCACGTATTTTCATTACCGGGTCGTCGACCGGCCTCGGCTTGCTTGCCGGCACGACGCTCGCCGAGCAGGGGCACGATGTCGTCCTGCACGCAAGGAATGCGGAAAAAGCCGATGCGGCCCGAAGCGCGCTTCCCCAATGCACCGACGTGGTGATCGGCGATGTCGCGACGGTCGACGAGATGAGGAAGATCGCCGATCAGGTGAATGCGCTGGGACGGTTCGACGCCGTCATCCACAATGTCGGCATTGGCAACAGCGAGCCGAACCGGGTCGTGACGAGCGACGGGCTCGCGCATCTCTTCGCTGTCAATGTCGCCGCGCCTTATGTGCTGACGGCGCTGATCGAACGGCCGAACCGTTTGGTCTATCTCAGCTCGAGCATGCATAGCGGAGGCAATGCCGATCTCGACGATGCGCAATGGGAGAGCCGAGGGTGGGACCCCTCACAGGCCTATTGCGACAGCAAGCTTCACGATCTGATCCTCGCCATGGCGATCGCTCGCCGCTGGCCCGAGGTGCTGGCCAATGCGGTGGATCCGGGGTGGGTCCCGACCCGCATGGGCGGACCCGGCGCGCCTGACGACCTGGCGCAAGGGGCGTTCACCCAGGCTTGGCTGGCGGCGAGCGAAGATCCCGCAGCGCGCGTGTCCGGGCACTATTTCTACCACCAAAGCTCGATGGCGATGAGCCCGGCTGCCGAGCGAGCGGATGTCCAGGATCGCCTTGTCAATTATCTGCAGAGCGTCACCGGCGTCGCGCTTGCCTGACTTGCGTGCCAGGTTTGCGGAGGGGCGAGCTACGCGAGCTCAGTACTGCGTTGATTGCGGATGGTGCCCCTGGCCCGACTCGAACGGGCACTCTTTGCAGAACTCGATTTTGAGTCGAGCGCGTCTACCAATTCCGCCACAGGGGCAATGATCGGCGTCTAGCCGAGGGCTCTGCGGGCCGCAACCGCTCTACATTGCAAAAACGGACTGGGCGGACGCCGGTCGGCGCCCGCCCAGATTGAGTCCCCTCCCCGAATGGGGAGGAGCTGGTCGCTTCGTCAGAACTTGCGGCTGACGGCCACGCCATAGGTGCGCGGCGAATGGGCCGCGCCGGTGTCTCCGTTGACGCCGATGCTCTTGAACAAATAGCGCTTCTCGTCGAACAGGTTGCGCACGAACAGGCGCACGCCCCACGCTTCGTCCGGCGTGGTGTAGCTGACCTCACCATTGACGAGGTGGAAGCTGGGCTCCTCGACCCGGTTCTGCGCGTCCCACCAGAAGCCCGAATTGTACGACCAGGTCCAGTTCGTGCCGAGCGTGCTGCCGCTCGCGAGCGGCAGCTGATAGTCGACGGTCAGGCTGGTGGTGAATTCGGGCGCCTGGACCGCCTCGTTGCCGGTCGCGTCGCCGAAATAGCCGCGGTTGCCGCCCTGCGGCAGCGGATCGTAGAACAGAGCGCCGGGATAGGAGCTATATTCCCCGTCGAGATAGGCGAAGCTGCCACGGAGCTGGAGGTTGCCGGTGGAGACCGGCGCGACCCAGACGATCTCTCCGTCGACGCCCTTGAACTCGCCCGCAGCCGCATTGAGCAGGATCGGCGTGCCTTGCGCTCCGATCGTGGCCATCTGAATATTCTTATATTCATAATAGAAGGCCGAGGCGTTGATGCGCAGGGTGTTGCCGAGCAGGTCCGCCTTGAAGCCGACCTCGTAAGCATCGAGGATCTCGGGCTCCACCGCCGGTGCCGTCGGAGCGGTCAGCGAGAAGACGCCGCTCTTGAAGCCGCGGCTGATCGAGGCGAAGGCGAGCACGTTTTCGCCGATATCCTGGTCGATCACGCCGCGCCAGGTGATCTCGTCGAAGCTGCGATCGGTCTGGCTCTCGGGTAGATTGGCGGTGTTGCCGATCACGCGGCCCGGCCCCGGAGGTGTCGGGAAACCCGGCAGCGAGGTGATGATGCCTTCGACTTCGCGAGTATCGTAGGTGTAGCGCAGGCCGCCGGTGATGCGGGTGGTGTCGGTCAGATGATAGGTCGCCTGACCGAACACCGCATAGCTGTTGGTCTCCATCTTGTCGTCGAACTGGATATTGTTCGTCGGGATGACCGTGCTGCGCAGGATGATCGGGTCGTATTTCGCGAGGCTGTAGAAGTAGAACAGGCCGGTCGTGAAATCGAGCTTGCCGAGCGAGCCGGTGAGCAGGAATTCCTGCTGGAACGTGTCGACCTTGGTGGTGTCGCGAACGTCGAAGACCTTCAGCGAAGTGCCGTCGGAATCGAGGTGCGAGAGCACGTCATATTTGCGGTAGGCGCTGCTCGATTGAAAATCGACGCCGCCGAAATCGTGCTGCAGCTTGATGCTGCCGCCATATTGCTCCTTGCGGCCCTTGGGCGGCACGTCGCCATAGCTGTCGTAGATATCGCCCTGCGCGCGCAGGCCGCCGGTCGAGACCGAGCCGGGGAGCGGCTGGCGGGTGCTGCCGATGTCGCTGTTGGCGAGCGCATAATCGCCCGCCAGGGTAAGCGTCGTATCCGGGGTGAGGTCGATCTTGACCTTCGAGCGGACCGCAAACTCGCGATTGCGATTCTGGTCGCGGTCGAGGAAGTGGTTGTGGCCCCAGCCCTCGCCCTGGTGATAGCCGTAGAAAGCGAGATCGGCGGCGACATTGTCGGCGAGCGGGCCGGTCACATAGGCGTTGCCGAACAGGGTTTCGTAATTGCCGTAGCCGATCTCGACATTGCCCTTGAAGCGCGGCGACGGATCCCTGGTGATGATGTTGATCAGGCCGCCGACCGCGTTGCGGCCGAACAAGGTGCCCTGCGGGCCGCGCAGCACTTCGACGCGCTCGACATTGTTGAGCGCGAATACGTTGGCGGCGGCGACCGGGTTGAGGATGCCGTCGACGTAGATGGCGGTCGCGCCTTCGTCACCGGCGGTGATGTTCGCGGTGCCGACGCCGCGGAGGAACGGGACGACGGCTGCGCGGACGT
This sequence comes from Sphingomonas sp., assembly GCF_036677245.1. Taxonomy (GTDB): domain Bacteria; phylum Pseudomonadota; class Alphaproteobacteria; order Sphingomonadales; family Sphingomonadaceae; genus Allosphingosinicella. The sequence goes on from NZ_JAKFCG010000039.1 coordinate 30,114, forward strand.
TGGTGAGCTGAAGGCCAGGCGTCACCATCGACAGCGCCTGGGTGTCGTCGACGCCGGCGCGTTCCAGGGTCGCGGCCGTGACGGCGGTGATCGAGATCGGAACGTCCTGCAGCTGCTCCGAGCGACGCTGCGCGGTGACGACGATCGCCTCGAGCTGGTTGGGATCCTGTTCGGCGGCCTGCTCGGCCACCGGCTGCTCGGGATTGGTCGCCGTGGTCTCGGTGACCGGAGCCTGAGCGGCCGTGTCCTGCGCCTGGGCGGCGCCGGCCGCGCACAATGCCGAGCTCGCCAGCAGCGCCGCGAGCGCCTGCTGCATATGGGTCTTCTTCATGTTCGTCCCTCCCCTAAGTAAAAGTCAGGCAGGCACCGCTGGACCTTCGAGGCCCGGCAGCGTGTGCAATCCTGCAATGTCGTGAAATGGTTAGCCGTGATCGGAGCGCCGCTGCGCGGCTTCGGACGACGGGCCGTGGAAACGGCCGTGCTAACGAGCTTTGATTTGCCTGGCCGTCGTCACCCTCTTGATTACACCCCGCCGCGCTCGCCGCCTTCGCCCCGCATCGGGTGCGGGATCGGCCGGTCTCGCGGTGGAAAACACCAACGAGGGTGCGTTAGGGACACCCTTCTGGACCCGCAATAAAAAATCACGCTGTGCGATGCATTGCACATCAGTGTGATGTGGAGGACACGAATCGCGCGGCCGGAAAAGCGCACGCACCACGCTGCAAGGCCCGCGCAGCGCTTCCACGGCGGCGGCGCCGCCCGTTGCTTCCTTGAAAGGTGCCAGAGTGATTTCAAGTCAGGTGGAATCACCTGACGACTCGGAAATCACGGAAAACAAAGAAAATTAGACGGCGTCCGCCTCTAGCCCGAGACCTCGGTGCGGCGTCCCCTGCCCTCGGCCATGGTCCCGCCCCGCCCCCGCAATCCGAGCAGGATCAGCGCGACGGCGGCGACGAGGATCGGGACGATCGTCGAGAGGATGACCTGCGGGCTGGTCAACCCGAGCCCGAGCAGAAGCCCGCCGATCAGGGGACCGATGATAGCGCCGAAGCGGCCGACGCCGAGCGCCCAGCCGATCCCGGTCGCGCGGACCGACACAGGATAGATGTTCGCGGTCACCGCATTCATGCCGATCTGCACACCCATCACGCCGACACCCGCGATCGCAACCGCGGAGATCAGCAACAAGGGGTGGCCCGACTGCGCGGCGGTGGTGATCGCCGGGATCGCAAGGGCGGCAATGCCGTAGGCCCCCGCCAGGATCGGGAAAGGATTCGCCCGGTCGAGCAGCCGCCCGATCAGCAACGCCCCGATCATGCCGCCGAGGTTGAAGGCGGCGGTCGATTGAAAGGCAACGCTCGCCGGCAGCTTGAGTTGGACGAACAGCAACGGCAGCCAGTTCACCAGGAAGTACATCACCAGGAGATTCATGAAGAATGAAACCCAGACCAGCGCGGTGTTGAGCCCCATTCCTCCCACGAACAGCAGGCGCACCGGAAAACCCTTGGGCGGGGCCTCGGCGACGGTGAAGCTGTCCTGGGCGCCGAAATTCGCCCCGGGTATGATCTGGCGCATGAGCTTGCGCACCTTGTCCGGCTCCTTGCCGCTCGCGACCAGAAAGCGGATCGATTCGGGCATCGCCTTCCAGATCAGCGGCAGCATCAGCAACGGCAGCACGCCGCCGATGACGAACGCCGACTGCCAGCCGTAGATCGGGATCAGGCTGGCGCCCGACAGCGCGCCAAGCATCAGACCGATCGGCAGGCCGCAGAACATCAAGGTCACGGTCGTCGCGCGCGCCCGGGCGGGAGCATATTCGGCGGTCAGGGTGATGATGTTCGGCATCACCCCGCCGAGGCCGATCCCGGTGAGGAAGCGCGCGACGATCATCTCGGGGATGTTGCTCGCGAAGGCGGTGAACAGCGAGAACAGGCCGAAGATGAAGGTGCTGATCATGATCGTGCGCTTGCGGCCATAACGGTCTCCAAGCGGGCCCAAGGTGAAAGCCCCGACGGCGATCCCGACCAGCCCGGACGCGAACAATGGGCCGAAATCCTTGACCGGCACCTGCCACGCCTCGGCCAAGGTGGGCGCGATCACGCCGACGACCTGGATGTCGAAGCCGTCGAGCATGCCGATGACGATGCAGATCAGCACCACCCGCACCTGCAGCATGCTGATGCGGGCATTGTCGATCAGCGTCGTCACGTCATGTGTCTGGGCCAAAGCTGCTTCCCTCACCTTTCCGTTTTCGATCAGGCCGATATCAGTTGAACACCCCGGACGTCGAGGCGCCATCGACGATGACCACCGTGCCGGAATGGTATGATGCGCGCGGCGATGCGACGAACACGATCATGTTGGCCAATTCCTCGGGAGTCGCCATACGGCCGAGCGGGAAGGTCTTGTCCATCTCGGTCTGAAGCTGCTCGGGCGTTTTGCCTTCACCCTCGGCCCGCTTGCGGATCAGACGGTGCCAGCGGTCGGTCAGCACGCCCGACGGCGCGACCGCCGAGACGAGGATATTGTGCTTGGCGCCATAGTCGGCGAGCGACTTGTTGAAATTGACAAGTGCCGCGTTGGTGACGCCGACCGGCATGTACGATGTACGCGGATTGCGCGCCGCGGTGCCGAGCACGTTGACGATGCGCCCGCCGCCCTGCTGCTGCATCACCGGGAATACCGCCCGGCAGGTGCGGATGTAGCATTGCAGCTTTTCGTTCCAGCCGGCGAGCCAATCGTCGTTGGAGATGCCGAGGAACTCGCCGGCCGGGAGCTTGCCCGCGGCGTTGTTGACGAAAATGTCGATGCGGCCGGTCTTGGTCTTGGCGAAGTCGATCAGCTTGTCGACGTCCTCGTCCTTGGTGACGTCGCATTGGAACGCGGTCACGTCATGGCCCTGGCCGCGCAGCGCCTCGGCTTCGGCCTCCATCTCCTCGATGCCGCGCGCGGAACCGATCACGGTCGCGCCCTCCTCGGCAAAGAGCTGCAACGCGGCACGGCCGATGCCCTTGCTGGCGCCGGTGAGGACGACCGTCTTGCCCTTCAGCTGCAAATCCATCTCTGTTTTCCTTTTCTGCTCTGGTTTGATTGGGATCGGACGCCGCGGCCTTCAGAATGCGGCCACGATCGTCCCGAGTTGCGAGAATTCGGCGACCATCGTCTGCCCGGGCGCTGCCGGATAGGCCCGGGTCAGGCCACCGGTGAGGATGACGCTCCCCGCCGGGATAAGCTCGCCACGCTCGCCGAGAAAGTTCGCGAGCCAGGCGAGCGAGAGCAGAGGATCGCCAAGCGCGTTGGCACCGATGCCGTGATCGATCGTCTCGCCGTTCGAGCGCAGCAAAGCGCCGCACAGGCGCAGGTCGTCGAGCGATTTGAAGCTCTTCGGCGCGCCGAGCACCGCACGCGCGCTGGAGCTGTTGTCCGAGATATTGTCGACCGCCTTGAACTTGTAGCTGACGTAGCGCGTGTCGACGACCTCGATGCTCGCCATTGCCGCATCGACATAGCCGAACACCGATGCCCGGCTATGGCCGGGGCCGCCGAGGTCGCGGCCGACGATCAATGCGATCTCCGGCTCGACCAGCGGATGAAACAGATTTGCGCTGTCGACCTTGCCGCTGTCCTCCGGGATCAGCTGGTCCTCCGCGAGACGGCCGAAGTTCGGGTGGGCGATGTTCATCTGCTGGCGCATCGCCGCGCTGGTGTAACCGAGCTTGAAACCGATCTGCCTCTTGCCGCGCCGCTCGAAAGTGCGCTGCGCGATCTTATAGGCTTCCTCCTCGTTGAGGTCAGGGCTGGCGTCCGACAAAGGCTCGATCCGCGTCCGGCGGCATTCGGCCTCCCACAGACGTGCGGAAGATTGATCGATAAGCTCCTGTCTGGTCATACCCTCACCCAAAATTCCGCACCCGACTGCGCGGGCGTGCCACCCTAATGGTGCTCAGGCCGCACTGCCAAGGCGGTGTCATCGCGCGAAGCAATTTCATCGCGGCTCGAGCGCCTCCGCCGGAGGAACCTGCGCCTGCCCCGACGCCTTGCGCAGCGACGTCCAGATGCCGATGCCGACCAAAGCAGCGCCGACCAGATGGAAGGCTTCGAGCCGCTCTCCGAGCAACGGGATCGCCAGCCCGATACCGAACACCGGCGGCAGGTTCATATAAGCGCCGGCGCGGGCGGCCCCGATCAGCTCGACCGAACGGTTGAAGAAGAAATAAGCGAGCAAGGACGGAAAGATCCCGACGTAGAGGATCGCTCCGAACGTCGCGAGCCGCGGTTCCAGCACGACGCCGTGCGCCAGCTCGATCGCGAGCAGCGGCAGCAGCATCGCGACGCCGATCCAGAACAAGGCGGTCAGCAGGCTCAACGGGTGGATCGGCGGCTTCTTGCGCAGCACCGCCGAATAAACCGCGTACAGGAAAACGCCGCCCAGCGCGGCGGCGTCGCCGCGGTTGAACTCGAGCGCGAGCAGATTGTCGAGGCTGCCTCGCGTGATGATCGTCAGCAGACCGGCTAGCGAGACGATCGCGCCGGCGATCTGGCCCGGGGTGATGCGATCGCCGAACAACAAAGCCGCGGTGATCAGGATCATCGACGGCATCGCCGCCTGCATCATCAGATTGTTGACCGCGGTCGTATATTGCAGCCCCCAATAGACCAGGGTCGAGAAAAGCCCGATCCCAAGCACCGAGAGCAACAGCAGCATCCTCCAGCTGCGCACGATCGCGCCCCAGTCGCGCTTGAGGTGCGGCCAGGCGAAGATCGTGACGATGACCGCTGCGGTGCCCCAGCGGCCGAACGACAGGGCGACCGGAGAGATGAGCGCGCGTACCGCCCGGGCAACGATCGGGTTGAGCGCCCAGAACAGGCATGCCGAGCACAGCAGCAAAGTCGCCGAATTCCACGCCAAGCCGAAGATGGTGAGTTTGTCGCCCCCCGCACCCTCCGGCGCGTCGATCATCGCAATCGTCCCGCGATCGCCTTTGCGAAGGAGGAAGTCGAGCCGTTGCCGCCGAGATCGGGGGTCTTCTCGACCGCCGGATCGCTGAGCGCGCCTTCGATCGCCGCCATGATGCGGGCCGCCGCCTCTCCCTCGCCGAGATGGTCGAGCATCATCGCCGCCGACCAGATCTGGCCGATCGGATTGGCGATGCCGCGCCCGGCGATGTCCGGTGCCGAGCCGTGCACCGGCTCGAACATCGAGGGATAGCGCCGCTCGGGGTTGAGGTTGGCCGATGGCGCGACGGCGATCGTGCCGGTCACGCCCGGGCCGAGATCCGAAAGAATATCGCCGAACAGGTTCGAGCCGACGACGACGTCGAAGCGCTCCGGCGACATCACGAAACGCGCGGCAAGGATGTCGACATGATATTGGTCGGCCGCGATCTCCGGAAACTCGGCCGACATGGCGGCAAAGCGCTCGTCCCAAAAGGGCATCGAGTGATAGAGGCCGTTCGATTTGGTCGCGGAGGTGACGTGCGGCCGCCCGAGCTTGCGGGCAAGCTCGAACGCATAGCGCAGGATGCGATCGGTGCCGCGGCGGGTGAAGATCGCCTGCTGGACGACGATCTCGTTCTCGCCGAGGCCGGTGCGCCCGCCGATCTGCGAATATTCGCCTTCGGAATTCTCGCGCACCACCCAGAAGTCGATGTCGCCGGGGCCTTTGTCGCGGAGCGGGCATTCGACGCCGGGCAGCAGCCGGACCGGACGCAGATTGACGTACTGGTCGAACTCGCGGCGGATCGGAAGCAGCAGCCCCCACAGCGAGATATGGTCCGGCACGCCGGGATAGCCGACCGCGCCGAGCAGGATCGAATCATGGTCGGCGAGCTGCGACATACCGTCTTCGGGCATCATCCGGCCGGTCTGGTGATAGGTCTCGCAGCTCCAGTCGAACGACCGGAAATCGAAGCTCAGGCCGGTCGAAGCCGCAACCGCCTCGAGCACGTCGAGCGCCGCGGGCATCACCTCGCGGCCGATGCCGTCGCCGGCGATGACGGCGATGCGATAGCGGCTCAGTGCCCGGCTCCCTGCTCGTTGCGGCGCGGCTCGCGGGGGAGATGATGGTTGAGCGTCGAAAGCAGCCGGTAGACGCCGAGGAAGGTCGGGATCTTCACGTTCAATTCCTCCGCCTTGCGCACCAACGGCCCGAACATCTCCTCGACCTCCATCTTGCGGCCGGCGACGAGGTCGTCGTGCATCGAGGTGCGGACCGGATGGCCTTTCTGCGACATGCGCTCGCCAAGCGCGATGAAATCCTCGACCGACTGCTGATAGCCGACGGTCTCGATTTCCTTGAGCCGCGACACCGGCGCGAAGAAATTCTGCGCGCGGTAACCCATCGCATGGTAGATGCCGAGCAGCTCGCTGGCGATCGTCACATAATGTTCGGCGCCCTCACGGACCTGGATCCCCGCCCAGAAATCGAGCTCGGGAATGGCGCTCAACGTGCTCGCGCTCCACCCCGATGCGCCGCTTACCTGGACGAGCTTTTCCCACAGGACCTGCTCGATATCGTCGACCGAATGCGTGCCGAGACCGGCCGCGTCGAGCGCTTGCGCGATCGTGCGGGTGCGATCGCTCTGGCCGCCGCCGATCTCGCCGAAATAAGCAGTGACCGGCACCGCCATATGGTTGCGCACGTAACCGGGCTCGGCCAGCACGGCGCCTTCCATGATCGAGCCGCCGATCACCTTGTCCTTGCCGAAGACGGCCTGGACCTTCGGCTCCTTGCCGATGCCGTTCTGCAAGGTCACCGCCGTCTTGGTGCGGTCGACGAGCACCTGGGCGTCGGCCAGCGCCTGATCGGTGCCCTTGGCCTTGGTGAGAAGAATGTAATAATCGATCTCGCCTTGGACCTCGTCCGGCATCGTCACCGCCGAGATATTGTTCTTCTGGATGAAATTGGCGCGGACGCCTTCGAGCCTGACCCCATTGGCGTTGACCGCATCGACGTGCGGCTTGCGCGCGATCAAGGTCACGCGATGCCCGGCCCGGGCCAGGAACGCACCAACCACGGTCCCCAGGCCACCCGCCCCGTGGATGCAGAAATGAAGTTGGTCGGCCAAGTCTCGGCTCCCGCCTCTATCGTTTGAAAGAACGCATCAGCACGGGCCGTCAACGACCCCGCTCACAAAAAGCGACGGCCCCGGACGCTGCCGGGGCCGTCAATCATTTTCAGGCGACGCCGATCTCCTGGAGGCGCGCCTTGATCTTTGCCTTCGTTTCTGCGGTCGCGGTCGGCACCGGCGGCAGGATCGGACCAGCCTTCAGGCCGATCGCCTCGTACCAGGCCTTGATGTTGCCGAGCGCGCCGGCGTAGGTTGCGGATTTCGCGATCTCCCAGATGAAGAGATCGTGATAGAATTCGCGAACCTCCGCGAGGCCCTGCGATTTTTCATAGGCTTCTTCCCAACGGCCTTCACGCGCAAGGTTGTAATATTCGCGCGCGAGGTGACGCTTCTTGCCGTACAGAATGTACGACAATTCGCCCCACACGACCTGGCCGCCGTTGCGCAGATCGTCGAGGAAGAAATACTCGAACGGATCCGAGGTGATGAAGTCGTCCGGCATCAGGCTGCGGATCTTGAGCGTCTCGGCCCGGTTCATCACGCCCTGCTTGGCACCGATCACCGTGTCGAGCTCGGCGAGCCGCTGCATCAGGTCCCAGCCGAGCACCTTGCCGGAGACCGGCGTGCGATAGAGGCAGATCGCCAGATCGCTGTGATCGGTGAGATATTTGAACCAGTCGAACACCTCGGTGTCGGTGCGCAGCTGGACGACCGGGTTGATCACCTCGGCGCCGTTGTAGCCGAGCTTCTCGACATGCTCCATCTTCTCCAGCGCCTGGTGGACGCTGGGGTCGAGGATGATCGTCCACAGATCCATGCGGCCCTTGACGGCGTCCGCGACGATCTCGTGGTAGCGCAGCCACTCGGAGAGCTTAACGTTCCAGCATTCGGCGATGAAACCGCCGACCACCAGCCCATCCACGCCCATGTCGACATAAGCGTCGATATTCTCGCGAATCCCAGCCTCGTCGAACGTCATCTCGTTCGTCATCGGCGTGGTGGGGCAGAGATAGAAGCCGTTGACTTTGTTTTTGGCCCATTTTTTGGCCTCGCTTCTCGTAAACTCCATCGTACCTATCCTAACATTTGGCTGTGGAAGGGAAAGTGTTACCCAATATGCGACGCTTTAGAAGCGGAAAGTCGCTCCGATCCCAATTTCCCGCGGACGATCATAGATCGCGTCGGTACCAAGCACACCGGGACGCAACGTCTGGACCACCGCTTCATTAGTGATGTTCTTGGCCCAAAGCGAGAAACGCCATGCTTCGTTCGGCGTCGTCCACGAAATCTCGCCGCTAGCCGTCGTATAGGGCTTCTGCGAGGCGAGGTTGAGGAAGTCGTAATAGACCCTCGCGCTGTGGAACAGGTTCGCGGTGGCGCCGAAGCGGCCGCCGGCGAGATCGGTGCCCCAGTCGAAACCGGCGCTGATCGTGTGGCGCGGCGCGCGAATGACATTGTTGCCGGACACGTCGTTGGCGGTAACCTGGTTGCCGCCGGCGGGCAGCGGAACGAAGGTCTGCGCGTTCGGGAACTCCGAATATTCACCGTGGGTGTAGGTGAACGCGCCGCGCAGGTTCAGGTCGTCGGTCACCGCAGCGGTGACCTCGAGCTCGCCGCCGTAGATTTCGGCGTTGGCGGCGTTCTGGAGGATGTAGCTGATGCCGTTGGCGGCACGCGCCTGAACCTGCAGATCCTTATAGTCGTAATGATAGATCGACAGGTTGGTCCGCAGCCAAGGCAGGGGATCGAGCTTGACGCCGCCTTCCCACGCCTTGATCGTTTCCGGATCGGTCGCGATGCTGGTCGTGCCGAGCTCGTTGAACACGCCGCTCTTGAAGCCGGTGCCATAGCTTACATAGACGTTGCCGCGATCGGAGAAATTGTAGCGCAGCGCGCCGCGATAGGTCCATTTGTTCGAGGTCTTCTCCACCGTGCCGAACGGCAGCGGATTGAGGTTCACCGCCGTGCTGAACTTGCGCTTCTCGGTCGTGTAGCGGACGCCGCCGGTCAGGAAGATGTTGTCGACCACCTCAAACGTGCCTTCGCCGAAGCCGGCGAACGACGTCGTCCTCGCATGCGGATCGATCCGCGTGATCGTCACCGGGTTGCCCGGGGTCGAGTTCTGCAGCTGGATGTCCTCGAACTGCGCGTCGAGATGGAAGGCATAAGCGCCCAGGATCCACTTGAAGCGGCCCGGATCGGTCGAAAGCAGCCGGACTTCCTGGCTGTACGATTCGCCGCTGGCATCGAACGGAATCTGACCGAGGAAGATGTTGCTTGCGTCCGAATCGGTGAACTGGCGAATGTCGTTCTGGATGTAGCTGCTGGTCGTCTGAAGGCTCACGCTTCCGAGATCGAACTGAGTCTGCAGCGCGACGCTGTAGCGGTCATAGTTCGACTCAGGGACGTCGGTGACCGACGCTTCCCATGCATTTCTCGGCGCGATGTAGCCTGGATAACGGCGACCGGCGGTGTTGCCCTGATGGGGAATGACCGTGTTCTGGCTGCTGTCGAGCTCGGCATAATTGCCGGTCAGGACGATGCGGACATCGTCATTGGGCTGGAAGAGCAATTTGCTGCGCAGGTTGATGCTGCGAGAGTCACCCAGATGGCCGCCGCGCACCAGATCTTTGATGTAGCCGTCGTTCTTCTTGTAGAGGCCGGCAAAGTCCATCGCCAAGGTGTCGCTCAGGCCGGCGGTCACATAGGTGCGCAGGTCGACCTCGGTGGCGTTGTTGCGCAAGCGGCCGAGACGCGCTTCGACGCGGCCGCGCGTGTTGAAGCTCGGATCGGGGGTGATGACGTTGATCAGGCCGCCGGTGGCGTTGCGGCCGAAGACGGTGCCCTGGGGCCCGCGCAGCACCTCGACCCGCTCGATCTCGACGAGATCGAGCGCGCTGGTGAACGAGAACGGCTGATAGACGCCATCGACATAGGTCGCCACGTTCGATTCATCGGCCATGCCGACGCCGCTCGAACCGACACCGCGGATCGTCGGCTGGTTGACGGTCGCGTTGCGGCCGCCCTGGAAGCCGGGGACGACGACGGTGAGGTCGCGCAGGCCGCCGACGCCGGCCGCGCTGAGCGTCGAGCTGGTGATCGCGGTCACGGCGACCGGAACGTCCTGCAGACGCTCTTCACGGCGAGTGGCGGTGACGACAATGTCCTCGATGCCGCCGGCCTCGGCCGCCGCGTCGGCGGATGCTTCCGCAGCCGGCGTGGTGGCGACCAGATCGCCCTGCTGGCCGTCGGACGATGGCGCCGGCGCGCCACTTTCTTCCTGGACGGTCGCCGTGGCATCGGTGCTTGGCGTGGAGGTTTCGGTGGTCTGGGCAATGGCCGCCGTGCTGACGGACGAAACGAGCAAAACAAAAGCAGGTACAAACCGGGACTTCATTCAATTTTCCTCTTCAGAACTCAACTACAGTTACAATGATCAATGCGTTGCACACAGCACCAGGCGCTGTTGTTAGACGATGTGCTGCGCTCTGTGCTTTCACGAAATTGAGCGGGAGAATCCGGCGAGCCGGAGAGCTTCATTCGTTGCCCAGCCGCGGTCTATTCAGACCCGCTGGCGCAAAGAATACGATTCTCGTCGTTCAAGATGGGGGGCCGGCGGCGCCCCCTTCTGGAAGGGATGCCGCCAACCCTTGCTTTTCCGGGCGGGCGGCATCCCTTCGAGAAGGGGTGCCGCCCGCTGGAACAGGTTAGATCGGATAGACGAGGTAGCGGGGCAAAACCGAGGTGTCGAGCAGTGCCCGACGCGTCAGAATGCGAGCCCCGCCGTTGCCGAGCCGGATGACGTCGTCATAGACGCCGGTCGCGAGGACCTCGGAAACGCCGGTGTCTTCGGGCGTCATGAACACGCTGAAGTTCGATTTGACCGCAACGTCGCCGTTGCCGATTTCCCTGGTCTCGACACGCTGCACGAAATGGCGCGTGCGGTAATCCTGGAACGTGCCGGCCCAGATTTCGGTGACGAACGTCACGCGGTCGCGAAGCCGGGCATGGCAATCGTCGTACATGAAGCCGAGCGCGAGGCCGTGCTCGGCATTCTCCTGCGACAGGCAGAAATAGCCGGCATTGTCATCCTCGACGAAGGTCTCGAGCCAGCGCTTCATGTCCTTGCCGTCCAACGCGGCGATATGGTCGAGCAGGATCTGGTCGATCTGGGTAAGAGCCTGACTGTCCAACGCCATCACGCGGCACTCCGTTCAAAATCCATAATGTCCCTATAATATTCCCAGCGTGGAATGTTGGCGGCCTCGTCGTTCTGGAGGAACTCGCTGCCCACCACCGAGAGGCTTTTGACGCCCTTCTGGAAGATCGCAGCGCCGGGCGCATGATTGCCGATGTGAATGCGGTGGAAGATCGAAGCATCTTCCATGCTGATCAGGCCGCACGGCCCGAGCAGGTTCGAGCTCTGCCGCAGGCGGTGCTTGAGCATCTCCTCGTCGTCGTCGGCGTGCGCGAAATAAGCGTAATGGACCTCGGTCACATTGTGGCTGATCGGGGTCGCAAACCTGAGATTGATCACGTCGAGATGCTTGGTCGCGACGAACGTCGGGAAGATCGAGATGACTCGCGATCCGACCGACGGATCCTGTCCCTTGAACTCAATCAGCGAGGGATCCTGGAGCGCGCCGTTCCCCGACGCCACCGAGAGCTCGGATTCGAACCCCACGTGACCGCGCTTGGTGGTCACGAACTGACGGCCTTTGCCACCCTGCCAGTTGAGCATCTTGAACGCCTGGTGGAGCAGCGGCGCATGATAGCCGTCGTTGTCAGTATAGCCCTTCCAGTTGGTGTCGTAGCGCACCTTCTGGTAGCCGAGCAGCTTCAGGCGTCCGTCGCCGGCCATCAGCTCCCTCAAGGTTTTCTTGAGGTCGCCGAGGAACTCGTCGAGCTCCTCCGTCTCCGGGGACATGGTGATGAAGATGAGGCCGTGGAAGCTTGCCGTGCGCGGTTGGGCGAGCGGATAATCCTTGCGGTCGAAGCCAGGCGAGAACTCACGCTCGTTCGAGCAGCCGATCAGCTTGCCCTCGGTGCTGAACAGCCAGCGGTGATAGGGGCACTCGAACTCCTTCTTGTTCCCCATCGGCGCGGTCTCGACCTGGTTCCCGCGGTGCGAGCAGCTATTGTAGAACACCCGCACCACATCGTCCTGGCCGCGCGCGATCAGCAACGGCACGCCGGCAAGGTTGGCGGTCTTGTAATCGCCCTTGTTCGGCACCTCGCTCTCATGCGCGATCGGATGCCATTGCGGACCGTAGAAGATACGCTCCAATTCCACCTGGTAGACGTCTTCGCGAACGAAGACTTCCTTCGGAACCTCGTTGATGTGTTCCGACCATTCAATCGATGGGGAGTCCATTTACTTTCCTTTATGCAGCACTGCTGAGCGGCTGGTTCTCGGCGCGCAGCTCGCGGCCGAGCGCAGCCCACATCTCACCCGACTTGCGGGCGCCGGCCAGATATTCCTCCGGCACGATGTGATAGGGCGGGCGGATCGGGCCGGCCTTCATCCAGCCGGCGGCGTCCATCCTCACCTTCTCCAGACCGATATTGTAGGTCGAGAAGATCTTGAAGCTGCCCTGCGGGAACAACGGAGCCGCGGTCGGGCCCATCCGTGCATGCAGCGCGAGCGCCTTGCTCCAGTCGCCGGTCTTGCGGGCCTCGGCGATCAGATCGCGCAACGTCATCGTCACGATCGGATCGCAGACCGCGCCACTCGACCAGAAAGCGTCGATGCTGTCGTCGATGCGCGCGGCCGGATAATAATCGAAATCGATCGGCAGCAGCTTGATCCGGCCTTTGATCGCGCCAAGATCGCGCATCAGATTGGCGACGCCGATATATTTGGCGGTGACGACCTGCGGAATCTCGGCGACCTGGCCCCAGAACGGCGTCGGAAATTCGAACTTGAAGGCTTCCGGATTGGCATAGATGGCGATGTTCATGTCCGGCACCGCCTCGGCGACGTCGCGATAGAATTGAACCGCCACGTCGAGGCTCGGCGCGCACCACATCGGAATGCCGAGCATCGTGCCGACCGCGCCGATGTCGAGCGCTTCACGGGTCAGCGCGATCGTATCGCGGGTGTTGAGGCAGGTCGTGCCGACGAACACGGGCACTCGGCCGCGGGCTGCATCGACCAGCGCTTTCATATAGTCGAGCTTCTCTTTGTGGGTCAGCGTCGCCGCTTCGCCGAGCGTGCCCATGCTGAGGATCCCGTTGATGCCCGCATCGATCAGCCCGTTCACGACCCGCGCCGCCTCGTCGAGGTCGACGGTGTTCTCGGCGCGCCAATCGGAGGCATTGGCCGTCGATGGCGTCGGGACGATCGCCCACGCTCCCTTGACGTCCTGCGGCTTCATCAGGTTACCGGCCATGTCGCTCTCCTTTGCAAAGCATTATTTGGTACAAAGCATTATCTGGGTTTGTTGATCGCATGCGCGCCGCCGCGCCGTCCCACCGGATTCGGCACAGCCGCGAAGATTTCACCGGAAGCTATAGCATCGGCCTTGGGGGACAACAATGCCGTGCAATTTGGATCAATCCTCGTCACTGCGCTGCTCCGCTGACCAGCGCGATCACCGCCGCCGGATCGTCCGGGACCGCATTCCCGCGCCACGCGACGTGCTGGTCGGGGCGTGAGAGCACGAGCTTGAAATCATAGGGATTGTCTTCGCCGCCGGCGGGAATGTCGACCAGCCTCAGCGGCAGACCGCGCTCGTCGGCGGCCTCAATCAGCGGCGCGCAATCGATCGTCGGGTCCGAGCGCAGCAGCGCGAAATCGCGGCCCATCGCATCGTAGAGCGAGCGGCCGTCGGGCAGCCAGAGATGCGGTGTGCGGCAGCCTGGGACGGTCGAGGGCTGGTATGTGGTGAGATCATAGGCGGGCGCTGCAACGCCGTCATAGGCGATGATCGGCGAGCCTTCGAAATAGGTCGCGAAATTGAGCCCCGACGACGCGAACTGCCCGACGTTGACGTCGTAGAAAAACCGCCCCGCTTGCGCGCGCATGGCATCACCCTCCGGCCCTTCGAGATACAGTTCGGCCGGCGGGTTGGTGATGAAATTGACGTCGAAATGGCTGAGCGCGATCGACATCACGTGGCGCGAGACCTGGTCGGTGACCGGTCGCCGCTCGATGTCGTAGCCGTCGAGCAGGCGCGGCCCGCCCCACCCCTTGACCGCACCGGCGAGCTGCCACGAAAGCGTCCAGGCGTCGGCGATGCCGGCGTTCATGCCATAGCCCGCGAACGGTACCCACAGGTGCGCGGCATCGCCGCAGATGAAGATCCGGCGATCGCGAAACTTGTTGGCGACGAAGCGACGGCCGACCCAGTCGTCGATGTTGAGGATTTCGACTTCAGTATCGGCGCCAATTGCCGAGCGGATCGCCTTTTCTGGCTCGAGATCGTCGAAATCCGCGAGATGCGGCGGCATCCACAAGTGGAAGGCCCACAGATCATCGCCGTTCATCGCAACGATGTTTCCCCAGCCGTCGGGATTGAGGAACCAGGTCATCCATGCCGGCTTGTGCGGCAGCATCTTGAGCAGATCGGGTGCGCGCACGAACGTCGAGCGCGTCCGCGACAGTGCGTCGGCACCCTCGAACTTGGCGCCGATCGCCTTGCGGACCAGCGAGGGGCCGCCGTCGCAGCCGACCAGATAATCCGCCTCGAACGTCAATTCGGTGCCATCGGCGGCGATGCCTTTGGCCCTGACCCCGTCGCCATCCTGGGAGACTGCGACGATTTCGGTCTCGTAATATTGCTGGATGCGATCGTCCTCGACGATGTGACGCTGAAGGATCGGCTCGAAATACATCTGGTTGCAGCGGTGGGGCGGCTCGGGCGTGGGCCAACCTGAATCGGCGTAGCCAACGCTGTCGAACGTATCGTTGCGCGCCGCGATCGGGATCCGGCAGAGCTCGTAGCCGACCATCGAGGTGACGTAGGTGACGTCCTGCGGGAAATCGTGCGGCAGCCCGGCGTCGCGTATTTCCCCGGCGACGCCGACCTGGCGGAAAATCTCCATCGTGCGAGCAGAGATGTGGTTGCAGCGCTGGCGCGGTTCGGCGTCGGCAGCGCGGCGCTCGACGATCGCGACGTCGACGCCGCTTTGCGCCAGATCGAGCGCCATCGTCATTCCCACCGGACCCGCGCCGACAATCAACACCGACGCCCGTATGGGTCGCGCGGCCTCTGCCATCACCCTCTCCTGTGCGGATACGCGGCACGCTTGTTTTTGCGGCCAATGCGTTTCACTCTGGACGCGAACCTGTATGTCAACGCCCATCAGAGGCGCAAGGAGAATGAGATGGCCGACAAGCGATTCGCAGATCAGATCGCAGTGGTGACAGGGGCGGCACAAGGCATCGGCCGGGCGACCGCGCTGCAGCTCGCCCGCGAGGGCGCCACGGTGCTGGTCGCGGACCGCGCCGCCGCACCGGCGCAGGCGGTCGTCGACGAGATCAACGCGGCAGGCGGCCGCGCGCATGCCGCGGTCCACGATCTCGAGCATCGCGCCGGCGCGGTCGAATTGTTCGCGCGCGCCAAGAAGGATTTCGGGCGCGTCGACGTGTCGGTCCACAACGTCGGCGGCACGATCTGGGCGAAGCCTTATTGGGAATATCAGCCCGAAGAGATCGAGGCCGAGATCCAGCGTTCATTATGGCCGACGATGTGGTGCTGCCACGCGGTGCTGCCGCTGATGCTCGAAGCGAACAAGGGCGCGATCGTCAACATCGGCTCGGTCGCGACGCGCGGCGTCAACCGGGTTCCCTATGCCGCGGCCAAAGGCGGAGTCTCGGCGCTCACCCAGGCGCTGTCGTTCGACCTCGACGATCGGCCGATCCGGGTCAATTGCGTTGCTCCGGGCGGAGTCAATGTCGAGCGGGTCACGCCGCGCAACCCCAAGCCGCCGACCGAAGCCGACATCAAGGGTTTTGGCGAAGTCGGCGAGCAGACGTTGCGCGACACCTTGATGAAGCGCTTCGCGGCACCGGAAGAATTGGCCGCCGCGATCTGCTTTTTCGCCTCGCCCGAGGCGTCCTACATCACCGGCCAGACGCTGTACGTCGCCGGCGGCGGGATCGGCTGATCTGAGGGCGGAGGCGCCCTTCCCGCACCCGTTTGCAGCTGCGCCAAGGCACCCTCTCCCGCACGGGAGAGGGTTTCACCGCCGCCCTTAGGCCGCCTGCGCCTTGGGCTTCAAGAACTCGCGGAGCGGGATCGAAGGATCGCCGAGCTGACCCGGGTCGACCTCGAGCCGGCGCTCGACCATCCTCTTGCCGACGCCCATGTCGACCGCACGATTGGCGGTCAGCACGCCGGCGACGATGTTGCCGTCGAGGAAGAATGCTGTGAATTGGCTGCTGTCGAGCTCGCCGCGCATCACCACCGGTAGGCTGTCGTCGATGCGGCCCGAGACCTGGATGTTGATGTCATATTGGTCGGACCAGAACCAGCAGGGCTTCAGATAATCGACCTCGCGGCCGATCATCGCCTGCGCAGCGGCCATGCCCTGATCGGCGGCATTCTGATAGGTTTCGAGCCGCACCCGACCACCGAAGAAATTCGGCTGATCGGCGACGTCGCCCGCCGCGAACACCGCCTCATGGCTGGTGCGGCCCTGGCGGTCGACGACGATGCCGTTGCCGATCGCGAGCCCGGCATTGGCGGCCAGCTCGGTCGACGGCACGATGCCGATGCCGACCACGACCGCGTCGCAATCCACGCGGGTGCCGTCGTCGAGCTCGACCGTGCGGACCAGCCCGCCATCGAGATGCAGTCGGGTCACGCCGATGCCATAGCGCGCCGTGACGCCGCGCTTGTCATGCTCGCGGCCGAGCCATGCTCCGAAATGCGCGCCGAGCGTGCGGATCATCGGCACCGGCGCCGGCTCGATCGCGGTGACCTCGCAGCCGCTCTTGCGCGCGCTCGCCGCGACCTCGGCGCCGATCACGCCCATGCCAATGACGACGACACGCGCGCCCGGCTTGAGATCGGCGGCAAGCCGGTCGGCGTCATCCTTGGTGCGCAAATGATGGACGTTGGCCGCGGTCGCGCCGTCGAGCGGCAGCAAGCGCGCCTTGCCGCCGGTCGCAAGCAGGACGCGATCCGCCCGGATTTCCTTGCCCGAGGCCAGCCGAACCGCTCCGCCCGAAAGCTCGAGCGCTTCGGCGCGCTGGCCGAGCTCCAGCTCGATCTTGTTGTCTTCATACCATTGCTGGTCGTGGAGGAAGAAATTCTCGGGAAGCTGGTCCCTGTCCCACAGGCATTCCTTGGAGAGCGGTGGCCGCTCATAGGGCAGCCACCGCTCCTCCCCGATCAGGACGATCCGTCCTTCATAGCCGTTCAGCCGGAGCGCTTCGGCGGCGCGTCCCCCTGCTAGGTTGGCGCCGACAATCGCAACCGAAGCGACCATGAATTAACCTCCGTACCCTTCAAACAACACTTAGTCGTAACAATGATTATTGATCGAACATGCCGATCTTGCGGTCGTCGAGGTTGACGATCACCGACTTGGTCTGGGTGTAGTGGTTCAGCACCTCGTGGCTGAACTCGCGTCCGTAGCCGCTCTGCTTGTAGCCGCCGACCGGCATGTTCGGCTTCAGATTGTAGTAGCGGTTGATCCATACCGTGCCGGTTTCGAGCTGACGTGCGATGCGATGGGCCCGATAGATGTCACGCGTCCACACGCCGCCGGCGAGGCCGTAGGTGGTGTTGTTGGCGCGCTTGATCATCTCGTCTTCGTCCTTCCAGGTCATCGTCGTGGTGACCGGGCCGAAGATCTCCTCCTGCGCGATGCGC
>NZ_JAKFCG010000040.1:0-16784 GCF_036677245.1 Sphingomonas sp.
GGGATGCGGCCGCCGAAGCGGCGCCGGTGCGCGTGGTGTGGGGCGAGACGATCAGGGACTGAACCCACTAATCCTCCCCCGGTTTTCCGGGGGATGATCCGGCCGCCAAGCCCCCGGCTTGGCTGCACAGTGCGGGGCACTGTGCAACGGATCATGACCGCGCAGCGGTGGAGGGGTGCCCTTCACGAAATGCCCCTCCACCACCCTGCGGCCCCCGGCTGCTTTGCAGCCGGTTCCGGCTCTCGGCATCCCCCCGGGATGCCGACCCGCCTACACCCCCCTCCCCGTGCCGGGGAGGACTCATGATCACCTCGCTCCTGATCGCCAATCGCGGCGAGATCGCCTGCCGGATCATCCACACCGCACGCCGGCTCGGGATCCGCACCGTCGCGGTCTACTCAGACGCCGATTCCCGCGCGCTCCATGTGCGCGAGGCGGACGAGGCGGTGCATATCGGCCCGTCGCCTGCACGTGAATCCTATCTCGACGGCGGCAAGATCATCGCTGCGGCGAAACAAAGCGGCGCGGAGGCGATCCACCCCGGCTACGGCTTCCTCTCCGAAAATGCGGACTTCGCGCAGGCGGTGATCGATGCCGGCCTGGTCTGGGTCGGGCCGCCGCCCGCCGCGATCCGGGCGATGGGACGCAAGGATGCGGCGAAGCGGCTGATGGCCGAAGCCGGAGTGCCGGTCACGCCCGGTTATCTCGGCGACGACCAGTCGCCTTCGCGGCTGCGCGCCGAGGCGGATGCGATCGGTTATCCGGTGCTGATCAAGGCGGTCGCGGGCGGCGGCGGCAAGGGCATGCGCAGGGTCAATGCCTCGAACGAGTTCGACGAACTGCTCGCCTCGTGCCGGCGCGAAGCGGCAGCCGCGTTCGGCGACGAGACGGTTCTGCTCGAGAAATATCTCGATCGGCCGCGCCATATCGAGGTGCAGGTGTTCGGCGACAGCCACGGCAATGTCGTTCACCTGTTCGAGCGCGATTGCTCGCTCCAGCGCCGCCACCAGAAAGTGATCGAGGAAGCGCCAGCCCCGGGCATGGACGAGGCGACGCGCGCGGCGATCTGCGACGCCGCGGTGCGCGCGGCGCGCGCGGTCGATTATGTCGGCGCGGGCACGGTCGAGTTCATCGCCGATGCCTCGGCGGGCCTGCGCGCGGACCGCATCTGGTTCATGGAGATGAATACCCGGCTCCAGGTCGAGCATCCGGTCACCGAGGAGATCACCGGCCAGGATCTGGTCGAATGGCAGCTTAGAGTCGCATCGGGCGAGCCGCTGCCCAAAAGCCAGGACGAGCTGGCGATCGACGGCTGGGCGATCGAGGCGCGGCTCTATGCCGAGGATCCGGCGCACGAATTCCTGCCCTCGACGGGGCGGCTCGACCATTTCGTGCTCGGCGGCAGCATCCGCGTCGACAGCGGCGTCGAGGAGGGCGGGCGGATCAGCCCTTATTACGACCCGATGATCGCCAAGCTGATCGCCCGCGGTTCGTCGCGCGCCGAAGCGCTGGCGCGGCTGATCCCGGCGCTCGAGGATGCCGAAATCTGGCCGGTCAAGACCAACGCCGGCTTCCTTGCGCGCGCCGCCGCCGACCCGGACTTCGCGGCGGGAGAGATCGACACCGGCTTCATCCCGGCACGGCTCGACCGGCTGGTGCCGGAGCCGCATCCGTCGGACGCCGTCTGGAATCTCGCCGCGGCGGCGATGCTGGCGTCCGATTTCCGTGGCGCATCGGACCCGCCTTGGGTCGCGCTCGAGGGGCTTCGAGTCAACGCCGCGCCCGACCTGAACGTCACCTTGTCCCATGGCGGCGAAACCCGCACGATCGATCTCACGCGCGAAGACTTGTTCGAAGGCGCGGCGACGACGCACGGCGCGAGCTGGCTGGTGTTCACGCAAGGCCAGGCCTTCGCCTTCACGCTCGGCGGGGCGTCGCGCGATGCCGCCGCCGGAGCGGGCGACGGCAGCCTCGTCTCGCCAATGCCGGGCCGGGTGATCGCGGTCGACGTGCGCGAGGGCGACGCGGTCGCCAAGGGACAGAAACTGGTCACGCTCGAAGCGATGAAGATGGAGCATAGCCTTGTCGCCCCATTCGATGGCATTGTCGCCGAGCTTCGCGCCGCCGACGGCGCGCAGGTCAGCGAAGGGGCGCTGCTGGTGCGGATCGAACAGCCATGAGCGGGCGCTATTTCGAGGAATGGACGATCGGCGACCGCATTCGCCACCAGCCGCACCGCACTGTCACTGAGACCGACAATCTGATGATCTCGGCGCTCACCCACAATCCGCAGCCTTTGCACCTCGATGCCGAATATGCGGCGGCCACCGAATTCGGCCAGATCGTCGTCAACGGCACCTTCACTTTCGCGTTGATGGTCGGCCTGTCGGTCGGCGACACCACCTTGGGCACCTTGGTCGCGAACCTCGGCTATGACAAGGTGCGGATGCCGCAGCCGGTGTTCATCGGCGACACGCTTCGCGCCGAAACCGAGGTGATCGCGCTCAAGGACAGCAATTCGCGCCCCGAGGCGGGCATCGTCACCTTCGCGCACAGCCTGTTCAACCAGCGCGGCGTCGTGGTCTGCACCTGCGAGCGCACCGCGCTGATGCAGCGGAGGCCGCGATGAGGCTGCGATCCATGCTGTTCGTCCCCGGTGACCGGCCCGACCGGATGGAGAAGGCGCTCGCCGCCGGCGCCGACGCGGTGATCCTGGACCTCGAGGATTCGGTCGTTCCCGCGAACAAGCCCGAGGCGAGGCGCGCGGTGGCCGATTTCCTGATCGGCCATCAGACGGCGCCTCTGTGGGTGCGGATCAACCCGCTCGGCGGGCCCGAGGCGGACAAGGACCTCGCGGCGATCGTCGCCGGCCGCCCCGACGGCATCGTCCTTCCCAAGGCCGAGGGCGGCCCGTCGGTGACCGACCTCGCGCACCGGCTGACCGAGCGCGGCAACGTCAGCGCGATGATCCTCGCGATCGCGACGGAGACGCCGGCGGCGATCTTCTCGCTCGGCACCTATGCCGGCGTGAAACGGCTCGCCGGCCTCAGCTGGGGCGCCGAGGACTTGCCCGCCGCGGTCGGCGCGGCCAGTGCGCGCGAAGACGACGGACGCTATACGCCGCCGTACGAGCTTGCCCGCTCGCTGACCCTGTTCGGCGCCGCGGCGGCGGGGGTCGCGCCGATCGAGACGGTGTTTCCCGACTTCCGCTCGCTCGACGGCCTCGCCGCTTATTGCGCCCGCGCGCGGCGCGACGGCTTCACCGGCATGCTCGCCATCCACCCGAGCCAGGTGAGTGTCATCAACGCCGCCTTCACGCCGTCCGAGGCGGAGATCGAGCATGCGCGCGCGATCGTCGCTGCGTTCGAGGCCAATCCGGGCGCCGGGGCGCTGTCGCTCGACGGCCGGATGATCGATCGGCCGCATCTGCTGCAGGCGCAACGGATATTGGCCGCGCAATAGGCCGCGCAATAGACTGTCACAAAATTCCGTTCGCGGTGAGCCTGTCGAACCGCTTTCCTTTCTTGCTCAGAGAAGGAAAGGCCTTCGACAAGCTCAGGCCGAACGGTGCTTGGGACGGCGAGTCTACTCCTTGAACTCCCCGCCTTGCTTGTAGCGGCTCTCGATGAAGCGGCCCTGGGTCTCGAACGCGGTGAGATCGTCGCGCGCGAGCTTGGCGCCGATGTCGTCGAGCGCCTCGCGCGCCGCGCCGAGCCCGGCGAGCAGCCGCTCGTCGACGGTGAGACCTTCGCCGTCGCGCTCCGAGCGGTAGGCGGCGGGAATGCGCTCGTAGCGCTCGATCAGCTCGGGGAGATGCTTGCCCATCAGCCGGCGAGCGTCCTGCGCGAGCGGATCGAGCAGATCGACCTGCGCTAGCCTGGCTTCGAGCATCGGCAGCTGCGCGCTGATTAGGTCGAGCTGCTGCGCCGCAGGCGCGGGCAGCGCGCGCCGTTCGCGGCCGAGGACGTGATCGAGCTGCTGGACCAGCGTCTTGGTCGGAAGCTGCTCGCTATAGGCGACCCGCTTGGGTTCGCCCGGCCAGACCGAAAAGAAGAACAGGATGAACATGGTGGCGATCGCGACCAGGAACAGGCCGGCCCAGCCGATCGGATTGACGAACAGGCCGAAGCCGATCGTCGCGACGGCAAGCGCGATCAGGGCCATGCCGATATTGGCAACCCGCCTGCCGACCGACTTCAGATTGCGGCCATAGCGGCGGCGGGTCGCGGCGAGCGATTGGCGGCTGGTGCCGTCGTAGCGCGCGGCCACCTCGTCGAAGCGGGCGATGGCCTGGTCGACGCTGCGCGGAGCGGCCATCTTCCTCGTCCTATTCGACGTCGAGCGCGGTCAGCGGCGACGGCTCGGCGGTCAGGCGGTTCTGATCGACGCCTTCGGCGCGCGCGATATAGCCGCGCGATTTCTCGACCTCGCTCGAGAGCGTGTCGATCGTCTGCTTCATGTTGCCGAGCGCCTCGAGCTTGAAGCGGTCGATCGTGTCCATCGTCTCGTAGATGTTCTGGAACGCGCGCTGCAAGGTCTCGAGCGGAATCGTCGCCGAGGCGGCCTGCTCGTGGATCGCGCCGGTCTGGTTCTTGAGCATCGTCCCGGTGCCGTCGATCACGTTGGCGGTGGTGGTGTTGAGCGCGCTGATCTGCTCGAGCACCAGCCTTTGGTTGGTCAGCGCCTGCGCGACGGTGACGGCGGTGCGCAATGCTGCGACGGTGGTCGTGGAGGCGCGGTCGACGCCTTTGACCAGCTCGACATTGTTCTTCTTGACCAGGTCGAGCGCGAGATAGCCCTGCACGCTCACCGCCATCTGCGTCAGCAGGTCGCCGGTGCGCTGGCGAGTGTAGAAGAGCGCGCTCTCGCGGATCGCCTTGGCCTTGGCCGGGTCGGTCGCGTCGAGCTCATTGGCCTTTTCCTCGAGGCGTGAGTCCATCGTCTTCGAGATGTGGATCATCTGCTCGAGGCGGCCCATCGCCTTCCACAGATTGGCGCGCTCGACGTCGATCGCGGCATTGTCCATCAGCAGCTCGTCCTTGCCCGAGGCAAGCCGGGCGAGGATCGTCGAAATATGGGTCTGCGCCGATTTGTAGCTGTCGAAATAGCCGCGCAGCTTCGATCCGAACGGAATGATGCCGAACAACTTCTTCGGCGCGAGCAGATTGCCGCGGCGCGAGGGATCGAGATCCTCGACCGTGCGGCGTAGCTCGGTGAGGTCGGTGCCGATGCCGGTATCGCTGTCGATCGCCTTGACCGGCCGGTCGAGGAAGCGATTGGATTGGCCGGCGGCGTCGGCGATCTCCTTGCGCCCCATGTTGGTGAGCTGATCGACCTTCTTGCCGAATTCGGGGCTGTTGGCGTCGGCGGCGACCAAATCCTCGATGAAGCTGTCGACCTTCTTCTCGAGCGCCGTACGCTCCTCCGCCTGAAGCGGGATGAGGCCGGCCGCGTCCTGCGGCTGGACCGGGTTCAGCACAGCGGGCGCCTCGAGCGTGAGCTTTGTCTCCGTCGCCATCATCTCCACCCCTTCATCTTCCCGTCTCACAAATGGGCCCGATCCCCGGCAAAAGGCAAGGCTTATGCTGTATTAGCTCTATAATACGCTGCGCGGCAATATGTTGTCCCGACTGGCCGGCCGCGACGAAGGGGGCCTCTTCACAGATCGGCCAAGCTCTTCAAAGATCGGGAAGCGTCTGCGCGGCCTCGCCCCAGCCCTGCAGCGCGCGGCTCGAGGCGCGTTCGAGCAGGCGCTCCGCATCTCGCACGCCATAGGCCGCGCCCGACTCATAATCGTCGAGCTCTTCCCAGCTGATCGGCGCGGCGACCGGGCCGCCGCCGCGCGCGCGCGCCGAATAGGGCATGATCGCGGTCGCGCCGCGCTGGTTGCGGAGATAATCGAGGAAGATCCGCCCGACTCTCTTGGCCTTGGCGAGATTGGCGGTGAAGCGCTCTGGCTCGGCGGTGGCGAGCGCGACGCAGAAACGCTGCGCGAAATCCTTGACCTGCGGCCATTCGGCCTCGGGCGTCAGCGGCGCGATGACGTGCAGGCCCTTGCCGCCGGTCAGCATCGCAAACGTCTGCAGCCCCATGTCGGCGAGGTTGCGCTTGAGGTCGCGCGCGGCCTTCTTGACCACATCGAAATCCAGCCCTTCGTCGGGATCGAGGTCGAACACCAATCGGTCGGGCCGCTCGATGTCGGCGACCGGCGATCCCCAGCCGTGAAACTCGATCGTGCCCATCTGGACGCAGGTGAGCAGCCCGTCCTGGTCGGCGATGTAGATATAATCCTCGGTCCCGCCCTTGCTTTCGCGGATCGGGATCTGGTGGACGTGCGGCCCGAACGTGCCGGCGTCATGCTTCTGGAAGAAGCATTTCTTGCCGCGCCCCTGCGGGCAGCGGACGAGGCTGAGCGGACGATTGGCGGCCCACGGCAGCATGATCGATCCGACCGCCTGGTAATAATCGGCGAGCTCGCCCTTGGTGACGTCCGAATCGGGGAAGACGATCCGGTCGCGGTTGCTGATCTTGACCGAGGATGGGCCAAGGACGGCGGTGGTGGCCGCAGTGGCGACTGGCCGTTCCTCGACCACCTCGGCCGCCGGCTTGTCGCCACGCAGGCCGAGGAAGCTGCCGTGGCGGACGACTCCTTCCGACGTGAATTCGGCGAAGGCGACCTCGGCGACCAGTTCCGGCCGCACCCAATGCGCGCCGCGGGCATCGGCCCTCGGCACGTCGACCGGCGCCTTTTTCACCTCCCGCTTGCGAAGCTCGCCGAGCAGGCTTTGCAGCATGCTCATCGAGAAACCGGTGCCGACCTTGCCCGCATAGCGCAGCCGGCCATCCTCGTTGACCGCGAGCAGCAACGATCGCAGCGCGCGCGCCTTGCTCTCGCTCGGCGTCCAGCCGACGATCACGAATTCCTGGCGGAGCACGCATTTGATCTTCAGCCAGGCCTTGGTGCGCGCGCCGCGATAGGGCGCGTCGGCGCGCTTGGAGATGATCCCTTCCTGGCCCGCCGCGCACATCGCCTCGTACAATTTCTCGCCCTGGCCGACGATATGGTCGGCGTAGAGGATGAACGGCGGCCGGCCGTCGCCGATCAGCGATGCGAGGCGCTGCTTGCGCGCGATGTTGGGGAGCTTGGCGAGGTCTTCGCCGTCGAGCTCGAGCAGGTCGAAGACGAACAGGCTGAGCCCGGTGCCGCCTTCGCTGATCGCCTGCTGGAGCGCCGAAAAGCCGGTGTTGCCCTGGTCGTCGAGCTTGACGATCTCGCCGTCGATCAGCGCGCTCTCGACCTCGAGGCTGCGCGCGGCCTCGACGATCTCGGGGAATTTGTCGGACCAGTCGAGGCCCGAACGCGTATAGATCCTGGCCTCGCCGCCGCCGATGGCGAGCAGGCAGCGATAGCCGTCATATTTCATCTCGTGGATCCAGCCCGAGCCGGACGGCACGCTGTCGACCAGGGTCGCTTTCTGCGGCTCGCGGAAGGCTGGCGGTTTCGATTTGCCGGCTCGGCTCCGGGAGGCGGACGCGGGCCGCGCCGCGCGTCCTCCGCCAGCGTTCGGACGATCCCCTCCCGGGCGCCGGGACCGATCCACCGCCTTGCGATAACTCGCAAGCTCCTTGGCCTTCTTGCCGCTGGCGATCTCCTGCATCGTGCGGCCGGTCTTGATCGACGTCAGATATTTGTCGGTGAGCCCGCTCGAGCTTCCCGCCTGCTCATCCTCGATCTTGCGCAGCAGCCAGTTTTCGGTGCGGTCGCCGGGCCTCGGCTTGAGCCGGATCATGATCCAGTCGCCCTTCATCCGCTCGCCCTCGAGCGTGAAATGAAGGTGGCCTTCCTCGATCGTCTTGCGCGGGTCCTTGCCGGGGGCCGGGATCCACCGCCCCCAGTCCCACAGCATCACCGTGCCGCCGCCATATTCGCCCTTGGGGATCGTGCCTTCGAACGTGGCGTAGCCCAACGGATGATCCTCGGTGCGCACCGCGAGCCGTTTGTCGGCGGGGTCGAGGCTCGGGCCGCGCGTCACCGCCCAGCTCTTGAGCACGCCGTCGAGCTCGAGCCGGAGGTCGTAATGCAGCCGCGTCGCATCATGCTTCTGGACCATGAAGGTGCGGCCGCCGGCGTCTTCCACTCGGCCGGGCGGCTCCGCAGTCCGGGTGAAGTCGCGTTTCTTGTTATAGGCGGCGAGCGGGTCGGCGGTGCGGACCATCGTCAATCAGCCCCTGCGCGTGCGACGGTCAGCCACGCGCCGCCCGGCGTTTCGGGGCCGCTTTGGCTGCTGGCTTGCCAGAAGCGGCCTTGGCCGCGCCCTTCTTCGCCGCCGCCGGCTTCTTCGCCGCGGCCGGCTTCGCTGCCGCATCCTTGCCGCTGGCCTGCCCGGGCCGCTCGATCGACTTCTTGAGCGCGGCCATCAGGTCGATGACGTTGGTGCCGCGCGTCGGCGCCGGTTCTTCCTCGGGTTTGATCTTGCCGCCCTTGGCTTTCATCTTGCGCTCGATCAGATCGTGCAGCGCATCGACATAGCGGTCGTGAAAATCGGTCGGGTGGAAGGCGGCCGTCTTCTTCTCGATCAGGGTCTCGGCGAGGTCGAGCAGCTCCTCGTCGGGGTCGCGATCCTCGATCTCGCGGAAATAGGAAGCGGCCTTGTTGACCTCGTCGGCATAGCGCAACGTCTCGAGCACCATGCCTTTGCCGCAGGGTTTGAGGGTGACGACATATTCGCGTCCGCGCAGCGCGAGCTGGCCGAGCCCGACCTTCCTGGTGCGGCGCAGCGCCTCGCGCAGCACGACGAACGCCTCTTCGGCGAGGTCGTCGGCCGGGACGACATAATAAGGCTTCTCGAAATAGATCATGTCGATCTCGTGGGCGTCGACGAACTGGGTCAGCTCGAGCGTCTTCTTGCTCTCGAGCTTGACCGCCTCGATCTCGTCGTCGTCGAGCAGCACATAGCTGCCCTTCTCATATTGGAACCCCTTGACGATCTCGTTGGCGTCGACCGGCCCGACCCCGGGCACGACCTTCTCATATTTGACCCTTTGCCCGGTCGGTTCGTGGATCTGGTTGAACGCGACGGTCGCGCCGCTCTTGGTCGCCGAATAGATTTCGACCGGGATCGACACCAAGGCCAGTCTGATCTGTCCCTTCCAATAGGGGCGCGCAGCCATTCACTTTCTCCACATTCGCTTCACGACGGTCGATTCGCTGGCGATTCAATCGACGGCGAGGGGAGTCGTTCCCGGATCGGTGTTTCGAAGGGCCCGATCGCTGTTCCGAAGGGATTGTCTCGGAAGGAATAGGCTTCTAAGCCGCGCCGCGAAGGCGCGACGTCGCTTTTCTTCCGAGCATAGGGGTTTGTTTTGGCTGACAAGAAGCTGTTCGAGAATTTGCCGGAGCCGCAGCCCGACGCGCTGCTGGCGCTGATCGGCCTGTGCCGTGCCGATCCGCGGCCGACCAAGATCGACGTCGGTGTCGGCGTCTATCGCGATGCCGCCGGAGCGACTCCGATCCTGCGTTCCGTCAAGGCCGCCGAGAAGATCCTGATCGAGACGCAGGACACCAAGACCTACCTCGGCTCCGACGGCGACACGCGTTTCGTCGAGCTGATCAAGCAGGTGGCGTTCGGCGATGCGCTGGCAGGCGATCCGACATTGGTCGGCGTGCAGACGCCCGGCGGCTGCGGCGCTCTGCGCCTCGGCGCCGAGCTGCTCAAGTCGGCCGGCGCGACCCGCATCTTCCTCGGCCAGCCGACCTGGCCGAACCATGCTCCTCTGCTCGGCGTCGCGCGGCTCGAGACGGTCGATTATCCTTATTATGACACCGCCAAGCGCACCGTCCGCTTCGACGAGATGATGAAGGCGCTCGAAGGCGCGCGCGCAGGGGACGTGGTGCTGCTGCACGGCTGCTGCCACAACCCGACCGGCGCCGATCTCAGCCTCGACCAATGGGACCGATTGTCGCGCTTCGTCGCCGACCGCGGCCTGATCCCGTTCATCGATCTCGCCTATCAGGGGCTCGGCAACGGCCTCGACGAGGATGCCGCCGGCACAAGGATGATGGTCGAGCGGGTCGATCAGGCGCTGGTCGCGCAAAGCTGCGACAAGAATTTCGGCCTCTATCGCGAGCGCACCGGCGCTTTGTTCGTCAAGGCGCCGAGCGAAGCGGTCGCCAAGGCGGTCTACGGCAATCTGCTTTCGCTCGCGCGGACCAACTGGTCGATGCCGCCCGATCATGGCGCCGCGATCGTTCGCATCATCCTCGACACGCCCGATCTGCGGGCCGATTGGAAGGCGGAGCTGACCGAGATGCTCGCGCGCATCCGCGGCCTGCGGGCGCGGCTCGCTGCCGCCGATCCGCGGCTGGCTTATATCGACGAGCAGAACGGCATGTTCTCGATGCTGCCGCTCAGCCCCGAGCAGGTGCTCGAGCTGCGCAAGGAAGAGGGCTTCTACATGGCCGGCAGCGGCCGCTTCAACGTCGCCGGCCTCTCCGACGAGAATGTCGATCGCTTCGCGAAAGCGGTTGCGGCCAAGCTCCCGGCCTGATCGGTTCAAGGTTCTAGAGCATCGTGCGCAAAAGTGGGAACCGGTTTTGCGCAGAAAGCGATGCGGTAACAAACGATAAGAGCGGGATGCGTGATCCAGGTATCGCGCATTCCGCTCTAGAGTCTGAGTCATCTGACCTGAATCGATTGGGGATTCTTCGCTCCCGGCGATGTGGTCATCATGGCGCCTATGCGAGCATCGCATGGACCCCAGCTTTCGCTGGGGTGACGGGGTAGGGGGCTCAAGGCCGCCGGTGGGCAGGAAGTGCGGTTGGCAACGAAGGTCCTGCCCCATCCCGTCATGCCAGCCCAATCCTGTCATGCCAGCGCAGGCTGGCAACCAAGCGATCTTTGGGAAAGTCGCCGTCGTAGCCCGGGTTTGCCACTGGCGGGTTATCGAGCATCGCATGGACCCCAGCTTTCGCTGGGGTGACGGGGTAGGGGGCTCAAGGCGCCGGTGGGCAGGAAGTGCGGTTAGCGGCGAAGGTCCTGCCCAATCCGTGATGCCAGCGCAGGCTCGTCATGCCAGCGCCATCCCGTCATGCCAGCGCAGGCTGGCATCCAAGCGATCCTTGGGAATGCCGCCGTCGTAGCCCACGAGTCCGCCGCCTACCTCAGAAACTCCGGTTACGTTCAACATAGATGGATCAAATTCCAGGCGGGGCGACCGCTCCGCTCTTCCTTGCCGCCATCCTGATCGCCACCGCGCCCGCCGAAAGATCGGGCGCGAGGAAGCGCACCTCCTTGCGCGCGAAATCGACCGAGACTCTGTCGAACAGCTTCAGCGCGTCCATGCCGAGCAGCAGGGCGGGGCGGTCCTCGAGGCGGAGCTGGCGGAACGGCTGCACATTCGCGAAGCCGATCGGCATGTCGCGGATCTCGACGCCGCCGATCGAGATCCTTTTGACCGCGGTGTAATCGACCTGGGTCGTCCCGCCGGTGACGCTGATCAGCTCGACGGGGTGCATCCTGCCGAGCTTCTTCCTCGCGGCGAGCTTGCGCCGCAACGCCTCGTTGCCGATCGAGATCTGCGATCCGGTGTCGAGCACGACGACGATCCGCTCGCCGTCGATCCTCGCCTGGGTGATCAGCAGCCGGCCGTAATGGCTGCGCGCCGTCACCACGATCGTGTTGGGATCCCGGTCGACGGCCCAACCGCGCGATGCCCGGATCGACATCGTCTTGCGCGCGAAATCGAATGTCACGCGCTGCGATTGAAGGCTGTCGACGCCGAGCATCCCGGCCGCGCCGAGGTCGACGGCCGAGAGCGCCGGCGCGTGGACATCCCTCACCTTGTTCTTGCTGACCATGAGCTCGGGGATCAGCGCGGTCGCCACCAGCCCGGTTTCGGTCATGCTGTGCACCGTCACGTCCGTGCCCGGGCGAAGCGCGAGCCGCTTGGCGAGCTCGCGCGAGATCACCGTCCGCTCGGCGCCGGTGTCCACCAGGAAGGCGTAAGGCCCCTGGCCGGAGATGCTGACCGGCACGGTCATCCGCGCCCCGTCGCCGTGCGTGAACGCGAGTATATCGACCGCGCCCTGGCCATCCTCGGCGCCGTCCTGCTGGCCTTGCGGCGGAGGCGCGCTCCCGTGCGCTTCGAGCCCGCCCGCGAGGCCAAAGGCGGCCGCGAGGCTGAGAGCGGACAGAGCGATTGCGGTGCGGTGCGATGTCATCCGGAATCCCCGAATTTCCGGTTCAGTCTATGCTCCTGGCACGCGACCGGCAAGCCATGCGCTTGGCGCGATTGGCCCGGCCAGGAATGCCTTCACCTTGAAAACACTGGCAGACTTATCCGCCAAGTACGCGGGGGCGGAATTATCGGCTACTATCGGAGCAAATTTCGATTTGAACCACTGCCGAGCGACGCTGCCACGAATGGCTGCAATGCGCCAACAGCGGACGCTCCAAGCTACCCTCAATCTTCCCCGAAGCGGACGATCGTCCACCGGAGTCGGGAATGTCCGTCTTCGACCCAGAGCGGACACCAAGGAGCCGAGGCCTTTAGGCTATTCTACGCTGAACTGGGTGACGACAAGGCGCGCGGGGCCGGTCGCATAGACGCCGTGGCCGGCGCCGTCGCCGCCGCCTAAAACGAAGCCGACCTGGTCCGCGTCGGCCAGTGCTTCGCGGAAGGCTGCGGGGCTGCCTTGTGCGCTGGAGCGCTCGACCGCCGTCCAGTTGGCGTTCAACGGAGCGACGATCATGTGCTCGCCCGGCGTGATCTCCTGGGTGGCGAACGTGCCGTACCAGCGGAAGGCTTCGAAACGGCCCCTGGCGGTCCAGTTGTCGCCATAACGCTGGAAGTAAGGAGTGATGATCCCCGGAGATCCCGGCGCCGTTGATGCGTGGACGCGGACGCCTGGTGCGGCCTCAAGGCGATAGCGCATCACGATGCGGGTCTTGCCCTGAAGAGAGCCGTGGGGAAAAGTCACATAGTGGACGCTGCCCGGATGGCGCGGGAGATCGATCTGCCAGGTGCCATTGCGGCCGGCGGTTGGGTGGAGAGGCATACCCACAGAGTAGTTGCGCCCCCTTACAAGCGGGCCGATCACCCAGGCGCTTGGATCGCGGACGAAGCTTGCCGGGGCAGCGATCGCCGTTCGAGCGGCGGGTTCGGTCAGAAGAATGATCGCGGTCGCCGCAAGGAGAGCGACGCGAGACAACAGGGTTCGTGTTTGCGGAACTGTCATGGAGCTGCTGTACCTGATCCGCACCATCTCCAAGATGAACAGGTTCTGCGCTTCACATTCGAATTTGTCCGACCCCCGGGTGGAGATGCCTGAGGTGCCGCCCTCGAAGTTCAGTTCCGAAGCGCTGTGCACTTCCGATGTCGCCGTAGCGACATCTTGGTCGTCTCAGGCTGCGGCTTCGGCCGTCACTGGTCCGGATAGGACGTCCTGCCACGGCCGAGGCTTGCCAAGCAGATACCCTTGCACGCGCATGAAGCTGAGCCCGGCCAAGGTCGACAGCTCACCCCCGGTTTCCACGCCCTCGGCCACCAGCACCGAGCCCGTTTGCCGCGCGAACATCTGCATCGCACCGGCCAAGGCGCGGCGGGCCGGGTCAGAATCGATGGCGCGGATGAGAGACATGTCGAGCTTTATGATGTCGGGCTGGAGCCGCAAAATATGCTGGAGGCCTGCATAGCCGGCGCCCGCATCGTCGATCGCAAGCTTGAGACCTCGCGTCCGAAGAGGTGCGAGTTCGCTGTTGAGAGCATCATAGTTCTCCACGGCGGCATGCTCGGTGATTTCGAGTATCAGTCGATCGATGGCGCGATTGCCCAGCACATTTGCAAGCGCACCGCTCGAAACCGTCCCGGGCGATGCATTCACCGAAAGGGTGAACGGCTCGGGAAGCTGGTCGTACGCCACGAGCGCCGCTTCGATTGCGGCGCATTCGAGCTCCACTGAAAGCGCACATTCGGCCGCATCGGCGAACCAGGCGTCGGGCGTACGCAGCGGCTCGATCGCAAATCTCGAGAGCGCTTCATAGCCGAGTGGCTCGCCGCCGATCAGCGAGCAGATCGGCTGCAGGAATATCGAAAATGCGCCGGGCTCAAGAGCCTGGCGAACACGCTCAGACTTCCGCTCGAGATTGTCCTTTGCCGCATTCTGGCGCTGCATGTCTTCTGCCACCATGTCCGCGAAGACGCGGACGATATGCAGGTCGCGTTCGTTCAAGGCAGGTTGCGGCGTTGCGCTCAGAAAGCAGAACATGCCGTAGACTTCGCCATCTCCTCTCCGGATGGGCACGCTGACGTGCGCTCCGATCGGCACCTGCGCGGTGATCGGCAGGGAGGCGGCGAAGGAATTGGCCCCTGTGTCCGGGATCAACTCCGGCAATCGCCCGGCCAGTATGTGGCGGCAGTAAACCTGCTCGAGCGGGAGCGAGTCACCGACCTTGATCAGCTCCTCCAGCCCGGGTGCGTCCACCTCTCGGAAGAAAGTGTTCTCGCCGACGAATTCGGAGAGATATCCGACATCCATTCCGAGATGGCGGCGGACCGCTTCGAGCGACCGGTGAGCAATGCTTGCGGCCGCCGGGGGTGTCGGCGCGCCGAGCTTGGAAAGGAGATCAACCATTTTGCCGCGCTTAGGCAACAAACCCTAAGAAAGGCCTTATTATCACGGGCGCAGCGCCGACTTAGGCCGGATCTGCGCAGGTCCGCTGTCAAAATCGCGCCAACGTGACGCGAACGACGGCAACCGGCTTAGCAGACGTTGTTTGCCATACGTCGGTTTGTGGCCGCTAACGGACCATCTGCTCTCCGGCGCCAGCGGGCAAAAGCAGTCATTGAACCGATACCGGCTCTTATGTCTGCTTTCGACCCATTGCGGACATTCGGCTCCGGCGGCAAAACTCATTGAATGGGCAAGAACGATCACGGACACGATGCACACGAGATGGCCGTCTTGGCGAGCTGGCGCTTTGCCGTGATGTTCTCGTTGCTTCTTACAACTTCGCTGTGGCTATTCGGCGCCCTATGGATTTGGCTACGCGACGGAGCATTGCACGACATCGGGCTTTTGGTGGTCACATGGGTATTCGTGAACGCCTTGCTGACTCCTGCGATTAAGTGGAGCAACAGACGGAGCTAATGTCTGCTCACCAGCCCATTGCGGACATTACGTCTTAGGCGTTGCGGGGCGTCAGGTTGAAGCACGAAAGCGAGCAGCCTTCGGCCAGAAAGGTCAGCCGGGGCTCAAGCGCGTCGGGCGCGACATCGCCCAAGGCCAGGGTGAAGCTGTCGCGATACCCAAGATAGTTCGTGGCGACCCAACACCAGCCGAGCCGCTTGCCCACAGCATCTGCCAAGGCTGGGACGACAAGCCAATCCTCGCAGCGTGGTACCGGTTCGTGACAGACGACAATCTCGTCGGTGTCGGCGGTGACTGTCAGGACGACCGCATTATCCCCGACGGTCAACGCGAGCGCATCCCATGAGAGGGAGCCGTCGCTCATGCGCCGCTCGTTGCGCCCCATCACTTGCAAGACTGCCTTGTGGGCGACAGCTTCCCAGTCGAACTGAAGGCCAGACATCCGAACGGCCTAATGCAGGGAATATCCGTTTTCCACCCATTGCAGACGTTCAACGTCGATCCGACCAATGGCGCTATTAGCGTCCGCGATGGGTGGAAAGCGGAACGTCCGCTTTATCGAACCGGCCGACGCGAGCAGGCAAACAAGCGGACATCGGCTCCGGACTAGCAGTATCCGTCGGTTGGTTGCCTGATGGTAATCTGGTTCAGAGTCTTCACCAGACGCACCCTAATGTCGCCATAAGGCGAAACCAAACCTAGGAGAGGAACGAACCAATCCTGACGAGCACGCCGTTTGGGTCTGACAACGCGAACTCGCGCAGGCCCCAGGGCTTCACTTCCGCCGAACGGCCAAACTGTTTGGCGAGTGCCTCGACATCAGCGGTATACAGGTAAAGGCCGTGCGCATTCTGCTCCGGTTTCACCCAACCCGTCAGCGCTCGCGTTAGGTGCAGCTGTGCTCCTTCCGCATGTTCCAATATGCGGTATCCATGGCTCTCGTAATTAGACCGGACTGTGAAACCGAGTAGCTCATAAAAAGCCTGACTCTCGTCCAAGTCCAAACACGGAATGATCGCTACGGCCAAGTGCATTCGCTGGTCCTGTCGATGTAACACGCCGTTGCAGCTAGCACGATGAGACCTCGGCCAGCCCTCTAATTCGGCGACGGCGGCAATTCTGCTCAGTGAAGAGCGGGTAGTTTGCTGCCCAAAAGGGTCGTCATCGCTTGAACCTTAGCGTCGTAGCAGTCTGCCATAAGTGCGTGAACTCGGCGGGCACGCGCATCAGCGGAGCCTAGTGCTGCCGCGCGTTCTTCAGATGCACGCCTCTCAAAGTAAGCGAGATCGCAGTTCATCGGCACCCCCCTGGTGCTGGCCAGCGAGTCGCTGGCTGAAGTTATCCACATATCATGGAACCCTCCGAGGATGGAGTCGCCAGGTCCTTCACAGTGTGGTCAGCGGCGGGCCCGCAGCTCGTCGCGTATCTCTGCAAGCAGCTCCACCTCGGTCGGCCCGGCTGGAGCGTCCTCGCCGCGGCGCATCATGCGATTTGCGTAACGCACGAGCAGGAAGATCACGAACGCCAGGATGAGGAAGTTGATGACGACCGTCACAAACTGACCCCAGCCGAGGACTGCGACACCTGCCGCCTTCAAGTCGACGTAACTCGCCGGATTCCCTTTGAAGGTGTCAGG
>NZ_JAKFCG010000041.1:0-26672 GCF_036677245.1 Sphingomonas sp.
GCGTTTCTTCTCCGACAATGCGGCTGCCGTCTGTCCCGAGGTGATGCACGCTCTCGCCCAAGCCAATCGGGTCGACACCGCTTACGACGGCGATCAGCTCAGCGCCGCGCTGGACGCGGCATTTTCGACATTGTTCGAGACCGAGGTCGCTACGCTTTGGGTCTCTACCGGCACGGCCGCGAACGCGCTCGCGCTCGCGGCCTTGTGCCCGCCGTACGGCAGCATCGTCTGCCACGGCGGCGCGCATATCCAGAACGATGAATGCGGCGCGCCCGAATTCTACACCCATGGGGCGAAGCTTCTGCTCTGCGAAGGGCGCGGCGCGAAGGTGACTCCGGAGACGGTGCAGGACCTGCTCGCGACGGTGCGCGACGACGTCCATCAGGCCCAGCCGGCCGCGCTGTCGATCACCAACGCGACCGAATATGGCCTGGTCTACACGCCCCGCGAGGTGGCGGCGCTCGGGGAATTGTGCCGCGGGCGCGGGCTCGGGCTTCACATGGACGGTGCCCGTTTCGCCAATGCGGTGGCGCGGCTGGGCTGCTCGCCCGCCGATCTCACCTGGCGCGCCGGGGTCGATGCACTGAGCTTCGGCTTCGTCAAGAACGGCGGCATGTCGGCCGAGGCTTTGATCTTCTTCGATCGCAGCCATGCCGCGGTGACCCGCTTCCGCCGCAAGCGCGCCGGCCACCTTCTGTCGAAGGGCCGTTTTCTGGCGGCGCAATTGCTTGCGCTGCTCAACGACGGTGTCTGGCTGCGCAACGCCAAGGCGGCCAATGACGCGGCGGCGCGGATCGCGGCCGCGGCCGGCGAGCGGCTGATCCATCCGGTCGAGGCCAACGAGATCTTTCTGCGGCTAGCGCCCGACGAGGCCCGCACGTTGCGCGCCAAAGGCTTCGACTTCTACGATTGGGGTCCGGGCGAGGCGCGGCTGGTCACGAGCTGGGACCAGGACCAGGCCGATGTGGACGCGTTGGCGGCGGCGATCGGCGCGCTGTGAACCCAGAGCAATCCTATCTTCAGCCGCGGATCCTCGTCCCGTTCGTGGTGATGACCCTGATCTGGGGTTCGACCTGGCTGATCATTACCGGCCAGCTCGGCAGCGTGCCCGCGGTCTGGTCGATCAGCTATCGCTTCGCGATCGGGGCGGCGGCGATGTTCGCTTATGCCGCGCTCACCGGCATGCCGACCGCGATCGGGCGCCAGGGCCATTTGCTCGCAGCGGCGTTTGGGCTCACCCAATTCTGCTTCAACGTCACGCTCGTCTATCTCGCCGAGGAATATATCACCTCGGGCTTGGTCGCGGTCATCTTCGCGCTGCTGATCGTCCCCAACTCGCTGTTCGCCTGGCTGTTCCTCAAGCACGAGGTCTCGCGCCGCTTCATTGTCGGCTCGGTCGTCGCAGTGGCCGGCGTCGCGATGCTCTTCATCCAGGAGATTCGCGCCAGCTCCGGCTCGGCGGCGACGGTCGCGACCGGGATAAGCCTCGCGCTGCTCGGCATGCTGTGCGCGTCGATCGCCAGCATCATCCAGGCTACCAAGGGCGCGCAGGCGCGGCCGATCATGGGCATGATCGCGTGGGGGATGGTCCACGGCGTGATCGCCAACAGCGTGTTCGCCCTGCTGTTCATCGGGCCGCCGGTGTTCGACACCAGCCTGCCCTATGTCTCGAGCCTGCTCTACCTGGGGCTAATGGGATCGGCGCTGGTCTTCCCGCTCTACATCCATGTCATCCGCGCGGCCGGGCCGGGTTTCGCCGGCTATTCGAACGCGCTCTCGCCGTTCCTGGCGATGATGCTGTCGACGATCTTCGAGGATTATCGCTGGTCGCTGCTGGCGGCGCTGGGCGGCCTGTTCGGCCTTGCCGGCCTGTTCATCGCGCTACGCGCCCGCCGGCCGGTACCCGCCGGTCCGGTGGAGGCTGGTGGAATAGACGCCGGCGCGGTCGATGCCGGGCCGGCGAAGGCGGCACCGTGATCGATCGCGACCGGGCATTCGTCCAGCCGCGAGTCCTCATCCCGTTCATTCTC
Organism: Sphingomonas sp.; assembly: GCF_036677245.1. Lineage (GTDB taxonomy): Bacteria > Pseudomonadota > Alphaproteobacteria > Sphingomonadales > Sphingomonadaceae > Allosphingosinicella. The sequence goes on from NZ_JAKFCG010000041.1 coordinate 2,031, forward strand.
GTCACCTTGATGTGGGGTTCGACGTGGCTGGTGATCACCAGCCAGATCGGGACCGTGCCGGCCAATTGGTCGGTGACCTACCGGTTCATCATCGCCGCGGCGGCGATGTTTGCTTATGCCGCGCTCACCAAGGTGCCGCTGCGGCTCGGGCGGAACGGCCATCTGTTCGCCGCCGCTTATGGCATTCCGTTGTTCTGCCTCAGCTTCAACAGCGTCTATATCGCCGAGCGCTACGTGACGTCGGGGTTGGTGGCGGTGATCTTCGCGCTGCTGATCGTACCCAATTCGTTGCTGGCCTGGCTGTTCCTCAAGCATCGGCTGGGGGGTCGCTTCGTCGTCGGCTCGCTGGTCGCGATCGCCGGGGTCGCATTGCTGTTCGTCCAGGAGCTGCGCGCGAATGCGGCGAACTCGGACGCGATCGGCTTCGGCATCGCGCTGAGCGTGCTGGCGGTGCTGATGGCGTCAGCTTCCAACGTCGTCCAGGCGGCCGAGCGGGTCCGGACGTTGCCGCTGGCCGGCCTGATCGCCTGGGGCATGAGCTACAGCGTGATCCCCAATGCTTTGTTCGCCTATCTGCTGGCCGGGCCGCCCGTGATCGACACCAGCCCCGCCTATCTCGGCGGGCTCTTCTATCTGGCGCTGTTCGCGTCGACCCTCGCTTTTCCGCTCTACTTCGCGGTGATCCGCGCGGCCGGGCCGGGCCGCGCGGCTTATTCGAACCTCCTGATCCCGATCATCGCCATGGCGCTGTCGACAATCTTCGAAGACTATCGCTGGACGCCGCTCGCGATCGCCGGTGGTGTCCTCGGCATGGCGGGGCTGATCATCGTCTTCACCGCCCGGCGCGACGCGACCGCCGAGCGGCCGCTGCCGCTCGCCGACTGAGCTTCTTGCCCCCGGAGCAGGCGCCAGGCGCGACGATCGATGGCAGGCGCGCGACGGCAGGCGTTGCGCGCCGTCCGCGTGGCGCGTAGAGCCCGGGGCCATGGCCGACGCGCAGAACGCCCACGCCGCACCGCCGGCGACGATATTCCGCGAAGACTATCGGCCGCCCGACTGGCTGGTTCCCGAGGTCAGGATCGACTTCGACCTCGCGCCCGACCGGACGATCGTGCGGACCCAGCTCCAGGTCGAGCGCAACGGCGTCCACGATCAGCCGCTGCGGCTCGACGGCGAGGCGCTCGAGCTGCTCGAGCTCACCATCGACGGCCGGCCGGTCGAGCCGCATTACGAGGACGACCAGCTCGTCCTCACCCTGCACGGGTCGCGCGCGCTGGTCGAGACCGTCACCGCGATCGCGCCGGCAGCGAACAGCCAGCTGATGGGTCTCTACGAATCCGGCGGCATCCTGTGCACCCAATGCGAGGCCGAGGGCTTTCGCCGCATCACCTTCTTCCCCGACCGGCCGGACGTGCTCAGCCGTTTTCAGGTGCGGTTGCGGGCGGACGCGGCCCGCTATCCGGTGCTGCTCGCGAACGGCGATCCGGTGGCGAACGGCGTGCTGCCGGGAGGACGCCATTGGGCCGAATGGCACGATCCGTTTCCCAAGCCTTCCTATCTGTTCGCGATCGTCGCAGGGGACCTTGCGCCCAACCGCGACAGCTTCGTCACCCGATCGGGCAAGGAGGTCGAGCTCGCGATCTGGGTGCGCGAGCAGGATCTGGCGCGGACCGATCATGCGATGGCCGCGCTCAAGGCGGCGATGGTATGGGACGAGAAGGTCTATGGCCGCGAATATGACCTCGGCGTCTTCAACATCGTCGCGGTCGCCGACTTCAACTTCGGGGCGATGGAGAACAAGGGTCTCAACATCTTCAACTCGCGCTACGTCCTTGCCGATCCGGACACCGCGACCGATGCCGATTATGACGCGGTCGCCGGCGTGGTCGCGCACGAATATTTCCACAATTGGTCGGGCAACCGCGTCACCTGCCGCGACTGGTTTCAGCTTTCGCTGAAGGAAGGCTTCACCGTCTTTCGCGACCAGCAATTCTCCGCCGATCAGGGTTCGGCCGCAGTCAAGCGGATCGAGGATGTGCGCGCGCTGCGCAGCACGCAGTTCCAGGAAGACGGAGGGCCGCTCGCGCATCCGATCCGGCCGGAAAGCTATATCGAGATCTCGAACTTCTACACGGCGACGGTCTACAACAAGGGCGCCGAAGTCATCCGCATGCTGCACACGATCCTTGGTCCCGAGCGGTTCCGCGCCGGAAGCGACCGCTATTTCGCCCGGCACGACGGCGAGGCGGCGACCTGCGAGGATTTCGTGCGTGCGATGGAGGATGCGACCGGAGCCGATCTGAGCCGCTTCCGCTTGTGGTATTCCCAGGCCGGCACGCCGAAGGTGAAGGCGACCTTGACGCACGAACCGGGCGACGGGCGCGCGCACCTCAGGCTCGAGCAAAATGTGCCGCCGACGCCGGGCCAGCCGGCCAAGGAGCCGATGCCGATCCCGCTCAAGCTGGCGCTGTTCGGCGAGCTCACCGGCACGAAATATGCCGACCATCTGGTGCTGCTCGAGACGCGCGACAAGGAAATCATCTTCGAGGGGATCGGCGAAAGGCCGGTGCTTTCGCTCAATCGCGATTTCTCCGCGCCGGTCATCGTGGATGCCGAGCGCAGCGCCGACGATCTCGCCTTTCTTTCGGCGAACGACGACAACAGCTTCGCGCGCTACGAGGCGATGCAGCAATTGATGCTCGATACCTTGATCACCGCAATTTCGAGCGGCAGCGTCGATCATGCGCCGGTAGTCGAGGCGGTCCGGCAAACCCTCGCCAACGACAGCCTCGATGCCGCCTTCATTGCCGAGGCGGTGCGGCTGCCGAGCGATGCGTTCATCGGCGACCAGCTGCTCGTGGTCGATCCCGAGGCCGTGCATGCGGCGCGCGAGGCGCTGCGCCGCGAACTCGGCGAGGAGCTCGAGGCCCAATGGCGGTCGGCTTATGCAAGCGCATCGACCGCGAACCAGTTCGAATATTCGCCTGCCGGAAAGGGCGCGCGGCGGCTGCGGACGGTGGCCCTGAGCTATATCGAGGCGGCGCAATCGCCCGACTACGCCGAGATCGCAATGCGCCAGTTCGAACAGGCCGACAATATGACCGACCGCCAGGGCGCGCTCGGCGTCCTCGCCAACAGCGACGCCGATGAGCGGCTGATGGCGCTGTCCGCTTTCTACGAGCGCTATCGCCGCGACGGCCTGGTGATCGACAAATGGTTCATGGTCCAGGCGATGTCGACGCGCGACGACACCGTCGAGGCGGTCGAGGCGCTCGCCAGCCATCCCGATTTCTCGCTGGCCAATCCCAACCGGCTGCGCTCGCTCGTCGGCGCGTTCGCCGCCAACCAGCGCGCGTTCCACCACCCCTCCGGGCGCGGCTACCGCCTTGTCGCGGACATGATCCTGGCGGTCGAGCGGAGCAACCCGCAGGCGGCGGCGCGTCTCGTGCCTCCGCTGGGGCGCTGGCGCCGCTTCGATCACCAGCGCGCGGCGCTGATGAAGGCCGAGCTGCAGCGGATCGCATCGACCGAAGGGCTTTCCAAGGACGTGTTCGAGCAAGCGTCCAAGAGCCTCGTCTGAGGCCATGGCGTGCGCGCGACGACAGCAAAATTTGCCTTTGCGTCCGTCGGGCGGAACCAATTAGGGTTGATCGAGGTTAAGATCCTGAAGAGGGGCATCGTGAAGCAAAGAAACGTCCACGAACAGGCTGAAGCGGATATCCTCAAGATCGAGGAGACGCAGGAAGCGCTGCGTGAAAGCATCGAGCAAACCAAGCAGCTTTCCGAACGGGCGGAAATAATAATCCAGCAGAACAGGCGTCCGCCGACGGACCAGCAATAATCCGCGTCGTTTCGCGTCGAACGAGCTTACTGCGATCCTTATCTGCGGCGATTTGCGAACCGGGCGATTATGCGCGGTTCGAGGTCATTCCCGCCTCAGCTCCCGACCCAGCGCGCGACGTCCGCGGCAACCTGATTGGCGGCCTGGTTGAGCGCGGGCGCGGCCGCGGCCGCCGTTGCCGCTCCGACCGGAACTCGGGCCTCGAAGCGATGCGTCTCGATACCGTCGGCGCCGCGCGACAGCGCCGCGTCATAGACGACCACCGCCTCCAGCCGCGCGCCGTCGAGCCCGAAGGTGTGGAGCTGGCCGGTCAGCCGCGTGCCCGGATCGAACGAGAATTGTCGCGGATCGAGCACGACGCGGCCGGTCGTCGAGGCGATGGTTTCCGACAGCAGCCGCCCGAACAGGACCGCCGGCGCTTCCACCCATTGCGCGTCCTTGAGATAGGCGACCGCCGTGTTGCCCGATCGCACCGGCACCCGCAAAGTGCTGATCTCCTGCGTCGCGGTTGGTGGAAGCACGGTGATCGCGCGCGCCGCCGTCCCGGTACGGTTGGTTTGCGCCGGCACGGGCGATGCCGCGGTCAAGGTCATCAGGGTCGGCGGCGGCTTGCTGCCGAAGCTGAGGCAGGCCGAGAGCGCCAGGCTGGCGCCAAGTGCGAGGAGGGGACGCAATGGGTTCATCTGCTGGGCTCATAGTCCGGGAGTTTGGGAGAACCGAGGATCGAGGCGGCGCCTTGCTGATCGATCCGCGTGGTGATCGAGCGGAGCGCGGCCGTGGTGTCGCGCAAATCGCGCACCAGCTGGCCGACCTCGGGAATGGTCTGCTTGGTCAGCGCCTGCACGCCGGGCCGGGCGTCCGCCAGCATCGCATCGAGATTTTTCATGCTCGCCTCGGCAGCCTGGACGGTCTGCCGCAGGTCCCTAATCAGCGGCTGGCCATCCTCGTTGAGCAATCTATCGGTGGTGCCGGCGAGGCGGCTGATCTGCTCGGCTGCCAGGCCGGCCTGGCGGATCGCGATGCGCGCCTCGGCGAGCGCGGCGGCAATCTCGGGCGAGCGGTCGGCAAGCGAATCGCTGATCTGTTCGACATTGTCGAGGATGCCCGCGATCGAGGCCTGGTTGCGGTCCGAGAGCAGCTCCGTCAGTCGTTCCGTCAGGGTCGATACCCGTTCGAGCAATTCAGGCGCGCTGCTCAGCAGCTGGCCGAGCGCACCGGGCTTGGCGGGGATCACCGGCACACCATAAGGCCCGGGCTGGGTGATCGGCGGCGCGCCCTTGACGGCGCCGTCGAGCTGGATCTGCGACACCCCGGTGAAGCCGACGCCCTCGATTGTCGCGGTCGTCCCCTGCAGCACGGGCGTGCTCGAGCGGACCTGGATGCGGACGCGCACGAACTCCGGGCTGTTCGGCTCGAGGTTGATCGATTCAACCTGGCCGACCGGTACCCCCGAGAATGACACCGCCGATCCCTTGGCGAGGCCGTCGACGGCCTGCTTGAAGAAGACGTCATATTCCTTATCGGCGTCGCCCGACGCCTGGCTCAGCCAGATAATGAACGCAAGCACCGCGACGATCAGGGCAAGCACGACACCGCCGACGAAGATGTGGTTCGAGCGGGTTTCCATCAGACCTCACTGCCCTTGGCGTCCGTCGTCGCCGCGGCCGCCCGCCCTCGGGGACCCCGGAAATATTCTTGTATCCATTCGTGGTCCAAAGCCAGCAATTCCTCAATCGTTCCGACCGCGATCACCTTCTTGTCGGCAAGCACCGCGACGCGGTCGCAGATCGCGTAGAGCGTGTCGAGGTCATGGGTGATCAGGAAGACGGTCAGGCCGAGCGCGTTGCGAAGCTCGACGATCAGCTCGTCGAACGCCGCAGCCCCGATCGGATCGAGGCCGGCGGTCGGCTCGTCGAGGAACAACAGCTCCGGATCGATCGCCAGCGCGCGGGCGATGCCGGCGCGCTTGCGCATTCCCCCGGACAGCTCAGACGGAAATTTCGGGCCAGCCTCCGCGCTCAGCCCGCTCATCACGATCTTGTAGCCGGCAATCTCCTCGAGCAGCTTCGGATCGATCGCCGGATAATATTCGCGGACCGGCACCTGGACGTTTTCGGCGACGGTCAGGGTCGAGAAAAGCGCACCGCTCTGGAAGAGGATGCCCCAGCGCTTGCGGACGTCCTTGAGCTCTTCCTCGTCGCGGCCGATGATCTCCTCGCCGAACACCCTCACTTCGCCCGCGTCCGGCTGCTGGAGACCGATGATCGAGCGCATCAGCACCGACTTGCCGGTGCCCGAGCCGCCGACGACGCCGAGGATCTCGCCACGCCGGACGGTCAGATCGAGCTCTTCGTGCACAACCTGCTCGCCGAAGCTGTTGCGCAGCCCCTTGACCTCGATGACCGGCTCCTCGCGCGCTGGCTGGCGATCGCTCATGCCCAGCCGATCGAGGTGAAGAAGACGGCGAAGAAGGCGTCGAGCACGATCACCAGGAAGATTGCCTGGACGACCGCCGCGGTGGTCCGCAGGCCCACCGATTCGGCATTGCCTTCGACCTGCATGCCCTGGAAGCAGCCCGCCATCGCGATGATCAGTCCGAACACCGGCGCCTTGATCAAGGTCTGCCAGAGGTCGGTCATCGGAACGACCTCGCGGATGCGCTGGACGAAGGTCACCGGCGGAATGTCGAGCGAAAGCCAGGTGAAGACGCCCCCGCCAAGCACCGCCATCATCGCCGCGTAGAAGCCGAGCATCGGCATCAGCAGCACGGTCGCGAGCACGCGGGGCAGCACGAGCGCCTCGACCGGCGAGACGCCGATCGTGCGCATCGCATCGACTTCCTCGTTGAGCTTCATCGACCCGATCTGGGCGGCGAAGGCGGAGCCCGAGCGGCCGGCGACCATGATCGCGGTCATCAGCACGCCTAGCTCCTTGATGGCGCTTCGCCCGATCAGGTTGATCGTGAACACCTCGGCGCCGAACTGGCGCAGCTGGACCGCGCCTTGCTGGGCGATGACGATGCCGACCAGGAAGCTCATCAGGCCGATGATCGGCAACGCGTGGACGCCGACGACCTCGAATTGCTGGACGACGGCATTGAAGCGGAAGCGCCGTGGGTGGGTGATCACCGCCCAGGTCGAGATCAACAATGCGCCGAAGAAGCCGAGCATCCCGACCAAATTCCGGCCGGCGAGAATCGTCGCCGTCCCGATCTGGTCGAGCACGCGGTAGAGCGGCGGCGTCCGGTCCGGCCGCATCTTGACCATCTGATCGGCCTTGCCGACTTCCTCGATCAGCGCGAGCTGCTGCTCGCTCGCGCCGGTGACCTCAGCGCCGTGGTCGCGGACCAGGCGGTGGATCAACCAGGCGCCGACGGTGTCCATCGCCGACACGTCGGTGAGATCGATCCTCGCCCCATCGACCCCGATCGGGCCCAGCCGCTGAGGGAGGTCATCGATGCGGCGTAACGTCAGGGCGCCGTGGAAGCGCAGAACGCGCCGGCCCCCCTCATCGCTCAGACTGACATCGGCGGGCGAATTCATGCGGCGGACACTGCTGGATTAAGCTGGCCGGGGCAAGCCGCTTTGCACGCCTTGGCGCCACGCGCGGGGCAGGCGGATCCTATCCGCAAACACGGCTGTTTTTAGAGCAGGGTGGTGGACAAGCCGCGCGCGCTATGCTTGCCGGGAAGCATGAAGAGCGCGCTCGCCATCTACGACATGGATCGGACGATCACGCGGCGTGCCACCTACACGCCATTCCTGATCCACGCCGCGCTGCGGCTCGCGCCGTGGCGCCTGCTGCTGATGCCGCTCGTGCTGCTGGCGATGGCCGCCTATCTGCTCAAGCTGATCGAGCGCGGCAGGCTCAAGGAAATCAATTACCGGCTGCTGATCGGGAACGCCATCGCGCCGGAGCGGCTCGAGCCGGTCATCGAGAGTTTCGCCGACCGCCAGATCGCCCGCAACATCCTGCCCGGCGCGCGCGCCAGCATCGCGTCCGACCGGGCGGCCGGGCGGCGGCTGGTGATGGCAACCGCTTCCTACCGGATCTACGCCGGCGCCATCGCGCAGCGCCTGGGGTTCAAGGACGTCATCGCGACCGAGACGCAACGCGATTCCGCCGGGCGCATCATTGCCCGGATCGAGGGCAGCAATTGCTACGGCGACAGCAAGCTGGCGATGATCGAGGCCTGGCTGGAGCGCGAGGGCCTGGCGCGCGAGGCGGTGCATATCCGCTTCTATTCGGACCATGTCTCCGACGCGCCGGTGCACCGCTGGTCGGACGAGCCGGTCGCCGCCAATGCCCATGACCGCCTGGTTCGCTTGGCGCGCGCCGAGGGCTGGCAGGTGCTGGACTGGAGCGGCAAGCGCGGGAGGTAGCAGCGGCTCGCCGAACTTGGCTGCCAGCCGGCACGCTAAATGGCCGCGAGCGCCTGGTCGAAATCGGCGATCAGATCGCCGGCGTCCTCGACCCCGACCGAGATGCGCACCAGATTGTCGGAGATGCCGAGCGCCGCCTTGCGGGCGTCGGGAACGGACAGATGGGTCATCGCCGCGGGCGCGCTGGCAAGTGTCTCGGTGCCGCCGAGGCTGACCGCGAGCTTGGCGATCTTGAGGGCGTCGAGAAAGGCGAAAGCCTCGCGCTCGCCGCCCTTCAGGTAGAGCGAGAAGGTCGATCCGGCGCCGCTGCAATGGCGGCGGTAGATGTCGGCCTGGCGGTCGTCCTTCAGGAACCCGAGATAGCCGACGGTCTCGACCTTGGGATGATCGCGGAAGAAGGCGCACACCTTTTCCGCATTCTCGCCGGCGCGGGTCATCCTCAGCTCGAGCGTCTCGAGGCTCCGGAGCAGCATCCAGGCCGAATGCGGATCGGTGATCGTGCCGATGGTGTTGCGCATCGCCCGGATCGGGTCGATCAGCGCCTTCGCGCCGACCACGCCGCCGGCGACGAGGTCGCTGTGGCCGCCGGCATATTTGGTCAGCGAATAGATGGTGAGGTCGGCGCCATGCTTGAGCGGCTGCTGCCACAGCGGCCCGAGGAAGGTGTTGTCGATCGCGATCGGCGGACGCGCGCCTTCCTCGAACAAGGCGTCGCGGGCGGCGGCGACCGCCTGGACGTCGACCAGCACGTTGGTCGGATTGGCCGGGCTTTCGAGATAGATCAGAGAGACGCGGCCCTGCTGCTTGGCCTGCTCGATCACCGCGGAGATCTCGTCGGGCTCCGCTCCGGCCGGAAAATCGAGCCAGCGCACGCCGAAACGGCCGAGCACGCGCCCGATCAATGTCTCGGTCGCGGCGTAGAGCGGGCCGGAGTGGACGATCACGTCGCCCGGCTGGACCATCGCCAGCAGCAACGTCGCGATCGCCGACATGCCGCTCGAGAAGCTCAGGGCGTCTTCGGCATCCTCCCAGAGGCTGAGCCGGTCCTCGAGGATCTCCTGGTTGGGGCCGTTGAAGCGTGAATAGACCAGGCCTTCGGCGCCGCCCGGCCGTTTGCCGGTGACCCCTTCGAAGTGGCGCTTGCCCGCCGCCGCATTCTCGAAAACGAAGGTCGAGGTGAGGAAGATCGGCGGCTTCAGCGATCCTTCGGACAGGGCGGGGTCGAAGCCATGGCCCATCATCAGGGTCGAGGGCTTGAGCCGCCGACCGCCGATTTCGAGCACGTCGGGCTTGGGCCTCCGGCGCGGGGTGGTGCCGGTGAGATCGGCCTCGTCCTTCATGGCATCGGCTTTCTGGACACGGGCTTTCTGGGCAGGGGCTTTCTGGGCATGCGCTTCCCCGATCGGAGGATCGCGATCATAGCGGCGATCGTTCCTCTCTTCCAACAAACCACCGCGTGAATGGTGCCGCGCTAGGTAGGAAGCGCAATCAGCGACATCTGGCGGCCGTAATCGCCCTCTCCCTGGTGGGTGGCGCGGCGGTAACTGAAGAACCGCCCCGGATCCGAATAAGTGTCCAGCCCGAGCGCCTCGATCCGGCTCAGTCCCGCTTGTGCCAGGCGGGAGACGACAAAGCCTTCCAGGTCGAACTGGTGGTGGCCCGGGCGGCCAGGGGTGAAGAAGCGCTCGTTCTCCGCGTCCTGCGCGACGAAGCGGCGCAGGAAAGCCTCGTCCACCTCATAGGATTTGCGCGCGATCGTCGGCCCGACGGCAGCGCGGATGCGTGCCCGATCGGCGCCGAGCGCCTCCATCTCGCGCACCGTCGCCTCGATCACGCCGGCCACCGCGCCTTTCCAGCCGGCATGCGCGGCGCCGACCACGCCCGCGGCAGCGTCGGCGAACAGGACCGGCGTGCAATCCGCCGTCAGGATCGCGAGCGCGAGCCCGGGCCGATCGGTCACCAGCGCATCGGCATGGGGGCGGGCATCGTCGGAATAAGGTGCGGTGACCGGGATCGCGGTCGCGCTGTGGACCTGGTGGACGGTCACCAGCCGGGCGTGCGGCGCGACCGCCTCGATCGCCAGCGCACGATTGGCCCGTATCGCGTCGCGATCGTCCTCGGTTCCCCAGCCGGTGTTCAGCCCCGCGCAGACGCCAGTCGACACGCCGCCGCGGCGGCCGAGGAAGGCGTGCGGCACCGGATCGAGCAAAGCCGAGCGTATCGCATCGATCGTCACCGTCGCTCCTCCGGCGCCTCGTTCAAGTCGAGGCGCATGATGTGGTCCTCGTCGGCGTGGTTGCCGACCATGAAGGCATAAGGCGCGACGAAGGTGAAGCCGTGGCGCTCGTAGAAGCGGCGCGCGCGATGATTGTCGACGAACACCGACAGATAAAGCTGCTCCGCGCCGCGCTGCCGGGCCTCCGCGAGCACCCAGTCCATCAGCTCGCGGGCGATGCTCGTGCCTTGCCAGGGCCGGAGCACGTAGAATTGCCTGAGTTCGATCGACGGCGCGCTGACCTCGAACGGAAGCGACGGCGGGCCGAGCTTGGCATAAGCCACCGCCTTGCCGTCCGCTTCGACGATGCGGACCACGAATTCGTCGTCGGCGAGCTGCTCACGCCATCTTTCCTCTTCGTGGCTCACCAGGAAGGCGGCGAGGTCGTCGGGCCGGTAGAGGTGGCCGAACGTCTCGATGAACGTCTTGCGGCCGAGCGCGGCCAGCGCCGGCGCATCCTCGCCTCCCGCGGTGCGGAAGCGGCAGCGCGTGGTATCGGCGGTCATCGGAAACCCTCTGGATCGGGCCAGGAACGAGCGACGAGCGCGAGCACCTTGAACAGGCTCCCCATCTGGTCGGGCGCGGTGAGGCGGAGCCGCGCCTGCGCGATCTCCTGCGCGCGTTCGGGCGCCGCCGCCGCGAGCGACGCGGCGCGCAGCTCGATGCCGAGCGCGCGCAGCCAATCGCCTTGCCCGACCGGGCCGAACGACTTGACCTCGCCGTGCCGCGCCGCCCGCGCCAGCGCTTCGAAATCCACGTGCGCGGTGAGGTCGCGCTCGCCCGGCTCGGCCCAGGGATCGGCATAGCCGTGCGCGTGCACCGCCTGCAGCGTCTCTCCGGGCGATGAAACTTGGTGGCCGTAATCGATGATCAGCGCCGCGCCGCCTTGCGCGGCGATCCGCTCGGCGAGCGCGCCGGCAATCGCCGCCGAGGCGGGCGAGGTCTCGACGATCGCTCCGGGTGGAGAGTCGCGCAGCGTGTCCGGTATCGCCGCGGCCGGCGCGGGCGGCCCGGCGGCCGGAACGAACCTGCCGTCGCGATAATCCACCATGCGCTCGCGCCAGCCTTCGCCCGTCGCGACGAGCTGGCGCACCGGCAGCGCATCGAAAAATTCGTTCGCAACGATCAATAATGTTCCGTTCTCGGGCAGGCCGGCGCAATCGTCATGCCAGCGCGCGGCCGGCAGCAGCGCCGCCTGCGCCGCGCGAAGCACCGGGCTGGTCTCGACCAGCTCGACCGGCGGGCTGAGGCCGGCGGCCTTCATCGCCTTCAGCGCATCCCGCGCCAAGGTGCCGCGGCCGGGGCCGAGCTCGACATAATAGGCATTCGCCGGCCGGCCGGCACGCACCCAGAGATCGGCCAGCCAGAGACCGGCCAGTTCGCCGAACATCTGGCTGATCTCGGGCGCGGTGATGAAATCGCCCGCGGCGCCGAGCGGGTCGCGGGTCGCATAATAATGAGCATTGGCCTCGGCCATATAGCGCCCCACCGGGATCGGGCCGGATCGTGCGATCAGCTGCGCGAGCCTTTGCTCCAGCGCCGGCGCGATGGTGGTGCTCTCAGGCAAGGCTCTCGCTGCCGGCAATCGGCTCGACCCGCTGCCGGCGCCGCTTCGCGGTTGCGAGCAAATAGGCGCCGCCGACGATCATCGGCAGCGACAGCCACTGGCCCATGTGAAGGTGCGTCGCCTGCGCGAACTCCACCAGCTGCGCATCCGGCTCGCGCACGAACTCGACGAGAAAGCGCGAGAGGCCGTAGCCGAGCAGGAAGGTGCCGACGAGCTTGCCCGGCTGGTAGCGCGCGTCGGTCTTCCAGAACATGAACCAGAGCAAGGCGAACAATGCGAGGCCCTCGAGCCCGGCTTCGTAGAGCTGGCTCGGATGGCGCGCCACCTCGCCTCCGCTCGGGAAGACCACCGCCCAGCTGACGTTGGTTGCCTTGCCCCAAAGCTCGCCATTCACGAAATTGGCGAGCCGCCCGAAGAACAGGCCGATCGGCACGCAGCAGGCGACGTAATCGTGGATGCGCAGCCAGTTGAGCTTGTTCTTCCACGAGAGATAGAGGATGCCGAGGCTGACGCCGACCACACCGCCGTGGAACGACATGCCGCCTTCCCACAATTTGAAGACGTCGAGCGGGTTGGCGAGGATGCTCGGCTGGTAGAAGAAGACATAGGCGAGACGGCCGCCGACGATGATCCCCAAGGTCGCATAGAACACCATGTCGTCGGCGTGGCGCCGCGCCATCGGTGCGCCGGGCTGCGCGATCAGCTTGAGCAGATACCACCAGCCAAGGATGATGCCGGCGAGATAGGCGAGCGAATACCAGCGCAGCTTGAAGAAACCGATCTCGAGCGCGACCGGATGAAGGCCGAGATCCTCCCAGCGCACGGCCTGCGTGGCACTTGCCATGGTCAGCAGAAAATCACTCACGGTCCACCCCTTCGGCTCCGCGTCGTCATAGGCACGGGGTGGCGCGAGGGCTAGTGTGTGATGTTTGTGCCTGTGTTCCGCTCACGCGGAACCCTTTTGCTCTGTGTCCCGCTATGCGGGACCCGCACCGGCCCACTCCCCCACCCGGCCTCCCAACAACGTATCATGGATTGGGGGGCCGGGTGGGGGAGTGGGCCGGTGCGGCCTGTCAGGCGGAGCCTGACCTAACAAGGGAGCGGCGCGTAGCCCGCTGGCGCTTGCTGCGGCAGCTGATTATCACGCCGTCATGGACCCCGAGCGCGAGCCCCTCGACATCAGCCGGCGAAACTTGCTGATCGGCGGCGGGGTGGGGGCCGGGCTGCTGATCGCCTGGGCGGCTTGGCCGCGCCGTTACGAACCCAATTTGCGTGCCGCGCCGGGCGAGACGATCTTCAACGCCTATCTCAAGATCGGCACCGACGGCCGCGTCGTCGTCGCGGTTCCGCAGAGCGAGCTGGGGCAGGGGGTCTATACCAGCCTGCCGCAGATCCTCGCCGACGAGCTCGGCGCCGATTGGCGGACGGTGTCGGTCGAGCCGGCGCCGATCAGCCCGATCTACGCCAATCACTTGCTCATCGAGGACATCGCCGGAAATGCGGTGCCCTCCGCGCTGCGCGGGATCGGCGGCTGGGCGGTGCGCGAATATGCAACCCGTTCGGGGCTGATGCTGACTGCGGGCTCGACCTCGATCCGCGCGTTCGAGGCGGCGATGCGCGAGGCCGGCGCGGCGGGACGCGCGTTGCTCAGCAAGGCGGCGGCGGACCGCTGGGACACGGATTGGGAGAGCCTCGACACGCGCGCCGGCTTCGTCGTGCGCGGCAAGGACAGGATCAGCTTTGGCGAACTCGCCGAAGCCGCCGCCGCCCAGGAGCTTCCCAAGCATCTGCCGGTGCGTGGCGGCAACGAGCATCGCCTCGCCGGCCAGCCGCTGCCGCGCCTCGACCTCCCATCGAAGGTCGACGGCTCCGCCCAATATGCCTGCGACATACGCCTGCCGAACATGGTCTACGGCTCGGTGCGGCAGGGGCCGGCCGGTGATGCCAGGCTGGTCCGCGTCGACCGCACCGCAGCGGGCAAGGTGCCGGGCGTGGTCGCGCTGATCGAGCGGCCGGGCTGGGTCGGTGCGGTCGCCACCAATTGGTGGGCGGCCAATCGCGCCGTAGAAAGGATGGCGCCGCGCTTCGAAACCGATGGGCCCCTGATCGGCAGCGGCGACATGGATGCCGCGCTGGCGCAGGCGCTCGGCAGCGACGAAGGCAGCCGGCTGTTCAGCCGCGGCGACGCCGATGGCGTGATCGACGGTGCCGCGCAGGGCGGCGGCAAGGTGTTCCGCACGCACTATCAGGTCGGGCTCGCGCCGAGCGCGCCGCTGGAGACCTTGGCTGCGACCGTGCGGATCACCGGCGACAGGGTCGAAGTCTGGGCGCCGACGCAGGCGCCGGGCTTCGCGCGCGCGGCGGCAGCGCGGGCGGCGGGGGTGAGCGAGGCGCAGGTCACGCTCTACCGGACGCTGATCGGCGGCGGCTACGGCCGCAAGCTCGAGACGCAGGCGATCGAGCAGGCGGTGATCATGGCGCTACAGGTCAAGCGTCCGGTCCAGCTGGTCTGGTCGCGTATCGAGGAGACGATGCACGACGGCTTCCGCCCGCCTGCCCGCGCGCAGCTGACGGCGAGCCTGACCCAGACCAATATCATCACCGGCTGGCGTGCCCGCATCGCGGCGCCCTCGACCGTGTCTGAAGTGAGCGGGCGGCTGCACGGCGGAAAGCCAGGGCCTCAGGACGAGAGCGAGGAGGCGGCGGTCGCCGGCGCGGTCCCGCCCTATTCGATCGGCGCGGTCGCGGTCGATCATCTCCCGGCTGCGATCGGCGTGCGGACCGGCATCTGGCGCTCGGGCGCGAACAGCTACACTGCATTCTTCACCGAATGCTTCGTCGACGAGCTTGCGCGCCAGGCGAAAATCGAGCCGCTGTCGTTCCGGATGCAGATGCTGGGCGACAATCCGCGGCTGGCGCGCGTGCTTTCCACCGCCGCAGCGCTCGGCGGCTGGGACGGGGGCGGACCGGGAAGCACAATGGGCCTCGCCGCGCACAGCGCATTCGGCTCGCACGCCGCGACGATCGTCGAGGTGGAGATCGGCGATCAGAACGGGCGCGGGCAGCAAGTGCGCGTCAAGCAGGCGATCTGCGCGGTCGATTGCGGGCGGATCGTCAATCCGGAGATCGTCCGCCAGCAGGTCGAGGGCGGGCTGATGTTCGGCATTGCCGCCGCGACCGGCAGCCGCATCGCGGTCGAGCGCGGGCTGGTGACCGCGCATGGCTTCGGGCAGCTTGGGCTGCCGACATTGGCAAGCTCGCCGGAGATCATCGTCGAGCTGATCGAAAGCGAGGAGAATCCTGGCGGAGTCACCGAGCTGTCGGTTCCCACCGCGGCACCGGCGATCGCCAACGCCTTGTTCGCCCTCACCGGCCGAAGGCTCCGCTCGCTGCCTCTCCAAATCGGAAGCAGGTGATGACCATCGGTCCTGCCACAAGCCCGCCTGAGATTGGGGATGCGATCGGCGCGGAAAAGATCGGCGTGCTGCTGATCAACCTCGGCACGCCGAACGCGCCCGAGCCTGGCGCGGTCCGCCTCTACCTGCGCGAGTTCCTCTCCGACCCGCGGGTCGTCGAGATACCGCAGCTCGTCTGGCAGCCGATCCTGCGCGGGATCATCCTCAACACGCGGCCCAGGAAGTCCGCGCGGGCCTATAAGGAGGTGTGGACGGCGGATGGCTCGCCGCTCGCCGCGATCACCGCCCGCCAGGCCAAGGCGCTGGCCGGCGCGTTCGGCGCCGATGTGCTGGTCGACCATGCGATGCGCTATGGCAAGCCGGCGATCGCCGCCACGATCGACTCTCTCAAGGCCCGGGGCTGCACCCGGATCCTGCTCGCGCCGCTCTATCCGCAATATTGCGCGGCGACGACCGCGACCGCCAACGATGCCGCCTTCGCACACCTGCGGCACTTGCGCTGGCAGCCCGCGGTGCGGACCTTGCCGCCCTATTTCGACGATCCGGCCTATATCGAGGCGCTCGCCGCGAGCATCGAGCAGGGCCTCGCCGGGCTTGGCTTCGAGCCGCAGGCGCTCGTCGCCAGCTTCCACGGCATGCCGCAGCGCACGCTCGAGCTCGGCGATCCTTATTACCACCATTGCATGAAGACGGCGCAGCTGCTCGAGGCGGCGCTCGGCCGCGAGCTGGTGACCGCCTTCCAGTCGCGCTTCGGCCGCGCGCGCTGGCTCGAGCCGGCGACCGACGCGACGCTCGCGAGGCTCGCACGGAGCGGCGTCGGCAAGGTCGTGGTGTTCGCTCCGGGCTTTTCGGCGGACTGCCTCGAGACGCTCGAGGAGATGGCGATACGCGGGCGCGACACCTTCCTCGAAGCGGGCGGGAGCGACTTCGCCTATCTTCCCTGCCTCAACGACAGCGCGATCGGGCTTCAGATGCTGCGCACCCTGGTGGCGCGCGAACTTGCGGGCTGGCTTGCCGAGCCATAAAGGGGCTTCGACCAAGTAGGAGAGAGCAATGGCACGCGTCGCAGTCGTCACTGGTGGAACCCGCGGCATCGGCGAGGCGATCAGCCTGGCGTTGCGCGACGAGGGCATGACAGTCGCCGCCAATTATGCGGGCAACGAGGAAAAGGCGCGCGCCTTCACCGATCGCAGCGGCATCAAATCCTACCGCTGGGACGTGTCGGACTTCGATGCCTGCCTCGCTTCGGTCAAGCAGATCGAGGAGGAGCTCGGGCCGATCGATGTGCTCGTCAACAACGCCGGCATCACCCGCGACACGACGATGAAGCGGATGAGCCGGCAGATGTGGGACGAGGTGATCGACGTCAACCTCGGCGGCTGCTTCAACATGGCCAAGGCGGTGTTCGACGGCATGCAGGCGCGCAAATATGGCCGGATCGTCAACATCGGTTCGATCAACGGGCAGGCGGGCCAATATGGCCAGGTCAATTACGCCGCCGCCAAATCGGGGATCCACGGCTTCACCAAGGCGCTCGCGCAGGAAGGCGCGCGCGCCGGCGTTACGGTCAACGCGATCGCCCCTGGCTATATCGACACCGAGATGGTCGCAGCGGTCCCCGAGGACGTGCTGCAGAAGATCGTCGCGCGGATCCCGGTGGGGCGGCTCGGCCAGGCCGAGGAGATCGCGCGCGGCGTGGTCTTCCTGTGCGGGGAGAATGCCGGCTTCATCACCGGCTCGACGCTGTCGATCAACGGCGGCCAGCATATGTATTGATGGTCCTCGTCGCCCGAGGCGGCGGGAATGATGGAGACCGGGCGCGGCATGAGGCTTGAAGGTCCGACCAAGCGCTCGATGATGATCGCCGGGCACGCGACCTCGATCAGCCTTGAGCCGATCTTCTGGGACGCGCTGCGCGAGGCCGCCGAGGAAGACGGCCTGCCGGTCAACGCGCTGGTGGCGCGGATCGATGCCGAACGCGTCGAACGGCCCGATCCCCCCAATCTCGCAAGCGCGATCCGGGTGTGGCTGTTCGAACGGCGGCGTGGCGCTTGATTGAGTGAGCCATTGCTTCCCCTACCGCTTGCGGGAGGGGATGCAGCCGCTGGTTCGTCCCCCGGACGAACCAGGACGCGGCTGCATGGGGTGGGCGATCGTTGAAGCTGAGTTGATGCAGCCGAACCGAACTCGCTTCGCTCGGCCCACCCCTGACCCCTCCCGCGAGCGGGAGGGGGATTGTTCAGGCGTCTGAGCGCCGCGCCAGCAGCACTCTTGCCTGGTTCGCGGCTTCGGCGATCATTGGAAGTGTTGTAACCGATGTGGTTCGCATTCGCTCGATCATGCGGAGGAATTGCTCGACACGAGGTGCCTGTAGCTCAACCCATCTGGTGACTTCTTTTTCCGGATCGGCGCCGCCGCTGCGGTCCAGGAACTGGAGCCGGAGCTGCTCGAAATCGCGCGCCAGGCTGGCGGCGAGCAGACTCTCCCAGGGGTCGCGCGCCTGAAAGCGGTTGGCGGCGCTCTGCGCCCAATCGAGCCCGAGCGCCTCGCCCAACCTTGTATAGGCGCGCGTCAGCGCGACCTCGTCGGTGCCGCGCCGGCGGCCGAGCGCGGCGATGCCGATCGCGCCGTTCAATTTGAACAGGCGGACGATCCGATCGACGATGCCGGGCGGCGCGCCGCGGGCGAGGAGCTCGGCGGCGATCGCGTCGGTCTGCGCGCGCGGCTCGGTGCGCAGCAGCTCGTCGAGCGTCGCATCCAGTTTCGCGATGCCGGGCTGCAGCAGCGCGACGATCTCGCCCGGCGGCATCGACGGCGCGGTCGAGCGGACGATGTCGGCGATGTGCAGGCGCAGCCCGGCGCCGGCACGATCGAACAGTTCGAGGCGGACCGCCTCCGGCCCCTGATACGCTTCGATGTCGCGCCACAAGGGCGCCATGTCAAACAAGCGCTCGGCCGCGACGAAGCCGGCCGCGGCCTGTGCCCACGACGCGCCTTCCTCTTCGGTGAGCGCGAACGGCGCCAGCAGCCCAAGGCGATTGACGAAGCGGTTGGCGATGGTCGTCGCGACGATCTCGCGGCGCAGCCGGTGGTTCAGGATCGCCTGCTCGTGGCGCTCGCGCATCGCTTCGGGAAAGATCGCGAACAGGTCGGGCGTGAGGCTGGGATCATCGGCGAGCGGGCTGGCCTCGATCGCATCCTGCAGCGCCAGCTTCGAGGTCGAGAGGAGCACCGCAAGCTCGGGCCGGGTGAGGCCCTGATTCTCCTTTGCACGCCGCAGCAGATCGTCGTTGCTGTCGAGCCCTTCGACCGCGCGGTTGAGCCGGCCGCTCTCCTCGAGGACCTCGATCGCGCGCGCCAGCGGCGGCAGGGCCGCGGCCCCGCCGCGCTCGGCGATCGACAGCGCCAATGTCTGCAACCGATTGTCCTCGAGCACGATCGCGGCGACATCCTCGGTCATCTCGGCAAGCAGCGCGTTGCGTGCTTCGAACGTCAGGGCGCCAGCGGCCATTTCGGCGTTGAGCGCGATCTTGATGTTGACCTCCTTGTCGGAGCAGTCGACCCCAGCCGAATTGTCGATGAAATCGGTGTTGATCCGGCCGCCGCCGAGCGCGAACTCGATCCGCCCGGCCTGGGTCACCGCGAGATTGGCGCCCTCGCCGATCACCCTCGCGCGCATCGCCGCCGCGTCGACTCTCACCAGATCGTTGCCGGGATCGCCGACCTCGACGTCATTCTCCTGCTCCGCCTTGACGTAGGTGCCAATGCCCCCGAACCAGAACAGGTCGACCGGCGCCTCGAGGATCGCCGTAATCAGAGTGGAGGGATCGGTCTCGGCGAGGTCGATGCCGAGCGCCTGCTGCATCTCGGGGGTGAGCGGGATCGACTTCTGGGTGCGCGGGAAGATCCCGCCGCCGCTGGAGAGCTTGGTGCGATCATAGTCGTCCCAGCTCGATCGCGGCAGGCGGAACAGGCGCTGGCGTTCCTCCCAGCTCGCGCCCGGATCGGGATCGGGGTCGATGAAGATGTGGCGATGGTCGAACGCGGCGACGAGCTTGATCGCCTTCGAAAGCAGCATGCCGTTGCCGAACACGTCGCCCGACATGTCGCCGCAGCCGGCGACACGTACCGGCTCGGTCTGAACATCGATGCCGAGCTCGGCGAAATGACGTCGCACCGAAATCCACGCGCCACGCGCGGTGATCGCCATCGCCTTGTGATCATAGCCATGGCTGCCGCCGCTGGCGAACGCGTCGCCGAGCCAGAAATCATGCTCGAGCGCGATCGCATTGGCGCGATCGGAATAGCTCGCCGTCCCCTTGTCGGCCGCGACCACGAAATAGGGGTCCTCGCCGTCCCGGACCGTGATGCCCTCGGGATGAACGACGGCGCCGCCGACGATGTTGTCGGTCAGCGACAGCAACGCGCGAATGAAGATCGCATAGCTTTCAGCGCCCTCGCCCAGCCAGGCGTCGCGCTGCGCCGGCGGCGGAAGCTGCTTGGGATAGAAGCCGCCCTTGGCGCCGGTCGGGACGATCACCGCATTCTTGACGATCTGTGCCTTCATCAGGCCGAGCACCTCGGTGCGGAAATCGTCGCGCCGGTCCGACCAGCGGATCCCGCCGCGCGCGACCGGACCGGCGCGCAGGTGAACCCCCTCGACGCGCGGCGAATAGACCCAGATCTCGCGCCACGGCAGCGGTGCGGGAAGGCCGGGGATGAGGCTCGAATCGAGCTTGAACGCGAGCGCTTCGCCCCCGGCGGTGGAAAACGCGTTGGTGCGCAAGGTCGCGAGCACGATGCAGCGCAGCAGGCGCAGCAGCCGGTCTTCGTCGATCGCCGCGACGCCGGCGAGAGCCTCGGCGATCATCGTCTCGGCGGCGGTCGCCTCGGGGTCGCCGCGCCGGTCGCCCTCCTGCAACGCGGGATCGTGGCGGGCGCGGAAGAGCGCGATCAGGCCGCGCGCCACGGCGGGCGCCTTGCGCAGGGCCTCGACCGCGGTGGCGATGCCGTAGGAGAGGCCGGTCTGGCGCAAATAGCGGAACCAGGCGCGCAGCAGCACGATGTCCGCGGGCTCCAGCGCCGCCGCGACCAGCAGCTGGTTGAACGGATCATTTTCAGCGCGATGCTCGAGCACCGCGGCGATCGCGGCTTCGATGGTCTCGGCGCGGCCGAGCAGCGCCTCGCAATCCTGCGCGCTCTCGAGCAGGAATTCGTGGATCGTGCCAACCACGTCGGTACCGGTTGTGCCCGCCGCGGCGGAAGCGGCGCCGATCGGCGTCGGCTGCTCCTCGAGCACCCGGAACCCGAAATTCTCGAACACCGGAACGGCTTCCGACAGAGCGATGGTGCCGCCCCGGCGATAGGTGACCAGGCGCAGCCGCCCGGGCTCGTCGCCGGCGCGGCGGAACAGCCGGACGCCGCGCGCCTCGCTGTCCTGGAGCGCGGCGATGCGCAGCACGTCCTGCGCGGCTTCGGCGGCGTCGGTGCGGGCGCGGTAGCTTTCCGGGAATTGCCTGACCAGGGTCAGCGCCAGCCGCGTCGCGCGTGCTGCCCCGACGAGCGGCGCGAGCGCCTGCTCGACGCTCGGCTCCCAGCCGCGCACCATCTCGTGGAGCTTGGCATCGAGCGCCGCGCCGTCGGGAAGGGCGGTGCCCGGCGCGACGTCGATCGTGTAGCGGACGAGCGACAGGTCGCCGTCGCCAAGCTCGATCGACCAGTTCGAGATCGTCCCGGCCGCGGCCTGCTCGAGCATGTCGCCGATCGCGAGCCGCCGCCCATAGGTCAATTCGTCGCGCGGCAGCCAGACGAAGGCGAACAAATGCCCCTTGAGGATGCTTTGCAGCAGCACCAGGGTCGGGCGCGGCCGGTCCGCAAGCGACATGGCGGTGACGACGAGCTGCTTGACCGCGTCGCGCTCGAGACTGACGAGCAGGTCGCGCGGCAGCGCCGCGATCGAATGGCGCAGCGCCTTGCCGGCATGGCCGCGCGGATCGAAGCCGAGCTCCTGCTCGAGCTCCGCGAGCCGGCGGCGCAGCACCGGCACGTCATCGGCGGGCGCGCGCAGCGCCTGGCTGGTCCACAGGCCGGCGTGCATCCCGAGCGCGCTCACCCGTCCATCCTCACCGCGGATCGGGAGCACGACCAGGTCGAAGGGCACGCGGCGGTGCACGGTCGAGCGGCGGTCGGCCTTGGCGATCAGCGGAGCACGCCCGCCCTGCTCGAAGTAGGCGATCGCGGCGGCGGTGCTGTCTTCGTCCCACAACGGCGTTCCCGGACGGCGCAGCAGGCCCAATCCCCCGTCGCTGTCGGGACCGTCGGCTTCGTGCGGCAATTCGCCAGCGCCGCCGGGCGCGGACACGGGCGGGACGGCCTGATAACCGAGCAACGTCATCGCCCCGTCGGCGAACCAGTGCAGCAGCGCCGCGCGCTCCTCGTCCTTGAGCTGGTCGGCATCGTCGTGCAGCCGTGCCTGGAGATTCGCCCAATCGCCGACCGCCGCGCGGACGTCGGCGAGCGCCGCCTCGATCTCGGCGACGAGCAGCTGGCGCGTGCTCGCGGCGGCACGGTCGATCTCCAGATACATCCAGGATTCGCGGTGCGGCAGAGAGTCGCACGACGGGTCGAGCGAGCGCAGTGCGCCCCGCCCGTCGCGCTCTACGCAGACGATCGGGTGGAGCAGGCGATGGGTGATCAAATTGCGTGCGGTGATCGCGGCCGTCACCGAATCGACCAGGAACGGCATGTCGTCGTTGATCACCGCGAGCCGCATGCGCCGCCGGCCGATCCGGCCGCCCACCGATTCGAGCCGCACCACCGGCTCGCCGGGCAGGCGATGCTCGGCTGCAGCGGCGACGAAGCGCGCAGCCTCGGCGGCCTCGGCTTCGTCGAAGCCGGCGATCTCGCCCGGCAACGCGCCGCCGACGAGGATGTCGCGAATCTCGCTCAGCAAGGGGCGGGGCTCAGCAAGGGTAAGCTCTCGGCCGGCGTGCCGTCAGCGGCGGGGTCCGCTTCGCTGCTTTCGCCGTCCATATCACCGCTCCCGGACGCCGGCGGCGGGAAGCGCCGTCGATCTTCTCTCCGGCCATATGGCCTGCCGCAGGCGTTGCAACAAGGCGCCGCAGGCGTTGCAACAAGGCGCCGCAGGCGCTGCAACAAGGCGCCGCAGGCGCTGCAACAAGCGGAAGCGCCCGGCTTCCGGCGAACCGTCGGCGGTTAGGCGGCTGGAAGACTTTTGCGGATCGCGCGGTCGAGCAAGGCGCCGTCCGCGGCGACGGGTGCGACGATCGCCAACCTGCCGTCACCCTCGCGGCGCGCGACGAGCAGGACGAACTCGCCGTCGTCGATGCCGCGGGCGGCAAGCTCGACATAGGCGAGCGCATCGGCATCGCGCAGCAGCGCCCGGGCATCGTCCGAGGAAGCCGCTGCGGGGGCCGGGCGGCGTGCCTGGCGCTCGGCCTGGACGACGGCTTTGAGGCCGCCGTCGAAACCCTCGAGGAAGTCGGCCATGCCGCCGTGCGGAAGCGCGATGCGCATCGCATAGGACAGAGCGGCGGCGAATTCGGTGATCCGGCTCTTGTCGTAATCGGCGCCGAAGACGAGCTTGACGATCGGCGTCATCGGCGCGCGATCCTGCGCCTTGAGGCCTGCATCTTCGAGCAGCTCGGCATAATCCTCGGCCGCGTCGCGCGTTGCGAGCGCGAAATCATACGCCTCGCCGAGCGCGCGATAGAGCGCGGCGCGGCTGCGGCCGTCGGCCTTCTTGACCGCGTCGGCGCATTCCCGCGCGAGCGACAGCCGGTCGCCGAGGCCGGCATCGGGATCGAGCACCAGCGCGAGCAGATCCGGCTGGTCGCCGTGATCCTCTGCTTCATCGTAGCGCACGCCGAGCTCGAGGCTGGTGTCGGGCGGGAGGTAGACGGGGGTCTGGATCGGCGCGCCCTGCTCGATCGGCACCGCGTTCGGGCCGTCGGCCCAGACCGGGCTGGCGTCGACGGCGGGCGAGCGAGCGATCGCCTGCTCGACCTGGCGGCCGAGCTGCGCGACCGTGCCGCTGTCGGCGAGCTCCTTCCAATTGATCACGCCGTAGATGAAATCGATCGTGTCGCCGTCGGACGAGAAGGGCATCAGTATGCCGCGATACATGACGTTGAGGCCGACGGCGTTGACGAATTCGGCCTCGAAGCCGATCGGCGCGCAATTGGCGATGATCTGGAGATAATGGTCGGTCAGGCGCGACAGCAACGAGCGGCTCGGCACGTCGCTGATCGTGCGGATGCCGTCGGGAAGCTCGCATTGCTGGCGAAGCGCGCGGCCGAGATAGGCGATCACCGGATTGTCGCTGCTCGCGGTGAAATCGAGCAGGACGCTGTTGGGGCCGAAATCGTCGATATTCTGCGGCTCGAGATCCTCGATCGACGGATAGGCGCGGCCGCCGAGCAGCGACACCCAATAATTATAGGCGCGCACGTGCATGCGGCGCTCGTCGAAACCGATTTCGGGTGGCCGATCCATCACCGGCTCTTCCTCCGGACCGAGGCCGACGTCGGCCTCTTCGCCGAAAGCCCTGAGATTATCCATTCTTCGCTGTCCTTGCAGCATCGCGATCAGCGCGGACCCTGCACCGGACGTGGTTGAGAAAGCGTTAAGTTTCGGGCGCCGTGCGGCGCTTGTCTTTGCCCGGCCCCGCTGATAATGCGCGCCCCTTCCGGGAACGCCGCTTTAGCTCAGATGGTAGAGCACATCATTCGTAATGATGGGGTCGTGGGTTCGAGTCCCTCAAGCGGCACCACCCGGAAACCGCCATTTTTGCGATTTGGCGCGGCTGTGAATAACTTTCTGTTCCGTCCGAGCAATCACATAGCAAGCACCGAAATTGATTTCGTGGCCCCTGTAGGCGCGGGGGGTAGAGGCCTGCCCAGTGACAATAGGGACGATAGGGCCAGTAGGTCCGGCGCCGCTCAAGCAACGGCCATAAGCTGCGATGGAAATGGCGCGGCAAGCGAACATGCGTCATCCGTCTCCCCATCTAGCCAGCGGTCATAATCCTCTGGGTGCAGGATCACCGGCATCGCTTTGGGGGTGGATTGGCTCGACAAGCGGATTTGCCTCGCAGGTGAGGAACGTATACGCCTTGCCAGCCTCAGTCCGCCGCCACACGC
>NZ_JAKFCG010000042.1:0-41934 GCF_036677245.1 Sphingomonas sp.
GATCACGATCGCGCCCTGCGGCGCGGCGCTGTGCGGCACGATCGCAAGGGCGCTGATCATCAAGCCCGGCCATCCCCGAACCGACGTGCACAATCCGGATCCGCATCTTCGCAGCCGAAAGCTGATCGGCATGACGATCCTCAGCGGCTTCTCTCCGGGACGGGATCGGTGGGAGAAAGGACGGATCTACGACCCGGAAAGCGGCAAGACCTATCGTTCGTTGCTGAAGCTCAATCCCGACCATTCGCTGAAGGTGAGCGGCTGCATCGCCTTCTTCTGCCAGTCGCAGCGCTGGATGCGGCGGTAGGGCGCGGGCAGGTTGGTGCCCGCGCCCTCCCAGTCCGAAGCGGTTTAGCTCGCGGCTTCGAAACTGCGGTGCACCGCTTCCCAGCGCTCGCGGCCAGACCGAATGGAATCATAATTGCGGGTGATCACGCTGCGCGTCTCGGGTGACAGCTGATCGTCGCGAAGCGCGGCCTGCCACTTTTCGTCGAGATAGGTTTCGCCGCGGTCGACCTCCGCCAGAACGGCCTTGTCGTCCGAACCGGTGACCCTGTCGCGGATCGTCAGAAACGCGCGGTGCGCCGCCGCAAGCACGCTGCCGTCATCCTCCGGGGTCCCGCCATGGCGGCGGACTTCCTGCTGGAGCTCCTCGACCACGCGCCGGCGCTCCTCGGCGCGAGCCAGGAACTCGGAGGCAAAGCGGCCGCTGGTCGCCTCCTCCGCCGAGCGGCGATAGCCGTCGATGCTGTCGAGCGTCGTTTCGATGAGGCTGTTGAGCACGGCAATGTCATGGCTCTTTTCAAACATAATCACTCCTGTGGATGGGGGGGGTGCGCAGACAACGCACGGCGTCGGGGAAGGGTGCTCGGCTTGCGACGGGACGGCGCGATCGTTGGCCGCTCTGCTCGACAGAGTGCGGCGGGAACGGTGGGAGCACGGCGGACGTTCTCCTTTCGAACAAGGAGCAAGGCATGATCAGCGAAGATGGCCCGGCCGCAGGCGACGACGCAGAGCGCGGCAAGCGAGGATCGTTCGATCCGCAGAGCGGGGAGGTGCACGGGTCCGGGTCCGGCGCGGGCGGCGGCGGAAATCCGGACGAGGATTATGATCAGGATGCGGCGGCCGGTGCGGGCGCCGAGCCGGCCGGCGGTCCACGGCCGTTCGACCAGGCGGTCGACCGGCCGATCGATCGCGACGAGGGCCGCTAGGATGGACGGCAAGCATCGCCATCCGCTTCCCGAAAGCGACGAGGCTCGTCACGGCGAGATACCGGAGACGATCGAGCGCGAGAAAGGCGAAGGCGAGGACGGCAAGGAGGTCGTCCAGCCCGCGCCGACCGCCGTCAATCCCGACGGGGAGCCTTATCCTTACGACGATATCGGGCGCGCTGAACGCCCTTCTCCAGATCGGTGATCAAGGAGCAGAACAATGGCCAATCAATATGAACCCAACGGGGGCCGGCAGGTCGGCGGCGGACCCGAGCGCAGCGATCAGCAGGCCGGCGGCGGCAGCAGCGGCACCGGCGGCTACGGCAAGATCCAGGACCGGATGCAGGGCCGCGAGGAGCAGGGCGACGAGGCGAACGTACGCCGCGACCCGCAGCTCGACCGCGGCGAAGCATTCGACGAAGAGCAGGGCGGCGGCCGCGACGATCAAAGCCTGAGCAGCCCCGGCTGGACCGAGCCGCAGGGCGCAGGCGGCGGGCTCGAATCGCAGATGCACCAGCGCGAGCGCGGCGGCCTCTCCAGCGACGAGACCGAGCACGACGCCGAATCCTGAAAATTTTGCGCAGCGCTCCTGCGTCTGACTGAAACGCAAAACGGAACTGTTCGGCGTGCCGCACGTCTGTTACGGATCAGTTATGAAGGCGTAGGAGACTGCAATGGCAAAATCCGATGATCGGCCGACCGGCAAGCGCGGTTCCAAGATGTCGATGGCTGCGGCAACCGACAAGCTGACGGAGCTCGCGAACAATCCGATGGCGCGAAGCATGCTCGCGGCCGGGCTGGTCGCCGCGGCCGCGGCGCTCACCACCAACCAGAAGGTTCGGCAGAGCGCGAAGAAAGCCGGCCAGGATGCGCTCGACGGCGCGGGAGCCGCGGCCGACAATGCCAGCAAGATCGGCGCCGCCATCGTCACCGCCGCGACCGATGCGGTGCGCCGGCTGCTGGCAAGCGATGACGAGCCGGCGGCAACGCGCAAAGGTTCGACCGCCGGGCGCAAGAGCGCTGCCTCCGCTAAAGGCAAGACGGCCAGCGCCAGGACCGCCAAGATCGGTGGGCGCGGCCAAGCGAAGAGCGCCGGCGCAGGCAAGGCTGCAGCCGCAAGCAGCGCAGCCAAGCCTGCCGGAAAATCGGCTGCGAAGCGCACAAAGACTGCGAGTGCGGCGAGCGGCCGTGGCGCGAACGGCGCGGGCGCGAAGGGCTCCGCTGCGAAAGCCGGTGGCAAGAAGTCGGCGGGCGGCGCAAAGCGCGGGCGGAAAAGCGCGGCAAAGCCGGCCGACGGCGCGAGCGGCACCAGCTAGCATTATTCCTGCCGCAGCGTTCGTCGTGCCTTTCGCGCGAGCGTAAGCGTCAGAGCGGGTTACCGGCGGCGCAGCGCTCGAACTCGACCGGATCATGCGCGCAGACCAGCTGCACGCCCGCCGCAGCGTCGACCGAGAGCCGGCGCAGGCGCTCCTGGTTCGACAGGCGCAGCGCGCGATCGACCTCCATCATCGTCTGGTAGGCGCGCAGGCCCGGCGTGCACCGCCGCTTCGCTTCACGCATCTCGCTGCGGTAGAAATAAGCGTCTCCGGCATGGAGCAGCCAGCCCTGCGGCCCCTCGATCGCCACTCCCGCATGACCCCAGGTGTGCCCCGGCAGCGGGACCATCAATATTTCCGGCGGCAACCCTTCCAGGTCACGGACTGCGTCGAAGCCGAACCACCGCTCGCCGTGTGCGCCATAGCGCCGCCAGTCGCGGACTTCGTCGAACTGGCTGGGCCGGTAGCGGTTGCGCGGCACGAAACCGCGGCGCGGACCAGTGGCGGAATCATATTCCTTGGCCATCACATGAACCGTCGCACCGGGAAAATCCTCCAGCCCGCCGGCATGATCGAAATCGAGATGGGTCAGCACGATGTGCCGGACGTCGCCTGGATTGTGGCCGAGCGCCTCGATCTGGCGGATCGCGGTTTCGGATTCGCGCAGCTTGATGTTGAGCAGAGTGCGCATCGTCCGGGTGACGCGGGGATGCGGCGGACGGTGGTGGTCGACATCGTTGAGGCCGTAGCCGGCGTCGATCAGGACCAGCCCGTTGCGATCGGTCTCGATCAGCAGGCAATGGCAAACGAGGAGGCCGGTCAGGCCCTTGCTCCGCCCGTCGAACAACGCGCCGCCGAACGGACAGTCGGTGCCGCAATTGAGATGGTGGATTCGCATCGTGCCTCCGTTCGTGACCGGCCCTTGCCCAAAGGATTGGGCAGGCGATGCGTCGCTGTCGGAAACACAAAAACGGACGGCGGGGTGCCTTGTTCAGCACCCCGCCGCAAAAATCATTTAGTGGTCAGAGCTTAGCGGCATTTATAGCGGCTGCCGCTGCTGCGTTCGATCTCGCGGCCGAGCAATGCGCCCGCTGCTGCGCCGAGCACGGTGCCGGTGGTGCGCGAGCCGTTGCTGTCGATCGCACGGCCAACGAGCGCGCCGCCTGCGGCACCGACGATCAGGCCGGTCGTGCCGTTCTTCTTCTTGCAGCGGAGGCGGCCGCGCGAATCGCGCCACGTCCTGCCGGTATAATAGCCATCGCTCTGGTAGGCGAAGGCCGGCGCCGACATCACGAAGGTCGGCACAGTCGGAACCGCCATGGTCGCAGCGGCGACGGCAAGAGACAATTTACGCATGATCATACTCCTCAATGAACCTGTAAGCGGAACAACGCGCCCATCGTTGCATCAGTTTCATTAACCCGAAACAACGATCTGTTCATCGGGGGGCTTCCCGCGGGGATGCCGCGGCAGGAACCGAGACATTTTCCGTTCTTCTTTCGCTGCCGCCCAGCCTCCCCTATGACCGTTCAACACCGCATTGCTTCTTGCGAAAAGCCGGTACCCACCTTTTCGCTCCATGCTCAGCGCTTCTCGAGAACCGGCTTTTCGGCGGAATCATGAACTCGCACCATCTTTCCCTGCGCGATTTCCTGCTGGCGCTCGCGGTTGTCGCCGTGTGGGGCACCAACTTCGTCGTGATCCGGCTCGCGCTCGACGAATTGCCGGCGCTACTGCTGGCGGCGCTGCGCTTCGCCTTCGCCTTCCTGCCGGTCGCCTTTTTCCTGCCGCGCCCGCGCGTGCGCTGGGCCTATCTCGCGACCTATGGGCTGCTGATCGGCGTCGGCCAGTTCGGCATCTTGTTCATAGCGATGGAGCAGGACATCACGCCCGGCCTCGCCTCGGTGATCGTCCAGATGCAGGTCTTTTTCACGATCGCTTTGTTCGGCTGGCGTTCGGGCGAGCGGCTGCGCGGGCTCCAGTGGATCGCCCTGCTGCTTGGCGTCGGCGGGATCGGCGTGATCATCGCCAATGCGGGCGGGGCGACCACGCCGCTGGGCGTCGCGCTGACCCTGGCCGCGGCGCTCGCCTGGACCGGCGGCAACCTCGCCGCCAAGGAAGCCGATCCTGCCAACATGCTCGCCTTCGTGGTCTGGTCGAGCCTGTTCGCCGTGCCCCCGCTGTTCCTGCTTTCGCTGGTGTTCGACGGCCCGCAGGCGATCGCCGCCGGCCTCAGCCAAGCCAGCGCCGGAGCCTGGGCCGCCGTGTTGTGGCAGTCGATCGGCAACAGCCTGTTCGGCTATGCGGCCTGGGGCTGGCTGCTCCAGCGCCACCAGGCAGCGACCGTCACGCCGATGGCATTGCTCGTCCCCGTCTTCGGCATGGGGGCCTCGATCATGCTGCTCGGCGAGGATTTTCCGTCGTGGAAGGCGCTCGCCGCCGCGCTGATCATCGGAGGCCTCGCCATCATCGTCCTCACGCCGCGGTGGATCGCAAGAAAGGCCGCCGGGTGACGGCGCCACGCCGGGATCAGCTCCGGCTTTCCGCGATCCTGCCTCTATCCTGCCACGGTCCGCAGCGATAAAGCGCGCGGCAGTGGCGGACGTCCCGCCGAGTATTCGAGGAATAGAGTTGCTCTCTCGCCCGCTGGAAGTCGTGCTTGTCGGGGAAAATCCCACGCGCCTCTGGGGCATCAGCGTCGACGAGCGCGTCGCCCGCATCGCCGCGGCGCACAAGCTCGCGATCGGTGAGCAGCCGATCGGCGAAGGTGCGGCACTGCTCGTCGACCGCTCGTTCGTGTTCGATCCGGCCTGGCTGCGCGAGATCGCGGCGCATCCCGGGGACGCGCTGACGCAGGGCGGCAGGATCGCGCTGGCGCATTGCCGCAACGAGCAGGAGCGACGTGAGGCTGCGTCGGCGATGGCGGCTGGTGCGGCACCGAGCGCAGCGACGACTTTGAAGTTGCGCCGGCACGAGCAGGGCGGGACCCAACTCAACGCCGAGCTGCGCAAGCGCGAGCAGCCCTTCCTGATGATTCTCGAGCCGGCTTCGGTTCGGACCGCCGAGCGCGCGAGCTATTTCGGCGCCTATAAGGGCGTCACCGACCTACTGACGAAATATCTGTGGCCCGAATGGGCGCTGGTGCTCACGCGGCTCGCCGCGCGTCTCGGCATCAGCCCCAACGCGGTGACGGCGATCGGCGCGTTGCTGTGCGTCGTCACGACCATCCTGTTCTGGCGCGGCGATTATTGGATCGGGATGGCGACCGCGCTCGGCTTCATGGTGCTCGACACCGTCGACGGCAAGCTTGCCCGCTGCACGATCACCTCATCGAAATGGGGCAATATCTTCGATCACGGCATCGACCTGATTCATCCGCCCTTCTGGTGGTACGCGTGGGGAGTCGGGCTCTTTGCCTATGGCCGGCCGCTCGACACGCAGACGTTCGCGACGGTCATCGCGGTGATCGTCCTCGGCTATGTCGTGCAGCGGGTGATCGAGGGTGCGTTCATGCGGCTCTACGGGATGCACATCCATGTCTGGCAAAAGGTCGATTCCGATTTCCGGCTGATCACCGCGCGGCGCAATCCGAACATGGTCATCCTGCTCGTCAGCCTGTTGCTCGGGCGGCCCGATCTCGGCCTGATCGCCATCGCCATCTGGACGATTGTGTCGTGCTTGTTCCATCTGGTGCGTCTTGTTCAAGCATTGCGGGTGCGCGCGGGCGGCGGCGAAATAAGGTCATGGCTCGGCTGAACGGCGGCATCGACGCAGCCATGATCGGCGCGGGCACGATCGCCACGGGCACGATCGGCGCAGCGGCGCACGCGGTGCTGACCGCGGCCGAGCCGAGAGACAAGGTTCGCGCGGCGCGCGCCGCAGCGCGGGCATGGCGGCAGGGCAGGCTCGCGCATCGCTTCGAGACCATCATGCCAGCGCGTCCTGCTCGGCCCGACCGGCCGGAGCTGCTTTCCGCCGCGCGCATGCCGAAGCGGGGAAGGGGCGGCTCCGAGCGCGGGCGGATCGCGATGCTGCACGCGCTGGCGCACATCGAGTTCGGTGCGATCGACCTCGCCTTCGACATGATCGGGCGCTTCGGCGGGTCGTTTCCGCCCGCCTTCGTCGACGAATGGGTGTCGGTCGGCGCGGACGAGGCGATGCATTTCGCTTTGCTCGATCGACGCCTGCGTGCGCTCGGATCGGGCTATGGCGCGCTGCCCGCGCACGACGGCCTCTGGGAAGCGGCGGAGCAGACGGTGGGCGACGTCCTCGCGCGGCTAGCGGTCGTCCCGATGGTCCTCGAGGCGCGAGGGTTGGATGTGACGCCGGCCACCGCCGCACGCTTCGAACGTGCCGGCGACACCCGTTCGGCTTCCGTCTTGTGGCGGATCTATCGCGACGAGATCCGGCACGTTGGAATCGGCACGCGGTGGTTCAAAATTGCTGCGCTGGAACATGGATTTGAGCCGATTTCCCACTGGAGATGGTTAATAAAAAATAACTTTTCCGGCGCCTTGAAGGCTCCGTTCAACGACTCGGCCCGCGACGAAGCCGGTTTGTCCCGCGATTTCTATATTGGGCTTGCGGCTCAAGACGATGTTCAACATCCTCAGGCTATCAAGTCAGTGGGTGGGCAACTTCCTGACATTTAGACGGGCCTCGAGCCCTTGTGTGAATCCATGGTCGCGTTTTGTGACCGTGCCGGCCAGTGGGGCCGACCGGGGATTTGAATGACGAATAAGAGTGACGTTCAAGCGCTTGCAGCGACCGGGGGGTATCGTTCGTTCCCGACACGCACTCCGCTCAATGCCGCCGCGGCTCTGGCCGCGCTGGTCTTCCTCTTCTCGTCGACCTTCGCCGCGGCCCAGCCTGCCGGCGTGGCGCCGACCGAACAGCAGGTCACAGGCTTCCAAGGCCAGGGCGGACCGTTCGAAGTGGTCGCGCCGCTCAAGGCCGGCGATCCCAAGTTCAAGCAAATGTTCATGAGCTGGAAGAAGCTCGACCGGGTCGAGCAGGGCTCGATCGCCATTCCCTCGTCGATGCCCGTCAGCGGGACCAACTTCACCAGCGGCTACGGTGTCCGTTCGGACCCGTTCCGCGGCCGCGCCGCCATGCACACCGGGATCGACCTTGCCGGCCCGATCGGCACCCAGATCCGCGCCACCGCCGATGGCTATGTCCAGCGCTCCGAATGGGTGAGCGGCTACGGCAACCTCGTCGAGCTCAGCCACGGCCGCGGCATCCAGACCCGCTACGGCCATCTCTCGAAGTCGTTGGTCAGGCCCGGACAGCGCGTCAAGCGCGGCGACCTGATCGCGCTGATGGGATCGACCGGACGCTCGACCGGCAGCCACCTCCATTACGAGGTCCGCATCGACGGCAAAGCGGTCAATCCGACCCCGTTCATGCAGACCAACGATTATCTGCTCGCGCTCCAGCGCCGCGTCGCCGCCGGCTCCTCGCAAGTCGCGATGGGCGGCCCGGCCGGGGGCAGCAAGTAAGAGCAGCCTCTCAGCTTTCGCTAGACCATAAAAAAGCCCGCCGATCCGGCGGGCTTTTTTATGTGCTGGTACTCGCGGGGCGCCGCGGTTGAGCGCTGCTACTTGCCGCGCTTCTTGCGGTGATGCTCCATGTCGAGGACCATATTGGCTTCGCCTTCGGGTAGCAGCCCGAGCCGCCGTGCGACGTCCTGATAGGCCTCCGCCTCGCCGCCGAGGTCGCGGCGGAAGCGATCCTTGTCGAGCTTCTCGTTGGTCGTTGCGTCCCACAGCCGGCAGCCGTCGGGGCTGATCTCGTCGGCGAGGATGATCCGGCTGTACTCATTCTCCCAGATCCGGCCGAATTCCAGCTTGAAGTCGATCAGGCGGATGCCGATCCCGGCGAAAAGGCCGCACATGAAGTCGTTGATGCGCACCGCCATGTCGGCGATGTCGTTCATCTCCTCCTGGCTCGCCCAGCCGAAGCAGGCGATATGCTCGTCGGCCACCATCGGGTCGCCGAGCGCATCGTCCTTGTAATAATATTCGATGATCGTGCGCGGGAGCTGCGTCCCTTCCTCGATGCCGAGCCGCTTCGAGATCGACCCAGCGGCGACGTTGCGCACGACCACCTCGAGCGGGATGATCTCGACCTGCCGGATCAATTGCTCGCGCATGTTGAGGCGGCGGATGAAATGGGTCGGGATGCCGATATGGCCGAGCAGGGTGAAGATATGCTCGGAGATACGGTTGTTGAGCACGCCCTTGCCGGAGATCGTCCCCTTCTTCTGCGCGTTGAAGGCGGTCGCGTCATCCTTGAAATATTGGATGAGCGTGCCCGGCTCGGGACCCTCGTAGAGAATCTTGGCCTTGCCTTCGTAGATTTGGCGGCGGCGGGACATCGGCGTGGATCCCAAAAATTATGCGGAAAACCGCGGATAGAAAGACAAAGGCCCCGGGTGACGCGTGGGAGATACGCGCGCCGAGGCTCTGCTGCGGGCTATAGGGGAGAAGCAGCAGCGGTGCAATCGATTGGCCCTGCAAACCGGCGCGCCGGAGGTGGGCCGTGGCAATGATGAGGCGTGGGAGGATGCGCCGCCATCCTCCCGTCGCCGATCGTCGGCCGCCGGCCAGACGGCAGTGGCAGCTCAACCCTGCTTGCGTTCCGCGTCGTGCAGCCACGGCGCTTCATATTGAATTTCGTGGAGGCGCTTCAGCGACAGTTTGAGCTGATCGAGAAAGCTCGCCACAACATCGCCGAAAGCAGCGCCGTGATCGACCCACAGACGGCCGTCGAGTTCGTCGCGCATCGTTCCGCTCCTCGTCTAATCGCGGCCTCAGCGCCGCATCCGGACAATGGCGAAAGGCGAGGGCCGGCGCCAATCAAACGCTCGACTCGCCGTATAAGCCTAGCTTATGATGAACCTTATGCGCCGCATTCCGCCTTTGAGCGCAGTCAGAGTGTTCGAGGCAGCCGCGCGCCACGAGAATTTCACCAAGGCTGCTGCCGAGCTGGGCATGACCCAAGCCGCGGTCAGCTATCAGATACGCTTGTTGGAAGAACGGCTCGGGCTGCCGTTGTTCGCCCGCGACAAGGGCCGGGTCAGGCTGAGCGGCCAGGGACGCAAGGTCGCGCCTCTCGTCACCGGCGCGTTCGACACGCTCGGCGAGGCCTTCGCCGGCCTGACGCTCGACCATGACATGCTATTGAGCATCAGCACGACGCAGACGTTCGCGTCAAACTGGATCGCGCCGCGCCTCGGCAGCTTCCAGATCGAGCGGCCCGAGCTTGCCGTCCGGCTCAAGACCGACAACCGCCTGACCGACTTCACCGATGAGACCGACGTCGGGATCCGCTCCGGAAAGGAGGGCTGGCGAGGACTGCGCGCGCATTTCCTGTTCCAGTTCCACTCGACACCGATGTGCAGCCCGGCCTTTCTCGAGCGCTATCCCCTCCGCGATGTCGCGGACGTACTGCACGTGCCGCGGATCGGGGCTGGCGATCCCGAAGGCGATGCATGGTGGCGGCGCTGGCTCGACCACGCTGGTGTTTCCGCGCCGGAGGGCACGAGGAGCGGTGGGATCTGGCTCGATTCGCAGGTGATGGAAGGAAATGCGGCGATCGCCGGACATGGCGTCGCGATGCTCTCGCCGATGTTCTGGCGGGACGAACTCGCCGCCGGTCGGCTGGTCCAGCCGTTTCCGATCATCAGCCTCGACGGCTTTTCCTATTGGCTGGTTTATCCCGAGCACAAGCGCAACCAGCCGAAGGTCCGGGCTTTCCGTGACTGGCTGCTCTCGCAAGTCGCACTCGACGCCCGGAACGGTCCAGCGGAGGCCTATTCGCCCCCTATCGGCTCTGGCTGACTCGCTGGTTCCGCCCGGCGATCATTGTCGCGGCGGCGGAGCCAGAGCGACGAGCGCTGCAGCAGCCACCATCCCGCGAGCGCCAGCAGCAGCCAGGGGAGCAAGGTTGCCACGATCACGAACATCCATGCGATCGCGCCGATAAAGTTATTGCCGGCCTGTTCGATCGAATTGCGGATCGGAGAGCGCGTGTCGAAGCCAGGGATCAGATCCCCGGACCCATATTCGAATACCATTGGCGTGGTCGCGAGCGATTCCTGGCTTTCCTCGCGCCTGTCGCGGTTCGCGCGGATTGAGTCGCGGAGCCGCTGCGCCTGGTAAAGGAGGCCGGACCGCTCTTCTGCGGACAATCCCCGCTTGGTTAGCTGGGCTTCGATCCTGGCGAGATCGTCGTTGAGCTGGGCAACCGCGCGGGTGCTTGCCTGGATCGCGGCGCCGGCGTCCACGCCGGAAATTTCGCTATCGACCATCATGCCTTCGGCGCGGGCGACCGCAGCGACACCCGCCTTGCCGAACTCGCGTGCGATTGCAGGATCGAGCTTGAAGGCGAGCATCCCCTCGATGTCCGCCTCGTTCACGAGCCGGTAGCGCATGCCCGTGATTCTGCAGCGGTTGATCCCAAGCTTTTCGCAAGCCTGGGCATGTTGTTCCTGCACATTCGAAATCTGCTGTGCGGGAAGACGGAAAGCGTAACGGTAATTGAAGGCGACACCGGGCGCGGCCGTGGGAGCGATGCCAGGACCGGAAGATGGCGCTTGGTCCGTCGTCGCCTGTTCAGCCACGTCGTAGGAAGCGGATCCCGGGGAGGGTGAGGAATCACCCCGTTCGCTGGTTTCCTGCCCCCCGCAGGAAGCCAGAAGAACCATGGCAGCCAAAGGGACAGAGCAGCGCATCGGCATCCTCCTTTTTTGTTATACTATCACAATGGTAGACAAACACAAGCGGCTCGCTTCGCCCCTGGCGGCTTGCTATCCCCCGGCCATGTCCGACCCTGAAATCTACGATCAAATCGCCGACTCCCCGTTCGACGACGCGCTGTCGCAACGCTATCTGGTCTACGCGCTGTCGACGATCACCGCGCGCTCGCTTCCCGACGTTCGTGATGGCCTGAAGCCGGTCCACCGCCGCCTGTTGTGGGCGATGCGGCTGCTGCGGCTCGATCCCGGTTCGGCCTACAAGAAATGTGCGCGCGTGGTCGGCGACACGATCGGCAAATATCATCCCCACGGCGACCAGTCGGTCTACGACGCGATGGTCCGCCTCGCGCAGAGCTTCTCGCTGCGCTACCCTTTGGTCGACGGCCAGGGCAATTTCGGCAACATCGACGGCGATAACGCCGCGGCCTACCGCTACACCGAAGCGCGCATGACGCCGGCCGCGATCGATCTGATGGCCGGTCTCGACGAAGGCAGCGTCGCCTATCGTCCGACCTACAATGGCGAGGAGGAAGAGCCCGAGGTGTTCCCGGGCCTGTTCCCCAATCTGCTGGCCAATGGCGCGAGCGGGATCGCGGTCGGGATGGCGACGTCGATCCCGTCGCACAATGTTGCCGAGATCATCGATGCCGCGACGCATCTGATCGACAATCCCAAGGCCGAGCCGTCGGCGCTGATGGACTTCGTCGGCGGACCCGATTTTCCGACCGGTGGCGTGATCGTCGACAGCGCGGATGCGATCGCCGCTGCTTATGCCAGCGGGCGCGGTGCATTCCGGGTGCGCGCGAAATGGGAGGTCGAGGATCAGGGCCGCGGCACCTGGAATGCGATCATCACCGAAATCCCTTTCCAGGTCCCCAAGTCGAAGCTGATCGAGCAGATCGCGGCGCTGATCGCCGACAAGAAGCTGCCGATCCTCGCCGACATCCGCGATGAATCGGACGAGGCGATCAGGATCGTGATCGAGCCGCGCAGCCGCACGGTCGATCCGCAGATGCTGATGGATAGCCTGTTCCGGCTGACCGATCTCGAGACGCGGGTGTCGCTCAACCTCAACGTGCTTGACGCCACCCGCACGCCACGCGTGATGAGCCTCAAGGAGGCGATCAGCGCGTGGCTCGAATTCCAGATCGAGGTGCTGGTCAAGCGTACGCAGCACCGCGTCGCCAAGATCGACGACCGGCTCGAGCTTCTCGAAGGCTATCTGATCGCCTTCCTCAACCTCGACCGCGTCATCCAGATCATCCGCGAGGAGGACGAGCCCAAGCCGGTGATGATCGCCGAGTTCAGCCTGACCGACCGCCAGGCCGAGGCGATCCTCAACATGCGTCTGCGCTCGCTGCGCAAGCTCGAGGAGATGCAGCTCCGCACCGAACGTGGCAAGCTCGAGAAGGAGCGCGCCGAGCTCGCCAAGCTGATCGAATCGCCCGCCCGCCAGCGCAATCGCCTGAAGAAGGACCTCGCCGAGCTTCGCGAGCGCTACGGCCCCGACACGCCGCTCGGGCGCCGCCGCACCTTGCTCGAGGAGACCGGGCCGGCGCGCGAGATCCCGCTCGAGGCGATGATCGAGCGCGAGCCGATCACCGTGATCATGTCCAAGCGCGGCTGGATCCGGGCGCTGCGCGGCCATGTCGACCTCGCCCAGCCCGAGACGATGAAGTTCAAGGAAGGCGACGGGCCGGCCTTCGCGTTCCACGCCCAGACCACCGACAAGCTGCTGCTCGCCGCGCCCAACGGCCGCTTCTACACGCTCGCCGCCGATCGCCTGCCGGGCGGCCGCGGCTTCGGCGAGCCGGTGCGGCTGATGGTCGACATCGAAGGCGAAGGGAATATCGTCGCGCTGATGCCGGCGGTGTCGGGCGCGAAGCTGCTGCTCGCATCGTCCGACGGGCGGGGCTTTGTCACCTCGGCCACGGCGGCGATCGCCGAGACCCGCAAGGGCAAGCAGGTCGTCAACCTGCGCGCCGGCGCGACGCTCGCGCTGGTCCGCCAGATCAAGGACGGCGACGATTATGTCGCGGCGATCGGCGACAACCGCAAGATGGTCGTCTTCCCGCTGAGCGAGCTTCCCGAGCTCGGACGCGGCCAGGGCGTTGCGCTGCAGCGCTATCGCGACGGCGGCCTCGCCGACGCCAAGACCTTTCGCTTCAGCGACGGGCTGAGCTGGGAGATGGGCGGGGCAGGCGGCCGCACGCGAACCGAAAGCGACCTCAATCCATGGCGCGCGGCGCGCGGAGCCGCCGGACGGATGCCGCCGGTGGGCTTTCCGCGCGACAATAAATTCTAGGGGCGGGTAACAGGCTCGACGACCATGTGCCGCCGCGGCTTGCGCCTGCTTATAGGCCGCCGCGCAACAGCTGATCGACGTAACGGCGCGCGAGCCGCGTCACGCTCTCCCGGTCGGCGGGAAAGCCGCTGCGCACCCATTCGTGCTCGATCGCGCGCAGCGCCCGCGACACCAAGGGACCGGGTTTCAACCCCATCGCGATCAATTCGCCCCCGCCGAGCGGCAGGCGCGGCTTCTCCCAGCCGGAAAGCGGGGCGAGGCGCTCGCCGAGCCCGTCTTCATCGCCGCGCAGAAGCAGCCGGTCGATCGCTTCGGTGGTTCCGATCTCGTAGGCGAGCACCTGCGGATCACTCTCGGGGAGCTCGGCGTCCGCAGCGGCCGCCAGCCTTTTGCCGTCCTTCTTCGACAGCTTGAGGCGATTGGCGATCGCGGCAGCCACGGCCGGATCGGGAGGCAGGAGTGCCGCGAGGCGGCGGATCGGATCGCCGGGGAGGCCATGAAGCGCCTCGCGTGCGGTCAGCGCGGCAAGCCGCGTGACGCCATCGCTGTCGATCTCGGGCAGCACGGGACGCAATATGCCATTGTCGACCATCAGCCCCAAGGTCGGCGCCGGCTGCGGCAGCGCGAGCAGCTTGAGCAGCTCGTCGGCGATGCGCTCGCGCGAAAGCGCCATCAGGTCGTTGGCGCGGAAGCTGCAGGCGGCGAGCGCGGCGGCGTCCGGAGCGCCTTTTCCGAAGCGGGCGTGGAAGCGAAAGAAGCGCAGGATGCGCAGATGATCCTCGGCGATGCGCTGCAGCGGTTCGCCGATGAAGCGCACTCGTCCAGAGTCGAGATCGTCCAGGCCGCCGAAATAGTCGAACACCGCGCCGCTCGCCGGATCGGCGGAGAGGGCGTTGATCGTGAAGTCGCGCCTGGCGGCGTCCTCGCGCCATTCCTCGGTGAAGGCGACGGTCGCGTGGCGGCCGTCGGTCGCGACGTCGCGGCGCAAGGTCGTGACCTCGACCAGCGCATCGCGCAGCACCGCCGTCACCGTGCCATGAGCGATGCCAGTCGGTATCGCCTTGGTCTTCGCCCGGCGAAGCCGATCGATCACTTCGTCGGGTTGGAGACGGGTGGCGAGATCGACATCGCTGGCGCTCATCCCGAGCAAGGTGTCGCGCACGCACCCGCCGACGTAGCGGGTCTCTCCCTGTTCCGCTCCCAGCGCGGAGAGCAGCCGTTGCAGTCCCTCCTTGTGCCGCCAGGGCGCGTCGGGCAGCGTGACCGGCGGGGCCGTCATGGCAGGAACGCGAGGCGGCGGCTGAGGTTGACGATCATCCCGGCGGTGGCGCCCCAGATGCGGCGATCCTCCCACTCGATCTCATAATAGAAATGCTCCTGGCCGTTGCGCTCCATCGTGCGCATCACCTGGTGCTCCGGCGCGATCAGATGACGCAGCGGCACCTCGAAGATGGCGGCCACCTCGTCGGGCTGCGGGGTGAGCGGCAGATCGGGCGGGACGATGCCGATCACCGGCGTCACCTCATAGCCGGTGATGGTGCGATAAAGGTCGGCGATGCCGACGATCTCGACCTGGTCGCGGGGCAGGCCGATCTCCTCCTCGGCTTCGCGCAGCGCGGCGGCGATTACGTCCTCGTCCTCGGGATCGACCCGTCCACCAGGAAACGCGACCTGGCCGGGATGGCGCCGGATGGTGTCGGTCCGCATTGTCAGGATCACGGTGGGGTCGGGGCGGTCGACGATCGCCACCAGCACCGCTGCGGGGGTCGTCGGGCCGCGCTCGAGCAGCGCGCGGGAATCGGCCTCGATCAGCATCAGCGAGTCGGCCAGGCCTTGATCGAGCGCGCGGCGGAGCCGTTCGGCCAGTGTCATGATTGGGGTGTCATGATGGGGGCGTCATCATATCTGGGTCACGCTGCCGGCTCGAGCGCGAAGAAGATGCCCTCGCTCCACAGGCCGGGCGGGTCGGCCGCCTCGGCGAGCGCCAGCGCCGCCAGCTCGTAATAGACGGAGCGCGTGATCAACGCTTCGAGCCCGTTCCTGACCTCGATCGACGGGCGCGGACCATGCTCGCCCTCGCCGACGCGGATTGGCTGATCGGCGCCCGCGACGACGAGATCGCCGGTGTTGAGCCGAAAGGCGACGCTCCTCGCGCGTCCTTCGCCCTCGCTCTTCATCTCGACAGCGAGAAACGGCGCGTCCTCGACATCGATGTCGAGCTTTTCGGCCGGAGTCACCAGCACGTAGCGGCCATCAGCCTCCCGGCGCAGGATGGTCGAAAAAAGCCGCACCAGCGCCGGACGCCGGATCGGGCTGCCTTCGTGGAACCAGGTTCCGTCGCGGGCGATGCGCATCGCGCTGTGGCCGCAATGCTCGGGATTCCAGGTCTCGACGGGCGGCAGCTTGTTCTCCTCCGCGAGGCGCGCGATCTCCGCCAGGCTGAGACCGGAAAGATCGGCAGGAGGCGCGGTTGCGGGCATGAGATCGAATTAGGCGATTGCGTCGCCTGCGCAAGGCCAAGCTGCGATCTCGCCACGCCGGCGGAGCCTGGCGAGGGCCGCCGATCGGGGGAACTTGCCGCTTGTGCGCGCGGGACCTAGACCGTGATCGTTTCAGGCTGAGCCTGAAACGGAAGCGCGAAGCGCCTCCACCTCAAACGATCAAATTCTGGGTGTCGGCCGATGGCGAATGGAAATGAGGGGCCGCGCACCGCGATCGTCACTGGCGGCGCAAGGAGGATCGGCGCCGCGCTGTGCCGTGCGCTTGCCGCCGACGGCTGGCATCTGCTGATCCACTGCAGCGCCTCGGAGCGCGAAGCGGCGGCGCTCGCCGCCGAGCTGGGGAACAGCAAAATGGTGTCGGCCGACCTCGCCGATCCCGGTGCCGCCGCGACGATCATCGCCGCGCTGGACGGGCTCCCGCCGCCGCGGCTGCTGGTCAACAATGCGGCGCGCTTCGCCTATGACGCCGCAGACAATTTCACGGCCGCCCAGTGGGATGAGCATCAGGCGGTCAACGTCCGCGCGCCCGCCTTGCTGTCTCAGGCGTTTGCAAAGGCGGTCGGCCTCGCCACCGCCGGCGCCGAGCCCGCAGCAGGGCACGGCCTGATCGTCAACCTGCTCGATGCCAAGCTGCTCCAGCCCAATGCCGACTTCTTCAGCTACACCGTCTCGAAGATGGCGCTTGCCGGCTTGACCGAGCTTCTTGCGCGCGCCTACGGGCCGCGAGGGATGCGCGTGTGCGGCATCGCACCCGCGGTGACGTTGCGCTCGGGTGCGCAGACCGCCGCCAATTTCGAGGCGGTGCACACGCTCAATCCGATCGGACGCGGCGTTATGACGGAGGATATCGTCGAGGCGCTCCGGTTCATCGTCCGGTCGCCGACCCTGACCGGACAGATCATCACGCTCGATGGGGGCCAGCGTTTCCTCGGCCTCGCTCGCGACGTGCAGTTCCTGGAGCAACAATGATGAGCTTTGTCGCCAAGCTGGACGGGCTGGTTCCCGAGAGTCTCGCTCCAAAGACGCGCAAGATCGTGCTGGAAGATTATTGCATCAACGTCGACATCGGCTTCCACGAATTCGAGGTCGGGCAGCCGCAGCGCCTGTTCGTCACGGTCGAGGTCTGGATCGACGAGGCTTCGTTCGCCGCTGAGGACGACCCCTCGGCCGCCTGGAACTATGACTTCCTGCGGCGCGAGATCGCGGAGTTGACGGCAAACCGCCGCTTCAACCTGCAGGAGATACTGGTGCGCGAGATTTACGAGCTGGTCGCAGCGCGGCGCGGCGTCACCGCGCTCCGCATTTCGACCCGCAAGCCCGACGTCTATCCCGACTGCGCCGGGGTCGGAGTCGATCTGGCGTCTTTCTAGGCCCCAGCTCCGAACCCAGTTTCCGCCCAACTCTCTCGAATCACGGCGCGCGTGTGCGGACGCACGGCCCAAGCCGGTCGAGCACCAGCCGGTAGTCGACCCGAATCGCCTCGACATTGCCGGCGTCCGCATCGGCGAAGCTCGCCGGGGGCAGGGCGTGCGGCAGGCCGCACGCCAGGCGATACCACAGGAGCGTGTCCGGAGCCGGGGGCGCCGCCGCTTCGTCGACGATCTCGCCGAGCGCCACCGCCCAACGTGGCTGCTCGCCCGGACGGCGCAGCACGCTGAGCGATATCGGACGCCCACCGGCGGCGAGCAGGAACAGCTGCGTCTCGCTTTCGCCGGGCAGCGAGCCCGGCACATGGAAGGCCTTGCCGACCCCGATGATTCGCGGCGGCGCATCGGCTGCGCTGGCTTCGCGGAGAATCGTACGAATACGGTCTGCGAGCGCGGGCGACCAGGCGAGCTGAGCGTCGGGGGCGACAAGCTGGAGCTCGCCCGGCCGTCCGGGGACCGGTGCGGCGAGGATCAGGAACTCGCTTTTCTTGCGCAGCTTCGGGCTCTTTCCCGCCGAATCGCGTGGCATGTCGGCGAGATAGCGAATCGATGCCGGCAAGCCCTGGCCGCGGATCAGCGACACGATGTTCGCCTCGACGTAGAAGCGGCTCTTTCCGGGCGGCACGGCGGCGGCTCTTTCCTCTTTCAATCCAATAGCTTGAGAGATTTTGATATGGGCCGCGACCGGAGCCTCCACGGCAAGATCGGCAAGATCCGCATAGGTGGGCGCGGAACGCGCCGGCACCGCGGGTGATTCGGCGGATGACGCCATCGGCAGCAGCAGCGCGAGCAGCGCGATCCCGAGTTTGGACAAATTCATCGATGCTGCCCCATTGAGCTGGATCCCCTTAACGCTTCATTTCTCTTGAGCTTAGCGGCATTAACCACGTATGTCCGTTCCGCGGTGAGGCCGAACGGATTCCGGTCGGTAAGGATTGCGTCCCCAATTTTGTCGCGATAGAGACGTCTCCCGATCAATGATATATAGAGACATGGTCGACCCGTAAGGACCACTGCGAGGTCGATTCCGCAGATTGCCTTAGCAAGAAGAGAGGAAGTCGCTGATCAATGGCATATGCTGATCAAAGGATGAGCTCGAACAGAATAATGGCGATCGTGATCGTCGCCATTCTGCATGCCATTCTCGGCTACGCATTCGTTTCCGGTTTGGCGTTCAACGTGATCAAGAAGGCGGCCGAGGATCTCAAGACCTTCGACGTCAGCGAGGAGCCGCCGCCCCCGGAGGAGAAGCCGCCGCCCCCGAAGCAGGTCGAGACTCCGCCCCCGGTCGTGTCGCCACCGCCGATGGTCCGGGTTTCGGCTCCGCCGCCGCCGGTGATGGTCGCGCCGCCGCCGCCGGTGGTCATCACGCCTGCGGCTCCGCCGGCACCGCCGCCGCCGCCGCCTCCGAAAATCGAGCCTGCGAAGGCGAGAGCCAATCTCGCGTCCTACGTCTCGGACGACGACTATCCATCGTCGGCGATCCGCGCGGAGGAGCAGGGCACAACCGGCTTCACCCTCGACGTCGGACCCAATGGCCGCGTGGTCAATTGCACCG
Organism: Sphingomonas sp.; assembly: GCF_036677245.1. Taxonomy (GTDB): domain Bacteria; phylum Pseudomonadota; class Alphaproteobacteria; order Sphingomonadales; family Sphingomonadaceae; genus Allosphingosinicella. The sequence continues at coordinate 19,080 of NZ_JAKFCG010000042.1, forward strand.
TCACCCAATCGAGCGGCTCGACCGCCCTCGACACGGCGACCTGCAGGATCATGAAGAGCCGCGCCCGTTTCACGCCCGCCACCGACAGCAGTGGCAAGCCGACCAATGACAGGGCGAGTGGCCGGATCAGGTGGGTCCTTCCGGCGGACTGAAGTTTAGTCTCGAAACAGGCATTCATTTTTTCGGATATGAGAGGAAAGTTTACATCATGACGACCCCCGCAGCAGCCCATGCAGAAAATCCCTATGGCCTTATGGCAGCCCTCGAGCAGGGCGGCGTATTGGCCTGGGCCGTGTTCATCATCCTCGTGGTGATGTCCGCCGCCTCTTGGTACATCCTCTTCACCAAGCTGTTCGAACAGCAGAAGATCTTCAACCAGGGGCGACGAGCGCGAACAACCTTCTGGCAGTCGGCCAACCTGCGCGAAGGCGCGAGCAAGCTCGACAAGAACAGCGCTTATCGCCAGCTCGTCGATGACGGCATCCTTGCCCAGGAGCAGCACACCAAGCTGACCGATCCGATCGACCAGCATGACTGGATGCTCGGCTCGCTGGCCCGCAGCCAGGGCGCGATCGCCTCGCGTCTCAGCAGCGGCCTCGCGCTGCTCGCCACCGTCGGCTCGACCTCGCCGTTCGTCGGCCTGTTCGGCACCGTCGTCGGCATCATCCGCGCGCTGGTGAAGATCGGCGCCTCCGGCCAGGCCTCGATCGACGTCGTCGCCGGTCCGGTCGGCGAAGCGCTGATCATGACCGCGCTCGGTCTCGCCGTCGCGGTTCCGGCGGTCATGGGCTACAACTGGCTGATGCGCCGCAACAAGGCGGTGCTCGAAGAGCTCGCCCGCTTCTCCAACGACCTGCACGGCTACATGATGTCGGGCGGGACGGTGAAGCCGGTCACTGCCGGCGCAGCTGCGGCCGCGGCCGCTCGTCCCGGTGCTGCGAGCCCCGGCGGCACCACCGCCAGCGGCACCGCCACCGGCATGACCAACCCCGGCCCGAAGAAGATCTAAGTCGGCAAAAGGGGAGCCGCACGTCGCGGCTCCCCCCGCTGCCCAGCCAGCGCGACCGATAACGAATTAGATAGGAATAATTTTATGTCCATGAGTGTCGGACCGGGCGACGGCGACGAAGAGACACCGATGTCGGAGATCAACACGACGCCTCTCGTGGACGTCATGCTGGTTCTCCTGATCATCTTCCTGATCACCATTCCTGTCGTGATCCAGGCCGTGGAGGTCACGCTGCCCAAGGTGCAGTTCGAGCCAACGCAGACCAAGCCCGAGAACGTCCTGCTCTCCGTTCGCGGGAACAGCAGGGGCGAATGCGAAATCTATTGGCAGCTGAAAAGGGTCAATTCCGCGCAGCTGCTCGACCTTGCGGTCAAGAAGCTCGAGGATGAGATCAAGCGCCAAGGCGGCGCGCAGAACGTCACCCAGGAGACGATGCCGGAGGCGCATATCCGCGGCGACGTCGACACGCCCTACCGCTGCATCGGCGGCGCGATCTTCACCATGCAGCGCGCCGGCTTCGCACGGGTCGGCTTCATTTCCGAGCCACCCCCGGGCAGCGTCGCGGTACAGCGTCTTTGAACGTAATCCAGGAGTAGATTTCAATGGCAATGACCTCTGGCGGACTGGCTGAAGGCGAGCCGATGCTGGACATCAACACGACGCCGCTCATCGACGTCATGCTGGTGCTCCTCATCATGCTCATCATCACCATTCCCATTCAGACCCACGCGGTGAAGCTCGACCTTCCCGTCGATCAGCAGGACCAGCCGAAGCCGCCGGTCGATCCGGTCAAGAACAAGGTGATCATCAGCAAATCGGGCCACGTCTATTGGAACGCCGAGCCGGTGAACCTGGTGAGGCTGCGTCAGTATCTGAACATCACCACGACGATGAACCCGGTTCCGGAACTCCATCTCCAGCCGGAGCCGGACGCCCGCTACGAACTGGTCGATGAAGTGCTCGCGGTGACCAAGCGCGCCAACATCACCAAGATGGGCTTCGTCGGCAACGAGGCTTATTCGGAATTCTGACCGGCCTTTAAGCTGACAGACAAAGAAAAGGGCGGTCCTCGGGCCGCCCTTTTTTTGTGGCATCTGCCCGCACATCGGGCCTTTGCGCTCCGGCGCGCTGACGGCTCCGTGGCATCGTGCGAGGTGTGCGCGCCGTTCCGCTCCAGCCCCGAGTGCCTCCCATGGACGCAGTGTTTCCGCTCAAGCCGCGGGGATCATTCCGGCCGCCGGAGCACGGCATGGGTCCTGATCTCCGCACTTCGGCGGCGGCCCGTCGGCCGCTGTCAATCCGCTCGTGCCGATCGCGCGGGCTTCAGGCGGCGAGCCCTTCGAACTGGAGGCGTGCCAGCCGTGCGTAGAGACCGCCGCTGGCGTTGAGGCTGTCGTGCGTGCCTTCCTCGACGATCCTGCCGTGGTCGAGGACGATGATCCTGTCGGCCGACCTGACCGTCGCCAGGCGATGTGCGATGACGATCGTCGTCCGGCCGCGCATCAAGGTCTCGAGCGAGCTTTGCACCAGCCGCTCCGATTCCGCGTCGAGCGCCGATGTCGCCTCGTCGAGCAGCAGCAACGGCGAGTCGCGCAGCAATGCGCGCGCGATGGCGATGCGCTGGCGCTGGCCGCCGGACAGCCGCGCTCCGCCTTCGCCAAGGAAAGTGTCGAGGCCCTCAGGCAGGCGGCGGAGGAATTCGGCCGCGTTGGCCGCTTCGGCGGCTTGCCACAGCGCCTCGTCGTCCGCCTCCCAGCGGCCGTAGCGCAGATTGTCGCGCGCGCTGGCGGCAAAGATGATCGTCTCCTGCGGCACCATCGCGATGCGCGCGCGGACGTCCCTGGGATCGGCCGTTCTAAGGTCGACGCCGTCGATCTCGATCGTGCCTTCGTCCGGATCGTAGAAACGCTGCGCCAATTGGAACAATGTCGTCTTGCCGGCGCCGGATGGCCCGACCAAGGCGAGCCGCTCCCCCCGGCCGACAGCGAGGCTGAAATCGTCGAGCGCCTTGACCTCCTTGCGGGTCGGATAATGGAAGGTGACGTGGTCGAAGCGGATCGTTCCCTGCGGCGGCGTGGGCAAAGCGACCGGATGCGGCGGCGCCTTGATCCGCGGCACCTGCGCGAGCAGCTCGGCGAGCCTGCCGGCGGCACCGGCGCCGCGCAGCAGCTCGCCATAGACTTCGGTCAGGGCGCCAAATGCACCCGCGACGAGCGCCCCGGTCACGACGAAAGCGGCAACCGTCCCTCCGCTGAGCTTGCCCGAGGCGACGTCCAGCGCCGCCTGCCACATCACCAGGGTGATCGAGCCGAACATCAGCCCGATCACCGAGGCGGTCATGATCGCCCGCAGGAAGACGCGCTTACGGGCGGTCGCGAAAGCGGTCTCGGCAGCTTGCCGGAAGCGGGCGGCTTCGCGCCGCTCCTGGCCGAATGCCTGGACGATCTTCATCGCGCCCAAGGTCTCGGCCACCATCGCGCCGATGTCGGCGATGCGATCCTGGCTGGCACGCGACGCCGCGTGCACTTTGCGCCCCATCAGGACGATCGGGAGGATGATCACCGGAATGCCGACCAGCAAGGCCGCGGTGAGAAGCGGCGCGAGCGTGAACAGATAGACGATGCCGCCAATACCCATCACCAGGTTGCGCAGCGCGACCGAGACTGTGGAGCCGACAACGATCTCCACGACCGATGTGTCGGACGTCATTCGCGATGCGATCTCCGATGGTCGGTTTTCCTCGAAGAAAGCGGGCTCGAGCCGCACCAGATTGTCCTGCACCGCGTTGCGGAGGTCCGCGACCACCCGTTCGCCAAGCCAGGATACGAAATAATAGCGGACCGCGCTTGCGAGCGCGAGGATGACGACGATCCCGAGCAGAAAATAGAAATGAGCGCTGATGTCGCTGCCCTGCGCGACGAAGCCTTTGTCGATGACCTGCCGCAGCCCCATGGGGATGGCGAGCGTGGCACCCGCGGCGGTGAGGAGCGCGGCGGCCGCGGCCGCGATGCGGAACGGATAGCGGACCGCGTGCCGCCACACCATCGACAGGTTGCCGAGCCTTTTGCTGGGCGGCAGTTCGGCGCTCACGTCACTCATGGCTGCGCCCTAGATGCTTTTCGAGCCGCAGGGAATCTCGTGCAGCGCGCAATCGTTGATCATCGTGGAGCGCTTTCCCGTCGCAAAGGAGCGGACATGTCCCCCACATGTCGTGCGTCCAGCGCTCCTGCCCGACCGCCGAGAAAAGCTCTAGCAGCGAGTGGTAACGGGCTCAATGGGGCGCCACCCGTCGTTCGATTGACTGTCCGATCAGGAAACACTGGCGCATCGAGCAAGGTTGACCCTATTGCAGTGCAGCACCATCTGGAGGTCCGATGCTCTACGACGCGTATGAAATGCAGCGCTCGATGCTTGCCGGGGCGAGCGCGCTCGCCAATATCGGTGCCGGCTGGATGCAGAACCCGGCCAATCCCTTCGCCTATAGCGGCATGGGGCCGATCGTCGCGTCGGCACTCGATGTTTTCGCCCATGCCTCGGCGGCGCGCGGCAAGCCCGAATTCGGCATCGCGACGACGATCGTCGATGGCCGCGAGGTCGAGGTCCGCGAGGAAGTGGTGCTGAGCAAGCCGTTCGGCGACCTCAAGCATTTCGCGCGCGAGGGCGTCGAAGGCTCGCCACGCCTTCTGATCGTTGCACCGATGTCCGGCCATTATGCGACATTGCTGCGCGGCACGGTCGAACGGATGCTGCCCAAGCACGATGTCTTCATCACCGACTGGGCCGACGCCAAGCTGGTGCCGGTCTCGGAGGGGAGCTTCGACCTCGACGACTATATCGACTATCTGATCGCATTCCTCGACCACATCGGCCCCGGAGCGCACATGCTCGCGGTCTGCCAGCCGTCGGTGCCGAGCTATGCCGCCGCGGCGATCATGTCGGAGGACGATCATCCGGCACGGCCGCGCACGCTGACGATGATGGGAGGGCCGATCGACACGCGCGAGGCGCCGACCGCCGTCAACGATGTCGCGATCGACCGGCCGCATGCCTGGTTCCAGCGCAACGTCATCGCCACGATCCCCTACGGCTATCTCGGCGCGGGCCGTGCGGTCTACCCAGGGTTCCTCCAGCTCGCCGGCTTCATGACGATGAACCTGGGCAGCCACCTCACCAGCCACTGGGAGATGTTCAAGCATCTCGTCGCCGGGGACGGGGAGAGCGCCGATTCGACCAAGCGCTTCTATGACGAATATCGCTCGGTCTGCGACATGACCGCCGAATTCTACCTGCAGACGATAGACGTCGTCTTCCAGCGCCACCTTCTCCCGAAGGGCGAGCTGATGCATCGCGGCCGTCGGGTGGATCCGGCCGCGATCAAGGATATCGCGCTGCTCGCGATCGAAGGCGAGCGCGACGATATCTCAGGCATGGGACAGACCAAGGCGGCACTGGCGATCTCGACCGGCCTCGACGACCGTCTCAAACATTATCATCTCGCGCGAGGCGTCGGCCATTACGGCATCTTCAACGGCAGCAAATGGCGCGACACGATCGCGCCGGTGGTCGAGCAGTGGATCGCCGCGCACGAGTCTCATATTTCTTTGTTTTCCGTGATTTCCGAGCCGTCAGGCGATTCCCCTGACTTGAAATCACTCGAGGCGTGAAGGTCGTGCGACCGGTGGCCGGCGGCGCCGACGGTCAATTATAGGCGGATGCCAGGAGCCGGTAGAGCAACGCTGCGGCGACCAGCCACAGGCAGACGATGATCAGCGCGCCCACCCACGACCGCGGCTCCTGCGAGACGCGCTCGGCCTCGGCGCGGCATTCGTCGAACAGGCCGGGTGGCAGCATCCTGGTGAACAGCCACAGGCCGAGCGGGATCAGCAGCGCATCGTCGAGCAGCCCGAGCACCGGGATGAAATCGGGAATGAGGTCGAGCGGCGAAAGCGCATAAGCGGTGATGAACAGCCCGAAGGCACGCGCGTACCAGGGCGTCCTGCGGTCGCGCGCCGCGAGCCACGCGGCATGGACGTCGATGCGCAGTCTGTGGAGCAGCGACGTATCTCTGTTTCCCACCGGCACATCGCGTCTCCTCGCCGGCGGACACACATCGCACGTCCCGCCGCCAGCGCAAAGGCTCAATCCGGTCCGGCGGCGGAGCCGCTCGAGAGCATAGCCGATGTTGCAAGGTGTGCAGGAGAATCGAGCCTAGCCGCGTGCCGTCGGCGCCTTTTCTCCGGTCTCGTTATCGGCTTCATCGAGATCGTCGGTCGCGAGCAATTTCACGTCTGGATAGGGCATGATCAACGTTCCGTCGGGCGCGGCGGTGAAGCTTGTCTGCGACGGATAGGCGAGCTGGATGTCGGCTTCGTTGAACGTCTTGAGGATCGCGATGCAGATCGCGCTGCGGGTGTCGAAGACGACATCATAATCGGTGCTGTGGACGTCGAACACCAGTTCGAAGTCGAGCGTCGAGGCGCCGAAGCCGACCATTCCGGCGCGCACCATCGAGGTGTTGTCGTGCGCCTCGACGATGCGGCGCAGGATGTCCGGCAGGCGCGCGCACACCTCGGGCGGAGTCTGGCAGATCAGCCCCAGCATGAGGGTCATCCGGCGGCGCTCGAGATTGGCGAAATTGTGGAGCTGCTTGTTGAGCAGATTGGTGTTCGAGACGATGATCTGCTCGCCGGTCAATGCCCGGACGCGCGTCGTCTTGAGGCCGATGCGCTCGACGTTGCCGTTGATATTCTCGAACCGGATGTTGTCGCCTTTGCGGAACGGCTTGTCGAAAATGATCGCCAGCGCGGCGAACAGATCCGAGAATATTCCCTGCGCCGCCAGGCCGATCGCGATGCCGCCGATGCCGAGGCCGGCGACGAGGCCGGTGACGTTGACGCCGAGATTGTCGAGGATGAGGATGATCGCGATCGCGAACAAGGCGACGCTCACCAGCAAGCGGATGATCCCGGTCGCCGAGCCCAAGGTGGTGCGATCCGCCTCCGGGCCGACGCGGTGCTCGACGAAGCCGAGGATCAGCTCGCGCGCCCATATCGCCGCCTGCAGCGACGCGGCGATCACGAACAGGAACTGGATGAGCTGCCGCAACGCGGTCGGCGTATTGGCATGTTCGGCGACCAGCTGCGCCGAACAGAGGATGATGAACAGGAGGTGCGTCTTCGCCAGCGCTCGGGCGAAGATCAGGCGCCAATGAAGGTTGTCCGCGCCCTGCCGGATGATCCGGCAGCCGATCCCACGCAGGCCAAGCAGAACCAGCGCGATGAACGTCCCGATCGCGGCAGCGATCAGGATTCCGATCGCGTTGCCCGCGATCCAGACCGATATTTCATGGACAAGCCCGACAACACGCTGCGAGATATCCTGCGCGGCAGCGCCAGGCCGGGGAACAGTAGTTTGATTGATCATCAGGCGGCTTTCGCTTCCGTCTCTGTTTCTGCCGCGCCGGCTTCAAGGAAGAGGATGAGCCCGCGTTCGGCGCTGCTCAGATACTTCGTCGGACGTGGACACTGCAACTGCCCGAGCGGGTCGCGAGAATTGGTCTTGACCGCTTCGATCAGCGCGGGGTGGACATAGGACTTGCGGCTGATGGCAGGCGTGTTGCCGAGCGCGGCGGCAACCGGCTCGAGCATCTGCTTCATCGTAATGCCGCGATCCCCCGCTGCGCAGAGCTGCTCGAACGCAATCACGCTCGCGCCCCAGGTGCGGAAATGCTTCGCGGTGAACTCCTCGCCCATCGCCTCCTTGATATAGGCGTTGACGTCCGAAGAAGTGACCGGCTGCGCCACGCCGGCATCGTCGACATATTGGAAGAGGTGTTGGCCGGGGAGATCGTGGCAACGGCGGACGAGGCGAGTGAGGTTGCGATCGGTGATGGTGAGCTCGCGCACGATACCGTGCTTGCCGGTGAAACGCATCTTGACGCTCCGGCCGAGCACCTTCGCGTGGCGCGCGCGCAATGTGGTGGCGCCGAAGCTCTTATTCTCCTGCGCGTAAGCCTCGTTGCCGACCCGCAAATACTCGGTATCGAGCAGGCGGACGATAGCGGCGGCCACCGCGTCGCGGCTGAGGCTGCGCTTCGCGAGATCCTGGTCGACCCGTTCGCGCAGCTTTGGAAGCGCTCGCCCGAAGCTTGCGCAGCGATCGTATTTCGCCGCGTCCTGCTGGGCGCGGAACTCCTCGTGATAGCGATATTGCTTCCGGCCCTTGGCGTCATAGCCGACCGCCTGGATGTGGCCGTGCGGCGAGGGGCAGAGCCACGCATCGCGATAGGCCGGCGGCAGGCCGATGCGGTTCAGCCGGTCGATCTCTTCACGGTCGCTGATGCGATTGCCCTCGGAATCGAAATACATCCAATATCGGCCGCGACGCTTGCGTGTGATCCCGGGCATTGCGTCATCGACAAAACACAGCATCCAGTTTCCTTTCCTGACAGCCCGATAAAGCGTCACGCCGCCGCTTCGTTCCGGAACCTCGCCGATGCGGCGGAGGTTGTTGAACTTGGTCCGTTTTTCGCAATTCCGGCGCGGTGCAGCGCAGCTGAGGCGATCGGAATGGCGCGATAGCCTGCGGTTTGTCGCGGATCGCCGGATGCGAGGCGCCGCGAAACTGTCTAAGGATCAACCAGGAGGAGTCACATGCCCAACATCGCCGACGCCAAGATCCTGATCATCGCCACCGACGGCTTCGAGGAATCGGAGCTGTTCGAACCGCGCCAGACTTTGCTCGATCGCGGCGCCTCCGTGACCCTCGCGTCGCTCGAGACCAAGGAGATCCAGGGGGAGAAGGGCGACCAGCCCGGCAGGAAGATCAAGCCCGACCTGCTGATGGAGGAGGTCGACAGCCAGGATTATGACGCCCTGCTGCTGCCCGGCGGCACGCGCAATCCGGACCGGCTGAGGATGGAGGAGCTGGTCGTCTACACCGTCAAGAAGTTCGCCGATGCCGGCAAGCCGGTCGGCGCGATCTGCCATGGCCCGTGGCTGCTGGTCGAGGCCGACGTCGTGCGCGGCCGGACGGTGACGAGCTGGCCCTCGATCCGCACCGACCTGCGCAACGCGGGCGGCAACGTCGTCGACAAGGAGGCGGTGGTCGACGGCAATATCGTCACCAGCCGCAACCCCGGCGACATCCCCGCCTTCACCGAGGCGTTCATCAAGCTGGTCGAAAGCGTCGAAGCGCCGCTCGAAGCGGTTTAGACCCAACCCCGGTTTGATTGAACCGGGGCTGAGTCTAATTCTCTTTGTTTGCCGTGATTTCCGAGTCGTCAGGTGATCCCACCCGACTTGAAATCATTCTAAGCCGCGCGGCGTCCGATGAGGTCAAGCCTCGGCGGGCGCCCGCGTGGCGCGCGCTGGCGCGAAAGGATTTGGGCGCCGGGCGCGATCGCGCCGCGTGACATAGGCATCGAAGCCGATCTGCACCGCGAGCAGCATGTAGACGAACGGCTGGAAAGCGATGCCGACGAACACCGACCCGACGAGATAGATGATCTGCGCGTGCTGCAGCGCCGAGGCGAGCGGCGCGATCCACGCATCACTCTCGTCGGCGGACCGGTATCGCCGGCGGAGCACCTCCATCCGCACCAGCCCGGTGATGTGGATGATCAGGAAGAGCAGCAGCCCGGGATAACCCTGTTCGCCGAGCATCTCGAAATAGCTCGAATGATAGGCGCGGCCCTTGTCCTCGGTGAGCTGCTGGTCGATCACCTGGGTCGCCGATCCTGCTCCGCTCACCATCTTCACGCGCAATGTGTTCTGGCGGTAGGCGTCGAAGCCGCCGCCGAACGGATGATCGGCCACATAGTCGAGGGTCCAGCCCCAGACGGCGAGGCGCGTGCTTGCCGATTGATCGGCCTGGTAGCTCTGGATCGTCTCCATCCGGCCGGTGAAGCTTTGCGGAAGCAGGGGCAGCGCCGCCAAGCCGACAAAGCCGATCACCCCCACATAGACGAGGCGCCGCTTCACATCGCGCAAGGTGAGCAGCACGAGCATCGCGATGCAGACCAGTCCGGTACGCGCTTCGGTGCCGACCGGGATCAAGAGGCACGCGAAGACCAGGCAGTAGGCGAAGGTCCGCACCCGCCAGTCGCGCGGATAGATGGTGCCGAACCGCGCCAGCCAGAGGATGATCGGGACAAGCGCGATCGCCACGGTCGAGATCGTGCTGCCCTCGTAGAGGCCACTGTTGTTGTCGACCATCAGGTTGAGCGCGCCGTAGCCGCCGCCCGACGCGACCGTCTTGAGCCCGCCGACGATGATGATCGCCCCGGCCGAAAGCGTCATGAACAAAAGATAGGCTTCGATCCTCAGCTTGGTGCGCAAGGTGAACGGAAGGAAGATGGCGAATGCCATCGCCTTCCACACCCAATCCCACTTCGTCAGCGCGTCCACCGGGAAATCGGCATAGATCGTCGTCACGCCGGCATAGATTAGCAGCAGGATCATCAGCCACTGGCGCGGCATGACCCGGAAATCGCGCTTGTCGTCGGCGACCAGCCAGCCGCCGATCGCCAGCGCCGCGACGATCAGCGAGATCGGGATGCTGTTGAGAAGATAATAGGACAGGCGCTGCGGCGCGACGATGTCGACGTAAGCGTAAGCGAGGACGAACAGGAACGGACGCTTGAGGCCGAGCGCCAGCAGTGCGGCCAGGAAGCCGACGAAGAAAAGATCACGCACCGGCGCGGTCTCCCCGCGTGGCTTTCGGCTTACGGAACGGCGTCTTCAGCAACGGGCGCCACCCGCCGGGATCTGCGGCCTGCGCGCCATCATCGTCGAGATCGGGACGCGACAGTAGCCGCCACGCGGCCAGGATCAGCAATCCGTGGCTCAGCGCGAGCGCGAAATTGTCGATCATCGAAGGAACCCCGACCGCGTCATGGGCCGTCCTTAAGGGCACTCGGTTGACGGGCCGTTAAGGTTGTCGTGCGAGAGCAAGCGCATGCGCATTTTGCACATTCTCGATCATAGTCTGCCGCTGCACAGCGGCTATTCGTTCCGCACGCGCGCCATCGTCAAGGCGCAGATGGCACGGGGCTGGGAGGTCGCGTGCCTCACCGGGCCGCGGCATTTCAAGCCGGGACCCGACCCAGAGACGTGCGAAGGCATCACCTTTCATCGCACTCCGGCCATCACGGGCGGAAAGTCGCCGCTGCGCGAATGGCGCGAGATACAAGCGCTGGCGGCGCGGCTCGAGCGCTTCATCGGCGAGTGGCGGCCCGATCAGCTCCACGTCCATTCGCCGGTGCTCAATGCGCTTGCCGCGCTGCGGATCGCGAAGAGGAGCGGGCTGCCCTTGCTCTACGAGATTCGCGCTTTCTGGGAGGATGCGGCGGTCGGCAACGGCACCGGCAAGGAAAATTCGCTCCGCTACCGCGCCACGCGGATGCTCGAGACCCATGCCGCGCGCCACGCCGATGCGGTGGCCGTGATCTGCGAGGGGCTGCGCAGGGATCTCGTCAGCCGCGGGATCGTGCCGGAGAAAATCATCGTCGCGCCAAACGGCGTCGACATGAGCATGTTCGGAAATCCGCTTGCGCCCGATCCGGCCTTTGCGCACCGCCACGGGCTCACCGGCGCCGACGTCGTCGGCTTCATCGGCTCTTTCTACGATTATGAGGGATTGGACGACCTGATCGCGGCCATGCCGCTGCTGCTCGCCAAGCGCCCGCAGGCCCATCTCCTGCTCGTCGGCGGCGGCCCGATGGAAGAAAAGCTCAAAGCGCAGGCATTGGCATCGCCCGCCGCGGCGCGAATTCACTTCATCGGCCGCGTGCCGCACGAGCAGGTCGAGCTCTACTACAGCCTGATCGACGTGCTCGCTTACCCACGCAAGGCGATGCGCCTCACCGAACTGGTGACACCGCTCAAGCCGCTCGAGGCCATGGCCCAACGCAAGCTGGTCGCCGCCTCCGACGTCGGCGGCCACCGCGAGCTGATCGAGGACGGCGTGACCGGGACCTTGTTTCCGGCCGGCGATCCCGCCGCGCTTGCCGCCGCGCTCGACACTTTGTTCGCCAACCGCTCGGGCTGGGAGCAGCGCCGCGAAGACGCGCACGCCTTTGTCGAACGCGATCGTAACTGGTCGTCAAATATTTCGCGTTATATTCCTGCTTACCAAAGATTGACCGGCAAGGCGCTGTGATCGTGATGAAAAGAATTCCAAGAGGCGGTGCAAGTGCATTGAACGCCGCAATTGCCGCTTTCGCGGCCTGTTCTGTGGCTTTCGCGGTTTTTGCGATGCCGACCGATCTTTTTGCCTCGCTGATAGACGGTGCGGGCCTTCCGCTGATCCTGTCGGCCGCGCAGCCGCCGCTCGGCAGCACCGCGCGCCTGGCGGTCATGGCGGTCGGGGCAGCGGTCAGCTTCATCTCGGTCTGGCTGCTGCTCAATGGGCTCGACGGGGTAGGAAGACGCCGGACGGAAATCGTGCCGGAGCCGGAGTGGCTGGCGCCGCGCGTGCGTCGTGCCGATGCCCATCCCGATGCTCCGCTGCGCCGGCCGATCTTCGCCGGCTCCGATCTTGGCGAGCCTGGCGAAGACAATCTCGTCCCCGATTCGAGCTGGCTCGATATGGCAGCCACGGTGCCCGGGCATCGAGCAGAAGACATCGGGATGCCGACGCCCTGGTCATCGGCTCAAGCGAATGCCGCAGCGGACGAGCCCATCGCGATCGACGCGGCGGATGAGATCGAGCGAAGCGAAGCGCCCGCACCGGCGCACGACGAGGAAGCTGACGACCAAGCTGACGGGGCGATGCTCGAACTGCGCGACGACCAGATGGCGGACGAAGAAGATCAGGACATCAGCACCGAAGCGCTGATGGCCCGGCTGCCGTTGCCCGACGGGCGCGGTGAAAGCGTCTCGAACCTGATCGAGCGGCTGGATGCCGGGCTTGCGGCTTGCGAATGGCCACTTGCCGCCGCGGCGCCGGGAACTCCGGCGGAACCTGCCGACAACCGGCTTCAGGCGGCGCTCGACGAGCTGCAGCGGATGGCCGGCCGCCGCTGACGGCACGCGGCGAAGTCTCTCACTCCGAAGTCGATCGAGGCGCGGCATCCCGCGCTTCCCAAGTTGCGAGAAAGGCGGTGAGGCGCTCCGCCGTCCGCGCCCTCAGCTCGCGCCCATTGCGCAAGTCACGCATCAGGTTGGGATCGCCGACCGCATCGCGGCCGAACCTCGCCGGCGCGGTGCCGCTCTGCTTCAGATAAAGCTCGATACGCCGCAGCAGGCTCATCTTCTCTCAGCGAGTCGTTGTTTCCTTTCTGTTCCTTGATCATGCATTTCCTACTTGTCTAGGGAAATTCCTACCGATATGGAAGGATCATGGCGGATCCACGCGCAGCATTGCAGCGCCTGATCGACGAGCGCGGGGAGGACTATGCCAGCCTGTCGCGGCTGATCGGGCGCAACGCCGCTTACGTGCAGCAATATATCAAACGCGGGGTGCCGAAGCGGTTGGCGGAGGAGGACCGGCGGCTGCTGGCGCGCTATTTCAGCGTGCCGGATGAGCTGCTAGGCGGGCCGCCCGCCGACGCCGCGCGGACCGAAGCAGATCTGATCGTCGTTCCGCGGCTCGACATCGAAGCGGCCGCCGGGGCCGGCGCGATCGGCGGCGACGAGCGCCCACGGGCGCACTTCGCTTTCGACCAGAAATGGCTGCGCGGCCTCGTCCAGGGCGATACGCAGCGGCTGTCGATCATCCGTGTCGAAGGCGATTCGATGGTTCCGACCCTTGCGGACGGCGACGAGATCCTGGTCGACTGCGCGGGCATCGGGGAACGACTGCGCGACGGCATCTACGTGCTGCGGATCGACGAGGCGTTGATCGTCAAACGACTGGCGCTCAACCCGTCGAGCCGCCGCGTCTCGATCAAAAGCGACAATGCGGCCTATCCGACCTGGCCGGAGTGCGAGCTGGATTCAATCGACGTGATCGGAAGGGTGGTGTGGGCGGGGCGTCGGATCACCTGATCGCCCGCCGGAAGGGATAGGCGCTGGACGCGGAACCCAGTTTAGCGCCGGTCGCTGAGCCACATGAGCCCGAGCAGCAGCAAGCCGAGCCCGGCTCCGGCAAGGAAGCCGAGGCTCGTCTGGCGGACGACCGCGCCGACCAGCGTGCCGAGAACGATCGCGATCGCGAGGAGAGCTCCGCCTGCACGCGGCCGCTTGCTGCCTGTCCCTTTCATGATCCGCGCCATGGCAGTTCGTTGGCATGATCGCCAGAGCCTGATTCAATGTGTTGAGACTTTGCTTCACGTTTCAGGCTGCTTCAGCCGGAAACGATCAAAGTCTTGGGCAAAGTCTCGGGCCGGCTTTGGTAAATTGCGCGTTCACGACGCTGGCGCGCCACTTTTTTAGGGAAACACAGGTTAGAGCGACGATCCAGACAGACAAGCCAGGGTCGGAAATTGCACAACCAAGTCCATCCCATCGATCGCGCCGCACTCACCGACGCGAATGAGCTGATCGCGCGCTTTGGCGAGCATGCGCGGATCGAAGCGGCGTCGCGCGCGGACAAGAGCCGGATCGTGGGAAACGTCATCCATTTCTGCCGCTGGCGGCAGGTCGAGCGCACGATCGAAATGCTCGGCGTCAAGGACCCGCCGGGAACGATCCACTAGCCGATCTTAACGGCCGTCGGCGCCGCTGGGACAGGACGAGCAAGGGCGGCCCTGCTCCTCATTCGCCAAAGCGGCGCGATCTCCATTCAGCGCCGGCATTCTGCGCTGGCGGAGGATGGTTGCCGCCGCTAGATTCCCCCGATGTTGCAAGTCGCTATGCGGCGGTGTGTGACGGCCGCATTGGCCGCTGCTGCGCTTTTCTCGGCCCTCGATCGGGCGGCTGCGCAAGGCGTGGAAGGGGGAGGCGATCTCAACGCGCCGCTCGATCCTTCCGCGCCGCTCGATCCGATGCCGGGGCTCGGCGTCGACTGGCCGACGCTGGGCGACGAGCCGGCCAGGGACCAGCCGGGCCAGGACCAGCCTCGCGGGGATCAGCCGGCCGGGGAAAAGCCGGACGCGACGATCTCCCAAACACCGGACACGTCGATCGCCGAGGAAGCGCTGGTGCGCTCGTACCGCTTTCGGCTCGAGGGGCTGGAGGAAATCGATCGCGAAGCGCTGACCGATCAGTTCAACCAATTGTCGACGCTCGAGGCGAACCGCGACGATCCCGCCAATGCCGCGCAGATCGATCGCCGCGCGCGCGAGGATGCCGAGCTGCTCGCCGAGCTGCTGCGTGCCCGCGGCTATTATGACGCCGGCGTCGACACCAAGGTCGAAGCCGAGGAGAGGGGGGAGCGGGTGCTCGTGACGCTCACCGCCAATCCCGGCCCGCTCTATCATTTCTCCGAGGTCCGTCTGCCAGGGCTCGACCAGGCCGGCGAGGATGCGGCCGCGCTGCGCGAGGCGTTCGCGATCAAGCCCAAGGATGCCGTCGAAGCGGGGCGTGTGATCACCGGCGAGGCAGCGCTCAACCTCGCGCTCGGCGAACGCGGCTATCCATTTGCGGAGGTCGGCCCGCGCGACATCGTCGTCGACCATGAGAGCCGCACCGCCGTGCTCGAGCTCCCGGTCCGCCCCAACGGCCGGCGGCAGTTCGGCCGGATCGTCGTCGAGGGAAAGAGGCTGTTCGGCGCCCGCCACGTCCAGACGATCGCGCGCTTCCGCCCGGGCGACCGCTACGAGGCCTCCCGCGTCGATGATCTGCGGCGCGCGCTGATCGCCACTGGGCTGGTCTCGTCGGCGACGATACGGCCGGTGGCGCGGGCGGGGAGCGACGTCGTCGACATTGCGGTGACGCTCGAGCGGGCGCCGCCGCGCACGGTCGCCGGCGAGGTCGGTTACGGGACCGGCGAGGGTCTGCGCGTCGAAGCAAGCTGGCAGCACCGCAATCTGATCAAGCCCGAAGGCGCGGTGACGATCCGCGGCATCGCCGGCACGCGCGAGCAGCTGGTCGGTGCGACGCTTCGCCAGAACAACTTCCGGAGGCGCGACCAGGTGCTGACCGCGCAGGCGGCGGTGAGCAACGTCGACCAGGATGCCTATGAGGCGCACACCGTGCAGATCGGCGCCGGCATCGAACGCCAGACCAACATCGTCTGGCAGAAGAAATGGACCTGGTCGCTCGGCACCGAGCTGATCGCCAGCGACGAGAAGGACGTCGACGTCGACACTGCGACGACGCGCCGCCGCACCTTCCTGATCGCCGCCTTGCCGGCGACGCTCAGCTATGACGGATCGAACGATCTGCTCGATCCCACCGCGGGCTTCCGGCTGTCGGGCCGGCTTTCGCCCGAGCTGTCGCTGCAAGATGGCGCATTCGGCTATGCCCGCGCGCAGATCGACGGCAGCTTCTATCAGCCGGTCTCGACCCGGGTCGTCATCGCCGCACGCGCGCGCCTGGGCACGATCGTCGGATCGAGCCGTGATCGGATTGCGCCCTCCCGCCGTTTCTACGCGGGCGGCGGCGGCTCGGTGCGCGGTTTTGGCTATCAGGACCTCGGGCCGCGCGATCCCGTGTTCAACGATCCGATCGGCGGCCGCAGCCTTGCCGAATTTGCGCTCGAGGCAAGAATCCGCTTCGGCAATTTCGGCATCGTCCCGTTCGTCGATGCCGGCAACATCTACACCTCGCCGTTGCCGCATCTCGACAATCTTCGCTTCGGCACGGGCCTGGGCGTGCGCTACCACAGCAATTTCGGGCCGATCCGCCTCGATGTCGGAACGCCGATCGCACGTCGATCCGGCGAGCCGCGCATCGCCGTCTACGTCTCGCTGGGCCAGGCCTTCTGATGGAAGAGGAGCAGGGCCCGATCCGCGCTTCCCGCCGCTGGCGCAGGCGCATCACTCGGATCGCGCTCGGATTGCTCGCCGGCCTCGTCCTCGCCGTCGGTGCCCTGGTCGCCTTCCTCGACACCGCGCCCGGTCATCGCTTCCTGGTCGATCGCATCGCCGAGATCAGCCCCGTGTCGGGGCTCAAGATCCGCATCGGCCGTATCGAAGGCTCGATCTGGGGTTCGACCCGACTCCGCGACGTGCGAGTCTATGATCCGCGCGGCTTGTTTGCCGAAGCATCTTTGATCGAAGTGGATTGGCACCCGACGGCCTGGGTGGCGAACCGGCTGGCGATCGACGAGCTGACCTCCGAGCTGGTGATCATCCACCGCCTGCCCAAGCTCCGGCCGAGCAAGACGCCGGGCCCGATCCTGCCGGGCTTCGACATCAGGATCGGGCGGCTCGAGATCGAACAGCTACGGTTCGAGAAGAGCATTACTGGCGAGCGCAGGGTCGCGCGGCTGGTCGGCGACGCCGACATCCGTTCAGGCCGCGCAATCATCCATCTCGCAGCCTCGGTGCGCGGCGGCGAGCGGCTCGCGGTCGCGCTCGACGCCGAACCCGATCGCAAGAAGTTTGACCTCGACGTGCGCCTCGACGCGCCGGCGAGCAGCGTTACCGGCGCGATCGTCGGCACCAAGCGGCCGATCCGGCTGGTGGTGCAGGGCGACGGCGATTGGGCCGCCTGGGCCGGCCGCGCGGCGCTCGATCTCTCCGGACGGCCGACGGCACGGCTCGCGCTGCGGGCGCGCCAAGGACGCTACAGCCTCGCGGGGCAGCTCGCGCCCGGCCAGTTCCTCACCGGCAAGGGTGCCCGCCTGACCAGCCCGCGCATCGATCTTGCGGCCGACGCGACGCTCGAGGATCGGCGGCTCGACACCCGCCTGTCGCTGCGTTCGCAGGCGTTGAAGATCGCGGGCGCAGGCGTGATCGATCTCGCCACGAGCAGCTTCGATGGCGTTCGCATCGGCGTCGACTTGCTTCGCCCGCCGGCCTTGTTCACCAACATGACCGGCCGTGGCGTACGGCTGACATTGCTGCTCAACGGGCCGTTCGGCCAGGCGAATTTCGCCTATCGGCTGACCGCACCGCGCGTCGCCTTCGATGCGACCGGGTTCGACGATCTGCGCGCCGAAGGCCGCGGGCGCCTGTCGCGCGCTCCACTGAGGGTACCGATCCGGCTCAGCGCACGCCGCGTCACCGGGGTCGGGGCGGTGGCCGGCGGGATCCTTGCCAATCTCGGCATGCGCGGCGTGCTGCAGGTCACGGCCCAGAGGCTGACCGGCGAAGGGCTCGCGCTGACCTCGGACAAGCTCAAGGGCAAGGTCAGCCTGCTCGTCGACCTGCGGACCGGTCGCTATGATATCGTGCTGTCGGGCGGCCTGACCCGCTATCTGATCCCCGGCCTCGGCATCGTCGACGTGACCACCGAGCTCAAGGTGGTGCCTGCCCCGGGGCGCGGGACTTTGATCACCGGCCGGGGACGCGCCTGGGTGCGCCGCTTCGACAACAAGTTTCTGGCCGGGCTCGCCGGCGGCTTGCCGCAGATCGAGACCGACCTCGTGCGCGGCGCCGATGGCGTCATCCATTTCCGTAACCTGAGGCTGACCGGGCCGGCGATCAGGATCGCCGGCAACGGCTATCGGCGGCGTGACGGCACCTTCCATTTCGAGGGAGCGGGCACGCAACGGCAATATGGTCCGCTGGCGCTGACGCTCGACGGGCGGATCGACCGGCCCAAGCTGATGATCCGGCTCAAGCGGCCGATGGACAGCCTCGGCCTTGCCGACGTGTTGCTCAGCCTCGATCCGAATGCGCAGGGTTTCGCCTACCGGGCGTCGGGCCGGTCCACCTTGGGACCGTTCACCTCGCGCGGCGCGATCCTGCTCCCGGCGGGCCGTGCCGCAACGATCCAGATCGCGGCGCTGAACGTCTCCGGCACCACTGCGAGCGGGAGCCTTCGTTCGGACCCCGGCGGCTTTTTCGGAACTCTCGACGTGGCGGGTGGCGGCCTCGATGGCCGTCTCTCGTTCAGTCCGTTGCGCGGCCTCCAGCGTATCGAGGCGCATTTGACGGCGCAGGACGCAAAATTTGCGGGACCGCCGCCGCTGTCGATCCGCCGCGGCCAGCTCGATGCCGTCGCGCTGCTCGATCCGAACGGCACGTCGATCGACGCAACGATCGGTGTGCGCGGGCTCAGCCGCGGCACCCTCTCCCTCGCCAATCTCGACGCGACCGTTCGACTGCGCGGCGGCAGCGGCCAGATCCGGGCAACGTTGGCCGGCGCCCGGGGGCGCAACTTCAGCTTCACGACAGCCGCGGAAGTAACGCCGGGCAGCATCCGGCTGAGCGGCAGCGGGATGGTGGACGGCCGCCCGATCGTGCTTTCGCAACCGGCGCAATTCACGCGCGAAGGCGGCGGCTGGCGGCTTGCCCCGACGTCGCTGCGCTTCGCCGGCGGCACGGCGAACGTCGCCGGTCTGTTCGGATCGAGCCGTATGGAGATCGGCGCGCGCCTCGAGGCGATGCCGCTGACCGTGCTGGACATCGCCTACCCGCGGCTCGGCCTCGGCGGAATCGCGTCGGGAACGCTCAATTACCGAGCGGGGGGTGATGGCGGGGGGCCGCCGGTGGGCGACGTCAATCTGCGCATCCGCGGCCTGACGCGCGCCGGGCTCGTGCTCGCCTCGAAACCGGTCGATGTCGGCCTCACCGCCAGGCTCGACGGCGCCAATGCGGCGATGCGCGCGGTGGCGGTGAGCGAGGGCAAGACGATCGGGCGCGCACAGGCGCGGATTTCGCCGATCGCCGGCGCCGGCGGCCTGGTCGACCGTTTGGCGCGCGCACCGCTGTTCGCGCAGCTCCGCTACAACGGCCCGGCCGATACATTGTGGCGCCTGACCGGGATCGAGCTGATCGACATCAGCGGCCCGGTCGCGGTCGGTGCCGATGCGCGCGGGACGCTCCAGGACCCGGCCATCCGCGGGTCGCTGCGGACCGAGCGTGCGCGGCTCGAGAGCCCGGTGATCGGCACCGTCATCGAGAATTTCAAGTCGAGCGGCCGCTTCGGCGGATCGCGGCTGGTGCTCGACAGCTTCAGCGGCACGACCAAGCATGGCGGAACGGTGGCAGGCCGCGGCAGCTTCGATCTGGCCTCCGCGCGCGGCTTCGGCATCGATCTCGCGATCGAGGCCGAAGCAGCGCAGCTGATCGACCGCGACGATCTGAAGGCGCAGGTCACCGGGCCGATCAGGATCAAATCGGACGGCTCGGGCGGGGTGATCTCGGGCGAGGTGCGGATGGTCACCGGCAGCTTCAGGCTCGGCGCCGCGACCGCCGCCGCGCAGGTGCCGCGCCTCGACGTCCGCGAGATCAACCGGCCGGACGACGAGCCGCCTCCGCCGCAGCCTGGCGCGCCGTGGCGGCTCGACCTCAGCGTCAATGCGCGCAACCGGCTGCGAGTCACCGGGCTCGGCATCAACAGCGAGTGGGGCGCGGCGCTTAAGATCGGCGGCACGGTCGCCGAGCCGCGGATCACCGGCTCGGCGACATTGGTGCGCGGAACCTATGATTTCGCCGGCCGCAGGTTCGATCTCGAGCGCGGCACGATCCGTTTCGTCGGCGAAAGCCCGCCGAACCCGATCCTCGACATCATCGCCGAAGGCGGGATCCAGGGGATCAATGCCACGATCCACGTCACCGGCCGCGGGCAAAAGCCGGAGATCAGCTTCACCAGCACTCCGGCGATGCCGCAGGACGAGCTGCTCAGCCGGCTTTTGTTCGGAACGTCGATCACCAACCTCTCCGCGCCTGAGGCGCTGCAGCTCGCCTCGGCCGTCGCGGCGCTGAACAACAGCGGGGGAGGGCTCGACCCGATCAACGCGGTCCGCGGCGCGATCGGGCTCGACCGGCTGCGCATCCTCCCCGCCGACATCGCGACCGGCCAGGGCACGTCGATCGCGGCGGGCAAATATATCGGCCGCCGGGTCTATGTGGAGGTGATCACCGACACCCGCGGCTATTCGGCGACGCGGCTCGAATATCAGATCACGCGCTGGCTCTCGCTCCTCTCGACGATCTCGACGATGGGCCGGCAGAGCGTCAACGCGCGTATCTCCAAGGATTATTAGAGCATCGCGGAAAGGCGGCGCCGGCTTTTTCTCAAAGGCAATGCAGCGACTAAGATAGCTCGAACGATCATCAGCAGGCGCAAAAAGGGAATAAGATGGCGCGCTGGAATGCCCGGAAGCCCAATCTCGATAGTGGGGATCTGCATCCCGACCACCGGCTGCGGCGAAGCCTCGGGTGGCCGCACCTCGTCGCGCTTGGGGTCGGCGCGATCGTCGGCACCGGCATCCTGACATTGATCGGGGTCGGCGCCGACCGCGCCGGCCCGGCGGTGATCGTCTCGTTCGCGGTCGCCGGGCTGATCTGCGCCTGCGCCGCGCTCGCTTATGCCGAGATGGCAACGATGATCCCCGCCTCGGGCAGTGCCTACACTTATTCGTATGTCGTGATCGGCGAGCTCGTCGCCTGGATCATCGGCTGGAGCCTGATCCTCGAATATTCGCTGGTGGTGAGCGCGGTCGCGGTCGGCTGGTCCGGCTATGCGACGCCACTGCTCGAGGGCGCGCTATCATTCCCGCTGCAATGGGCGCGCGGGCCGGAGCTTGGCGGCATCGCCAATTTCCCAGCGATGTTCATCATCTTCGTGGTGGCGGGCCTGCTGATCCTCGGCACGCGTGAAAGCGCGACGCTCAATGCCTTGCTCGTGATCGTCAAGATCGTGGCTCTGGTGGTGTTCGTGACGGTGGCCTTGCCCTATTTCGATCCCGCCAATCTCAAGCCGTTCATGCCTTATGGTTTCGCCAAGTCGATGAGCGGCGACGGCGTCGAGCGCGGGGTGATGGCGGCGGCGGCGATCATCTTCTTCGCCTTCTACGGCTTCGACGCGATCGCGACAGCCGCGGAGGAAGCCAAGAACCCCGGCCGCGATCTTGCCGTCGGCATCGTCGGCTCGATGGTCGCCTGCGTCATCATCTACATGGCGGTTGCGGTCGCTGCGGTGGGCGCGCTCCATTTCACGCGCTTTGCGAACACGCCGGAGCCGCTGGCGCTGATCCTGCGCGCGCTCGGCCAAAGCGGCGCCGCGACCTATCTTGCCGCTTCGGCGGTGATCGCGCTTCCAACGGTGCTGCTCGCCTTCCTCTACGGCCAGAGCCGGATCTTCTTCGTGATGGCGCGCGACGGATTATTGCCGATCGCGCTCGCCAAGGTCTCGCGCCGCGGCACGCCGGTGCGGATCACGTTGATCACCGCGCTGCTGGTTGCGGTGATCGCCGGGCTGCTGCCGATCGATGAGATTGCCGCGCTCGCCAATGCCGGAACGCTGGCCGCGTTCATCGCCGTCGCCTTGTGCATGCTGATCATGAGGGTGCGCGCGCCGGGTCAAGCTCGGCTGTTCCGCACCCCCGCCGCCTGGCCGGTCGGCATCATCGCGATCCTCGGCTGCCTCTATCTGTTCGCAAGCCTGCCGCAGAAGACGCAGCTCTATTTCCTGGCCTGGAACGCGATCGGCCTCGGGGTTTACGGCCTCTATGGCAGCCGGCGGAGCCGGCTGGACCGCTGATAGAAAAAGGCCGGGGAGAGACTGCTCCCCCCGGCCTGTTCGATCCGAGCTTGGTCAGCCCGAATAGTACATGTCATATTCGACCGGGCTGGGGGTGGTTTCCCACCGCATCTGCTCGGCCCATTTGAGCTCGACATAGGCGTCGATCTGATCGTCGGAGAAGACGTCGCCCTTGGTCAGGAACGCGCGATCCGCCTCGAGCGATTCGAGCGCCTCGCGCAAGCTGCCGCACACCGTGGGCACGGTGGCAAGCTCGGCCGGCGGCAGATCGTAGAGGTTCTTGTCCATCGCCTCGCCCGGGTGGAGCCGGTTCTGGATGCCGTCCAGACCCGCCATCATGATCGCGGCATAAGCCAGATACGGG
>NZ_JAKFCG010000043.1:0-21160 GCF_036677245.1 Sphingomonas sp.
AACAGCCCCTCGCCAGCACTGGGTTCTAGATAGCGGACGTGCAAATCATCGGGGTGAAGCCAATCCGGTTCATCACTCATTCGGGCTCATCCCTAGGTGTCTGCAGCTGCTTGGCCGCCCGCTTGCCGAACAGCCAGAAGCGGCGCCTCGGTAGCTTCTTTCGGGGCGGTCCCTCAAAGGCATGCTCAAACCTGATGACGTGCATGAAGAGCCGGTGCCACCAGCGAATGTCATAGTTGTACTCGTCGGACCGAGACAATGCCCGCGCCGTCCGATTGTAGCAATCTGCCTGGAGCGCCCGCATCTCAATAACGCACTCGCCTTCGATAGCGAACGTCCGCTTCGTCCAATCCGCTACCACCGGTATGGTCACAGCATCGGCCATCTTGATTTCGTGGAGGATGTTCATCCAGCGAGACAACCATTCCTTGTGGCGGATGGCGCAGGCCTGTGGCGAATAGACGATGCGGATGATGCCGATACCGGTCACCAGGACGGCAAGCAGCTTGGCGAGCAACGTTCCTGGCCCGAAGAGGCTGACGAAGGCCCCGGCACCGCCTGCGAGTGTCATTAGGTTGAGGAGATTGTTGGTGGCCTCGAGGAATGCTGCTCGTCGTCGATGGTAGCGAATCGACATTTCCACCGCGAATCTCAACTCATCGGCTTGATCCTGTAAGCTTTCCGTCACGTCCGACGATCATCCTCTTTATCGAGCGGAACAGGGCGATCGAACGAAATCAACTGGTGCCTACCTGCCCGGCGCGGTCGCTGATGCCGATCGCCGGCCTCGCGCCCGATACGCTAGACACCGGCGCTGCTGTCTTTAACGTCGCTCAGCCATCGCGCTTTCCTTTTGGCTTTGGCGGGACCGGCCGATCCATGGACACAAAGGTGCCGGCGCCAGGCTTTATACGTCGCAACTGGGTCGTGCCTCGGTCCTTCTTTTCGAGGGGGCCCTGAGCAGGGCCGTCACTTGAGTTCGACTTTTTCTCGCCGTCGCTCATTCGCAGGTCCTCCTCGTCACTTCTTTTTTTTGGGGGGAAGGGGGCGGTCGCTCGATACGCTGGTGAACTTGTCAGTTTTCGCGACACGTCTGGCGAGGGTAACGGTGCCGCGAACGACCGAGGCCGCAGTCCGCTTTCGCCCACTCTTCTTTTTGACACCCAAGGGCGTCTTCGGCTTGTCGCCTGCCATTGAAACCTCCGCGGATCACCATTCCAGCACGCCGTGCGACCTGAGTCGAGAGGCGAACGGGCCCGCAGTTCGCGGCGCCTTCCAATGCCGCGCCATTGCGGACCAGCGGCCGGCTGCATATCGTCCGCCCCGACCTTGCCGAAAAATGTGCAGGCGCGAGGTCGAGTGGAGAGGACGAGAATGGCCGCGAAGATTGATCTGCAAAATGTCGAGCTCGCGTCCGAGCCGTTCGACGAACAAGCCTTTCGCGCCGGGATAAGGGCGATCCTTCCGGCGATCGCCGCGCGGGCCGCCGATACCGAGCGCAACCGCCGGGTTCCGGACGAGTCGATCGCCGAGCTGCGCCAGGCCGGCTTGTTCAAGCTCACCCAGCCGCTCGAATATGGCGGCTACGAGCAGGATTTCGATCTGCTCAACGAGCTGATCATGGAGATCAGCGCGGCTTGCGCCTCGACCGGCTGGGTGTGCGGCGTCCTGACTTGTCACCAGTGGATGCTCGCGACCTGCGAAGCGCAGGCGCAGCAGGACATATGGGGCAGCGATCCCGAGGCCTTGCTCTGCGGCTCCTACGCCCCGGCCGCGACCGCGCAAGTGGTCGAGGGGGGATATCGTCTCACCGGCCGCTGGTCGTTCGCGAGCGGATGCGACAATGCGCAATGGGCGTTCTGCGCGGCGATCATGCCGCAAGGGGAGGGAAGGGCGCCGCGCGCGGGCTTTCTGCTCGTGCCCCAATCCGACTATCGGATCGACGACGATTGGCATGTGATCGGCCTGGCCGGCACCGGCAGCAAGACGCTCGTCCTCGACGATGTCTTCGTCCCGGCGCACAGGGTGCTGTTCTTCGACGAAGCGACGGCGGGGCGAACGCCCGGCGCGCGCCATTACCGCCGCAACCCGATCTACACGATCCCGATGCTGCCCAACGTATCGAGCTGCATCGTCTCGCCGGCCATCGGCGCGGCGCAGGGCGCGCTCGACCATTATGTCGCGATGGTGGGAACCCGGACGACCCGCGGCGCGGTGGCCGGCGGCGCGAGCAAGATGGCGGAATTCCCGACCATCCAGATCCGCGTTGCCGAGGCGGCCGCATCGGTCGACGCGGCGCGCGAGATCCTGCTGCGCGATCTGCGGCGGCGCGCGGCAATCGCCCGCACCGGCCGGCTCGCGACCGTCGAGGAGCGTATCGAAAGCCGCCGCGGCCAGGCATTCGCGGTCAAGCTTTCGCTTGCCGCCATCGAGGCGCTGAATTCCAGCACCGGCGGAAGGGGGCTCAACGTCGACAACCCGATCCAGCGCGCCTGGCGCGACGTCAATGCCGTCGGTCGGCATTTCAGCTTCAACTGGGATGCGGTCGGCTCGATGTACGGTCAGATGGTCCTCGGGCTCGAGCTCAGGGGCCAATATTGATGCGTCCTGGCTGATCGCAGTGCCTGCAGCTATTTGCGGGCGGCCGTGATCGCCTCGAGCACGACCCGGCGGGCTTCGTCGGCATCGCCCCAATGGCTGATCCGGACCCATTTCTCGGGCTCCAGATCCTTGTAGTGGGTGAAGAAATGCTCGACCTGCTGCATCACGATCTCGGGCAGGTCGCCGCGCTGGCCGACGCCGGCATAATAAGGGAATGTGGTGTCGACCGGCACGGTGATCAATTTCTCATCGCCGCCGGCCTCGTCTTCGAGGAAGAGCACCGCGATCGGCCGCGCGCGCACCACCGAGCCGGGAATGAACGGGGTCCGGCTGATCACCAGCGCATCGAGCGGATCGCCGTCGGGTGACAGCGTATGCGGGATGAAGCCGTAATTGGCCGGATAGCGCATCGGCGTGTGCAGGATGCGGTCGACGAACAGCGCACCCGAGAGTTTGTCGAATTCATATTTCACCGGCTCGCCGCCAAGCGGAACCTCGATAATCACGTTCAAATTGTCCGGCGGGGACTTCCCGGTCGGAATCAGGTCGATGTTCATGCAGATGCCTTGTTGAAAGCGGTATGTTGGATGCGGAATCGCTCGATGAAGTCCGGACGGTCCGTTGATTTGAACCGTCGTGGCGACGCGCCCTTAGGGAAGCGGCGGGCGTTCGCAAAGTGCGAAACGAGCAGCAATGACCGGTGATCGCGCCGGCGCCGATCCTTGTGCTCGGGTATCGCCGCTGCTTGCGTGCGCGGACAATCGCCTCAGCGCGCGTTCCGTTGCGGGACAGCGTGTATTGCGAGGCCCTCACCGGGCTTGGCAGCAGGGTAAATAAACTCTTAACTGTGAGGCATGAGTCGCCTCTCGCCCCTGATCACCCGCCGGGTCGGCCCGCACGCCGCGGCGACGCGGGACGACGCCGCTTTCGAGCAGGTGAAGGATTTTCCGGCCTATCTCGAGGACGTCAAATTGTTCGCGATCGGGTGGCTCGGCGGGCTCGTCTTCTTCGGCACCTTCATCGGCTGAAGCGCGCCGGCGGTGCCGAGGCGCGCGGCTTTTTAAAGACCGGTCAATCGCAGGCGAGATGGAGCTTCCAGGCGAGCCAGGCGGCGCCGAGGCTCGAGACCGCCACCAGCAGCAAGGTCTCGGCGACCGACAGGCCGGCCTGGACCATCGCTGAGAACAGGATCGCAGCCAGCACCATCCCGCCCGAATTGACGATATTGTTCGCCGCGACCGTGCGCGCGGTCTTGGAGATGTGCACCGTCGTCGTCAGAAAGGCATAGAGCGGGACGACGAACATGCCGCCGGCGATCGCCACTCCGAACAGGTCGAACATCACCCAT
Organism: Sphingomonas sp.; assembly: GCF_036677245.1. Taxonomy (GTDB): domain Bacteria; phylum Pseudomonadota; class Alphaproteobacteria; order Sphingomonadales; family Sphingomonadaceae; genus Allosphingosinicella. The sequence goes on from NZ_JAKFCG010000043.1 coordinate 3,950, forward strand.
TCGGCGCGCGGCAGCTTCACGAACGTCCAGAAGTCCATCAGCGTCCCTTGCGGGACGGGCCAATGCTTCACGTTCCAATAGAGGTGAAGGATGAACAGCCCCATTCCGATCGAGGCCGCCGGCGAATAGCGTGCCGACACCCGCCCGGCGAGCAGTCGGTTGATCAGCACCGAACCCAATGCGACGCCAACCGAGAAGATCGCCAGGAAGAGCGTCGCGACCTGCTCGTTGGCGGCGAACACGTTCTTGACCAGAGGCGGGAACAAGGCGGCGAGCACCGCGCCTTGCGCCCAGAAGAAGCTGATCGCGATGATCGCGAGGAACAGCCGCGGGATGTGGAGGGTGTCGGAGACCAAAGTGATCGACGAGCGGATGATGTGCCAATCCATCTTGGGGAGCGGGACGTCGGTCTCCGGCGGGGCAGGGGGCACCTGGCCGCCGGCGAGCCGGCCCGCTCCGGCGACGAGCAGTACCGCTCCGGCCGCGGCCACGCTCGAGATCAGCCCGCCGGTGATCGTCCCGAGCAGGATCGCGCAATAGGTGCCGGCCTCGACCAGCCCGGTGCCGCCGAGCACCTCGTCCTTGCGCAGATGCTGCGGCAGGATCGCATATTTGATCGGGCCGAAGAAGGTCGAGTGGACGCCCATCGCGAACAAAGCGAGCAGCATCAGTGGGATCGACTGGAGCAGCAGGCCGGCCGCCCCGGCGACCATGATGATGATCTCGGCCGTCTTGACGATGCGGATGATCCGGGCCTTGTCGGTCGAATCCGCAAGCTGGCCCGCGAGCGCGGAAAAGAGGAAGAAGGGGAGGATGAAGATCGCGCCGGCGAGCGCGGTGAACGAGGCTTCCTTCGCCGGATCCGAATAGATGTGATAGGTGACCAGGATCACCATCGCCATGCGGAACAGATTGTCGTTGAAGGCGCCCAGGAACTGGGTGATGAACAGCGGCAGGAACCGCCGCTTGCCGAGAAGCCTGATCGAGGGAGTCATCGAGCGGTGCAATGCCTCGGCGCGGTCATTGCGCCACTCATGTCGGAGCCGGGCCGATCGCACAAGCCCCAACCGCCGGCCGGGATGCCGGTCTTCCCACGCCCGAACGAGTGCCGGGCGTATCCCGGCCGCTGCGTGATTCCACGGCGCGTGGAAATCGGCTAGGCACGCGCTGATGCTGACCTTGCCGAACATATTGACGCTGTCGCGGATCTTCGCGGTCCCGATCCTCGTGGCCTTGCTGTGGCCGGTCGGCGGCTGGTTCGATTATGCGCTCGCGTTCGCGCTTTACTGCCTGATGGGCATCACCGATTATTTCGACGGCTATCTCGCCCGCGCCAAGGGCACCGTGTCGCGCCTCGGCGTGTTCCTCGATCCGATCGCCGACAAGATCATGATCGCGGCGGTGATCGTCATGCTGGTCTTCATCAAGGCGATCGACAGCTACCACATCGTCGCCGCGCTGATCATCCTGCTGCGCGAGATCACCGTTTCGGGGCTGCGCGAATTTCTCGCCCAGCTCCAGGTCTCGATGCCGGTCAGCACGCTCGCCAAATGGAAGACGACCTTCCAGCTCGTCGCGCTTGGCGCGCTGATCCTGGGAGGTGCGACGCCGCAATGGCCGTGGGTGCACGACGTCGGCATCGTGAGCCTCTGGGCGGCGGCTCTGCTCACCCTGATCACCGGCTGGGATTATCTGAGGGTCGGCATCCGCCACATGGACGCGAGCTGAGGCGGGCTGCTGCTCGCGGCCTGCGGATCAGACGCCCAACCAGTCAGACAATCGAGCGGATTGCCTCGGCGAGCAGGTTGAATTCCTTCTCGCGCGGGCTGTTCTTGCGCCAGATCAGCGCGATCCGGCGCGACGGGTGCTCGGCGTCGAGCGGCCGCGCGATCACGCCGGTGCCCTCGAGGATGCCGGCCTTGATCGCCATATCGGGCACCATCGTCGTGCCAAGGCCATTGTCGACCATCTGCACCAAAGTGTGCAGCGAGGTGCCCATCATCGCAGCCTCGGCGCGCAGCTCGGGCCGGTTGCAGGCGGCAAGGGCGTGGTCCTTCAGGCAATGGCCGTCCTCGAGCAGCAGCAATTTGGTCTCGTCGATCGCCGATGGCTGCACCTCGGGCGGCGGGTCGGGCGTGCCCGGCGGGAAGGCGACGAACAGACGGTCCTCGAACAATTCGGCGCTGTCGATCTCGCCGCAGCCATAGGGGAGCGCCAGCAGCACGCAATCGGCCTGGCCGCGGTGGAGCGAATCGCATGCCGCCTGGCTGGTCTCCTCCCGCAAATATAATTTGAGGTCCGGCCATTGCTTCCTGAGCTGCGGCAGCAGGCTCGGCAGCAGGAACGGCGCGATCGTCGGAATCACGCCCATCCGCAGCTCGCCGGACAGCGGCTTGCCGGCCGCGCGCGCCATGTCGGTCAGCTCCTCGGCTTCGTGCAGGATGCGCTGCGCCTTGTCCGCGATGCGATTGCCAAGCGGCGTGAAGCGCACCACCCGGCGGGTTCGCTCGACCAGGGTCACGCCGATCAGGGATTCGAGCTCGCGTATGCCCGCCGACAGGGTCGATTGGGTGACGAAACAGGCATCGGCGGCGCGGCCGAAATGGCCGTTGGTGCGCAAGGCGACCAGATATTGGAGCTGCTTGAGGGTGGGCAGGTAGGTCGACATCACGAACCCGCCCGCGCAGCCGTCGCGGCGCGCGAAAGGCCCGGCTCCGGCATTGCGATGGAAAGGCTACTCATCGGTTCTTTCGATCATTGGATGCAATCTAATCAATTGGATCGCTGAGCGCCACTCCCCATATCAGGCCCCTCGCGCTCATCCGAGCTCGAGCTTAATCAAACAGGAGAAAATTTAGATGCTCACCGTTGGTGACAAATTCCCCGCGATCACCGTGCCCGTTCAGCAGGGCGGCGAGCTGCCTGCCGGCGAGACGCTCGATCTCGCCGAGACCAATGGCAAGTGGAAGATCGTCTTCTACTGGCCGAAGGATTTCACCTTCGTCTGCCCGACCGAGATCATCGGCTACGGCGACCTCAAGGATGATTTCGACGATCGCGATGCGGTGCTGATCGGCGCATCGACCGACACCGACTTCGTCCATTATGCATGGCGCAAGTCCGACGAGCGGCTTGCCGCGGCTGACTTCCCGTGGATCGCCGACAACAAGAAGGAGCTCGCCAACGCGCTCGGCATCGTCGCTCCCGATGCGGGTGTCGCCTATCGCGCCACCTTCGTCGTCGACCCCGACAATGTGATCCAGCATGTCACGGTCAATGGCCTCAACGTGGGCCGCAATCCGCAGGAGACGCTGCGCATCCTCGACGCGCTGCAGACCGACGAATTGTGCCCGTGCAACTGGACGCAGGGTGAAGAGGTCCTGAGGCCGGCCGCCTAAGGGCGCCCCCCTCGCTCTGGCCACGGCCCGGACCTCTTGGGGGCGCGGGGAAGCAATTCCCCGCGCCCCCTTATTTTGCCTTAATGCCATCTCGAAGGAGACGACTCATGTCGCTGAAGGAATTTACCGACACCTTGCCCGATTATGCCAAGGATCTGCGGCTCAACATCTCGTCATTGCTCAACGACCAGACCCTGGGCGACCAGCGCAAATACGGGCTGCTGCTCGCCTGCGCGCACGGCACCGGCTATCGCCCGATCGTCGCGGCCGCCGAGGCGGAGGCCGAGGGCAAGCTTTCGCCCGAAGCCGCCAACGCGGCGCGCGCCGCTGCCGCGATCATGGCGATGAACAATGTCTATTATCGCTTCGTCCACCTCGCCTCGAACCCCGAATATGGCACGATGCCGGCGCGCCTGCGCATGAACGTGATCGGCGCGCCGGGCATCGAAAAGGATGATTTCGAGCTGTTCAGCCTCGCGGTCAGCGCGATGAACGGCTGCGGCATGTGCATCGACAGCCATGAACGGGTGCTCCAGCAGCATGGTGTCAAGGCCGAGACGATCCAGGCCGCGGCGCGGATCGGAGCCGTCGTCAAGGCGGTCGCGACCGTCCACGCGACGCTCTGAAGCTGCCGTATAGGTTCGGAGCGCCAGCTCTGCTCGCGACGAGAGGGCAGCGCTCCGCGCCGCCCGGCTCTTGCTTATAGCCGGGCCCTGTGCTGGAAATCCGCACGGGGCGGGACTATCTCAGCCCGGTTGGAAGCAGGATGTCGCTTATGCTGTCGGGTCTCGTCACCTATCTGGACTCGGTCAAGGCTCGGGATCCCGCCGCCCGCTCGCGGTGGGAAATATTGCTCTACCCCGGTGTGTGGGCTTTGGTCTTCCACCGCCTCGCGCATTGGCTGTTCAGGGGGGAGCTCTATTTCCTGGCGCGCGTGATCAACCATCTCGCGCGCTTCCTGACCGCGATCGACATCCACCCTGGAGCGGTGATCGGGCGCAACTTCTTCATCGATCACGGCTTCACGGTGATCGGCGAAAGCGCTGAGATCGGAGATGACGTCACCATCTATCAGAGCGTCACCTTGGGCGGCACCAATCCCGCCAACGGCATTCCCGGCAAGCGCCATCCGACGATCGGCGACGGGGTGATCATCGGCTCGGGCGCACAGGTGCTCGGCCCGATCACGGTCGGCGCCCGCTCGCGGATCGGCGCCAATGCCGTTGTCACCCGCGACGTGCCCGAAGGCGCGACGATGATCGGTATTCCGGCGCGCTCGACCCTGGTCGACGCCGAGCAATATCAGAAGGATTTCGTGCCCTACGGCACCCCGTGCGACGAGACGTTCGACGCCGGCACCCAGAAGCTCGAAAGCCTGCGCAATGAGGTCGAGGAGCTGCGCCGGCGCCTGGCCGATCTGATCGCCGAAAAAGACAATCGAAAGCGCGACCGCGCCTGATGGGAACCGTCACCCCATTTCCAAACCTACCGGCTTCGCCTTCACAGCAGGTCGGCTTCGCCCGCGCCGAGCTCAGCCGCATCGTCGATCTCTACGGCCGCATGGTCGCCGCCGGCCTGTGGAAGGATTATGCGATCCACTTCGGCAGGGAAGCGGCTTCGTTCGCGGCGTTTCGCCGCGCCGCCGAGCGGCCCGAATATCGCATCGAGAAGCGCCCCGCGCTGCATGGGCGGCAGGGTATGTGGGCACTGATCGGCGAGCATGGTGCCGTGCTCAAGCGCGGCCATGAGCTTGGCCCGGTGCTCGCACCGGTCGAGCGCCGATTGTTGAAGGTGGTCGACGGCTGATCTTTGCCGGGCGTCGTATTTCAGACGCTGGCGGGAGCGCTCGCCAGGCAAGCGCTCCCGCATCTATATCTTATATCTGCGTAGCCCGCGCTTTACCTGCGGGCGCGTGCACGGCGGACGCCGCGCTCGTAGGTCTGGATGCAGGCATCGGTCACCGTCTTGGAGCAAGGCGGATATTCGGTTGCCGCAGGCTTCGGCGCGAACGGTGCGGCCTGGTTGGTCGGGACGACCACGGCGCCCGGGGGAACCGCGACGGGCTGGTTGGTGCCCGGCGGCGGCATTGCCACGCCCGATGGATCGGTGCCCTGCTGGGTGATGCCGTCGCCGCTCGTGCCGGTCTGCGGGCTCGCCGCTGCATCGTCGCTGGTGTCGGCGGGACTGACTGCGGTGTCGCTCGCCGTGTCCGTGTCGGTCTGCGCCATCGCCAGGCTGCTGGCTGCCAAGCCGCTGAACGAAAGCGCGGCTGCTAACAAGATGGTCCTCATCATAACGTCTCCTTACTTTTGCCCCCGACTAGGCGCCCGCGACGCGTGCGCGGGTGGTAAACGAGGTGTTGCGCCGATTTGTTCAATCGATGCGGGGCCGAAAGGTTTCGCCGGCGATGCGCTCCGCCACGGTGCCTCGACCCGGCAGGAAGCGTCTCTTAGTGGGAATGGCGCTGCCTCCAACTTCTCGCCTTCGCCTCCTTTTACGTTTATGAAAGCATGAACGATTATGCGGGTGGCTGATGAGCGATCTCGAGGACCAAAAGCCGGTTGAGCAATCGCCGGAGCCGAGCAGGCGTTTCGTGCTGGCGCTCGGCGCCGCCGCCGCGTCGACCGTCGTCACCATCCGACCCGCGCTCGCCCAGACCGCCGGCTCGGTGCTCAACTGCCAGATCCCGGTGCCCGCGCCGCAGGCCGCAGGCTCCTACATCGATGCCAACGGCCACATCGTGGCACCCGGCACGCCCGGTGCTTTCCCGCCCGCGCCGCGCCCGCTGACCGGCGAGGAAGTCAAAGTGATGCTCCAGGGCGGACCTTCGCCGGCCGGCATCGATTCCCAGTCGGCACAGGCCTACGCCAATTATATCCGGCGTCTGCAGGCGGGGATGAGCGGATTTACCTGCTACGCCTCGCTGCAGATGCCGCGTTGACCCGGGCCGGCATGGCCGGTCCTCGTTTCACTGCCGATCCGCCGGATACGATGCGGACCGTCGAGCTCGACGGGCTCACCGCCTTGTTCCATGTCCCTTCGGGCACCACCCACATCCTCGCTCCGCCAGCGCCGCAGATCCTCGCCGCGCTCGCCGACGGACCGGCGACCGCACCGACCATCCTGGCGCGGATCAGGCGCGCCTTCGACGTCGAGAGCCCACAGGCAACCGGCGGGGAGCGCAAGCGCGGTGCGCTCGCCGCGCTTGAAACGCGGATCGCCGAGCTCGAAGCCGCAGGCCTGGTGAGCCGGCTGTGAGGCACCAGGTCCAGCTCCAGATCGGCCCGGTTGCGCTCCGCGTCGGCTCGCAATGGGCGGGGCCGATCAAGGCGCTTACGCGCCTCTACGAAGGCTATCCCCAGCCCCGGGCGCCGTGCGATTTCACCGTCCGGCTCGAGCCCGACAAGCCGTGGCGGCGGTGGGTGCGCCCGTCGGTCGCGGTCGGCGGCGATTACCGGCTTCCGGGCTCGGTGCCGCTCGCGCTGCGCCACGGCTTGCTCGCCGCCGAATTGGGCATGAACCTGCAAATGGCGCTCGGCCACAAGCGCCACCTCCTGCTCCACGCGTCGAGCGTCGAGCGCGATGGCCGCGCGTTGCTGATGACCGGCGAATCGGGCGCCGGCAAATCGACGCTTGCGGCGCTTCTCGGAGAACGTGGTTGGCGGCTGATGGGCGACGAATTCGCCTTGCTCGACCTCGACGATGGCACGCTCCACCCGTTTCCGCGCGCGATCAGCCTCAAGAACGGCTCGATCGCGATGCTCGAAAGCGAGGTCGAGGGACGGCGCCTCGGCCCGCGGCTCGACGGAACGCCCAAAGGCGTCATCCGCCACCTCCGCCCCAATGCAGGCGCGATCGCCGCCATGGCCGAGCCCGCCGCACCGGCTCTGATCCTTTTCCCGCGTTTCGGCGCCGATCTCGTCCCGGCCGTGCGAAACGTCGGCGCAGCCGAGGTCTTCGTCCGGCTGACGCAGGCGTCGACCAATTATGTGACCTTGGGCGAACGCGGCTTCGATGCGCTCACCCGGCTCGTCGTCTCGTCCCCGGCGCGCGCGATCGATTATAATGACACCGTCAATGCGCTGGCTCTGGTCGAGACGCTCTGGGCGGAGCTCCCGCGATGAGCAGCGCCGCGCGGATGGTGGTGCGGGCGCTCCGCAACCCGCTTTCGGCCGAGCGCCTGAGCGAGGAGCAATGGACCGCCTTGCTCACTGCCGCGCGCGCCGAATCCTTGCTCGGCGGCCTTGGCCACCGGCTCAGCGACCTGAACCTCCCGGCGAAGGTCTCGCAGATCCTCGCCGACGCGCGGGCAGATGGCGAACGCGCGCGTGTCCAGGCCCTGTGGGAGGCGGAGATGGCGCGCCGCGCGCTTGCGCCGCTCGATGTTCCCGTCGTCCTGCTCAAGGGTACGGCCTATGCCGCGGCCGGTCTTGGCGCGGGGGTGGGGCGGTCGATCGGCGATCTCGATATCCTCGTGCCGCGCGACCGTCTCGCCGCGGTCCAGCAGGCGCTGCTCTCGGCCGGCTGGGAGTGGGTCAAGGAGGATGCCTATGACGACCTCTACTACCGGCGCTGGATGCACGAGCTCCCGCCGCTGATCCACAAGGACCGCGATCGGATGATCGACGTCCACCACACCATCCTGCCGCTGACCGCACGGCCCACCCCCGACGCAGCGGCGATGATCGCCGACAGCGTCGCGCTCGGCGAAGGCCTCCGCGGCAGTGGCTCGCTCGACCAGGGACTTCGAATCCTCGCGCCGGCCGACATGGTGATTCACGCCGCCGCGCATCTGTTCGCCGACGGCGATCTCGCCGGCGGGCTGCGCAACCTGTGGGATATCGATCGTCTGCTGCGCGAATTTGGCGAGCGCCGCCATTTCTGGCGCGACCTGGCCTGGCGCGCGCGCCGCCACCAGCTGCGTGCGCCGGTGGCGCGGGCGTTGCGCCTCGCCGCGTCACTCTATGCGACGCCGGTGGACGAGGCTTGCGCCGGTCGCCGCCGCTGGAGTGATGGCCTGTTCGAGCGCCGCCTGCTGGCGCGAAGCGGGTGGGGGAGCGAGACGAGCCCCGCGTTGCGGCTCGGCTTCTACATTCGGTCGCACACGCTGAGGATGCCGCTGCCGATGCTCGCCAGGCATTTGTGGATCAAGGCGCGCCAGTCATAGAAGCAAGCGCCGGCAGCAGCTCGTCGTAATGATCGATCACCCGAGCGGCGCCGAGCGCGTGCGCCGGTCGATCGGAAAAACCAAAGCTCACCGCCACCAGCGGAACCCCGGCGGCGCGCGCGGTGTCGGCGTCGGTGATCGAATCGCCGACGAACGCCGCCCGCCCGCCGCCCGCGCGCGCCACCGCCTCGAGCAGCGGAGCGGGATCGGGCTTTTTGACCGGCAATGTGTCGGCCGCGACGATCGCTGCGAACCTGTCCGACCAACCGAGCGCATCGACCAATCGCAGGGTCATCGCCTCGGGCTTGTTGGTGCAGATCGCAAGGCCGATCCCCCGCGCCGCGAGATCGTCGAGCGCGCGCGCAACGCCCTCATAGGGCCGGGTGCCATCGCAGATGTGCGCAGCATAATGTTCGAGGAACATCGGATAGCCTTGCTCGACGAGGGTTTCCGCGGCCTCGCCGGTCGCCGCCAATCCCTTGCGGAGCAGCGCGCGTGCACCGTGGCCGACCAGATGGCGCACGTCCTGCTCGTCGATCGCATCCCTGCCGAAGCGGGCGAGGACGTGGTTGAGCGACGCGGCGAGGTCCGGCGCCGTGTCGGCCAACGTACCGTCGAGATCGAAGGCTATGACATTGAAATCGATGTTGCTCATCGCGCCGAGGCTTTGGGTGCCTGCTATGGAAATGGCAAGATTTCCGTGCGATGGCGGCGCGGACGCTCGGGGAAATTGATGACGCCGCCAACACCATTTGCTGCCGTGATCCTTGCCGCGGGCATGGGAACGCGGATGAAGTCGGATCTGCACAAGGTGCTGCACCCGGTCGCGGGCCGCCCGATGATCGAGCATCTGCTGGCGTCGGTCGAGCGGCTTTCCCCGGCCAAGGTGGCGGTGGTCGTCGGCAGCGGCCGCGAGCAGCTCGAGCCGCTGGTGGAGGCGCACGCCGGCACATTGGTCGTGCAGGAACCGCAGCTCGGCACCGGCCACGCGGTGCAGCAGGCGCAGCAGGCGCTGAACGGGTTCGCCGGCGACGTCCTCATTCTCTACGGCGACACCCCATTGGTCGGCGCCGAGACGATGGCGCGGATGCTGACGCGTCTTCACGAGCCGGACGAGCCGGCGATCGTCGTGCTTGCCTCGCGCCCCGCCGATCCACGCGCCTACGGTAGGGTCATCGCCGATGCCGACGGCACGATCGCCAAGATGGTCGAATTTAAGGATGCGAACGCCGAAGAGCGTGGCTGCGCCTTGTGCAATTCGGGCCTGATGGCGGTGCGCGCCGCCGACCTGTTCGGCCTGCTCGGCCGTATCGGCAACGACAATGCGGCGCGAGAATATTATCTGCCCGATATCGTCATGCTCGCGGCACGCGACGGCCGGCGCTCGGTCGTCGTCGAGACCGACGATTGGGAAGTGGCGGGCGTCAACAGCCGCGGCGAGCTTGCGGCGATCGAAAGCGAATGGCAGCGCCGCCGCCGCGAGCAGGCGATGGTCGACGGCGTCACCCTCGTCGCCCCGGAGACGGTGTGGTTCGCGCACGACACGATGATCGGCCGCGACAGCGTGATCGAGCCGAACGTGATGTTCGGCCCCGGCGTCACGATCGGCGAGCGGGTCCGGATCCGCGCGTTCAGCCATATCGAGGGCGCGCGCGTCGCCGACGGTGCCGAAATCGGCCCTTATGCACGGCTGCGCCCCGGAGCCGAGATCGGCGAGCAGGCCAAGATCGGCAATTTCGTCGAGGTCAAGAAATCGCGCTTCGGGCGCGGTGCCAAGGCCAACCACCTCTCGTACATCGGCGATGCCGAGGTGGGCGCGGGTGCAAACGTCGGGGCCGGAACGATCACATGCAATTATGACGGCTTCCTCAAATATCCTACGAAGATCGGGGAAGGCGCGTTCATCGGCTCGAACAGCGCGCTGGTGGCGCCGGTCGTGATCGGCAAAGGCGCGATCGTCGCGGCCGGATCGGTGGTCACCCGCGACGTAGCCGATGATGCGCTGGCGCTGGCGCGCGGCAGCCAGGTCGAGAAGCCCGGCTGGGCCGCCCGTTTCCGCGAAAAGATGGCCGCCCGCAAGAAGGCGAAATAGGATATCTCGTTGAGCTCGGGTGGCAGGAAGCTAGTCTAATGTGTGGAATTATCGGCATCATCGGCCGCGAGCAGGTTTCGGAACGGCTCATCCAGGGGCTGCGGCGGCTCGAATATCGCGGCTATGATTCGGCCGGCGTCTGCACCGTCGTCGACGGCGCGCTCGAGCGGCGCCGCGCCGAGGGCAAGCTCGAGAACCTCGTTCGCGTGCTCGAGGCTGAGCCGCTCACCGGCACCATCGGCATCGCCCATACACGCTGGGCGACGCACGGCGCGCCGACCGTCGGCAACGCCCATCCGCACATCGTCGACGGCGTGGCGCTGGTCCACAATGGCATCATCGAGAACTTCAGGCCGCTGCGCGAGGAAATGCGCGCTCTTGGCCGCCATTTCGAGAGCGAGACCGATTCCGAGGTCGTTGCGCATCTCGTCGCCAACGAGCTCGGCAAGGGGCTGGGCCCGCAGGAGGCGGTCGCGGCCGTGCTTCCCCGTCTCGAAGGCGCATTCGCGGTCAGCATCATGTTCCGCGACTATCCCGATCTGCTGATCGGCGCGCGGATGGGAGCGCCGCTCACCGTCGGCTACGGCGACCGCGAAACCTATCTTGGCTCGGACGCGCTTGCGCTCGCGCCGCTCACCCAGCGCATCTCCTACCTCGAGGAAGGCGATTGGGCGGTGCTCACGCGCGATGGCGCGACCATCTACGACCGCGCCAACCATGAGGTCGAGCGGCCGGTGATCACCTCGGGCGCGTCGAGCGTGGTGATCGAAAAGGGCAACCACCGCCACTTCATGCAGAAGGAGATCTTCGAGCAGCCGGTGGTCGTCGCGCAGACCTTGCAATCCTATCTGCGGCCGCTCGAGCAGAAGGTCGCGCTGCCGGACATGGAGTTCGATTTCGCCGATGTGCCGCGGATCACGATCGTCGCCTGCGGCACCAGCTTCTACGCCGGAATGGTCGCCAAATATTGGCTCGAGCAGTTCGCGCGGGTGCCGGTCGAGCTCGATATCGCCTCGGAATTCCGCTACCGCGAGCCGGTGCTCGAGGCGGGCGGGATGGCGTTGTTCATCTCGCAGTCGGGCGAGACCGCCGACACGCTCGCCGCGCTGCGCCACGCCCGCGAGCAGGGCCAGAAGATCGCGGTGGTGGTCAACGTGCCGACCAGCTCGATGGCGCGCGAGGCGGACCTTCTGCTCCCGACCCATGCCGGGCCGGAGATCGGCGTGGCCTCGACCAAGGCCTTCACCTGCCAGCTTGCGGTGCTCGCCGCGCTCGCCGCCAAGGTGGCGCGCGACAAGGGCCGGCTGAGCGAGCAGGAGGAGCGCGAGATCGTCGCCCACCTCACCCAGGCACCTGCGGCGATGAACGCGGCGCTGCGTCACGACGCCGAGATCGAAAAGATGGCACCGGTGATCGCCCGGGCCCGCGACGTCCTCTATCTGGGGCGCGGTCCGGATTATCCGATGGCGCTCGAAGGCGCGCTCAAATTGAAGGAAATCAGCTACATCCACGCCGAAGGTTATGCCGCTGGCGAGATGAAGCATGGCCCGATCGCGCTGATCGACGACGACGTGCCGGTGATCGTCATCGCGCCGTCAGGGCCGTTGTTCGAAAAGACCGTCTCCAACATGCAGGAAGTGCAGGCGCGCGGCGGCAAGGTCGTCCTGATCTCGGACGCCGAGGGCTTGGCCGCGGCAGGCGAGGGCGCGATCGCGACGATCGAGATGCCGCGGGTGCATCCTTTGATCGTGCCGCTCGTCTATGCGATCCCGGTCCAGTTGCTGGCCTATCATGTCGCGGTGGTGAAGGGCACGGACGTCGACCAGCCGCGCAATCTGGCGAAGAGCGTCACCGTCGAATAGTGGCTCTCGCCAGCTGCCGGCGCCGGCACTAGCTTAGGTCGCTGTCTCCAGCTGGGTGAAGCGCACCGGCATCACCTGGCGCGACTCGATGTCGCCGTCGGGCTGGCGCGTGATCACGCTGAGCTGCTGGACCTCGTCCTTGGGGCCGAGCGGCAGCACGATCCGGCCGCCAGGCTTGAGCTGGTCGATCAGCGGCCGCGGCGTCTCCCTCGAGGCGGCGGTCACCAATATCCTGTCGAACGGGGCATGCTCGGCCCACCCGCGCGAGCCGTCGCCCACGCGGATCGAAACCCCTCCATAGCCGACGGCCCCGAGGCGAGCGGTCGCTTCGCCGGCGAATTCCTCGACGATCTCGACGCTCCACACCTCGGCGCCAAGCTCCGCGAGCAGCGCCGCCTGATAGCCCAGGCCGGTGCCGATCTCGAGCACCCGATCGCCGGGGCGGACGCCGAGCAGCTCGATCATCAGCGCGCCGATGAACGGCTGCGAGACGGTCTTGTCGAAGCCGAGCGGCAGCGGCGTATCCTGATAGGCGAGGATTGCGAGCTGCGCCGGCACGAACATATGGCGCGGGACCTTGAGCAGCGCGTCGCGAAGCCGCGGATCGAGCCTGCCGGTGCCGATTTCCTGCTCGGCGATATCGAAGTGGATGTCGATCATCTCGACCATGTGCCGTCTGAGGATCGCCAGATGCTCCTCAGTCATGGGCTTCATCGCACTCTCCTCATGCGCGCCAAACGAACGGCATCGGCAAGTGTTGCCCGATTGCCGCCGCGCGCTCCGGCGCGAGCTCGGCGCGTGAACCTTCCGGCAATTCTTACGTAGAGTGATCGCAATGACCAGCCGGGGGACAGCGACATGAGCACGGATCGGCCGGCGGGCGCAACGATGCGGGCCGCGGTCGTGGTCGGGCCGGGGCAAATTCGTCTCGACCGCATCGCCTTGCCGGAGCCCGGCCCGGGCCAGGTGCGCGTGCGACTCGAAGGCTGCGGCGTTTGCGCGTCGAACCTGACGCCGTGGGAAGGGCCCGAGTGGATGAATTTTCCGACCGCTCCGGGTGCGCTCGGCCACGAGGGCTGGGGGACGATCGACGCGGTCGGCGAAGGCGTCGATCAGCTGGCGGTTGGAGACCGGGTCGCGGCGCTCTCGTACAACAGCTACGCCGAATATGATTTGGCGGAAGCCGACGCGGTCGTGCGCCTGCCGGCGTCGCTCGCCTCCGTTGCGTTCCCCGGCGAGCCGCTCGGCTGCGCGATGAACATCTTCCGGCGCAGCGACATCCACGCCGGGCAGACGGTCGCGATCGTCGGCATCGGCTTTCTCGGCGCGATCCTCACCCGGCTTGCGTCACAGGCGGGCGCGCGGGTGATCGCCATCTCGCGCCGTGCCTTCTCGCTCGACGTCGCGCGGCGAATGGGCGCCGCCGAGACGATCGCGATGGATGATCATTATGCGATCATCGAGCAGGTGAAGGCGCTCACCGGCGGCATGTTCTGCGACCGGGTGATCGAGGCGGTCGGCAAGCAATGGCCGCTCGACCTTGCCGGGGAGCTGGTCAAGGAGCGCGGCAAGCTGATCGTCGCCGGCTATCACCAGGATGGTCCGCGCCAGGTCAACATGGGCCTGTGGAACTGGCGCGGGATCGACGTGATCAACGCCCACGAGCGCGACCCGAACGTCTATCGGCAGGGGATCGAGGAGGCGGTCGAGGCGATTGCGTCGGGACGGCTCGATCCGAGCGCGCTCTATACCCATAGCTACCCGCTCGATCGGCTCGACGAGGCGCTCGATGCCACCCGCGATCGCCCCGACGGTTTCCTCAAGGCGCTGATCCAGCTGTGAAGATCGTTCGATGAGCGCACGGCCGGGGGTCGGCTTCCTCGGCGTAGGCTGGATCGGGCGCCACCGCATGGAGGCGATGCTCGCCACCGGCGCGATCGAGGCGGTGGCGATCGCCGATCCTTCGACGGAGAATGCAGCCGAGGCCGCCAAGCTCGCGCCGCAGGCGGGGATCGTCGGCAGCCTCGACGATATGCTCGCGCAGGAGGTCGACGCGGTGGTGATCGCAACCCCCAGCGCATTGCATGCCGAGCAGTCGATCCGCGCGTTCGAAGCCGGCGCCGCGGTCTTCTGCCAGAAACCCTTGGGCCGGAGCGCGGCCGAAGTGCAGGCGGTGGTCGACGCGGCGCGCGCCGCCGACCGGCTGCTGGGGGTCGATCTCTCCTACCGATGCACCGAAGGGATGCGGCTGATCCGCGCTCTCATCCAGGGCGGGGAGCTTGGCGACATCTATGCCGCCGAGCTGATTTTCCACAATGCCTACGGCCCGGACAAGGACTGGTTCTACGATCGCACCCGATCGGGCGGGGGATGCGTGATCGATCTCGGCGTGCATCTCGTCGATCTCGCGCTGTGGGCGCTCGATTTTCCGCAAGTGAGCGACGTCGCGGCGCGATTGCTCGCCGGTGGTGAGCCGCTTCGTGCGGATGATGCCCGGGTCGAAGATTATGCCGCCGCGACGATCAGCCTCGAGACCGGCGCCGCGATCCAGCTCGCCTGCTCATGGCGGCTCCAGGCGGGACGGGAGGCAATCATCTCGGCGGCCTTTTACGGCACCGCGGGCGGAGCGGCGCTGCGCAACATCGGCGGCAGCTTCTACGATTTCACCGCCGAGCGCTATCGCGGGACCAGCACGGAGACCTTGTCGGCACCGCCCGACGCCTGGGGCGGTCGCGCCGCTGCCGAGTGGGCGCTGCGCCTGGCGGCCGACAAAGGCTATGATCCGGCCGCCGACCGCCTCGTCGACGTCGCGCGCGTGCTCGACCTGATCTACGCGCATTAGGCCCGAGCCCAAGGTGGCTGGGAGGATTGGAAGGTGCGGCGCCGCAGCGCCGCACCTTTGCACTTATTCCTCCGGAAGGAAGTCGGGGACCGACAGGTAACGCTCGCCGGTGTCGTAGTTGAAGCCGAGGATGCGCGTGCCGTTCGGCACTTCCTTGAGCTTCTGCGCGATGGCGGCGAGGCTCGCGCCCGAGCTGATCCCGACAAGCACGCCTTCTTCGCGCGCCGCGCGGCGGGCATAGTCCTTGGCGTCGTTCGGATCGACCAGGATCACGCCGTCGATCGAGTCGGTGTGGAGGTTGGCGGGGATGAAACCGGCGCCGATGCCCTGGATCGGGTGCGGGCCGGGCTGGCCGCCCGAGATCACCGGCGACAAGGTCGGCTCGACCGCGAACACCTTGAGGTTCGGCCATTGCTTCTTGAGCACCTCGGCGCAGGCGGTGATGTGGCCGCCGGTGCCGACGCCGGTGATCAGCACGTCGATCGGGCTGTCGCGGAAATCGGCGAGGATCTCCTGCGCGGTGGTGCGGGCATGCACTTCGACGTTCGCCTCATTCTCGAACTGCTGCGGCATCCACGATCCCTCGGTCTGCTCGATCAGCTCGCGCGCCCGCTCGATCGCGCCCTTCATGCCCTTCTCGCGCGCGGTGAGGTCGAAGCTCGCGCCATAAGCCAGCATCAGCCGGCGCCGCTCGAGGCTCATGCTCTCGGGCATCACCAGGATCAATTTATAGCCTTTGACCGCTGCGACCATCGCGAGGCCGATGCCGGTGTTGCCGCTGGTCGGCTCGATGATCGTCCCGCCGGGCTTGAGCGCGCCCTTGCGCTCGGCATCCTCGACCATCGAAAGCGCGATCCGATCCTTGATCGATCCGCCCGGATTGGCGCGCTCGGACTTGATCCAGACCTCGGCGTCGCCGAACAGGCGGTTGACCCGGATATGCGGCGTGTTGCCGATCGTCTCGAGTATGTTAGCAGCCTTCATGCTGGTTTCTCCTTGGTCTTTACTCTAGTTGTTAAGTCGGGATTATCATCGGGCGGTTCGAACGTCCGCGCAAGCCGCAATTCCGGAAACCATCGCATCCATAGCAAAGTCACGGCGATCGCGCCTGCGCCTCCTGCGACGATCGCGGCGACCGGCCCGATCAGCGCGGCGAGGAAGCCCGATTCGGCCTCGCCAAGCTCGTTCGACGCGGAAATGAACAGGCCTGCCACCGAGCCGACCCTGCCGCGCATTTCATCCGGCGTGTAGAGCTGGATCAGTGATTGGCGGACATAGACGGAGAACATGTCGGCCGCGCCGAGCACGGCGAGGCACAGCAAGGACAGCGGCATCACGCGTGACAGCCCGAACCCGATCGTTGCGGCGGGCACGGCGATGAGGGCGGCCGCGCCGAGTGTCGCTTCGAGGAGGGTGATGTGCATGGTAATGCTCCGAAGGTCGGCCCGGACGCTTGGTCCGGGCCGCCGGATTGAGCGGTTACTCGGTCGGGATCGGACCCGGCGCTTCGACCTGTTTCATCAGGTCGTCATTCCATTCGCCCTCGACGACGAAGTGCGCCGTCGCTCCGAGTTCCACGGCCTCGATGAGGTTGTGGTTCACGTAGGCGTACACGCCCGGCTGGAGGAAGGTGTAGAGCGCCGCTCCCGCCGAACCGCCGCGGATGAACCAGGTCTCCAGGTCCTTGGCGGGCGGGTTGGCGAACTTGCCCTCCTCCCAGACATAGTCGCCATGGCCGCCGATCAGGTGTGGACGCGTGTCCCGGTTCGCCTGGCTGTGGACGATCAGCACGGTCTCGCCGACCTTCGACTTAATGGCTTTGTCGCCAGTCAGCGCGCCCTTCGCTCCGT
>NZ_JAKFCG010000044.1:0-2062 GCF_036677245.1 Sphingomonas sp.
CGAGGAGACGACCCCATGACCCGCGCCCAGGCGATCGCGCATGCCCAGGATTATTTCGATTCCGGCAGCCTCAAGCACGATCTCTCCCGCCTCATCGCCATGCCGACCGAGAGCCAGAACCCTGAGCGCGCTCCCGTGCTCAGCGACTATCTCGAAAAGGAGATGCGCCCGCTGCTCGAAGGCCTCGGCTTCACCTGCAAGACGCTGACGCATCCGAAGGCGCGCGGCCCCTTCCTCTTCGCCGAGCGCATCGAGGATCCGTCCCTGCCGACGATCTTCGGCTACGGCCATGGCGACGTGATCCGCGGCTTGGACGCGCAATGGAGCGAGGGCCTCTCGCCCTGGACGCTGACCGAACGCGGCGACCGCTGGTATGGCCGCGGCGTCGTCGACAACAAGGGCCAGCACGTCATCAACATCAACGCGCTACGCGCCGTGCTCGAGACGCGCGGCAAGCTCGGCTTCAACGCCAAATACCTGATCGAAATGGGCGAGGAATGCGGCTCGCCGGGCCTGCGCGAACTCTGCACCGACCAGAAGGAACTCTTCCGCTCCGACGTGCTGATCGGCTCCGACGGCCCCCGCCTCAATGCCGAGCGCCCGACGGTCTTCCTCGGCTCGCGCGGCGGCGTCACCTTCGACCTCACGATCAACGCCCGCGAAGGCGGCCACCACTCGGGCAATTGGGGCGGCATCCTCTCCGACCCGGCGATCCAGCTGGCCCATGCCATCGCCTCGATCGCCTCGCCGACGGGGCAGATCCGCATCCATGAATGGGTACCGAAGGAGCTGCCGGAGCCGGTGCGCAAGGCGCTCGCCGATTGCGAGGTCGATGGCGGTCCGGACGGCCCGGTGATCGATCCCGAATGGGGCGAGCCCGGCCTGTCACCGGCCGAGCAGGTCTTCGGCTGGTGTTCCTTCGACGTACTGGCGATGAAGTCGGGCGTGCCCGAGACCCCGGTCAACGCCGTGCCGCCGAGCGCCTGGGCGCGCTGCCAGCTCCGCTTCGTCGTCGGCATCGACCCGAACGAAGTGCTGCCGGCGCTGCGCCGTCACCTGAAGCGCCATGGTTTCGGCATGGTCGAGGTCACGCTCGCCCGCGACGAGATCTTCAACGCCACCCGCCTCGATCCAGAGGACGCCTGGGTCCATTGGGCGCTGGCCTCGATCGCCAAGTCGACTAACAAGAAGCCGGCGCTTTTACCCAATCTCGGCGGCTCGCTGCCCAACGACATCTTCTCGGAGATCCTGGGCCTGCGCACCATCTGGGTGCCGCACTCCTATCCGGGCTGCTCCCAGCATGCGCCCGACGAGCATCTGCCCGTCGCGATCGCACGCGAGGGGCTGGGCATGATGGCCGGTCTCTATTGGGACCTCGGCGAAGGCACGACGCCGCCGCTCTGACCTCAGCGCTTCGCAACCACCGCCGTCATGCTCGCCCTTGTGGCGAGCATCCACGTCTTGAACACAGCCCTCAACAGGCGAAGACGTGGATGGTCGGGACAAGCCCGACCATGACGGGAAGCCCCACTCCTAGCGAGACGACGGCACCTGATCGCCGTATTCGCGGTCGAAGACGGCAGCGTCAGGGCGCTGCCGTTCCAGGCTCTCGCGATAGCGCAGGCAGCCGCGCAGGAATTTCGGCCAAGGCGGAACGGCGATCTCGGGCTCGATCTGCTCCGGCAGCAATCCCCAAAGCTGCGGATGGTGCCAGCCTAGATCATGACCGGTGGCGTCGCGATGCTCGCGGATGCCGGCGCGCAGGCGCCGGACTTCCGTCAGCAGCTCCTCGCGGCTCATCCTGTCGAGGTCATCATCCATCGGCGATCTCCCGGAGCAGGATGCGAAAGCGCGGGTACCGATTCTTCGCGCGCAGCTCCAAGCCTTTGACACGAGACGGGTTTGCCCTACCCGCCCCGTTCCTGCGGCTGGCGCGGACCGCGCGAGGGCGGCAGGTCGACCGGCGTCGCCGGCGGGGTTTCCGGCGGCGCGTTCGGCGGTAGCTCCGGCGGCGGATCGTTGGGGATGCCGGTCGGCTCGGCATCGGGCGGTGTCTCGACCG
>NZ_JAKFCG010000045.1:0-82015 GCF_036677245.1 Sphingomonas sp.
CCCGGCGCCCTGGCCGCTTCCCGCCCCGGCCGCGCCCGCTCCAGCCTCGGCGGCGGTGCCCGAACCCGGCGCGGGCGCGGCTGCGACAGGGGGCGGCACTGGAAGGACAAGCTTGGGCTGCGGCGCGACGATCGGCGCAGCCGCTTTCCCTGGCGAGGACGGCGCCTCCGCCGGTTGCGGCCGGGGCCGTTGCGGCTCGGCCACCGGTGGCGGCGGCGGCTCGACGACGTCGAATACGGCCAGTTGCGGGCCGGCGCGGCCACCGTGGTCGAAGCGCAGGCCGAAGATCAGGGCGTACAACAAGGCGGCGTGGAACAGGACCGCGCCAAGCACCGCCGCGAACCGTTCGCCCGTCCTTCCGCCTGACGCGAAACCCGTACGGCGATGTTCGCGCCTGCGGGGACTTGGCGCCACGGCAAGATCCGCCGAAGGAGCGTGATCATTCATTTCGGTGTCAAACGGTCGGCACGCAGAAGCGATGCGGATGGTGCGGTGGCCGCCACCCGGCGAACTTTCGGTGCGCAAACTTTTGGCTTTTGCGCCGGTCCGCAATATGGCGGCGCGCAGGCAATTGGATGGGTGGCCGAGTGGTTTAAGGCAGCGGTCTTGAAAACCGCCGTGGGTGCAAGCTCACCGTGGGTTCGAATCCCACCCCATCCGCCACCACAATCAAACTTGCGTATGATCATTTTTGGATCGCGCACGTGGCCAAATCGCCGACCAGTTCGCGTGCGCAATCGTCATCAACTTCGTTCCGCTTTCGTAACGGCATCAGCCACGATAGCATGAAGGACGCGGCTAGGAGCGGATGTGGGCGCAGAGACCTAATCAGTACGCCAATGGCGATCTCTGTTGACCTGAAAAGCCCCGTGACCTGGGTTGCGTGTTCACAACGTTGGGAGACAATGAATGGCAGGCTTCAGGGATTTTGTGTCGCGCGGGAACGTGCTCGAGCTCGCGGTGGCGGTCATCATCGGGGCCGCATTCGGCACGATCGTCACCTCGCTGACCGAGGACGTGATCATGCCTGTGGTCGGATCGATCATGGGTGACCTCGATTTCTCGAACTATTTTGTCCGGCTCGGGCCGATTCCGGATGGCTTCAAGGGCGACCCGAATAGCTATGCGGCGCTCAAGGACGCGGGCGTCGCGATGCTCGGCTACGGTCAGTTCGTCACCTCCCTGGTCAACTTCCTCATTCTCGCCTTCATCATTTATCAGATCGTGAAGATCGCAAGTCGCGCGAAAAAGCCGACCGAGGCTGCAGCGCCCGCTCCTACCGACGAGCTGCTCGTCCTGCGTGAAATTCGGGATGAGCTGCGAAATCGGGCGTGAGATAGAGCGTGGGAGCGCCGACATCAGCCGAACGCTAAGTCTGATTATCGGTCTGATCATTTTTGGATCGCGCACGTGGCCAAATCGCCGACCAACTCCGCGGCGCTGGGGCGCTCAAGCCGGTTCAGGCGGCTTCCGCTTTCCGATACCCTGTCCTTTGGCGGAGAATGTCACGAATATTGCGTGTAGGATCAGAATCCATTTACATTCGTCTGAGAATAGCAGGCGGGGGCAATCATGAAAATCAATGCACTCCGAGCTTCCGCTTTCTTTGTAATCTTTTGCCTCTCGATACCTGCGGCGGGGCAGGTTCGGTACCACGATTGGACCACGGCGATTAGCGATGACAGGAGCAGCATCTCCGCGTCGAATGTCAATGCCGATGGCTCCATTCTGATGGAGACTTGCACTGTTCAGTCGAGAACATGTTTTTGGATAATGGGGGGCAGCACAGTTTGCGAGAAGGGTGTCACTTCTCCCGCACTCGTCAACTCAGACAAATATGCAGGCTCAATTAATTTGAATTGCGTCGGCGACATCGGAGATGGGCTTTACGCTTATGCGTTTGCTGATTGGAAATCGCTGGAACATCTTATCAAAGACAGCAAATATGTGGGTATCGCAGTGGCCATAGGAGATACTCAGTTCAAAGTTTTCAGGTTCTCGCTTCTTGGAATGGCAGAGGCACAACGGCGCGCTGAGAAAAGTTTTCGGTCTATGCTCGAACGGGACAGCAAGGCCGCTCGGCCGCAAACTCAACCTGTTGGTGAGACAATTCTCTGAGCAAGCAACCAACCCGCGCTCAAAGCGTCCCCACCACTGACGACCGAAGTTGACGTTAGCAGCCGATAGTGATCGAAGTGCGACCGATCGGAGAAGACGATCGATGATCAGGATCGGCACCGCGGGGTGGTCGATTCCGCGGGCATTTTCGGATCAGTTGCCCGGAGAAGGCTCGCACCTGCAGCGCTATACGCGATTGTTCAATGCGGCCGAGATCAACAGCAGCTTCCATCGCTCGCACAGGCGGACGACGTACGAGCGCTGGGCGGCAAGCGTTCCGGACGGCTTCCGCTTCGCGGTCAAGCTGCCGAAGACGATCACGCACCAGCGCAAGCTCGTCGACTGCGACGACGCGATCGGCGCTTTCGCCGAGGAGGTGGCGGGCCTCGGAGACCGGCGCGGCCCGATCCTCGTCCAGCTGCCGCCGCGTCTGGAATTCGATCCAGCGATCGCGCTTCCCTTTTTCGAACGGCTTGCACTCGTCCTCGGCGGCACCTTGGTCTGTGAACCCCGCCACCCGAGCTGGTTCGATCCGGCGGCCGACGCTGAGCTGGTGCAACTCAGGGTCGCCCGGGTCGCCGCCGATCCCCCGCCCGCCCCCGGCGCCGCCGATCCCGGCGGCTGGCCAGGCCTGACTTACACGCGATGGCACGGCTCGCCCGCGATCTACCGCTCCTCGTACGGCGAGGAGGCGATCGCGGCGCTCGCGACGCGGCTCCGCGCCGCCGACGTCGAGAGCTGGGCGATCTTCGACAACACCGCCTCCGGCGCGGCAACCGGCAATGCCCTCGCCCTGGCGGCGGAGTGCAGCCGATCGGAGCGATGATCGGTTCGTTCGCTCAACCCTCGGACGAGCCGGTACTCCCCCGTCTCCGACGCGGGCTCGCTTAGCGATAGATCACTCCTGATTGGGCGCGGCATGGTGCACGCGCCATCTGCACTTCGCTCCCGTCGGGCAGGATGCAGAGAATTCGTCCTGGCGCCGGCCGTTCCGATTTGCCCTTCGTTGTTTCGGCCTTCGGCGCTCGCGGCGGTCGAGCTTCTGTCCGCGTCGTGGCAGCAGCGCTTTGCGCGCGAGCGGCGCTGGCCCGCTGAGGCGCTGCAGGCGGCGCGCGACCGGCGATAGCGACTTCGGGAAGCTCGGCCGGAACGAAATCCTCCACAGGACCATAAATGCCCGGGTCCGGAGCGATCACTTGGGGCAGAATGCCGTAGTCCTGCTCCTGGGTGCGCTCCACATCCCGTTCGGGGACAGCCGCAACAGTCTCGGCTCGCCGGGGGCCTTGCGCAACCATCACCAAGGCTGCCGTGGCAGCGCCCATCGCGAACAACCCGCCCCCGCCAAGCCACAGCCGAAGCGTGCGCGCTCCGCTCCCGTTCGCCCGGACAGGCTCCGTCTTTGGCGCGGGCCCGAAGTTATCCGGCTCCTCTGCCCAGTCGTCAAAGCGGTACACCGGCGACCCGGGCGGCCCGCCCTCGTCGTCGAAGGACACGCTACGCACCATTGCCGCGGTCGCGGCGGCCCGCGCGGGAACCGGCAATGAACGCTCGGCAGCGCCGGCACCCGGACGAGCTTCGCCCGGAGAGCTGAGGAAGTCCCCGGCGCTCTCCCCCGGCGCTACCGGCGGCGGGGTTTCTGCCTCTTCCTCATCCTGCTCCGCGGTGAGGAAATAGCCGGCGGTCGCCTCCACGTGCTGCTTGGAAAGAGGACCAAGCAGCATCCGTTCGTCGCGCGTGACGGCGAGCTCGACGAACTGCTCGATGTCGGTCACTTCCTCCCTGGTCGCGCTGCTTTCATGGTCGATCTCGGTGGCGCCGACCCAGATCATCTTGCCCGCGACACGATAGGGATCGATGTCGAGCCGATCCCGGAGCAGGAGGCACAATTTGTGAACCTCGGTGTTGAAGGCGCGCAGGCTCGATGGCTTGCCCGTCGTCCAGGCTACTTGCTCGCCATCCACCTCATACGCCCGGCCGATGCGCACCCGGACCCGGCCCGGCTGATTGACGATATTGACGACGGAGATGCTTTTCTCACCGATCACCAGGGCGTCGAACGGCTCGGTCGATCCCTGCCGCTCGGCACTGACGATCGGCTTGGGGGGAATGTCACCGATGATGTGCCAATGGGATGGAAGCAGCGCATCCAGCGCGCGGAGCGCGTCGTCCCTGGCCTTGTTGCCGTTGCCGCGATCGACAATCAGCATCCGAGCGGACCGCATCAGCCTCTGTCCTCTTGCGTCTGCGCGACAGCCCGCGACGTTCCGCCGCGCCACGGCTCGCCGGAGCAGGAGCGGTCCAGCAAGCTATGACATCAAGTCACACTGTTCAAACGCGAATTCGCGACGGTCAAGGAGCCTCGCGGCTAAAGTGGGACACGAGTGCCGTTGCGAGACAGGTCTCCACCCTGGCGCCTGCGCCGGGTTCAGTCGCAACCTTGAAGGCTCATCTCTGGACCGGCACCGACGTGTCTCGCTCTCGCCCCGCAAGCCTCGTGCCGGTCACTCCGCCGCGCTGCGCTGCTCGGTGACCGCGTCCGCGCTCTGTTCGTCGCGGATCAGCTTCTGGAGGAGCTTGCGTACTTTGACGGCGGCGATGTCGTTCGACATCAGCACGGGGTTGAGCGAGAAGAAGTCGGAAGTGCCCATCTCGTCCTGCACGGCCTGGATCAGCGGCCCATCCTCATCGTGAAAGGCGTCGTGCATCGCCTTGATCTTGATCGCATTGAACTCGCCGTCCTCGACGACGTGGTTGCGCCGGGTGACGAAGAAATAATGGGTGTGGAATTCGTCGGCGGGGGTGCAGGTGTGGAGGTCATATTGGCCGATCGACTCGTCATAGCCGTCGCCCTCCCCCTGCAGCGCCCAGACGGTAAGCTGGATGTTGGCGGGCGGGCTCCAGGTGATGTCGAAGAAATGCCGTGCCTCCTCCTTCGGCTCGGGCAGGAAGGGCGCGAAGATCCCGATCGGCGGGGTCTGCTTCCACGCCCATTGCGCCGAGATCGTCCGCGCCGTCTCCTGGATCGTCGGCACGATCGGCGAAAGCTGCCCGCGGGTGGTGATGATCTCGCCATGGACATGATCGATGTGGCTGAGGTCCATCACATTGTCGATGATCAGCTCATAGTTCGATTTCATCGCCATATAGGTGTAGGCGATCGCGTTGGGATGCCCCTCCATCAACGGTGAGAAGTCGGGCAGCAACGCGCGGTCGGCGGGCTCGTCGCCCATCCAGATCCAGATGAAGCCATATTGCTCCTGCACCGGAAAGCTGCGGACCCGCGCGGCCTTGGGAATATGGCCGGTGCCGTGGGGATTGTGGGTGCATTGCCCGTCGGCATCGAAGCGCAGCGCGTGGTAGAGGCACGAGACTTCATCGCCGACCCTCTTGCCCAGGCTGAGCGGCGCGAAGCGGTGCGGGCAGCGGTCGTGCAGCGCGACGACGCTGCCGTCCTGCTTGCGATAGAACATCACCGACGTGTCGAGGATCTTGCGGTGGAAGAAGGCCTCGCCCTCGACCTCGGTGGCGATCGCGCCGACGTACCACGCGTTCATCAGATATTTCGTCGAATGAGTAGATTGCATTGCCTGCTCCATCACAAATCGAGCACCAGCCGCCGCGAAATCGCGCGCGAGCAGCAGGGCGTGAAAAGGTCGTTGGCGGCACGATCCTCGGCGGAGAGGAACATGTCGCGGTGATCGGGTTCGCCGGCGATGACCATCGTCACGCAGGTCCCGCAAATCCCCTGCTCGCACGAGACCGGAACGTCGATGCCGGCCGCCGCGAGGGCGTCGACCGCGCTCTGGCCGGGCGCGACCTCGATGATCAGGCCGCTGCTCGCGATCTCGATCTCGAAGCTGCCGTTCGGGTCCGCAAGCGGGGCCTGCGCCTCGGGACGTGCTGATGCGCTCACGCCACCTCCCTGATCGCTTGCGCTCCGGCCGCTTCCTCGGCGAGCAATTTGTCGAGCACCCACAGCATTTTGACTGGCCCGGCGTCGTGGACGATGTCGATCTGAGGCGCCCCTGCATAGTCGCGCTGGCGCTCGCGCTGCCCCTCGAGCATTCTCTTGTCCTCCAGGAATGCCGTCTCATTGGCCTCGTACATCAGGTCGACGATGCCTGGCATGTAGGTTTCGCGGCTGGTCCCCCACGAGAAATAATAATCGACCGACTCCGCATCGCGCGGCGTCACCGCCTGGCTGGTGAAGGTGTCGAGCAGCAGAGCGCCATTGGTCGGCCCCGTTTTCGCGTCGCCCGCCTCGTGCACGGCGAAGCGCAGGATGAAATTGCAGGGCACGGTCAGCCGGACATGGGCCTCGATGTCGAACAAGGCGTCGGGCGGGAACAGATGCTTGACGAACGCCGGCGGCGGCGAGCGACGGACCGAATAGCGGGTCTCGATGCCGCGCGGCGTGAGCTCGTGCGTCGGCCTGGTGAACGACCAATCCTCCGATCCTCCCAACGTCATGTCGTGGACCCACGAGAGGTGGCTGAGGTCGGCGAGGTTGGCGATCTCCTGGCGGAAGCTGGCCCCGATCCGCAGATGGTTGGTGCGCAGGATCCAATCGGGATCGCTCGGCCCGATCGCGTAACAGATCAGATCCGGGTCGGCGAGCGCCGGCTCGCCCATCCACACCCAGATCCAATTGTCGCGCTCGACCACCGGGAATACGGGGACGTTTGCGCCCGGCGGAATGCGGGACATGCCGGGGATCTGGGTGCACTGGCCGTCCGGACCGAACAGCAGGCCGTGATACATGCAGCGGATCGAATCGCCCTCCTTGCGGCCAAGCGACAAGGGTGCGCTGCGGTGCCGGCAGCGATCTTCCATCGCCACCGCCTCGCCGTTGGGCTTGCGATAGAGCAAGATCGATTGGTCGGCGATCTTGCGGGCGAGCAGCCCGTCCTGGCCGAGACTGAGATCCTTGTCCCATCCCGCGCAATACCAAGCGTTTTTCAGGAACATTGCCTGCGCCCTTTTCCAACACCCTCTCGATGAAGGCGTTTCAAGAAGCGTGCCAGACGGCGAATACCAAGACCTCCGGCGATTCAGGCTAGGCTTGGCCCGCCTGTCTTGTGTATGTTTGCACAATTCCAGGCGCAGACTTGTGTAATTTCAAACAAGTGGAACCAGGCCATGGCCAGCACCACCCGCGCCGACCGCCGCTTCCGTGCGGTCGAGCTTCCCCCCGATCCGTCGCTCGACGATCTGCTGCGCACGCTCGAGCTGTCGCCCGAGACGGCGGAGATCAGGCTCAACGGCGAGCGCATGGTGCTGGTCGACAACGCCTCGCTCGGCATCCTCCGGCGCGAGGTGATCCTCGCGCTGGGCCATGAGCGGGCGCGCGCGGTGATGTCGCGCCTCGGCTACAGCCTCGGCGCCGCCGATGCCGAAATGGGCCTGCGCCTGCGCAAGGACGAGGGCGTCTTCGCCGGTTTCGCCGTCGGGCCGCAATTGCACGCCTTGCGCGGCGCGGTGAAGGTCGAGCCGACTGT
This sequence comes from Sphingomonas sp., assembly GCF_036677245.1. Lineage (GTDB taxonomy): Bacteria > Pseudomonadota > Alphaproteobacteria > Sphingomonadales > Sphingomonadaceae > Allosphingosinicella. Next base: position 7,617 of record NZ_JAKFCG010000045.1, read on the forward strand.
GTTCGAGGCGGATCTCGAGACCGGCCATTTCTACAGCGAATATTTCTGGCACAATTCGGCCGAATGCCAGGCCCACAAGTCGGAGATGGGGATCGGGCCCGAGCCTGGCGGCTGGCAGCAGGTCGGTTATGCGTCGGGCTATGCTTCGGCCTTTCTTGGCCGGCCGGTGATTTTCCGCGAGGTCGAGTGCGTGGCGATGGGCCACGAGCGCTGCTTCCTGATCGGCAAGCCGGCCGACCAATGGGAGGACCCGGAAAAGGAAGCGCGCTGGTTCCGCGCGGAAAATTACACCTCGCGGCCGAATGTCGGCAGCGCGGGCACCGAGCCGGCCGACGATCTTCGCATCGGCCATCGTTCGATCGTCGGCGCTTCGTCCGGCTTCAACATCGCGCTCCACCTGGTCGACAAGGTCGCGCCGACCAACGCCCCGGTGCTGTTCCTCGGCGAGAGCGGCGTCGGCAAGGAGGTGTTTGCGCGCGAGCTCCACAAACGCAGCCGGCGCTCGGGGCAGATCATGCTCTCGGTGAACTGCGCGGCGATCCCCGACACATTGATCGAATCCGAGCTGTTCGGGGTGGAAAAAGGCGCGTTCACCGGCGCGACCGCGTCGCGCGCGGGCCGCTTCGAGCGCGCCAAGGGCGGGACATTGTTCCTCGACGAGATCGGGACATTGTCGCTGTCGGCGCAGGGCAAGTTGCTCCGCGTCCTCCAGGAGGGCGAGTTCGAACGGATCGGCGGGCTGAAGACGCTCACCGCCGACGTGCGCATCGTCGCGGCGACCAATGCCGATCTGCGCAGCGAGATCGCCCAGGGGCGGTTTCGCGCCGACCTGTTCCATCGCCTCAGCACTTTCCCGATCCGCGTGCCGCCGCTGCGCGAGCGGCCGGCGGACATTCCCTTGCTGGTAAACTATTTCCTCCGCCTGATGACCGCCCGGCACGGGCGGCGGGTGACCGGCTTCCAGGAGGAAGCCCTGCGCTTCTTCCGGATGCACGATTGGCCGGGCAACATTCGCGAGCTCGAGAATACGATCGAGCGGGGCGTGATCATGGCCAATGACGGCGAAGCGATCGGCCTCAGCCATCTGATGATGGCCGGCGGCAGGATCAGCTCGCCCGATGACGCCTCGCTCGACGATCCGCTCCTGGCGCTGATCGTCAACCAGCTCCACCGCCCGAAGAATGACGGATTGGCCGAACAGATCCTCGATCGCGGCATCGGCTATGACGCGATGCTCGCCGAGATGATCGACGCCGCGCTGAGCAGGAGCAAGGGCAATGTCTCGGCCGCCGCCCGCGTCCTCAAGATGAGCCGATCGCAGCTCGTCTATTGGCTCAAGACCAACAAGCCGGCGCCCGTCGCGGGCGCCGATCCAAGCGACGCAGCCGCGCCCGACGCGCGCGGCGAGCCGAGAGACGATTGATCGCGCGCTCGTCTTTGTCCAGGAGCGGCAGTCAATGAGAAAAGCCGCTCACCGCCCGATCCTGATCGCCGGCGCTTCGCTCGCCCTGCTCGCGGTGGCGCTCGGCGCGTTCGGCGCGCATGCGCTTGAGGGCGTGGTCGACGCGAAAGGCCAGGGCTGGTGGCAGACCGCGGCCCAATATCAGATGTGGCATGCGATCGCCTTGGTCGCGCTCTCGGCGCTGCCGCTGCGCGGGGTGCGGCCGGCGGCGTTGCTGCTTGGGCTCGGCACGATCATCTTCTCCAGCAGCCTCTATGCGATGGCGCTCGGCGGCTGGCGTTGGCTGGGCATGGTGACGCCGCTCGGGGGAATGCTTATGCTCGCGGGCTGGCTCGTCCTGGCTGCTGCGGCGTGGCGCGCAGGCGATGAAAAATTGGAAAGTCTCTGATGATTGAAGGCAAGATCACCCCGTTCGACTGGGCGGACCCGTTCGGGCTCGACGAGCAATTGTCCGACGAGGAACGGCTCGTGCGCGACAGCGCCGAAGCCTATGCGCAGGACAAATTGCTGCCGCGGGTGACCGAGGCCTATCTCGACGAACGCTTCGACCGCGAGATCATGACCGAGATGGGCGCGCTCGGCCTGCTCGGCTCGACGATCCCGGCGGAATATGGCGGCGCCGGCCTCAATTACGTGAGCTACGGCCTCGCCGCCCGCGCGGTCGAACGCGTCGATTCGGGCTATCGCTCGGCGATGTCGGTCCAATCCTCGCTCGTGATGTACCCGATCCATGCCTATGGCAGCGAAGAGCAACGGCGCAAATACCTGCCCCGGCTGGCGACCGGCGAGGCGATCGGCTGCTTCGGCTTGACCGAGCCCGATGCCGGCTCCGATCCGGGAGGCATGCGCACGCGCGCCGAGAAAGTGGATGGCGGCTATCGGCTGACCGGCAGCAAGATCTGGATCACCAACTCGCCGATCGCCGACATTTTCGTCGTCTGGGCCAAATCCGACGCGCACGACGGCAAGATCAAGGGCTTTGTCCTCGAAAAGGGAATGAAGGGCCTGACCGCACCGCAGATCAAGCAGAAGCTGTCGCTGCGCGCCTCGATCACCGGCGAGATCGTGATCGATGGGGTCGAGGTGCCCGAGGAGTCGCTGCTCCCCGGCGCGAGCGGGCTTGCCGGCCCGTTCGGCTGCCTCAATCGCGCGCGCTACGGCATCGGCTGGGGCGCGATGGGCGCGGCCGAGGCCTGCTACCATGCTGCCCGCAGCTACACGCTCGAGCGCAAGCAGTTCGGCCGCCCCCTCGCCGCGACCCAGCTCGTCCAGCTCAAGCTCGCCGACATGGCAGCCGAGATCAGCCTCGGGCTGCAGGCGGCGCTGAGGGTGGGCCGTCGAATGGACGAAGGCGTGGTGATTCCGGAGACCTTGTCGCTGATCAAGCGCAACAACGTCGGCAAGGCGCTCGCCATCGCCCGCACCGCGCGCGACATGCACGGCGGCAACGGCATCAGCGCCGAATATCATGTCATGCGCCACGCCGCGAACCTCGAGACGGTCAACACCTATGAGGGGACGCACGACGTCCACGGCCTGATCATCGGGCGCGCGATCACCGGCATTTCGGCCTTCTGATGGCCGCGTCCTGATGGGCCCCGTCTAGTGGACCGTCCGCTCGCGGGGATTCGGGTCATCGAGCTGGCGCGTATCCTCGCCGGGCCATGGGCGGGTCAGCTCCTCGCCGATCTCGGCGCCGAGGTGATCAAGATCGAGCAGCCCGGCAGAGGCGACGACACGCGCGAATGGGGCCCGCCGTTCGTCGAGAGCGCCGACGGAAGCGCCGCTTATTTCCACGGCTGCAACCGCGGCAAGGCATCGCTGGCGATCGACATCGCCAGCGCCGAGGGACAGCGGCAGATCAAGGAACTGGTCGCGCAGAGCGACGTCCTGATCGAGAATTTCAAGGTCGGCGGGCTGCGCAAATACGGCCTCGACCATGCCAGCCTGTCGCGGATCAACCCGCGGCTGATCACCTGCTCGATCACCGGTTTCGGGCAGACCGGCCCCTATGCCGGCCGTGCCGGCTATGATTTCATGATCCAGGGCATGGGCGGCATCATGGACCTGACCGGCGAACCGGGCGGCGAGCCTCAGAAGACCGGTGTCGCAATCGCCGACATCTTCACCGGCCTCTATGCCTCGACCGCGATCCTGGCAGCACTGCGCGGACGCGACACGACGGGCGAAGGTGCGCACATCGACCTTGCCCTGCTCGACACCCAGGTCGCGATGCTCGCCAACCAGGCGATGAACTATCTCGTCTCGGGCGAGGTGCCGCACCGCATGGGCAATGCTCATCCCAACGTCACGCCCTATCAGACGTTCGCGGTCGCCGACGGCTATGTCATCGTCGCGGTGGGCAACGACCGCCAATTCCGCGATCTGTGCAATCTGCTCGGCCTCACGAGCCTTGCGGCAGATCCCGAATTCGCCAGCAACGCCGACCGCATCCGCAACCGCGAACGGCTGACCGCGACCCTCGCCCCCGCCCTGCTGCTGCAGGCGCGCGATCCGCTGCTCGCCGCACTGGCGGCGGCCGGCGTTCCCGCCGGCCCGATCAACGATCTCGCGCAGGTCTTCGACGATCCGCAGGTGGTGGCACGCGGGCTGAGGATCGATCTCGGCGGGGTCCCGGGTGTCGCCTCCCCGATCGTGATCGACGGCAATCGCCAGGTCGCCGCGCGCGGCAGCCCGGCGCTCGATCAGGATCGCGGTCGGTTCGTCATCGGCGAGAAGGAAATTTAAGCGGACTTTGCGGCGGGGCGCCGAAACAGCAGGATCGGCGCGCTGTCGTAGCGCGCCTCCTGTTCCTCGCCGAAGCCGAGCTTGCGCGCGAGGCGGATCGACGGCTGATTGGCGGGATCGATGATCGCGACGAAGCTGTGCCCGGGAAGCATGCGGTCGCCCCATTCAAGCGCTGCCGCCCCGGCTTCGGCGGCATAGCCCTGGCCGTGCGCGCTCGCGGCGAACACCCAGCCCATCTCGGGAACGCCTTCAATCGAGCGATCGAGATCGCGTTTGAAATCGCCGAAGCCGATTTGGCCGATCATCGCGCCGTCGGCGCTGCGCTCGACCGCCCAATAGCCGTAGCCGAGGACAGGCCACATGCCCGCCCCCGCCAGCATCCGGCGCCAGGCCTGCTCGCGGCTCTGCGCCTGGCCGCCGAGGTAGCGCATGACGTCCGGATCGCCCAGCATCGCAGCCTGGGCGGTGACATCCGCGGCGGTGAAGCCACGGAGGCGGAGGCGCGCGGTCTCGATCGTCGGGACCACGCGTCGCGCTTATTTCTTGCCGAGGGTGAGCCCGCCGAAACGCTTGTTGAAACGTGCAACCTGCCCGCCAGTGTCGAGCATCTTGTTGTTGCCGCCGGTCCAGGCCGGATGCGCGGTCGGATCGATGTCGAGCTGCAAGGTGTCGCCTTCCTTGCCCCAGGTCGAGCGGGTCTCGAACACGGTGCCGTCGGTCATCTGCACCTTGATCATGTGATAATCGGGATGGGCGTCGGTCTTCATGGTGAATCTTCCTGCGAACGGCTGGTTCCGACCAGCCTCAATGGAGGCGGCGCTCTACAAGCTGGGCTCGTTATTGACAAGCCATGGCCAAGCTTCGTAGCAGGCCGGCAGCGAAGGTGCCGCCAGCTGGCGGTGAAAAGGGAAGCCGGTGAAGATCCGGCGCTGTGCCCGCAACTGTAAGCGGCGAGCCCCTCCCCTCAAGGGGGAGACAAGGCGTTGACCCGTGTAGCCAGGAGACCTGCCTCCGCTTGTCGTCCGCGTCCGGCCGGGTCCAGCCTGCGGCGCGTGGTGCCTCCGGCGGCCTGTGCCACCGGCGACTCCTCCGAGACGGCAGTCCTGTCGTCTATGGAGGTCAAAAATGCACCAATTGTTTCTTCTGCTCGCCGCCGGCACAGCGCCGGTTTCGCTCCCCGCCGACACCAGCGTGCCGATCGTCGTCACCGCTTCGCGCGAGCCGATCTCGCTCGGCGACGCTCCGGTTTCGGCAAGCCTGTTCGATCGCGAGACGCTCGACAGGCTCGCCTTTCCGCTGACTGGCGACATCCTGCGCCTCGTTCCCGGGGCCTCGGTCTCGACCTCCGGCCCCGCCGGCAGCCAGACCCAGCTTCGCATCCGCGGCGCCGAGGCCAACCACAGCCTGCTGTTCGTCGATGGCATCCGCTTCAACGATCCCGCGGCGGGCAACGAAGCGCGCTTCGAGCTTCTCACCAACGACAGTCTGTCGCGGATCGAGGTCGTGCGTGGGCCGCAATCGGCCTTGTGGGGCTCGGAGGCGCTCGGCGGCGTGGTCGCGGTCGATACCGCCGATCCGTTCGCCGGCACACGGCTGCGGGCAACCGGCGAATATGGCAGCCTCGACAGCCATCGCGCCGCCGGCCAATTCGCGGTCCGCGCCGGCGAGTTCGGGATCAGCGGCACCGGCACCTGGCTGGGCAGCGGCGGCGTGGATTCGGTCGGCGACGGCGGCGAGCGCGACGGCTTCGAGAACCGCTCGGCGAGCCTCAAGGCGGTGTTCAGGCCCGCGGCCGATGCCGAGGCGGGGGTCGCCGGCCTGTGGGTGGACGGCGACAGCGAATATGACGGGGTGGTCTGCGATGCGAACTTCGTCTGCCCGCACGCCAACACATTGGACGAGACCCGCAGCCGGATGTTCGCGCTGCGCGGCTGGGGCAAGGCGAGCACCGGCGGCACGCAGCCGTGGGACGTGTCGCTGAGCGCGAGCATTCTCGACAGCCGCAACCGCAACCGGCTGGGAGACGATCCGGTCAACACCACCTGGGGGCAAAGATCGACGATCGGCGCGCAATCTTCGAAGCTTCTGAGTGCCGCCGGCGGCGCGCATCGCCTGACGGTGGCCATCGAGCATGAACGCGAGGATTTCCGGGCGCGCGACCAGCAATATTTCGGCGCTACCAATCAGGACCGGGAACGCAGCCTGACTGCTTATGTGGCGGAATGGCGCGGCGAATGGGGCGATCGGCTGGCCGGTGGCGTCGCGCTGCGTCACGACGATTTCAGCGCGTTCGCCGATGCGACGACGTTGCGCGCGAACCTGCTCATCCGCTTCACCGAGCAGTGGAGCGTGCATGCCGCTTATGGCGAGGGCATCGCGCAGCCGACCTTCTACGACCTCTACGGTTTCTTCCCCGATTCCTTCATCGGCAACCCGAGCCTGCGTCCGGAGCATTCGGCCGGGTGGGAGGCAGGTCTGCGCTGGTCCCGAGGGGCGACCAATGTCGGCATCACCGGTTTCACCAACCGGCTGAAGGACGAGATCGTCGATACGTTCGATCCGCAGACCTTCATCTCGAGCACCGCCAACGCGGACGGCAAAAGCCGGCGGCGCGGGGTCGAAATCGAGGCCCGGCACGGCTTTGGGGACGCCTGGACGTTCGCGTTCAATTATACCTATGTCGATGCCGACCAGCAGCGTTTCGTCGGCACGTCTGCGGTGCGCGAGCTGCGTCGGCCGAAGCACAGCGCGAATCTGTTCGCGCTCGGCCGGATCGGCCCGATCGATGTCGGCGCGAGCCTCGCTTATGTCGGCAAGCGCCGCGACACGGATTTCGACGTGGTGCCCGCGCGAGCCGTCTCGCTCGACGATTATCTGCTCGGGTCGCTCAATGTCGGTTGGGCGGTCACGCCGCGGATCACCGCCTATGCGCGGATGGAAAATGCGTTCGGTGTCGATTACGAGGATGTCGCGGGATACGAGACAGCGGGAAGGACGATCTATGCGGGCCTTCGTCTGCGCCTCGGCGATTAGCCTCGCGCCAATCCTCGCGCTGGCTCCTTTGGCCCAGGCGGCCGGCGCACCCCCTGACGCGGCGGGCTCGGGCGGTGCGCCCGCGCCGCGGCGGGTCGTGTCGCTCAAGCTCTGCACCGACGAGCTGTTGCTGATGCTTGCCCGTCCCGAGCAGATCGCCTCTGTCACCTATCTGTCGCAGGAGCCGCACGAAACGCCCTTATGGGCCGAGGGCCGCCGTCATCGCAAGAATGACGGCAGCCTGCTCTCGGTGGCGGCGCTCGCGCCCGATCTGGTGCTCGACATGGGCGGCGGCGGCCGCGACACGGTGCGGATCGCGCAGCGCCTCGGCATGCGGCTGCTGACCCTCCCCTACCCGCGCACGCTCGGCGACGTCGAGCAATCGGTGCGCGCGGTCGCCGCGGCGCTGCACCGGCCGGCAGCGGGGGAGCGGCTGGTCGCGGGCATCGAGCAGTTGAAGCGCAGCGCGCCGCCGCCGCGGATCGAGGCGATGTGGCTCGGCGGCGGCGGGCGCAGCGTCGCCCCGGACAGCCTCGCCGCCCAATGGATGGCGCTGGCCGGGCTGAAGCAGATCGCGCTGCAAGGCGACAGGGTGACGCTCGAGCAATTGCTCGTGCGACCGCCGAGGCTGTTGCTCAAGAGCGTATATCGCTCCGGCCAATATTCGTCCGAGCAGCGCTGGCTCGCTCATCCTTTGGTTGCCAAGCGGCCGATCGCGACGATCGCCACGGACGGCCGGCGCTGGACCTGCATGGGGCCGCCGATGATCTCCGAGACGCTACGGCTGCGCCGTCTGGTCCGCCGATGAGCCTCCGGCTGCTTTCGCTATTGCTCGCGTTGCTGATCGCGGCCGCCCTGCTGTCGCTTGCGCTGCCGTGGCCGCCGCTGCGCGACCTGCTCGGCCGGGATCAGGGTCTCGCCGCGACGATCATCCTCGAGATCCGGCTGCCGCGAACCGTGCTCGCATTGCTCTATGGTGGGATATTGGGGGCGTCGGGTGCCGCCATCCAGGCGCTGTTCGCCAACCCGCTTGCGTCGCCCGATCTGACCGGCACGACCAGCGGCGCCGCGCTCGGGGCGGTGGTGACCGCCTATCTGTTCGGCTTTTCCGCGCCGCTCGCTTTATCGGCGGGAGCGGTCGGCGGCGCGTTCGGCGCGCTGCTGCTGCTGCTCGCCCTCGCCGGGCCCCGCGCCGAGACCGCGACCTTGTTGCTCGCCGGGCTCGCGATCAGCGCCCTTGCCGGCGCGCTGACCACTTTGGCGCTGGCGCTCTCGCCCTCCCCGTTCGCTTTCTACGACGCCTACGAATGGCTGATGGGCTCGCTGGTCGACCGCAGCCTCGACCAGGCGGCGTTCGCCGCGGTTCCAGCGATCATCTCGGCCGCGCTGCTGCTGCGGCTCGCGGGTCCGCTCGACTCGCTGACGCTCGGCGAGGAAGTCGCCCAATCGCTCGGCCACGACGTCCGCCGGCTGCGCCTCGAGACGATCTGCCTCACTGCTTTGGGGGTCGGCGCCTGCGTCGCGGTGTGCGGCGCGGTCGGGTTCATTGGCCTGGTCGCGCCAGTCTTCGCGCGCCGGCTCGGCGGCGGCCACCCCGGCCGCGCGATCGGCCCGGCATGCGTGATCGGAGCGCTGCTGCTGCTCGGCGCGGACATGATCTCGCGCATCGCCCCGGTCGGCCGCGTGCTGCCGCTTGGCGTGATCACTGCGCTGCTCGGCGCGCCCTTCTTCCTCTGGCTGGTCGCGCACATGCGGTGGAGGCTGAGCCGATGAACGCGCTCGAGGCTTACGATGTGGTGGCGAGCGGCATCGCGCTGCCGGGCCGCCTCGATCCCACCTCGATCACCTTGAGGCCGGGCGAGCTCACCTGCATGATCGGCCCCAACGGCAGCGGCAAGACCAGCCTGCTCCACGCTTTGGCCGGCATCGGCCACCCACGCGGCGAGGTGCGGATCGGCGGGATCGATCCGCACAGCCTCCCGCCGGCGCTGCGCAGCGCCTATCTCGCTTATTTGCCGGCGACCCGCGACATCGCCTGGCCGCTGATCGCGCGCGATCTCGTCGCGCTCGGCGATCCCGGGGCGCGCGACGCGGGCAAGGTGGAAAAGGTGCTCGCGCAGCTCGGGCTCGATCATGTCGCCGACCGCCGGCTCGACCGGCTCTCGACCGGCGAGCGAAGCCGGGTCCTGCTTGCACGGGCGCTGGTCGCGGGATCGCGCCTGCTGCTGCTCGACGAGCCGACCGCCAATCTCGACCCATTGTGGCAATATCGCGCGATCGACCATGTCCAGCATCTCGCCCGGCGCGAGCGCCGCGTCGTGCTGGTCGCGCTCCATGATCTCGACATTGCCGCGCGTTGCGCCGACCGCCTGCTGATCATGAACGACGGGCGGCTCGCGGCGGACGGACCGCCGCACCAGTTGCTCGACAGCCCGATCATGGCATCGGTGTTCGGGATCGTCCGCAGCGCGGACGGGTGGCGTCCGTCAGGCTGACCAGATCAGGCTGAGCGGGTCAGCTCGACGCAGCCGAGGGCGATGGCGGGTCGGCGATCATCGCCGTGAAATTGGCTTCGCAGGCCAAATTGCCGTCGACCAGCGCGCGCCCGGCGAACTTGCAGACGCGTGTCCGCATCTGGACGAATTCGACCTCCAGCCGGAGCAGGCAACCGGGCTCGACGGGAGCGCGGAACTTGGCGCCCTCGATCGCCATGAAATAGACCAGCTTGCCCGAGCCGGAGAGCCCGAGCGACTCGACGGCGAGCACGCCGGCGGCCTGCGCTAGTGCCTCGACGATCAGCACTCCGGGCATGATCGGCCGCCCCGGAAAATGACCCTGGAAAAAGCCCTCGTTGATCGTCACCGCCTTGATCGCGGCGATCGACTGGTTGGGGATCAGCGTCTCGACCCGGTCGACGAGCAGCATCGGGTAGCGATGCGGCAGTGCCGCCATCACCCGCTGGACGTCGAGCGGACCGATGGCGCCGCCTTCGGCCTCGGCGCTCACCTCTCGATCACCGCCCCTGAGGCTGCTGCGCGTTCGCCGGCGCCGCGGGCGCGGTGACGCTGACGCTGGTGAGCTGCTGGTTGAGCTGGGCCAGAACGTCGTTGGTGACGTCGATCGACGGCGAGGTCGCGAGCGTCGCCTGCATGTCGACCGCGATGTTCGCACCACGGCTCTGCATCACCGACTTGATGATCGGATCGAGCTTGGCGTTGATCTGCTGCGCGACATATTGCTGGTTGCGCTGGATCGTCGCCTGGCGGTTCTGCAGCTCCTGGTTGGCGGTGTTCTGCCGCGCCTGGAACGCCTGGATGCGCCCCTGAAGCGCCGCGTCGGGCGCCTTTCCGCCAAGCGCCTTCAGCGTATTCTCGAGCGACTGCCCCTCGGTCTGGATCGGCTGGCCGAGCTGCTGGGCGCGCTGGCGGGCCTGATCGACCTGCTGCTGAAGCTGCGTCTGCGCCGTCCTGCAGGCGTTGCATTCGCGGAAGATGCGGGCGGTGTCGATGACGGCGACGACCGCCGCGCCGAGACGCTGTGCGGGCGCGGATGCCGGAACGGCGATGGCGAGGGCGGCGAAGGCCGTCCCAAAGACGAGTTTGTTCATCAGAATGCGGTTCCTACGTTGAACGTGATCAATTTCGTGTCGTCGCCGTCAACCTTTACCAGCGCCTTGGCTATATCGATCCTGAACGGACCGAACGGCGAGTTCCAGTTGACGCCGAAGCCGACCGAGACGCGCGGCTTCGGTGAATCGCCGAGATAATCTTCGTCGAAGAACGAATTGAGGCCGAGGGCCGTCCCCGCCGGGCAGCTGGCACCGTCGGGGAGTGGCGCAGCGCTGCCGTTGGGCGCGACGCAGACCCTGAACGGCTCGTTGGTGATGGGGTCCCTGAGGCCGAACACCGCGCCGGCATCGACGAACACCGACGGCCGCAGGCCGAGCTCGCGGCCGCCCGAGCCGAGCGGAATCTCGAGCTCGAGATGGCCGACGTAATAAGCGCGGCCGCCAAGCGCGTCGTCGACCACATTATTGTCGTCGGTGTTGCGCACGATGTTGCCGGCGCCGTCGAGGCTGACCTGGAAGCGCTGGACCCGGGGCCCGACGCCGCGAATCGCGAAGCCGCGCATTTGCGGCTCGCCAAGGAAGAAGCGGTCGGTCAGGCGCACCGCATCATTGCCCGGCGAACGGTCATTCTCGAAACTATGGATGTAGCCGCCCTCGGCCCGCGTCGAGAAGATGAATCCGCTGTCGCCGATGCCCCAATATTTGGCGCCGCTGACGCGCGTGCGCAGATATTTGACGTCGCCGCCGAGCCCCGCGACGTCCTGGCTGAGCGAGAGCTGCTCGCCGGCCGACGGCCGCAGGCGGTTGTTGAGCGTATCGTAGACCAAAGAGTAGCCGACCGAAGAGGTCAGGCGATTGCCGATCGCGTCGCACAGATAACGGCCGGCCTTGAGCGGATCGCAGACGCCGTTGGTGAAGAACAGATCCTCGTCGAGCGAGACCTCGTCATAATTGAGGCCGTAGCGCAGCTGCAGCGACATATATTCGGTCAGCGGCACGCCGACGCGAAGCTGGCCGCCGGTCGTGATCTGTTCATAGGTCTCGTTACGATCGTTGCCGATGTAATTGAAACTATTGTAGTCGCGCCGGTAGACGCTGCCGCCGAGCGCGATGTTGCGATCGAACAGATAGGGTTCGGTAAAGCCGAGCTCGATCGACTTGGAATAGCTCGAATAATTGACGCCCGCGGTCAAGGTCTGGCCCTTGCCCATGAAGTTGCGCTGGGTGATCGACAGATTGACCAGGAAGCGCTCGAGGCTCGAGAAGCCGGCCGAGACCTGGAGCTCGCCGGTCGAGCGTTCCTCCGCGTTGACCGCGAGGATGACGCGATCGGGAGACGAACCCGGCTGCTGCTCGATCTCGAGATTCTCCTGGAAGAAGCCGAGCGACTGGATGCGGTCGCGCGAGCGCTTGACCCGCACGCTGTTGAACGGATCGCCTTCGGCGAGGCGGAACTCGCGACGCACCACCTTGTCACGGGTTGCGGTGTTGCCGTTGATGTCGACGCGCTCGACATAGACCCTCGGCGCATCGGCGATCTGGAACGTCACGGACATCGTCCGCGCATCCTTGTCGCGATTGAAATTGGGGCGGACGTCGGCGAATGCATAGCCGTAGAGGCCGGCCGCCTCGTTGATCGAGGTGACGGTGTCCTCGATCTTCTTGGCGTTGTACCAGTCACCCTTCTCGAATGGCACGAGGCGTTGCACCGCTTCCGGCTTGAGGTCGCGGATCTCGCTCTCGACATTGACGTCGCCGAACTTGTAGCGTTCGCCTTCCTCGACCACGTACGTGATCACGAAATCGCGCTTGTCGGGCGTCAGCTCCGCGACCGCGGAGACGACGCGGAAATCGGCATAGCCCTCGGTCAGATAGAATTGGCGCAGCTTCTGCTGGTCATAGGCCAGCCGATCGGGATCGTAGCCGTCGCTCGAGCTGAAGAAGCGGAACAGGCGCGACTGCTTGGTCGCCATCTGCGAGCGCAGGTCGCTGTCCGAGAATTCCTCGTTGCCGAGCACGTTGATCTGGCGGACCTTGGATTTGGGACCCTCGTTGATCTCGAACACCAGGTCGACGCGATTCTGGTCGAGCTGGACGATCTTGGGCTCGACCTCGGCCGCGAAACGGCCCTGCCGGCGATAGAGCTCGATGATCCGCGCCACGTCCGCCCGGACCTTCGAGCGGGTGAAGATCTGACGCGGTGCGAGCTTGATCTCGGGATTGATCTTGTCTTCCTTGAGGCGCTTGTTGCCCTCGAGGATGATGCGGTTGATCACCGGATTCTCGCGCACCTGGACGACGATGTTGCCGGTGTCGGCGCCGCTGATCACCACGTCGGCGAACAATTCGGTCTCGTAGAGCGCCCTCAGCGCCGCATCGAGCCGCTCGCGGTCATAGGGCTCGCCGACCCGCAGCGGCATGTAGGAAATGACCGTCTCGGGCTCGAGGCGCTGATTGCCGACGACGGCGATCGTGCGGATCGTCCCTGCCATTGCCGGGGCCGGTGCGGCAGTCGCCGCAGCCGGGGCGGCGGTCTCCGGCGCGCTGGTGGCCGGCGCGGCCGCTTCGGCGGCAGGCTGCGTCGCGGCGTCCTGCGCGACCGCAGGCGCCGAAAGCGCGCCCAAGCTGCTGCCGACGAGCAATGCCGAGCAAAGGCGGCGGCTGTTGGAAAATGATCTCATCGGCTGCACGCGTCCCCGCCCTTCATATTCCAGCCGCCGTAGGCGCGGCCGTTCAACGCACTCTTTGGGCCAGTTTGACCCACTCACTGCCAGCCCTGCCTCAACACGCTCAGCCGATCAACCCGCCAAGCCCTTTCCAGAGCCCAAAAGACGCCAGATCGTTGAAGGTGACGAAGATCATCAATGCCAGCAATGCGGTCAGGCCGGCCTTGAACGCCCACTCCATCGCCTGCGGGTTGACCGGCTTACGCCGCACACCCTCGATCGTGTAGAAAAGCAGGTGGCCGCCATCGAGCAGCGGGATTGGCAAGAGGTTGATGAATCCCAGATTAATCGAGATGACCGCCATCAACCAGACGAACGGCAGCCAGCCCAGGGTGGCCTGCTGTCCCGAGACCTGCGCAATCTTGAGCGGCCCGCCGAGCTCCTTGACCGACCTCTGCCCCTGAAGCAGCTGCCCCATCGTGACGACGATCGCCTCGACCGTGTCGCACGTCTTGGCAAAGGCCCGCCCCAGCAGCTGCGACGGCGGCAGCTTCGCGAACGCGATCATGCCGGATTGCACGCCCAATCTGCCCGCGCGCGCCTTGTTGCCGAAGGAATCGGAGAGCTCGATCGAGCCGATCGTCACCGGCAGCCGCAAATGCGCGCTGCCGCGCTGCACCACGAGCTCGGTGGTCTGTCCCGGGCGCAGCATCGCATATTCGCCGAGCTCGGCGAACGTGCTGATCTCCCGCCCGCCGATCGCACGGATATGGTCGCCGGGACGAACGCCGGCGCGTTGCGCTGCGCTGCCGGCTTCGACGGCGGTGACGACCGCGGGTGTCGTCGGATAGCCCACCACTGCAAAGATGCCGACGAACAGCAGCACCGCGAACAGAAAGTTGGTCAGCGGCCCGGCCAGCACGATCAGGAAACGCTGCCACACCGGCTTGGCCTGGAAGGTCTGCGCGCGCTCGGCCGGCGGCAGCGCCAGCCAGGCGTCGGTGGGTTGGCTGGCGGGGTTCATGTCACCGGCGAACTTCACATAGCCGCCGAGCGGCAGCCAGGCGAGCTTCCAGCGGGTGCCTCTTTTGTCGGTCCAGCCCATGATCTGGCGGCCGAAGCCGATCGAGAAGACTTCGGCTTTCACCCCGAACCAGCGCCCGACGAAATAATGGCCGAGCTCGTGGATGAAGACGAGCGGGCCGATGATCAGCAGGAAGCTCAGGGCCATGAAACCCAGGCCGGGACTCTCGAGCATTAGACCAACACCCTTTCCACTGCCCGCTGTGCACGTTCGCGCGCCTGGCGATCGACTTCGAGCACGTCGTCGAGCGAAACGGGCGCGGGAGGATCGAAGCTTTCGAGAATTTCACGTGCGATTGCAGCAATATCGAGGAAGCCGATGCCATTGTCCAGAAATGATGCGACCGCGACCTCGTTGGCGGCGCTGAGCACCGCCGGCTTGGCCCCGCCAGCGCGCAGCGCCTCCCTGGCGAGGCCGAGCGCGGGAAAGCGCTCGAGGTCGGGGGCTTCGAAGTCGAGCGCTCCAACCTTGACCAGGTCGAGCCGCTCGCATGGCGTCTCCATCCGCTCGGGCCAGGCCAAAGTATGCGCGATCGGGATGCGCATGTCCGGCGCGCCAAGCTGGGCGAGCACCGATCCGTCGACATATTCGACCAGGCTGTGAACGACCGACTGCGGGTGGACGACGACATCGAATGCGTCGGCCGCGAGCGGGAACAGATGAAAAGCTTCGATCAGCTCGAGGCCCTTGTTCATCAAGGTGGCTGAATCGACCGAGATCTTCGCGCCCATCGACCAATTCGGGTGCGCGATCGCCGCTGCTGGCGTGGCAGTCCGCATCTCCTCGAGGGTCGCGCGGCGAAAAGGGCCGCCGCTCGCCGTCAGGGTCACCCGCCGCACTGCACCCGGGCGCGCTTCGTCGAAGCATTGGAAGATCGCATTATGCTCGGAATCGACCGGCAGGATCTTGGCGCCGCCGGCCTGCGCGGCGCGAGTCATGATCTCGCCCGCCGACACCAGCGCTTCCTTGTTGGCGAGCGCGAGCGTGCCGCCTTGCTCGAGCGCCTTCATCGCCGGCCGCAGGCCTGCGAAGCCGACGATCGCCGCCATCGTCCAGTCGGCACCGGACGCAGCGGCTTCGATGATGGCGGCGTCGCCCGCCGCAGCTTCAATGCCCGAGCCGGACAGCGCATCCTGCAATGCGCGATAGGCCGCGGGATCGGCGATCACCGCGCGCCGTGCCCCCACCCGCCGTGCGGCAGCGGCAAGGCCGGCGACATCGCGGTGAGCGGTGAGCGCCATCACCTCGAAGCGATCGCGGTTGCGGGCGACCAGGTCGAGCGTCGATTGCCCGACCGAGCCGGTTGCCCCGAGGATCACGATCGTGCGCATGCGGCCCTCGTCCCGGCCCCTGCCGGGCCCGCCGCCCTCGGCGCGGCTCACAGGATCACCAGCAGCAACCCCATCGTGGCGATGATCACCGGCAGCAGGCCGTCCAGCCTGTCCAGCACTCCGCCATGTCCGGGAAGGATCGTGCCGCTGTCCTTGACCCCCGCCCGCCGCTTCAGCCAGCTCTCATAGAGATCGCCTCCCTGCGCGATCAGCCCCATCAGCGCGCCGGCAAAGGCGAAGATCGGCTCGAGCGCGAACATTTGCGCGACCAGAAAGCCGATGATCCCCGCGCCGATCATGCCGCCGATGAGGCCGGCCCAGGTCTTGTTCGGGCTGATCCGCGGCGCAAGCTTGGGGCCGCCGATCGAGCGGCCTGCGAAATAAGCGAAAATGTCGGTCGCCCAGGTGACGACGAGCGCCCACAAGACGAGCTCGAACCACAGCCAGTGGAGGACCAGCAGGATGAAGGCGGGAAGCGCAAGATAGAGAAAGCCGCCGAGCATCGTCACGCGGCGGCTGGCAAGCCCGATCAGCAGCGCCGGCAGCGCCGCGAGCGCGATCCCGGTCCAGGCCGGACCAAAGCTCGCCAGGCTGATCTCAGCATCCATTTCGTCGGCGGGAAACAGCCATTGCGTGACGATGAGCAGGTAGACGACGATCAGCGCGGCGCTCGCCCAAGCCCATTTGCGGGGAACGCGGTGCATGTCGCTCCATTCGATCATCATGATCGCGGCAGCGGCGGCGACGAGGATCCTGAAATACCAGCCCCCATAAAAGACGGCCAGGAGAGCGACCGCGACCATGACGACGCCCGCGACGAAGCGGGTCGAGAGGTCCGGCGTGCGGATCGGATCTTCGGCGTCGCCGCTCATCGGCCACCGAAGCGGCGCTCGCGGCCGGCATAATCGGCGAGCGCGGCGGCGAATGCCGCGCCGTCGAAGTCCGGCCACAAGGTGTCGACGAACAGAAGCTCGGCATAAGCCGCCTGCCAGAGCAGGAAATTGGACAGGCGATGCTCGCCCGAGGTGCGGATCAGCAGGTCGAGCGGCGGCAGCTCGGCGGTGTCGAGCTCGGCCTCGATCGCCGTTTCATCGATCGCTCCAGGGTCGATCTCGCCGGCGGCCGCACGTTCGGCGATCGCCCGCGCGGCGTGCACCAGCTCGGCGCG
Organism: Sphingomonas sp.; assembly: GCF_036677245.1. GTDB lineage: Bacteria > Pseudomonadota > Alphaproteobacteria > Sphingomonadales > Sphingomonadaceae > Allosphingosinicella. Next base: position 24,677 of record NZ_JAKFCG010000045.1, read on the forward strand.
CGAACCGTAATTGAGCGCGATCACCAATGTTCGCTTGGTGTTGCCGGCCGTCTTGGCGACCGCCTGGTCGACCATCTTCGCCGTCTCGGCGGGGAACTTGCGGTGATCGCCGATGATCTTCAGCCGCACGCCCTCGGCGTGGAGCGCGTTGAGCTCGCGGCCGATGTAGAGCCTCAGCAGCCCCATCAGCGAATCGATCTCGTCGCCTGAGCGTTTCCAATTCTCGGACGAAAAAGCGTAGAGGGTCAGGCATTCGACCCCGGCGTCGCCCGCCGCGCGCAGAACCTTGCGCGCCGCCTCGGCACCGGCGCGGTGGCCGGCGACCCTCGGCAGGCCGCGTGCCTTGGCCCAGCGGCCGTTGCCATCCATGATGATCGCGACGTGGCGCGGCACCGCGCTAGACCCGCCGTCCTTCTCGGGGCCCCCGTCCTTCTCAGGCTTGGCGTCCTTCTCGGGCAGAGTGGTGCTGGCCGGCCGAGCGGTCACTGCTGCAGGATTTCCTTTTCCTTGGCCGATGCCGCCGCGTCGATTTCGGCGATCGTCTCGTCGGTCAGCTTCTGGACCTCGTTCTCGAGCCTTTTCTGATCGTCCTGGCCGATCTCGCCTTTCTTCTCGTCCTGCTTGACCAGATCCATGCCGTCGCGGCGCACGTTGCGCACCGCAATGCGCGCCTTTTCAGCATATTGGCCGGCAAGCTTCGCAAGCTCCTTGCGGCGTTCCTCGGTCAGATCGGGGATCGGCAGGCGGATATTCTGGCCATCGGAGATCGGGTTGAGGCCAAGCCCGGCGGAACGGATCGCCTTCTCGACCGCCGTGACGTTCGAGCGGTCCCAGACCTGCACGGAGAGCATGCGCGGTTCCGGCGCCGATACGGTGCCGACCTGGCTGAGCGGCATGGTGGCGCCATAGACCTCGACTACTACCGGATCGAGCAAGGTGGTCGAGGCGCGGCCGGTGCGGAGCCCGCCAAGGTCGTGCTTGAGGGCTTCGACGGCGCCGTGCATGCGCCGTTGCAGATCGGCTTTGTTATAGGCTGGCATCTCTCACTCCTCGTTCCGAACGATCGTCGCAACGCCTTCACCCGCGAGCACGCGCACGAGATTGCCCTGTTCGCGGATGTTGAACACAACGATCGGGATATTGTTGTCGCGGCACAAGGCGACAGCGCTTGCGTCCATCACCTTGAGATCATCGCTGAGCACCCGGCTGAAGCTCACCTGGTCATAGCGCGTGGCATCGCGCACCTTCTTGGGATCGGCGTTATAGACGCCGTCGACGCTGGTGCCCTTGAACAAAGCATCGCAGCCCATCTCCGCCGCACGCAGTGCGGCGGCAGTGTCGGTGGTGAAGAACGGATTGCCGGTGCCGGCCGCGAATATCACCACCCGGCCCTTCTCCATATGGCGCATCGCGCGGCGCCTTATGTAGGGCTCGGACACCGATGCCATCGGGATCGCCGACTGGACTCTTGTGTCGACGCCGATCTTCTCGAGCGCATTCTGCATCGCAAGCGCATTCATCACCGTCGCGAGCATACCCATATAATCGGCGCTGGTGCGGTCGAAGCCCTTGGCCGCCGCGGCGAGGCCGCGAAAGATGTTGCCGCCGCCGACGACCACGCACAATTCGTGTCCCGCCTCCTGCGCCTGCTTGATCTCGCCGGCGAGCCGCGAGGTCGTGTCGGGGTCGATTCCGAACTGCCCCTCCCCCATCAACGCCTCGCCCGACAGCTTCAGCAGGATGCGGTTGAAGCGCGGGCGCGTCATAGGGATTTCGTCCGATCGGCTGATCAAAGTGGAAGGTGGCGCACCTTAATCAGGACGCGCCAGCCTGCCAAGGAATTGGTTTGCGCAGGCAGGCGTCGAAGCGATGGTCTTGAGGCAGACGGACCGGCCGTTCCCGCATCGGGGCCCGCACGGAAAAGCCGGTCCGGTTTGAGCTGCGTTAAGCGGGCTCGCGCACGCCGGCCGCCGCGGCGACCTCGGCGGCGAAATCGCTTTCCTTCTTCTCGATGCCTTCGCCGAGCTGGAAGCGGACATAGGCAGCGAGGGTGATCTGCGAGCCGGTCTTCTTGGCCTCGGCAGCGATGACGTCCTCGACCTTGGTCTTGTTGTCCATCACGAACAGCTGGCTGAGCAGCGCATTTTCCTTGCGGAACTTGGCGATCGCGCCGTCGACCATCTTCTCGACGATATTCGCCGGCTTGCCCGATTCCGAGGCTTTCTCGGAGGCGATCGCGCGCTCGCGCTCGACCAAAGCCGGATCGAGGTCCTCGCCGCGCAGCGCGAGCGGGTTGGCGGCGGCGATGTGCATCGCCAGCTGCTTGCCGAGCGCCTCGAGCGCGGCCTTGTCGCCATTGCCCTCGAGCGCGACCAGCACGCCGATCTTGCCGAGGCCCGCGGTGACGGCATTGTGGACGTAGGAGACGACTGCGCCTTCGGAGACTTCGACCACGCCAACGCGTCGCAGCGACTGATTCTCGCCGATCGTCGCGATGTTCGCGGTGAGCTTCTCCTCGACGGTGCCGCCCTCCGGCCAGCGCGCGGCGGCCAGCGCAGCGACGTCGCCATTGCCGTCGAGCGCAAGCTCGGCGACGGTGCGGACGAAGTCCTGGAACTGCTCGTTCTTGGCGACGAAGTCGGTCTCGCTGTTGACCTCGACGACGGCGCCCCTGGTGCCGCGCACGCTGACGCCGACAAGGCCCTCAGCCGCGGTGCGACCGGCCTTCTTCGCGGCGGCCGCCAGGCCCTTGGTGCGCAACCAGTCGATCGCGGCTTCCATGTCGCCGGCGGTCTCGCCGAGCGCTTTCTTGCAATCCATCATTCCGGCCCCGGTGCGCTCGCGCAGTTCCTTGACCGTTGCGGCAGTGACTTCCGCCATGTTCCTGATCCTTCTCAGATAAGCTTGTGGGGCGGCTGCGCGCCCCTCCGCTATTTACCCTGTGTTGCCAGTGGAGCCCCGGCCGTGCCGGGCCTGGATCTCGACCAGGGCTCAGGCCTCGGCCAGAGCCTCTTCCGCCGGCGGCGCATCCATCGCGCCAATGTCCTCGCCGCGCGCGGCAGCGCCGCCCGTACGGCCACCAAGCGCCGCATCGGCGATCGCGTCGCAATAGAGGCGGATCGCCCGGCTCGCGTCGTCGTTGCCCGGGACCGGGAAGGCGATGCCCTGCGGGCTGACGTTCGAATCGAGGATCGCGACGACCGGGATGCCGAGCACATTGGCTTCCTTGATCGCCAGCTCTTCCTTGTTGGCGTCGACGACGAAGATCACGTCGGGCAGGCCGCCCATGTCCCGGATGCCGCCGAGCGACAGCTCGAACTTGTCGCGCTCGCGGGTCAGCTGGAGGACCTCTTTCTTGGTGAGTCCGGTGGTATCACCGGACAGCTGCTCCTCGAGGCTCTTGAAGCGCTTGATCGAGTTGGAGATCGTCTTCCAGTTGGTGAGCATGCCGCCCAGCCAGCGGTGGTTGACGAAATGCTGCCCCGAGCGGCGCGCCGCCTCGGCGATCGGATCCTGCGCCTGGCGCTTGGTGCCGACGAACAGCACCTTGCCGCCGGCGGCGACCGACTGGCGTACGAAGTCGAGCGCACGCGCGAACAACGGCACGGTCTGCGAAAGATCGATGATATGGACCCCGTTGCGTTCGCCGAAGATGTACGGCTTCATCTTGGGGTTCCAGCGATGGGTCTGGTGGCCGAAATGCGCTCCGGCCTCAAGCAATGCCTGCATGGAAACGTCTGGCGACGCCATGGTCTATTCTCCTTCCGGTTATACCTCTGCGGGGCCGAGAAGCTGGTTTCCCAACCACCGGTGATGATGGCTCCGCATGTGGAATGGCGCGCATCTAGCTGCGCCGGCGTCCGAAATCAAGATGTTGACGGTATTTGACGGGCGGACGCCCTGAGCCGCGACGCAAAGCACGCTTTGTCTCCGCGCTGCATCCCGGTCACGAGCATGCCGTTGTTCTCGCATTAATCGGAACGGCAGTTGACAACGGAACAAATCATGAACATACAGTAGAAACAACATCGTAGGAACTTAATCCACCTCAAGGCCGTTTTGCTGTGGATAAAATAGGGGAAAAGCTGTGACTCACATTGCTGCAGGTCTATTTTTCGCACTGATCCTCATCGGTGCGGCGGCCGTCCTCCACATCACCGTTCGCGAGCATTTGAACGAGATCCTCGCCGCCTTGTTCGGCGAGGCCCAGGCGCGTCGCCAGCGCCCCTGGGGGCGCCGCGTCAGAGTGACGGTGCGGCGGGATCCTGCGCCGGCGCGCGCGATGCAGCAGCGCGCTGCCGCTTGACCTTCGCATAGCTGTAGATGCTGAGCGGGATCAGCAGCGCGTAGAGCAAAGCAGCGACGCTGAGCGTCGGCCACGGCTTTTGCAGCAGCGCGGCGCCGACCACGACGATCAAGGCGAGCGCCCCGAGCCGGACGTGGCTGCGAAGGCGGACAGAGCCCCACGAGAAGGTCGCGAGGTTCGAGATCATCAGGAATGCGACCAGCGCCGACCACGGTGCCACCAGCCAAGGTTGACGGAAGACGTCATTCCCGGTCGCGAGCCACAGGAACAGCGGCAGGAACAGCAATCCCGCTCCGGCCGGCGCGGGGACGCCGGTCAGATAGCCGGCCGATTTGTGCGGCTGGTCGTCGGCATCGATATTGGCGTTGAAGCGCGCGAGACGCAACGCCGCGCAGGCCGCGTAGGCGAGCGCGAACAACCAGCCCCATCCCGTCCAGAAGCCGAGCAGCTCTCCGGGCTCGAGCGGTTCGAGCACCCATTGATAGATGATCAGCGCCGGCGCGACGCCGAAGGCGGTGACGTCGGACAGCGAATCGAGCTCCGCACCGAACCGGCTGGCGCCGTTGAGCAGCCGTGCGATCCGCCCGTCCAGCCCGTCGAGCAATGCCGCTATCGCGATCGCGGCGGCGGCATTCCGCCACTCGCCGTCGATCCCGTAGCGGATCCCGAACAGCCCCGAGCAGAGCGCGAGCGCGGTGACCGCGTTGGGCACGATCGTCCGCAGCGGAATGCCTCGTCTTGGCCGTGGCGCGCCGCTTTGCCTCACTGGCTGATTCCGGACGGTGCCTCGGCGACGCCGATGCGGGCGACGATCGTCTCGCCCGCGATCGTGCGTTGGCCGAGCATCACCTGCGGGGCCGTGCCCACCGGGAGATAGACGTCGACCCGGCTGCCGAAGCGGATCAGGCCGACGCGCTGGCCGGCGCCGACGAAGTCGCCGACCTTGATCCAGGGCACGATGCGCCGTGCGACCAGGCCCGCGATCTGGGTGAAGCCGACGCGGACACCCTCATTGCCTTCGACCAATATGTGCTGGCGCTCATTGTCCTCGCTGGCCTTGTCGAGGTCGGCGTTGAGGAACTTGCCGGCGATGTAGACGATGCGCGTGATCTTGCCGGCGATCGGCGCACGATTGATGTGGACGTCGAACACGCTCATGAAGATCGACACGCGGGTCACCGGTGCGGCGCCGAGCGCATCCTCGCCGCTCAGCTCGCGCGGCGGCAGCACCTCGGTGATCATCGTCACCATGCCGTCGGCCGGGGCGATCACCAGCCCCTCCCCCTTTGGCGTCGTGCGGATCGGATCGCGAAAGAAGGCGGCGACCCACAAGGTCACGCCCGCCATCGGCCAGGCAAGCGTTTCCCACGCCAGCAGCGCAAACACCAGGCTGAGCGCCGCCGCGATGACCACGAACTTGCGACCTTCGGGATGGACGTTCGGCATCCGGTAGCGGACGTTGGTGGTGACGAGGTCCGGCTTTTCGAGCGATGTCATGCGGCGTCCTTAGACCGTGATCTCCTCCGGTCGAAATCCGTCAGGCACCAATTCCGCCCCCGAATGTCGAGAGCCGATCCAGGCCTTCCGCGAAACGTGAACGGCTTCGACCGAGGGTGCTCAGGCTCTTAGTCGCACCGCTGCGGCGAAACAACCGGCCAGCGCCAATCGCCCCAGACATGGACGAAGCCAGGGCCCAAGACAGCAACCATATGCGGGCGCGCCTCCTCCGGTTGATCAGCGCGCGTGCACCGCTTACAGCGCCCCCCGAACGCGAACGAAGCAACCCAAAAAAGGAAGCGCACGCCCAATGGCCAAAATCAAAGTCAAGACGCCGCTCGTGGAGCTCGACGGCGATGAGATGACCAGGATCATCTGGCAATGGATCCGCGAGCGGCTGATCCTGCCCTATCTCGACGTCGACCTGGTCTATTTCGACCTTGGGGTCGAGCATCGCGACGAGACCGAGGACCGAGTCACGGTCGAAGCCGCCGAGGCGATCAAGAAATATGGCGTCGGCGTCAAATGCGCGACGATCACGCCCGACGAGGCGCGCGTCGAGGAGTTCGGCCTCAAGAAGATGTGGAAATCGCCCAACGGCACGATCCGCAACATCCTCGGCGGCGTCGTCTTCCGTGAGCCGATCGTGATCCAGAACGTGCCGCGGCTGATCCCGGGCTGGACCGACCCGATCGTCATCGGCCGTCATGCCTTCGGCGACCAATATCGCGCGACCGACTTCCGGGTGCCCGGTCCCGGCAAGCTGCGCATGGTCTGGGAAGGCGAGAATGGTGAGCGCATCGAAGAGGAAGTGTTCGATTTCCCGGGTTCGGGCGTCGCGATGGGCATGTACAATCTCGACGATTCGATCCGCGACTTCGCCCGCGCCAGCTTCAATTACGGTCTCGCCCGCGGCTGGCCGGTCTATCTTTCGACCAAGAACACGATCCTCAAGGCCTATGACGGTCGCTTCAAGGATCTGTTCGAGGAGGTGTTCAACGCCGAGTTCAAGACGCAGTTCGACGCCGCCGGCATCGTCTACGAGCATCGCCTGATCGACGACATGGTCGCCTCGGCGCTCAAATGGTCGGGCAAGTTCGTCTGGGCCTGCAAGAACTACGACGGCGACGTCCAGTCCGACCAGGTCGCGCAGGGTTTCGGCTCGCTCGGGCTGATGACCTCGGTGCTGATGACCCCCGACGGCAAGACGATCGAGGCCGAGGCGGCGCACGGCACCGTCACGCGCCATTACCGCATGCACCAGCAGGGCAAGGCGACCTCGACCAACCCGATCGCGTCGATCTTCGCCTGGACCGGCGGCCTCAAATATCGTGGCAAGTTCGACGACACGCCCGAGGTGACCGCGTTCGCCGAGACGCTCGAGCGGGTCTGCATCGAAACCGTCGAGAGCGGCAAGATGACCAAGGACCTCGCCATCCTGATCGGCCCCGAGCAGAGCTGGATGACGACCGAGCAATTCTTCGAAGCGGTCCGCTCCAACCTCGAAAAGGCAATGGCCCCGGCCTGAGCGCCGCGCCGCTAAGGGTTCGCGCCGAGCCTGTCGAAAACCCCAATCCTGGGAGGGACTTCGACAGGCTCGGCCGACCCCTGACGAGAGTCAGATTATTTTTTGTTTTCCGTCATTTCCGAGTCATCAGGTGATTCCACCTGACTTGAAATCACCGCAGGCGAGCGGATGTGCTCGGGCCTGATGCCGAAGCCGAGGAACGCCGCCGGAATCCGCCGCAGCAGCGGAAAGCGTGCGAGCAGCCGCAGCGGCAACGCCACTTTCACCGGTGCCGACCCCTCGAGCAGCGGCGTGATGATCCGGTCCTGCGCGGCCTTCTGGAATGCCTGGACCGCACGAACCTGAAGCATGCGCCGCGCCCTGACCTTGGGCAGCAGGTGATCGACGTCCTTGTGCTTCGCCAGCGGGGCGGCGAGCAGGTTCGCCGCGGCGACCGCATCCTGGATGGCGACATTGATGCCGACACCGCCGATCGGCGACATCGCGTGGGCGGCATCGCCGATCACCAGAAAACCGGGTTCGTGCCAGCGCTCGAGCCGATCGAGCGCGACGCTGAGCAGTTTGACTTCATCCCAGCTTGCCACCGCGCCGACTTCGGCGGCGAGCATCGGCGCCCTTCGTGCGACGTCGCTGCGAAACGCATCGAGCCCGCGGGCGCGGACCTGCTCGGCCTGGCCCTTGGGAATGACATAGGCGCATTGCCAATAATCGCCGCGGTCGAGCAGCGCCATCAGCCGTCCGCGGGTGAAGATCCCTGTGGTCTCGTTCTTCGCCGTCGGCCGCTTGGGGACGCGGAACCAGAAGACATCGATCGGCGCCCCCAGCGTTCGCAACGGAAGCTGCGCTTCCGCGCGCAGCCGCGAGCCCCTGCCGTCGGCGGCGATGACCAGCTTCGCACCGATCTGCCTTCGCTCGCCGTCCTTGCGATAGGCGACCCCGACCACCCTGCCCTGTCCGCGGACCAGGCCGGTCGCCTCGGCCTGCGTCAGCAGGCGGAAATGCGGATAGAGGCGGGCTTCGTCGGCGATGAAGTCGAGGAAGTCCCATTGCGGCATCAGCGCGGTGAAGTTCCAGCGCGCGTCGAAATGCGAGAAATCGGCAACCTCGATCAGGCGGTCGCCGACATAGGCCCTGATGTCATGGGCGCGATTGTGCGGACGCTGCAAAAATCGGTCGAGCAATCCCAGTTCGTGGAGCAGCCGCAAGGTCGAGGGATGCACCGTGTCGCCCCGAAAATCGCGGAGGAAATCGGCGTGCTTCTCGAGCACGACCGTCGGCACGCCGGCGCGTGCGAACAGCAGCCCCGCGAACAGCCCCGCAGGACCGCCGCCGACGATGCAGAGCTCCGGCGGGCGCTCCGGAGCGGGATCTGCCATTTCTTCCCCCATCGCCGCTGACATTCGCGCCCAAAGCGGCATAAAGGCAATATGGCACCCGAATTCCAGACAAGCGGCCTCAGCGATGCGCTGGTGATCCTCGGCGCGGCAGGGATCGTCATCCCGGCGTTCGCACGAATGCGAATCACGCCGGTGATCGGCTTCATCCTGGTGGGGGTGCTGGTCGGCCCCTCAGGCCTCGGCGCGATGACCGGCCAATATCCGTGGCTCAACTTCATCACCATCTCCAACCCGCATTCGATCGAACCCTGGGCCGAGTTCGGAATCATCCTGTTGCTCTTCTCAATCGGTCTGGAGCTGTCGTTCCGACGCTTGTGGACGATGCGCCGTTTGGTGTTCGGCGCCGGCGCGGCCGAGCTCTTGGTCTCGGCGGCGTTGATCGGCGGCATGCTCCACCTGATGGGCCAGGGCTGGGCCGGCGCGATCGGCCTCGGCCTGGCATTGTCGCTCTCCTCGACCGCTCTGGTGCTCCCGCTCGTCGGGACGAAGAGCCCGGTCGGCCGCTCGGCGCTGGCGATGCTGTTGTTCGAGGATCTTGCGATCGTGCCGATCATCTTCGCGCTCGGCGCGATGGCCCCTTACGCTTCGGCCGGCGGCTGGAACGGGCTGCTCCAGACCGTGCTGCTCGGTGCGGTCGTGATTGCGGCGATGCTGATGCTCGGCCGCATCTTCCTGCCCGGCCTGTTCGCGCAGGCGGCGCGGACCAAGAGCCCCGAATTGTTTTTTGCCGCGAGCCTGGTCGTGGTGATCCTCGCCAGCCTCGCGACGACAGCGGTCGGCCTGTCGCCGATCATGGGCGCGCTGATCGCCGGCATACTGATCGCCGAAACCGATTATCAGAACGAGGTCGAGGTGATCACCGCGCCGTTCCGCGGGCTGGCGCTCGGCGTCTTCCTGATCACCGTCGGAATGAGCGTCGATCTGCGCTCTGTCGCCGCCAATTGGGGCGAGATCTTGCTCGCCGTGGTCGCGGTGCTGTTGCTCAAGGCGGTGGTGACCGCAGGGCTGCTTCGGCTCGGCGGCGCACGAGCCGGAGTCGCCGCCGAAACCGGGGTCCTGATGTCCTCACCGTCGGAAACCACGTTGATCGTGCTTGGCGCGGCAGCGGCGGCGCAGCTGATCAGCGCCGAGACCGCGGCTTTCTGGCAGATCGTGACCGCGATCGGCCTCACGGTCACGCCATTGCTTGCGAAGCTCGGCCGGATCGCCGCCCGCCGGGTCGACCGGCGGAGCCACGCCGAGCCGGTCGATCTCGCCGAACGCGATGGCGAACCGGCGGTCGTGATCATCGGCTTCGGACGGGTCGGCCGGATGGTCGCCGACATGCTGGCGGCCCATGGCCGCGACTATATCGCGATCGATTCGAACATCGACACGGTGGCGGAGGCGCGGCGCGAGGGCTTTGCGATCCGGTTCGGCGACGTCTCGCGCAACGAGTTCATCGAACGGCTCAACCTGAGCCGCGCCGCCGCGCTGGTGCTGACGATGGACGATCCGGTCATGACCGCGCGGCTGACGCGGCGCGTGCGCGCCTCCTGCCCCGAACTCACCATCGTCGCGAGGGCCCGCGACTCCGATCATGCCGCAGCGCTCTACCGCGCTGGCGCGACCGACGCGGTGCCCGAGACGCTCGAATCGTCGCTCCAGCTGTCGGAAGCGGTGCTGGTCGATCTCGGGATCGCAATGGGGCCGGTGATCGCCTCGATCCACGAGAAGCGCGCCGAACTGCGCAAGGCGATCATGGAGCTTGCCGAGATCGAGAAGGAGCCCAGGCTTCGGCGCCGGCGATTGACCGACGCCGCCTGAGACGGCTTGGGAGAGTCGCGCCGCTCCGCATTGATTAACCTGGCTTCGTCCCGTCGCGCATCAGGCCGCGGCGGAAACTTCCTCGAGCGCATCGCGGACCGCGGCCAGGGCAGCCTTGGCCTTTGACCCGTCGGGGCCACCCCCCTGCGCCATGTCGGCCCGTCCGCCGCCGCCCTGCCCACCGAGCGCCGCCACCGCCCGTTTGACGAGATCGACCGCGTCGCGGCTTTGCGCGAGATCGTCGGTCACGCCGACCGCGACGCTGGCGCGGCCGTCATTGACCGCGACCAGGGCGACCACGCCCGAGCCGACCCTTTTCTTGGCGTCGTCGACCAGGCCGCGGAGGCCCTTGGGATCAAGCCCGTCGATCACCTGGCCGATGAACCCGTGCCCGCCGACGGTCTCGCTCGCCTGGGGCTGGGCCGCGCCGCCGCCGCCGAGCGCGAGCGCCTTCTTCGCCTCGCCGAGTTCGCGCTCGAGTCGGCGGCGCTCCTCGACCAGCGCGGCGACCCGTGCCGGAACCTCCTCGGGCGCGGACTTGAGCATCGCGGCGGCCTGCTTGAGCCTTTCCTCGCGCTCGGTCAGCCACTTGCGCGCGGCCTCCCCGGTCAGCGCCTCGATCCGGCGCACGCCGGAGGCGACCGCGCTTTCCGAGACGATCTTGAACAGCGCGATGTCGCCGAGTGCGTTGACGTGGGTGCCGCCGCACAATTCGACCGAATAGCTGGCGTCGCTGCCGCGCCCCATCGAGAGCACGCGAACCTCGTCCCCATATTTCTCGCCGAACAGCGCCATCGCGCCGGCGGCGATCGCTTCGTCGGGAGTCATCAGCCGCGTCGTGACGACGTCATTCTCGCGGATGTGGGCGTTCACCTCGGCTTCGATCGCGTCGATATCCTCCGGCGTCAGCGCCTTGGGATGCGAGAAATCGAAGCGCAGCCGATCCTCGGCGACGAGGCTTCCCTTTTGGCTGACGTGCGAACCAAGACGATGGCGCAGCGCCGCGTGCAGCAAATGGGTGGCGGAATGATTGGCGCGGATGTGCGCCCGGCGCGCCGCATCGACGCTGAGCTTGACCGGCTCGCCGACCTTGATCGCGCCGGCCCGGATGGCCGTGCGATGCGCGTGCAGCCGGCCGAGCGGTTTCGACGTGTCGATCACCTCGGCATCGAGCCCGTCGTCGCTGCTGATCCTGCCGGCATCGCCGCTCTGGCCGCCGCTCTCGCCGTAGAAAGGCGTCTGGTTGGTGATCACCACCACTTCATCGCCCGCTCCAGCCTGGTCGACCCTGGCGCCGTCCTTGACCAAAGCGAGCACCTGGCCCTCGCCTTCGTGCCCGGCATAACCGGTGAACTCGGTCGCGCCATGCTCTTCGGCGATGTCGAACCAGACATCGTCCGACGCCTTGTCGCCCGAGCCCTTCCAGGCGGCGCGCGCCGCGGCCTTCTGCTCGGCCATCGCCGCATCGAATCCCGCGCGATCGAGGCCGATGTCCTGCGCGCGAAGCGCATCCTCGGTGAGGTCGTAGGGAAAGCCGAACGTGTCGTAGAGGCGGAACGCGACGTCGCCCGGCAAAGTGTCTCCCGCCTTCATTCCCGCCGTCGCCTCGTCGAGCAGCCGCAGCCCCTTCTCGAGCGTCTGGCGGAAGCGGATCTCCTCGAGCTTGAGCGTCTCCGCGATCAGCGGTTGCGCGCGGATCAGCTCGGGATAAGCGGCACCCATCTCGGCGGTGAGCGCAGGGACGAGCCGGTGCATCAGCGGCTCCGGCGCGCCGAGCAGATGGGCATGGCGCATCGCGCGGCGCATGATCCGCCGGAGCACATAGCCCCTGCCCTCGTTCGCCGGCAGCACGCCATCGGCGACGAGGAAACCTGCGGCGCGCAGATGGTCGGCGATCACGCGGTGGCTCGCCTGCTGCGCGCCGTCGGTCGGGGTCTTGGTGAGCTCGCCGCTCGCCGCGATCAGCGCCTTGAAAGTGTCGGTCTCATAATTGTCGTGGACGCCCTGCAGCACCGCGGCGATCCGCTCGAGGCCCATGCCGGTGTCGATCGACGGCCGCGGCAGGGGGACGCGGGTCGCCGGATCGACCTGCTCATATTGCATGAAGACGAGGTTCCAGATCTCGACGAAGCGGTCGCCGTCCTCGTCGGGCGAGCCCGGTGGGCCGCCGGGGATGTGCGCGCCATGATCGAAGAAGATCTCGGAGCAGGGCCCGCACGGGCCGGTGTCGCCCATCGCCCAGAAATTGTCCGAGGTCGGGATCCGGATGATGCGCGATTCCGGGAGCCCGGCAATCTTGCGCCAGAGGTCAAAGGCCTCGTCGTCGGTGTGGTAGACGGTCGCGGTCAGCCGCTCCGGATCGAGCCCCCAATCCTTGGTGAGCAAGGTCCAGGCGTGATGGATCGCCTGCTCCTTGAAATAATCGCCGAACGAGAAATTGCCGAGCATCTCGAAGAAGGTGTGATGCCGCGCCGTATAGCCGACATTGTCGAGATCGTTGTGCTTGCCGCCGGCGCGGACGCATTTCTGGCTGGAGGTCGCGGTCGAATAGGGCCGCGTCTCGAGACCGGTGAAGACGTTCTTGAACGGCACCATGCCGGCATTGACGAACATCAAGGTCGGATCGTTGTACGGCACCAGCGGCGCCGAAGGTACGATCTGGTGGCCGTTTCGCGCGAAATAGTCGAGAAAGGAGCGGCGGATGTCGTTGGTGGATGTCATGCCCGCGATGTAGGCGAGCGCAGGCGGCGGGGCAAGCAAGCCGCACGCCGCGGCTCGGCCGCGCCGTCATGCCGCCGCCGTCGCATCCCGATCACATCCCGACCGGAACCTGCTCCTCATTGCTGCCGGGCGCCGGCTGCCGCAGCGCGGCACCCTGATCCTCGGCGATTGCCTCCCGGCTCGCTCGCTCCAATGCCTCCTCGGCGGTCACTGGAAAGGATGAATAGCGCTCGATCTGGCTCGCTCCGAGGCCGCGATCCGGATCCTCGGCCTCGGCCTCTGCGCGATCGCTAGGCGCGGCAGGTTCGTCCCACTCGGGAAGCGCTGCTGCGACAATCTCGGGCTCGACGAAATTCCCGCCGCAATCGAGGCAGGCGCTGCGCCCGCTGACGTTGAGCTCGTTGCGCCAATAATCGGTCGAATCGCTCCATGCGCTCGTCCCCAGCCGGTAGGCCTTGGGAGTGAGATCGGCGAAAAAGCGGGCCGCCTGTGGCGTGCTGAAATAGACCGGATTGATCTCGGCGATCGCGCTTCGGCCGAGCTGGACGCCGATCGCGGCCCCGGCGATCGAGAGAGCCGCCATGGCAGGGAGCGCCACTGGATAAGCCATCACCTACTCCAACGCGCGATTCGCAACCGAACTTCGAACCGCCCCGCAACAACGTTGCTTTGGGCCCCCCGTTCCGACGCCAGCGTCGCTTCGCCCGATCCGCGGCGCTCCAGACCGCGCAATCTATCATCGGCTCTTGCGCTTGGCCGCTTATGGGTGGAGTCTGCGATCGGAATGGCGCTGACGCGCTCTCTTGCGGACCGGCGCCCGGGCACGGAGGAGAGATTCATGCCGGAAAGATCGTTGGGCAGCAGGACCGTTGCACTGGTGGGACCAGGCGGCAGCGGCAAGACCACCTTGGCTGAAGCGCTGCTGCACGCCGCGGGGACGATCGACCGCCAGGGTTCGGTCGACTCGGGGACCAGCATCGGCGACTCCAGCGCCGAAGCCCGCGCCCGCGGCGGCTCGACCGAGCTCAACCTGCTGCGCTTCGACTATCTCGGCGACGGGTTCACCTTGCTCGACTGTCCCGGCTCTGCCGGTTTTGCTGCCGACGGCGCGCTTGGTGTCGCGGTCGCCGACATCGCGATCGTCGTGGTCGATCCCGATCCGGAGCGGGCGGCGCTTGCCGAGCCCATGCTCCGCCAGCTCGACGCACAGTCGATTCCGCACCTCATCTTCGTCAACAAGGCCGATCAGGCGCGGGGCAGCATGCGCGACCTGCTCGAAGCCTTGCAGCCGCTGAGCGGCGAGCCGCTGATCGCCCGCCAGATCCCGATCCGCGACGGCGAAAGGATCAGCGGCTTCGTCGATCTCGCGCTGGAGCGCGCCTATCAATATCGCCCGGGAAAGCCGTCCGAGCTTGCCGAAATCCCTACCGAGCTTGTCGAACGCGAGGCGAAGGACCGCTTTCGCATGCTCGAGCAGCTTGCCGATCATGACGAAGTGCTGCTCGAGCAATTGCTGATGGACGAACCGCCCGATCTTCCCACCGTGCTCGCAGACCTCGCGCGCGAGACGCGCGACACGCTCGCCATTTCCGTCCTGTTCGGCTCGGCGCTCAACGGCTTTGGCGTCAGGCGGCTGCTGAAGGCGCTTCGCCATGAAGCGCCGCCGGCGGACAAGGCCGCCGAGCGGCTCGGGGCCGAGCAGGGTTGCGCGTCCGTCTTCAAGGTGTCGCACGGCGGCGCGCTCGGCCGGCTGGCATTCGCGCGCGTGTTCGGCGCCCCGCTCGAGGAAGGCACCGAGCTGAGCACCGCCGCCGGCGACTCGATCCGGGTCGGCGCGCTGTTCGCGATGCAGGGCGAAAAAGCGAACAAGCTCCGCCGCGCCGAAATCGGCGATGTGGTGGCGATCGCGAAGGCGGACGCGGTCGGCGCCGGCGAGTGGCTGGGCGCAGCCGCATCGACACCGCCCGCCCCTGAGGTCGATCTTCCCGCCAGCAATCATGTGCTCGCGATCACGACGCGCGAGCGCAAGGACGACGTCCGCCTCTCCGCGGCGCTGCACAAGCTCGTCGAGGAAGACCGCTCGCTGCGCTGGGAGCAGGATGAGGCATTGCACGAGACGCGGCTCAGCGGGGTCAACGACGAGCATCTTGCCGTCACCCTCGCCCGCCTCAAGCGGCGCTACGGGGTCGCGGTCGACGCGCGCAGCCCGGCGGTCGGCTACAAGGAATCGATCCGCAAGAGCGTCACCCAGCGCGGCCGGCACAAGAAGCAGTCGGGCGGCCACGGCCAGTTCGGCGACGTGGTGATCGAGCTTGCTCCGCTGCCTGCCGGCGAGGGCTTTCGCTTCCAGGAGCGGATCACCGGGGGCGCCGTCCCCAAGCAATGGATACCGGCGGTCGAGCAGGGTGTGCGCGACGCAATGACCAAGGGACCGCTCGGTTTCCCGGTCGTCGACGTCGCGGTGACCTTGATCGACGGCTCCTATCACAGCGTCGACAGCTCCGAGCTTGCGTTCCGCACCGCCGGCCGGATCGCGATGTCCGAGGCGCTTGCCGCCGCAGCACCGCATCTGCTCGAGCCGGTCCAGCGGCTGGTGATCATGTGCCCCGGCAGCGCGACTTCGCGCGTGACCTCGGCGCTCGCGAGCCGGCGCGGCCAGATGCTCGGCATCGCCCCGCGCGAAGGCTGGTCACGCTGGGACCGGATCGAGGCGATGCTGCCCGAAGCCGAGCTGCGCGGGCTCGACGCGGAGCTACGCTCGCTCAGCCACGGCCTCGCCAGCTACACCGCAGCCTACGATCATCTCGCCGAGCTCAACGGCAAGCTTGCCGAAGACGTCGTGCACCGCGAGCTCGAGCCGGCGTAGCGTGCCCGGCGGCTGCGTGATCACCGCCGGCGCGGATCAGGCGTAAGCGTAGCGCCCGCCCTTGTGCAGCGCCGCGCCATAGGCCGGGCGCGCGTGGATGCGCTCGAGCCAATCGATCAGGTGCGGACGGCTGGCATCGAGGCCGGCGCGGGCGCGGCAGAGCTCGAGCGGGAAGCTCATCATGACGTCGGCGCTGGTCAAGCTGTCTCCGGCGAACCAGTCGCGCTTGGTGAGCTCAGCCTCGAGCCAGTCGAGATGCCCCTCGAGCAGCGCCATGACATTGCCCCGCGCCGGCTTGCCGAGCAGGCCGAGGCGGTCGACGACCAGCAGCGCCAGCAACGGCGGCATCATCGAGCCTTCGGCATAATGCAGGAATTGGCGGTAGAGCAGCACCGAATCGCGATTGGCGGGAGGGCCGAGTTTGCCGCCCGATTTCTCGACGAGATATTCGACGATCGCGCCGCTTTCGGCGATCACGCGTCCCTCATCCTCGATCACCGGCGATTTGCCGAGAGGATGAACCGCCTTGAGCTCGGCCGGCGCGAGCATCGTCTTGGGATCGCGTGCGTAGCGCCGCACGCGATAGGGCATCTCCAATTCCTCGAGCAGCCACAGGATGCGCTGCGAGCGGCTGTTCTCGAGATGGTGGACGATGATCATAAGCGCGCGTCTAGCCCAGCTTTGCCCCGGCTGAAACGAAACTTGTGCAACCACGCCGGCTGCCGCATGGCATGATGTGCCCGTCCGGGCGCCTTTTCAGGATGTTGATGAGCGACCGAACGCACCACAAGCCGCGCCCTGCGCGCGCCATCGGCGAATTCATCGTCCTGACCGCAGCGCTGATGGCTGCGGGCGCGCTCGCGATCGATTCGATGCTGCCGGCGCTGCCCGCGATCGGCGCGACCTTCGGGATCGAGGACGACAATAGCCGGCAGCTGATCATCACCTTCTACCTGCTCGGCTTCGGCGGCGGGCAAATGCTCTACGGCCCGCTCTCGGATCGCTTCGGACGCAAGCCGATCCTCGTGCTCTGCCTGTCGAGCTACGCCTTGTTCTCGCTGCTGACCGGCCTTTCGGGGAGCTTTGCGGTGCTGCTCGGCGCGCGTCTGCTGCAGGGCATAGCGGCGGCCGGAACGCGGGTGCTGGTCGTGTCTATGGTACGCGACCAGTTCGACGGGCCGACGATGGCGCGGATCATGTCGCTCTCGTTCATCCTCTTCATGGTCGTGCCGGTGCTCGCGCCTGCGCTCGGGGAGGCCGTGCTCGCCGCCGCTAGCTGGCGCGCCATTTTCTTCCTGCTGGCGCTCTACGGCCTGTTCCTGGTCGCGTGGCTGCTGCTGCGCCTGCCCGAGACCCATCCGCCAGACCGGCGGCGTGCGCTTTCGCTCGCCAAGATCCGCGAGGCGGTCGCGACCACGCTGCATCAGCGCGTCTCGATCGGCAACACGCTCGCGCTGACCCTGGTGGTCGGCGCGCTGTTTGCGTTCATCAACTCGATCCAGCAGATCGTGTTCGACATCTTCGAGCGACCCGATCTGATGGCGGTGATCTTCGCCTCGATCGCCGGGCCGATGGCGATCACTTCCTATCTCAACTCGCGAATCGTCGAGCGGATCGGCTCGCGCCGGATCATGCTCGCCGCGCTCCGAGCGTTCGCAGCATTGTCATTGCTCCACCTGATCCTTGTGCTGGCGATCGGCGAGCATCTCATCCTGTTCATCGTCCTACAGGCGCTGGCGATGGCTTCGTTCGGGCTTGCCTCGGCCAATCTCAATGCGCTGGCGATGCAGCCGCTCGGCCATATCGCCGGCACCGCCTCCTCCGTGCAGGGGACGATCACGACGATCGGCGGCGCGCTGATCGGCCTCGCGGTCGGCCAATGGTTCGACGGCACGACCCTGCCGCTCGTCCTCGCCTTTGCGGTTTGCGGTGTGTGCGGCCTGCTCACCGCGATCTGGGCCAATCCGCCCGAGCATCGCTAGACGCTGCGCCCGGCGCAAAAAGGCCGGGGAAGCCACCCTCCCCGGCCCTCTGCTCATCTTGCCTGACGTTTAGATCCTGACGTCTAGAGCGGAATGCGCGATATCTGGATCACGCATCCCGCTCTAATCATTTGTTACCGCATCGTTTTCTGCGCAAACCGGTTCCCACTTTTGCGCACGATGCTCTAGATATCGTCGTCTTCCGTTGGTCCCGCCATCAGCGCCTCGGCCACCGTCTCGGTGCTGCCGCGGATCGCATTCTCGATGCGAAGGGCGATTTCGGAATTTTCCTTGAGGAAGGTCTTCGCATTCTCGCGGCCTTGGCCGATGCGGATCGAATCATAGCTGAACCACGATCCGGATTTCTCGACGATCCCTGCCTTGACGCCGAGATCGAGGATCTCGCCCATCTTGGAGATGCCCTCGCCGTACATGATGTCGAACTCGACCTGCTTGAACGGCGGTGCGACCTTGTTCTTGACGACCTTCACCCGCGTCGTGTTGCCGACGATGTCGTCGCGTTCCTTGATCTGGCCGGTGCGGCGGATGTCGAGCCGGACCGAGGCGTAGAATTTGAGCGCGTTGCCGCCGGTCGTGGTCTCGGGATTGCCGTACATCACGCCGATCTTCATCCGCACCTGGTTGATGAAGATGACCAGGCAGCGCGATTTGGAGATCGAGCCGGTCAGCTTGCGCAAGGCCTGGCTCATCAGCCGC
The DNA here is from genome assembly GCF_036677245.1 of Sphingomonas sp. Lineage (GTDB taxonomy): Bacteria > Pseudomonadota > Alphaproteobacteria > Sphingomonadales > Sphingomonadaceae > Allosphingosinicella. Next base: position 43,497 of record NZ_JAKFCG010000045.1, read on the forward strand.
GCCTGCAGTCCGACATGGCTGTCGCCCATCTCGCCCTCGATCTCGGCACGCGGCACGAGCGCAGCGACCGAATCGATGACCAGCACATCGACCGCGTTCGAGCGCACCAACGTGTCGCAAATCTCGAGCGCCTGCTCGCCGGTGTCGGGCTGCGAGATGATCAGCTCCTGGATGTCGACACCGAGCTTCCTCGCATAGATCGGGTCGAGCGCATGCTCGGCATCGACGAAGGCAGCGGTGCCGCCGACCTTCTGCGCCTCGGCAACGGCATGGAGCGCGAGCGTCGTCTTGCCCGAGCTTTCCGGCCCGTAGATCTCGATGATGCGGCCGCGCGGCAGGCCGCCGATGCCAAGCGCGATGTCGAGGCCGATCGAGCCGGTCGAGATCGACTCCATCTGGACCGCTTCGCGCGATCCCAATTTCATCGCCGAGCCCTTGCCGAATGCGCGGTCGATCTGCGCAAGCGCTGCTTCGAGGGCCTTTTGCTTGTCCATATTCTCAGAATTCCTGTCGGATCCAACGACTTTGAGCGATGTCGCCATGGTGCACTGCCCTCCTATGATGTCCGCGCAGCGGGTTCAACGTAGGAAGCGATGTACATGTTATGTTCCACGGGAACAAGAGTGAAACGAATGCCCCCCGAACGAAGACTGCCGCGCCACCGACTCCACACGAAAGATCAGGCCGCGCTGGGTTTTGGGCCTCTCCCTCGGACGATCGCCGCGAGCGCCTCCTTCATCGCCTCACGGAAATCAGCGCGATCATAAACATCATTGTGCCCGGCGTGGGGGATCGTGCGGTCGTAGACCAGTGTCCGTAACGTTCCGCGCAGCGCTTCGGTGCGGGCTGGCGGGATGATGTCGTCCGCGCCGGCGGCGATGATCGCCACCGGGATCGTTGCGCCGCGCAGCGCCTCGACGGCGTTCATGTCGTGGCGGAACAATGCGCGGACCGGCAGCCACGGATAATGATCCCTTGCGACACGGGCGAGCCGATCGAACGGCGTGACCAGAATCACTCCAGCGAGCGGCCGCGCGCTTGCGAGATGCGCCGCAACGCCGCTGCCGACGCTGAAGCCGACAGCCACGACCGGGCGGGCGGGAAAGCGACGTGCAACCAGATCATGCACCGCGGGCGCGTCCCTCAGCAGGCCGGCGGCGCTCGGCGTGCCGCTGCTCGGGTGATAGCCGCGAAAGTGGAAGGTCACGATGTCGGCTTCGGGATAGACTTGCTGGAGGTAGAGAGCGGCGGCATCGGCGTCCCACGTATTGCCGCCGAAACCGAGGATGACCGGTCGCTCGCCTTCGTTCGGCCGCGCGCCGGGCGTGAGATGGACACCCTGCAAGGTCTCGCCGTCCGACGTCGCGAGGCGCAGTCGCTCGGCACCGGGCGGCAGCGGCGGACCCTCGCGGGCCGCACCCGCCGGAAACAACATCGCCGTCTGGAGAAAATAGATGAGGACGACGATCGCCGTATAGGTGCCGACGATGAAAAGGGCGACCGACAGGATGCTCTTCATCCCGCGGCGGCTTGCGGCTAGGGCAAGCTGCGATCAGATGGAATCGCAGCCTGCCCTCTAATTGTTTGATGCCGCATTGCTGCTTGCGAAAAGCCGGTACCCACCTTTTCGCGCAATGCTTTACCCGGCCCCGTTGGCGCAGGCGGCGGCGAGCGCCGGCTCGATCGCGTCGATCGTATAGGGCTTGGCGAGCACCGGGGCGCCGGCGTGCGCGGGCGGCGGCGGATCGATATGGCCGCCGGTGGCGAAGATGAACGGCAAGCCTTCCTGGAGCAGACGGTCGGCGATCGGCCAGGCGTGCTCGCCCTTGAGATGGACATCGAGGATGGCGATGTCGAACCCGCCTTCGTCAATCTTGGCCATCGCCTCGGCGACGCTGTCGACGGTGCCGGCGACCCGGTGGCCGAGCGAGTCGAGAAAATCCTCCAGCATCATCGCGATAAGCGGTTCGTCTTCGACGATAAGGATGGAACGACCGGACACGAGGCTCGATTAGGGCCAGATCAGAAAAAATCAAAAACTATTTCGCCGCCGACTTGTTCGAGAGCAGGGCATCGCGCGCCGCCTCGGCGAGCTTCTGCACCGAGAAGGGCTTGGCGAGGAAGGCGACGCGCTCGAGATCGATCGACTTGCGCAACTGCTCTTCGGCATAGCCGGAGATGAACAGGATCGGCAGATCGGGGTGGGTCTTGCGCGCCTCGCGCACCGTGGTCGGCCCGTCCATCGACGGCATCACCACGTCGGAGATCATCAGGTCCACCTTGTCCTCCCGCTCGAGGATCTCGAGCGCGGCCTCACCGCTTTCGGCGGTGAGCACCGTATAGCCATGGCGGGTCAACGCCCGCTCGGCGACCGCGCGCACCATCGCCTCGTCCTCGACGATCAGGATCGTCCCCGTTCCCCACAGCTCCCCGGTCGGAGCCTTGCCCTTGCCTTTTTCGGAGGCCTTGGCGGCGCCGGCGGCGTGGACGGGCAGGTAGATGGTGAAGCTGCTGCCCTTGCCCGGCTCCGATTCGGCGAAGATGAAGCCGCCCGATTGCTTGACGATACCGTAGACGGTCGAGAGCCCGAGCCCGGTCCCCTTCCCCACTTCCTTGGTGGTGAAGAACGGCTCGAAGATCTTGCTCAATATCGCCGGCGGGATGCCGGTGCCGGTGTCCGAGACCCGCAGCGCGGTGTAATCGGCGATCGGCAGGATGTCGCTGCCCATCCTGCGGACGTCGTCGGCCGAAACCGAATAGGTGTGCAGGGTCAAGGTCCCGCCCTTGGGCATCGCGTCGCGGGCGTTGACGCAGAGATTGACGATCACCTGCTCGAGCTGGCCGGGGTCGGCGCGGACCGCGCCGAGGCTGCGGCCGTGCTTGACCTGCAGCGCGACCGTTTCGCCGAGCAGGCGCTTGAGCAGGTTCGAAACTTCGGCGATCACGTCCGGGAGCTGCAGCACCTGCGGCCGCAAGGTCTGCTGCCGCGAGAAGGCGAGCAGCTGCCGCGTCAGCCCTGCCGCACGGTTCGAATTGCTCCTGATCTGCTGGATATCGTCATAATCGCTGTCGCCGGGCGAGTGGCGCATCAGCATCAGGTCGCAATAGCCGATGATCGCGGTGAGGATGTTGTTGAAGTCGTGCGCGACGCCGCCGGCGAGTTGGCCAACCGCCTGCATCTTGGTCGCCTGCGCCACCTGGCGCTTCAGCCGGTCCTCCTCGCTATTGTCCTTGAGCGAGAGCAGGACGGCGCCCTGGCCGAGACCGCGCACGCCGGCGATCGTCAGCGCGACCGGCTCTTCGGGATTGGACTTGAGGCGCACCGCGATGTCGCTCGCCGCGGACGGGCCGCGCGCGAAACGGCGGACGAGATCGGACACCGCCGCTTTATCCTCGCTGACCACGAGATCGCCCGGGTAGACCGCCTTGACCCCCTCGACGAGCGCCGCGCCTTTGCGGAACGCCTTGTTGAGATAGATGAAACGGCCGTCGACATTGGCGAGCGCGAGCCCGAGCGGCAGGATGTCGAGCAAGGCGTTGATGTGGGCGGTGTCGTCCTTGCCGAGCCGGCGAAACCCGCCGTCGGCATCGTCGAGCAGCAGGAACAGGGTCAGCGGATTGACGCCGTCGGCGATCGGGATCTGGACGATGCGCAAGGGCGTCGCGCCGCCTCCTTCGATCGCGAAGCTGAACTGACCGTCCTCGGTCGCGCTCAGCAGGCCGACGAGCGGCGTTCCGACCGCAGCAGTGTCGGCGCTGCCGGTCGCGCGCAGCAGGAACACGCGGTTCGCGGCGACCAGCGCGCCGTCGAGGTCGGCGAGCACCGCCATCAATCCCGCCTCGCCGATGCGGTCCCCCGCCTCGCCGGTGAGCAGGCGGCGCGCCTCGGCCGCAAGATCGATCGCGTTGCGGCGCGTGAACCTCCAGACTAAAGCGGACTGATCGGCGCCTTCGCGGCTGAGCTGCGCCCTCAAGCCGGCGCCGTCGGTGCCGAACTGCTCGATCACCGCATTGCCATCACGCCGCGCGGCGAGCGCGGCTTGCTGCAGCCGTTCCTGCTCGCGCTCGCCGAACGCCAGATCGGGCGGCGTAGCATAGCCGCCGAACCAGCTCGCATAGGCCTCGTTCGCGCAGAGCAGGTGACCATTGGCGTCGGTGACCGCGACGGCGTTGGTCGTGACGTCGATCGCAGCGCGCAGCAGGGCGATGTCGATCCCCGCGGACACCGCCTCGGTCGTCTCGCGCGCGCCGCTGCGCGAGCGCAGCAGCATCAGCGCGCCGACCGCGAGCAGGCCCGCCGCGAACGCGCCGGCGAACAACGGATCGCGGACGGTGAACAACAGCAATGCGGCCGAGCCCGCCGCGGCAAGGATCAATAAAGCAGCGCCGAGCGCGCTACCGATCGATCGAAGCGGGGCAGCGGAGCTGCCGGAGACAAGGAGCGGTGTTGAAGCCATGGCTGCAACCACTCATGTCCCCTGCCTCTCCCCGACGTCAAGCGCCCGAGGCTATCACCAGATGCGAACGCGCTGCTCGGGCGGCAGGTAGAGCGTCTGGCCGGTCCTGACGTCGAACGCGCGATACCAGGGATCGAGGTTGCGAACGACGGCAACGCGCTGCTCGGACGGCGAATGCGGATCGGTGAGCAGGCGCTGACGCAGATTGGCCTCACGGTAATTGCGCCGCCAGACCTGCGCCCAGCCCAGATAGAAGCGCTGATCGCCGCTGAGGCCGTCGATCACCGGCGCCTCGCGGCCCCCGAGCGACGCTTTATAGGCATCATAGGCGATCGTCACGCCGGCGAGGTCGGCGATATTCTCGCCTAATGTCAGCCCGCCCTTGAGACGCATCCCCGGAAGCGGCTCATAGCGGTCATATTGGTCTGAAAGCTGCTTCGTAAGCGCCTCGAAATGCTTGACGTCCTGTGGCGTCCACCAGTCGCTCAGCCGACCCTCATTGTTGAACTTGGCGCCCTGGTCGTCGAAATGATGGCTGAGCTCGTGGCCGATGACGGCGCCGATGCCGCCGTAATTGATCGCCGGATCGGCGTTGGGATCGAAGAAGGGCGGCTGCAGGATCGCCGCAGGGAAGACGATCTCGACCATGCCGAAATTGGCATAAGCGTTGATCTCCATCGGGGTCATTCCCCATTCCCAGCGGTAGATCGGCTTGCCGAGCTTGCCGACCTGATATTCATGCTCATAGGCACGCGAGCGCACCGCGTTGCCGAACAGATCGGCGCGGTCGATCCGCAGGCCCGAATAGTCGCGCCAACGCTCGGGATAGCCGATCTTGGGCGTGAAGGCGGCGAGCTTGGCGTGCGCCTTGGCCTTCGTCTCGCGCGCCATCCAGTCGAGCCGGTCGATACGGCGCCCCATGGCGGCGATCACGTTGCGGACCAGCTGGTCGGCCTGAGCCTTGGTCTGCGGCGGGAAATATTTGGCGACATAGGCCTTGCCGACCTCCTCGCCCATCGTCTCGGTGACGAAGGTGACGCCGCGCTTCCAGCGCGGCTCGATCTGCGGCGTTCCAGAGAGAATCGTCCCGTAGAAGGCGAAATCCTCGCTGGTCACCGCCGCGGGGAGCACGTCAGCAAAAGCATGGAGCGAACGTACCAGCAGCTGGTCCTTGAGCACTTGCAGCGGCGTCGCGGCGATCAGCGCGGCAATGCCTTTGACCGCGCTCGGCTGGGCGACGACGACATTGTCGACATTGGCGCCGATACCCTTGAGGAAGCTTGCAAATTCGAACCCCGGGGCGTCGCTCTCGAGCTTCGCCAGCGCGATCTTGTTGTAGGTCTTGGTGGCATCGCGGCTGTCGGTGCGAGTCCAATGGACCCGGGCGATCGCGGTCTCGAAATCGAGGATCGCCTTCGCGCGCGGGACGGCGTCCGCTTCGCCCGCCAGCGTCAGCATGCGCTCGAGATGTCCGCGATAGGCGGCCCGCGTCTCGGCGAGCTTGGCATCGCTCGCGAGATAATAATCGCGGTCGGGCAGACCGAGGCCGGCCTGCGCGAGATGGAGCGCATAGACGTCGGGCTTCTTGTCGTCCTGGCCGATGTAGGAGCCGAACGGGGTGGCGATCCCCATCCGGTCGGCCTCGGCGGCGAGCGCCGCATAGCCCTGCCTGGCGCCGAGGGATTTGATGCGCGCCAGCCACGGCGCGATCGGGGCCATTCCCTTCGCCTCGATCACCGCCTCGTCGAGGAAGCTCGCATAAGCATTGCCGATCTTGCTCCCTGGGTCGGCCTTGGCCTCGTCGAGGATCTGCTGCGTACGCTGCCGCGAGAGATCGTCGAGCACGGTGAACATCCCGTAGTTCGAACGATCGGCCGGGATCGGCGTCGTCCGCGCCCAAGTGCCGTTCGCAAACCCGTAGAAATTATCCCCGGGCGCCACATTGCGGTCCATCCCGGCCTGATCGAAGCCAAAGCTTCCGATCTGCGGCTTGGCCTGGGTTGGCGGTGCGACCGGGCCCGCGGCGGCGCCGGACAGGATTTCGGTCTGGGCGGCAGCCTCGCCTGGCGCGCTGCCGCTGGTGGCGCAGCCCGCGAGCATCGTCGAGGCAATCAGGATCGGGGGCATCAGGATCGGGAAGTGACGCATAAAACCCTTCTTTCAGGTGCTTATGCAGGCCCATTTAGGAGCAGGGGTCAGCTTTGTATATCGTGCCGATGGCGCCTGCGCCGCCATTTGTGGGTGATCCACAGCCGCCAGACCAGCGCCGCGACCGCATAGCCGACAATGCCCGAGATCACCGCAATCACGGCAAGGCCGCTGACCAAAGCCGGCGCCGCCGAGGAGAATAGCCAATTCACCCATCGCTCGATCGAGACATTGTTCTCCATCATCTGCAGCACCGCACCTGGGTTGGCCGGAAAGCCGAACAAATCGCTGCCGACCCACAGGGCCGCCATCAGCAGCAATGGCGTCGTGACGGGATTGGTCAGCAGGGTCGTCCCGGCGGTCAACGGGACGTTGGCGCGAACCGGCACCGCCACCATCGCCGCAGCGACGGGTTGGACGAATGGAATGATCACGAAGATACCGACTGTCAGCCCGACGGCGATCCCGCGCGGCACCGAGCGGCGAGTGAAGCGCCACAAGGCGGGCCGCAGCAGCAGATGCGCGACCGGCTGCATCAGCCGGTTGCTCTCGAGCTCCTCGCGGCTCGGCAGAATCGTGCGGATGCGGTCTGAGAGCCAGCTTCTGCTCCTAGCCATGCTGCGCTTCACCCATGCTGGCGCAGCAGGCGGCCCTGCTCCTTCTTCCAATCCTTGGCCTTCTCGTGCTCGCGCTTGTCGTGGCTCTTGCGGCCGCGCGCGACGGCGAGCTCGACCTTGGCACGGCCGCGGCTGTTGAAGTAGATCGACAGCGGCACGAGGGTCATGCCCTGCCGTGCGACCAGGCCGAACAATTTGTTGATCTCACGCTCGTGGAGCAAGAGCTTGCGCGGCCTTTTGGGCTCGTGATTGAAGCGGTTGCCGTGGCTGAACTCGGGGATGTTGGCGTTGATCAGCCAGACCTGCTCGTCCTTCACCTCGGCATAGCTTTCCGCGATCGAGCCCTCGCCGAAGCGCAGAGATTTGACCTCGGTGCCGGTCAGCGCGATCCCCGCTTCATAGGTGTCCTCGATCGCATAATCGTAGCGCGCACGCCGGTTCTCGGCGACGATCTTCTTCTTGTCGAATGTCGCCGGGCGCGGCCGTACCATCAGGCCAGGCCCGCATGCGCGAGCGCAGCATCGACCGCTGCGCGGCTCTGCGGTGAAGGCTGCGTCATCGGCAGCCGCACGTCGGGCCGATATTCGGGCTTGAGACGCGACAGCGCATATTTGACCGGCCCGGGAGAGGCGTCGCTGAACAGAGCCGCGTGGAGCGGGAAAAGCCGATCCTGGAGCGCGAGCGCGTCGGCCCAGCGGCCGTCGAGGCAGGCCTGCTGGAACTGCGCGCACAGGCCGGGCGCGACATTGGCGGTCACCGAGATGCAGCCGACTCCTCCCATCGCCATGAAGCCAAGCGCCGAATCGTCGTTGCCGGAAAGCTGGCAAAAGTCCTCTCCGCACGCGAGACGCTGCGCCGAGACCCGCTCGAGCTTGCCGGTCGCATCCTTGACGCCGACGATGGTCGGCAATTTGGCGAGTTCCGCCAGGGTCTCGACATTGATGTCCGTCACCGTGCGCGAGGGCACGTTGTAGATGATGATCGGCAGGCTGCTATGCTCGGCCAAATAGCGGTAATGGGCGAGCAGTCCCGCCTGATTGGGCCGGTTGTAATAAGGCAGCACGACCAGCGCCGCGGCGGCGCCCGCGGCTTCGGCGTGGCGCATGTGCTCGAGGGCGGCCTTGGTATCGTTCGAGCCGCAGCCGGCGATCACCGGCACGCGCCCCGCCGCCTGCTCGACGCAGACGGAGACGACGTGATTATGCTCCTCGATCGACATCGTCGCGCTCTCGCCGGTCGTGCCGCACGGCACCAAGGCGGTCGATCCTTCGGCAATTTGCCAGTCGACCAGGGCCCGGAATCCGGCCTCTTCGAACGACTCGTCGCGAAAAGGAGTCACTAGGGCCGGGATGGAGCCGCGAAACATCATTATCTCCTTCACCTCGTTTCCTTTTCCGCACATAAAAAAGCGCGAGGACGACGAGATCGTTCACGGTCTGATAAGGAGGGGCCCGCCATTCTGTCCAGCATGCAGAAGAAAGCACTGATCCTCGTTCCGCTTCTCGCGTCGGTTGCCGCCGTTGCCGCGATTGGCCCGGAGGCCGCGCTGACGCCGGCGTCGGTCACCATCCCTACTCCCCCCTCAGCACTCCCGCCCGCCGCGGCGCCGATGCCCAGCCGCTATGCGCCGCCCGTCTCCCCGGCGATTTCGCAAGCCCTCGCGCAATGGAACAGCCTGCGCCAGAGCGACAGCTATCCCTTCACCTCCTACGCTTCGTTCCTGATGCGCTATCGCGGATGGCCGGGAGAGAGCAGCCTGCGCCGCACCGCCGAGCGCGCGATCGATCCGCTCACCTCCTCGCCGACCACCGTGATCAGCTACTTCCGCATGCTGCCGCCGCTGACGCCGACGGGCCATGCCCGTCATGCCTCGGCCTTGCTCGCGAGCGGCCAGGTCGAGGCCGCGCGCGCGGCCGCGCGGCTTGCCTGGACCAGCGGTGCGATGCCGCGCACCGACGAGGATCGTCTGCTGGGGCTATTCGGAGCGGCGCTCACCATCGCCGACCACGATCAGAGGATCGAGAAATTGCTCGCCAACGGCGAGACGTCCGCCGCTTTTCGCCTGCTTTCGTTCGGCTCGGCGGCCAAGCGGCCGGTCTACGAGACGCGGATCGCGCTGCAGACCGAAGCGCCCGATGCCGCCAACAGGCTCGCGTTCCTCGGTGCCGGCGCCAATGGCGATCCGGGCCTGCTGATGGATCGTGCCAAATGGCTGCGCCACACCAGCCAGAGCCTCGCTGCGCGATCGTTGCTCGCCCAGCCGCGCACTTTGACGGCGCGTCCGGCCGATGCCGAGAAATGGTATGAGGTCCTGCTGACGATGGGCCGGGCAGCCGCCGCCGACCGCCAGTGGACGACCGCCTATCAGATCGCCTCGCAGGTCGACGACGCTTATGCGCCTGGCACCGACATCAGCCAGCGGCCAACCGGCGAGCGCGACGATTACACCAGCCTCGTCTGGCTGGCGGGCACCACCGCGCTGCACCAGCTCGGCCGGCCCGCCGACGCGGCCGCGATGTTCGTCCGCTACGCGCGCGGCGGGCGCTCGGCGCAGGTCACCACCAAAGGGCTCTATTGGGCCGGCCGGGCCGCGCAGGCCGCCGGCCAGGCCGCGCAGGCGACCGCCTATTTCACCGAAGCCGCCGCCTTCCCCGAGCTGTTCTACGGCCAGCTCGCGCTGGAGCGGATCGGCCGGCCGGTTCCGCCGCCGCTTTCCCCGCCTCCACCCACCGACGCCGAGCGCCAGACCTTCCATCGCAAGGATCTGGTCGAGGCCGCGAAGATGCTTGGGCTGATGGGACGCTGGGAAGACCAGTCGCTGTTCGTCCGCGCGCTCTCCGAGCAGGCGCAGAGCGAACGCGAACGAGTCCTCACCGCCGAGCTGTCGCGCCAGATCGGGCGCCCCGACCTCGCCGTGTGGCTTGCGCGCGATGCCCGCAACGCCGGCTCGCCTTTCTACGTCCGCACCGCCTATCCGGAAGTCAGCGTTCCGCTTTCGCGCCATTATTGGTCGCTCGCACACGGCATCATCCGCCAGGAAAGCTCGTTCGACCGCGCGGCGGTGAGCCACGCGGGCGCGCGCGGCATCATGCAGCTGATGCCGCCGACCGCGCGGCAATGGGCCGGCAAGCTCGGCCTCCCCTACGAGCTTGGCCGGCTGACCCGTGATTCCTCGTACAATATCATGATCGGCAGCCAATATTTCGCGAGCCTGATGGACGATTGGGGCGGCTATGCGCCGCTCGCCGTCGCCAGCTACAATGCCGGCCCGGGCAACGTCCGCAAATGGGTCAGCGCCAACGGCGATCCCCGGATGCCCGGCGTCGACATCATCAAGTGGATCGAGGACATCCCTTATACCGAGACCCGCGGCTACGTGCAGCGCGTGCTCGAAAATGCCGTGGTCTATGATTCGATCAATCCCTCGCGCGCCAACGCGTCGGCCATGCTCCGCCTCTCCTTCTACCTCGGCAAGAGCAGCCGCCCGGGCTGATTTCAATCGCCCGAAAACACGCTAGACAGAGCGTGATGGCGGACCGGGTCAACCATATCACGCCCGAAGGCTACCGGCGCTTGCGCGAGGAATATGAGCAATTGTTCGGGGTCGAGCGGCCGCAGCTGGTCGAGACAATCAGCTGGGCGGCGGGCAATGGCGACCGATCGGAGAACGGCGACTATATCTATGGCCGCAAGCGCCTGCGCGAGATCGATCGGCGGATCGACTGGCTGTCGCGCCGCATGGCCGCCGCGAAGGTGACCGATCCCGCGCAGCAGACCGACCGCAATCGCGTCTGGTTCGGCGCGACGCTGACATTGGCCGACGACGACGACAATCGGCGCGTGGTGACCCTGGTCGGCGAGGACGAAGCCGACGCCAGCGCGGGGCGCATCAGCTGGCACGCCCCGCTCGCGCGCGCTGTCCGCGGCGCTGCGCTGGGCGACGTGCGCCGGGTCGCCCTGCCCGCGGGCGAGAAGGAATATGAGATCGTCGCGATCGTCTACCCGGATCCTGCCGAATAGAGCATTGCGCGAAACGTGGGTACCGGCTTTTCGCAAGCAGCAATGCGGCATCAAAGGATTTAGAGCAGGCTGCGATTCATCTCATCGCAGCCTGCTTTAAAACTGGCCGGGGGCACGTCCCCTCAACCCCCGAACGCCCGCCGCGCCAGCTCCTCGGTCGCGGGTGGGGCCGCGGGAGGCGTCAGCGGCACCGCCGACTCGAGCCTCTCGGCGATGGTCGTCAAGACGGCGATGCGCGCCGCTTTCTTGTCGTTGCCGTTGACGACGTGCCACGGCGCCCAATGCGTGTCGTTGTGGGCGAACATCTCGCGCAGCGCCGCAAGATAGGCGGAACGCTTCTCGCGGTTGCGGAAATCCTCGGGCCCGACCTTCCAGCGCTTCCACGGATGCGCGAGCCGCGCTTTCAGCCTCTGGTCCTGCACGTCCTGCGTGACATGGAGGAAGATCTTGACGATCGTCGTGCCGTCGCCGGCCTGCTGGGCCTCGAACTCGTTGATCTCGTCATAGGCGCGCCGCCACTCGGCCTCGCTCGCATAGCCCTCGACCCGCTCGACCAGCACGCGCCCGTACCAGCTGCGATCGAATACGGCGATCTCGCGGGTAGCCGGCAGCCGCTTCCAGAAACGCCACAGGAAATGGCGCGCCTTTTCCTCGTCGGTCGGCGCCGAGATCGGCCAGACCTCGAAATGACGCGGGTCCCATTTGGCGGTGAGGCGCTGGATCGCGCCGCCCTTGCCCGACGCATCCCAGCCTTCGAACAGGATCACGCTTCGCTTGCGGTGGACGACGTGCGCGACGAGCAGCCGCGACAGCCGCTCCTGGAGCGCTTCGAGCTCTTTGGCATAATCCCCTGCGAAGGGCTTTCCGGCCTCATGGTCCGCGAGATTGATCGCCATGCTCGTTCATCCTCCACGGCTCCTCCCCGCGCCGGGAAGGGACAGCTGATCGGTCGCGAAGGAGCTGCGCGCTCCCTCGTCGCGAGCGCGCGAGAATCGCCTACTTCGGGTCGACGATCCGAATGTGCAGCTCGCGCAGCTGCTTCGCCGACACTTCCGACGGCGCGTTCATCATCAGATCCTCGGCCTTCTGGTTCATCGGGAACAACACGACCTCGCGGATATTGGGTTCGCCGGCGAGCAGCATGACGATGCGATCGATGCCGGGTGCCGAGCCGCCATGCGGCGGAGCGCCATATTTGAACGCGTTGATCATGCCTGAGAAATTGGTGTCGACTTCGGCGCGGCTGTAGCCGGCGATCTCGAACGCCTTGTACATGATGTCCGGGCGGTGGTTGCGGATCGCGCCCGACGACAGCTCGACGCCGTTGCAGACGATGTCATATTGGTAAGCGAGGATGTCGAGCGGGTCCTTGGTCTCCAGCGCCTCGAGCTCGCCCTGGGGCATCGAGAACGGATTGTGGCTGAAGTCGATCTTCTTCGCGTCCTCGTCATATTCGTACATCGGGAAATCGACGATCCAGCAGAAGCGGAAGGCATCCTGCTCGATCAGCCCGAGCTCCTCGCCGACTCGGGTCCGCGCCAGGCCGGCGAGCTTGGCGGCCTGGCTTTCCTTGCCTGCCGCGAAGAAGACGCCGTCGTCCGGCCCGAGCCCGAGCGTGCGGATCAGCTCCGCCGTGGCTTCGTCGCCGAGGTTCTTGGCGATCGGGCCGCCAGCCTCGCCGGCCTTGATGTTGATATAGCCAAGGCCGGCATGGCCTTCGCCGCGGGCCCATTCGTTCATGCCGTCGAAGAAGCTGCGCGGGCGGACGCCGGCGCCGGGCGCAGGAATGGCGCGCACGACGCCGCCGCCTTCGACGATCTTGGCGAACAGGCCGAAGCCGCCGCCGCGGAAATGCTCGGTGACGTCGCTGATCAGGATCGGGTTGCGCAAATCGGGCTTGTCGCTGCCGTAGAGGAGCATCGCCTCGGCGAACGGGATGCGCGGGAACGGCGCCGGCGTCACCGCCTTGCCGTTCGCGAATTCCTCGAACAGGCCCCCGAGCACCGGCTCGAGCGCGGCGAACACGTCGTCCTGCGTCACATAGCTCATCTCGAGGTCGAGCTGGTAGAATTCGCCCGGGCTGCGGTCGGCGCGGGCATCCTCGTCACGAAAGCAGGGTGCAATCTGGAAATAACGGTCGAAGCCGGCCACCATGATCAGCTGCTTGAACATCTGCGGCGCCTGCGGGAGCGCGTAGAATTTGCCGGGGTGGACCCGGCTCGGGACGAGATAGTCGCGCGCGCCCTCGGGGCTCGAGGCGGTCAGGATCGGCGTCTGGAACTCGGTGAAGCCCTGATCGATCATCCGCCGCCGGATCGAGCTGATCACCCTGGAGCGGAGCACGATATTGGCATGCAGCCGCTCGCGCCGCAGGTCGAGATAGCGGTAGCGAAGGCGGATGTCCTCGGGATATTCGGCCTCGCCCGCGACCGGGAGCGGCAGCTCCTCGGCGGCCGACTGGACGATCACCTCGTCCGCCTGCACTTCGATCTCGCCGGTCGGAAGGTTGGGGTTGGTCGCCTCGGGGCCGCGCGCCACGACCGTCCCGACGATCGTCACGACCGATTCGGCGCGAAGCCCGTCGAGCAGGCGGAGCGGCTCGCTGCCGGCCTTGGCGACGATCTGGGTGATGCCATAATGATCGCGCAGATCGACGAACAGCACGCCGCCATGGTCGCGCTTGCGATGGATCCAGCCCGACAGCTTGACCTGCTCGCCCACGTTGGAAGCGCGTAATTCTCCGCAAACATGGGTGCGATAGGCGTGCATATCGGGTTCGACTTCCGCTTTGCAAAGGGGGGAAAGGTGCGGCGAGCGCTTCGGCGGGCAAGAGCACTTTGTCAAGGGAAGAGCCCGTGTCTATGAGGCTCCATGCTCATTCACCCGCTCATTACCGACAGCGACTCGCTCCTCCAGCTCTGCGAGCGCCTCGCCCACTGTGATTTCGTCGCCGTCGACACCGAATTCATGCGCGAGAACACCTATTGGCCGGACCTGTGCCTGGTGCAGATCGCCAGCCCGGACGAAGCCGCGGCGATCGATCCCAAGGCCGAGGGGCTCGACCTCTCGCCCCTGCTCAACCTGCTGGTCAACAATGACAATGTGCTCAAAGTCTTCCACGCCGGCGGCCAGGACCTCGAGATCATCTACAATCTCACCGGCAGCACGCCGCATCCGTTGTTCGACACCCAGATCGCGGCGATGGCGCTCGGGCTCGGCGAGCAGGTCGGCTATTCGAACCTGGTCGAAAGCCTGCTCGGCACGAGCCTCGACAAGGGCGCCCGCTTCACCGACTGGGGCCGGCGGCCGCTCGACAAGCGCCAGATCGACTATGCGATCGGCGACGTCACCCACCTCGCGACCCTCTTCCCGAAGATGCTCGAGCGGCTGCGCAAGACCGGGCGCGGCGCGTGGCTCGACCAGGAGATGGAGCGGCTCGGCGATCCGCTCAACTATGCCAACGATCCTGCCTTGGCATGGAAACGGGTCAAGATCGCCAGCCGCAAGCCGGACGTGCTCGGTCGCCTCAAGGCGATCGCGGCGTGGCGCGAGCTCGAGGCGCGCTCGAAGAATTTGCCGCGCGGCCGGATCATGAAGGACGAGACCTTGGCGGATATCGCCGCCCATCCGCCGTCGAACCAGGAGGCGCTCGCCAGGGTCCGCGGCCTTTCACCGGCGTGGCGGTCGAACGACATCGGCGCGCGGATGATGGACGCGCTCGAAGCGGCACACCCGCTGTCCGCGTCGGAAATGCCGCCGCGCGAGGACCGCCAGCCCGGTCTCGGCAAGGAGGGCGCTTTGGTCGCGGACCTGCTCAAGCTGTTGCTCAAGATCCGCTCGCGCGAAGGCAATGTCGCGGCCCGGCTGATCGCGCGCTCCGACGAACTCGAGCAGCTTGCCGCCGGCCGGCGCGACGGCCTGTCGATCCTCGAGGGATGGCGATTCGAGGAGTTTGGCCGCGATGCGCTCGATCTCGTCGAGGGCCGGCTCGCCTTCGCGATCCGCAACGGCAAGCTGGTCATGACCAGGACGGAGCAGGAGGCATGATCGGGCGAACTTTGGCAGCCTCCTTTCTGATCCTCGCGGGATGCGCACCCGCCACCCCGCCGGCCGAGGGAAATCAGATGCCGAACGAACAACCGGCGGAGGGCGGCGGCTGCGACGCGGCGAAGGCGCAATCGTTCGTCGGCGAGCCGGAGAGCGCGGCGATCGCGGAACAGGCGCGGCAGAACAGCGGCGCCCGGACCGTGCGCTGGCTGCGGCCAGGCCAGATCGTGACGATGGAATATCGCGACGACCGCCTCAATCTCGAGCTCGATGCGCAGGGCAAGATCACCGCAATCCGCTGCGGCTGAGATGGCACAGGCTTAGCTGACAGCGACCTCAGGCTTGCGGCCGAGCGCGGACGCCAGGGTGCGCAGCCGCCGCTCGATCGCTTCGCCGCGCAACGCGACGGCGCCATTCTCCAGCTCGAGCCGAAGCACGGCCTTGCTGAGCCGCAGCCGGCTATGCTGCAGGCTCGAGGCAACTCCGCCGCCGAGCCGTTGCCCGAGGCGCATTGCAAGTCCCCATTGCGAGGCGCGCTCGAGCTCGCTCGGATGGCACAAAAGCGCCACGTCGAGGTCCGCGAAACGGCCTGCACCGCCGAAATTGGAGAAGAGGGCCTGTGCGATCATCACCCGGCCGGGAGAGTCGACGCCGACCCAATTGCCGTGAAGCGCCATGTCGACGCCGCGCTCGGCGCGGAAGTCGGGATGCGCCTGCCAGGCGATGTCGGCGAGCAGGCAGGCGGCGAGACGCAGCCGCGCCGCCGCAGGCTCGTCGTCGAAGATCGGGGCGATCCAGCGATCCAGCAGATCGCCGTGCTCGCCGAAGCGGGCAAGCCCCTGCCCCGCTTCGCGCGCCGCCTCGAGCAACGGATCCTGCGCGCGCGTCGCAGGATCGAGCTCGCTGTAGAGCAGCCCTTCACGAATGCCGAAGCTCGAGACGATCAGGCTGGTCGGGCGCAATTCGTCGGCCAGCGTCTTGAGGATGCGGTTGGCGTAGGGAAGCATCGGCACGCGGGCGAGCGAGAGCGACGGCACGTTCTTCACGTCGGTCTTGCTCAGCGATTCGATCGCCCCCTGCAGTTCCGCTGGGCGGTCTGGCGACATCTCATAATGGTGGGTGATCGGCAGCGGGTAATCGTTGAGCACCATGTCGAGCCGGGCGAGCGCGCGCCACGATCCGCCAACCAGATAGAGCGGCCGCCCCTGAGCGCGCTTGCCGAGATCGAGGCTTTGGATCGCCTTGGCGATCTTCTTGGCGAGCGTGCCTTCGCCCTTCCTGATCATCGGCTCGACTCGCAGCACGCCGAGCGGGAAGGATGCGCTGCGTTGGACCTTGCCCTGGCCGACCTCGGCGAGCTCGAGGCTGCCGCCGCCAAGATCGGCGACGATGCCGTCGGCCTCGGGGATTGCGGAAAGCACCCCCTGCCCGGCCATCACGGCTTCCTGCTCGCCCGACAGCATCATCGGCGAGAAGCCGATCGCCCGCACGAGGTCCAGGAATTGCGCGCCGTTCGACGCGTCGCGGACGGCCGCCGTGGCGACCACCAGGGTGCGGGCGACGCCCATTTCGTCGGCAAGCGTGCGGAAGCGGCGAAGCGCCGCCAGCGCGCGCTGCTGCGCCTCGTCGGGCAAGGCGCCGGTGCTTGCGATCGTCTGGCCGAGGCCGGCCAGCACCTTCTCGTTGAAGATGATCCACGGGATGCGCGTCGCCCCGGCGTAGACGACCAGACGGACCGAGTTCGACCCGATGTCGATGATGGCGACCGGCTTTTGCGTCATCTTATTTGCCGCGGCGCAAGCGCAGCTTGGGCACGGCGCCGGTGCTGCGCAGCGCCGCACCCCGGCCCGACAGCGATGGATTGGTCATGAAGTAGAGATGGAGGTTGAACGGCTTGTCGTCGGGGCCGGCGTGGAGGCGTTCGTAACGGCCGTCCGGCAGAAGCCGCCAGCTCTGCTGGTTGTCGATCAGATTGGCGACCATAACCTGATCGAGGATCTGCGCGTGCACGGTCGGGTTCTCGATCTTGAGCATATATTCGACCCTGCGGTCGAAGTTGCGCGGCATCCAGTCGGCGGAACTGACGTAGACCAAAGCCTCGCGGTTCGGCAGCGCATCGCCATTGCCGAAGCACCAGATTCGGCTGTGCTCGAGGAAGCGGCCGAGGATCGATTTGACCCGGATATTCTCGGACATGCCGGCCACGCCGGGCCGCAGGCAGCAGATGCCGCGCACGACCAGCTCGATCTGCACGCCCGCGGCGCTCGCGGCGTAAAGCTTTTCGATGATCGCCGGATCGACCAGCGAATTCATCTTCGCCCACAGCACGCCTTCGCGCCCGGCACGGGCATGGTCGATTTCCTGGTCGATCAGCCGGCACAGGGTGGTTCGCATGTCGTGCGGCGACAGCACGAGCAGGTCGAGATCGCGCGGCTCGACATAGCCGGTGATGTAATTGAACAATTGCGCCGCATCGCGGCCAACCCGCGGATCCGAGGTGAAGAAGCTGAGATCGGTGTAGATCCGCGCGGTCACCGGGTGGTAATTGCCGGTGCCGACGTGGCAATAGGTGCGATAGCCCTTCTCCTCGCGACGCACGACCATCGACACCTTGGCATGCGTCTTCCAGTCGATGAAGCCGTACACCACCTGCACGCCGGCGCGCTCGAGCGCGTTCGCCCAGAGCAGATTCTGCTCCTCGTCGAAACGCGCCTTCAGCTCGACCACCGCCGTCACCGATTTGCCCGCCTCGGCGGCATCGATCAAAGCGCGGATGATCGCCGACTGCTTGCCCGCGCGGTAGAGCGTCTGCTTGATCGCGACGACATCGGGATCCTCGGCGGCCTGGCGCAGGAAAGCGACCACCACCTCGAAGCTCTCATAGGGATGGTGGACGACGATATCCTTGCTGCGGATCGCCGCGAAGCAGTCGCCGTCATGTTCGCGGATGCGCTCGGGAAAGCGCGGCGTGAACGGCGGGAATTTGAGGTCGGGCCGGTCTTCCTCGACCAGCAGGCCGAGATCCTCGATGCCGAGGAAACCGGTCGATTCGGAGACGATCGCCTCGCTGCCGTCGAGCCCGACCCGGACCAGCTGCTCGAGCTCGTCGGGTATGTCGCGCTCGAGCTCGAGCCGGATCACCCTGCCGCGCCTGCGCCGCTTGATCGCGCTGCGGAAGAAGCGGACGAGATCCTCCGCTTCCTCCTCGACCTCGATGTCGCTGTCGCGGATGATCCGGAACGCGCCGCCGCCGAGCATCTCGTAACCGGGGAAGAGGATCGTGATGTAGCGGCGGATCAACGTCTCGACCGCGATATAGCGTGCCGCCTCGCCCGGCAGCCGGATGAAGCGCGGCAGCGAGGCCGGGACCATCAGCAGCTCGCGAATCGGCTCGCCGTCCGCGAGCCGCTTGAGATCGAAGATCAGCGAGAAGCCCTTGTTGGGGATGAATGGAAACGGGTGCGCGGGATCGATCGCCTGCGGAGTCAGCACCGGGAAGATCTGCTCGCGGAAATAGAGATCAAGCCACTCGGTCGCCGGCTGATCGAGATCCTGCTCGCCGAGAACCTCGACCCCGACCTCGGCCAGCGCCGCGCGCAGATCGTTCCAGACTTCCTGCTGGCTCGCGGTCAGCCGGTCCGCCTCCTCGGCAATCGCCGTGAGCTGCTGCGCGGGAGTCATGCCGTCGGCCGAATGCTCCTCCACGCCGAGCAATTGCTGGCCCTTGAGGCCGGCCACGCGGACCATGAAGAATTCGTCGAGATTGGCGCCCGAGATCGACAGGAAGCGCAGCCGTTCGAGCAACGGATGCGCCGGATTGCAGGCCTCCTCGAGCACGCGGCGGTTGAACGCGAGCCAGCTCAACTCGCGGTTGAAGAAGCGTGACCGCGCCTGCTCGCGGCTGGTGCCGGGAACGCTGTCGTCGCTGTCGGAGGTTGGTCTAATATCCATCGCCGAGGCTCTGCGCTCCCGCGCTCTTGATGATTCCGGCGTCGAGCAGCGCCTTGCGCGCCAGCGGCACCGTCATTCGGCGATGGTTGGAGAACATCGCCCGGTCGAGAAGGTCGACGACCTGCTGGACCGCCACATAGCTGCGTTCGATCCGGGGCACCAGATAGACCGCGACCTCGCGCGGTGTCGCGATGCCCCGGTCCGCGAGCAATTTGACGATCAGGCTGCCGATCAGCGCATCGTCAGGCTCCTCGATCGCGACATGCGGCGTCGCGGCGAGACGCGACCTCAGATCCGGCAGGCGGACCTGCCAGATCGGGGGCGGCGCGGCTGCGATCAGCAGCAGCGGCTTGCGCCCTTCCTGGGCCTGGTTCCAGGCGTGGAACAAGGCTTCCTCGTCATGATCCTCGGCATCGTCGAACAACCGCCCGCCGCTGTTGCGGACGAAGATCCGGCCGAGCAGGCTGCGGCCCGATTTGCGAGGGCCGGTGAGGATCGTCGCCATCACCGGCCACACCGACCAGCTCTTGAAATGCGCAAAGGCGACGCGATTGGCGTCGGAGAGCAGGAAATCGCTGTCGCTGTCGGCCACCGGCCAGTCGAGCGGCAGCGCGATCTGGTTCACCGGCCTACTCCCGCCCCGTGGGAGGCGCCGCGCTTCTTCGCGAAATGCTGAACACGTTGCCGACCGTCTGGACGGTGAAGCCCTGCGCCTGCAACGCCGCCTGGAGCGCGGCGGGATCGCCGGTGAAGGTGACGCGCATCACCGAGGTTCCGCCAAGCGCGAGGCTGGTGGTGATCGCCGAGGTGACGCCGCCGATCCGGCTGACCGCAAGCTCCGCCTGCCCGACCGAGGCCGACGTCGGCGTGTCGACCTGAACCAGATAGGTGGTGGCGACGCCCATCGGGATCGGCCCGGTCGGCAGCGCGCCAAGTTCGGACGCGGCATTCTCGATCTGCTCGGCATCGGTCGGCAGCGGCGGCTCCTCGATCGTCAAGGAGGGATCGACCGCAAGGAGCCCGTTCTGCAGCGCGCGGGCATAAGCGGCGTCGATCCGCCGCGCGCCTTCGTCGAGCAGCTTGGGGATCAACGTGCTCCGCTCGACCCGCAGGCCGAAACGGCTGATCACGAGATTGTCCGGCCCGTGGCGGGCCGTGAAGGTGCCGATCACCGGCCCGCCGGGATAGAGCCGCTTGAGCTGGACCTCGGGGACTAGGATATCCGCAGCGCCATATTGGTCGAGCAGCATCCGCCACCAGCTGCGGCCCGGACGCCGCGTCTGCGGGGCGTTGAGCAGCAACGGGTCGATGCCCGAGCCGACCGGCCGTACATAATCGATCGGCGTGTTGCCGGTGCGGAAGCGTGCCCAGGCCTTCTGCCATTCGGTGCGGGATTCGAACACCTGCGCGGTTGAGCCGGTGATCATCACCGGAATGACCAGCATCGGTGCCGAGCGCCTGATCTGGCCCTGGCTGCCGCCCAGCAACTGGCCGGTGCGGGCGCGATCGAACAGCACGCCGAGCGTCGCGAGATAACGCTGGGGACCAATGTCCTCATTCTCGATGATCACGCCCGAGACGATCGAATTCAGCACCGAATCGGGCAGGTTCGGAGCTTCGCTCTGCGGCCTGTGATTGGTGCTCGCCCAGAGCGCCTTCCAGCCCTTGGCCTGCGCAAGGCGCCACCCTTCGTAGCGCGCGGCCTCGGCATTGGGGGCAGCCACGTCGACCGTGACCCCGGTCACCTCATAGGTGCTCGCGCTGTCGATCGGCGGAACACCGCGATCGCCGCCCTCGAGCTGCGCATAGACCACGGCGGCCGCCGCGGCGGTTGCGAGCCCGAGCAGCATCGGAAGGGGTCGGGAAAGACGATGGAGAAGCTTCACACCGCGTCTTTTGGCGAGTTGATCGTCGAAATCCAAGCGGGATATACCCCCGCCCGCGCGATTACGGCCGTTGCGGGACGCTGCTTTGGATCCTAAGCGCCGATTATGAGTGATCCTGAATCCTACACCTATGCCAAGGCGGGCGTTTCGATCGCGCTCGGCAATGCCCTCGTCAAGGCGATCGGCCCGCTCGCCAAGTCGACCGCGCGGCCGGGCGCGGACGCGACGCTCGGCGGTTTCGGCGGTTTTTTCGACCTCAAGGCGGCCGGCTATTCGGATCCTTTGCTGGTCGCTGCGAACGACGGCGTCGGGACCAAGCTCAAGCTGGCGATCGAGACCGACCGCCACGACGGCGTCGGCATCGATCTCGTCGCGATGTGCGTCAACGATCTCATCGTCCAGGGCGCCGAGCCGCTCTTCTTCCTCGATTATTTCGCCACCGGCCGCCTCGATCCCGGCGTCGCCGAGCGGGTGATCGCCGGAATAGCGCAAGGCTGCCGGATCGCCGGCTGCGCATTGATCGGCGGCGAGACCGCGGAGATGCCCGGCATGTACGCCGAGGGCGATTATGACCTTGCCGGCTTCGCGGTCGGCGCCGTCGAGCGTGGCCAGGCGCTGACCGGAGAGCAGGTCAAGGCCGGCGATCTGATCCTCGGCCTCGCCTCGTCGGGCGTCCATTCGAACGGCTTTTCGCTGGTGCGGCGGCTGGCGGCCGACAAGGGCTGGAAGCTCGAGCGGCCGGCGCTGTTCGACCAGGAGCGTTTGCTGATCGAAGCTTTGCTCGAGCCGACCCGGATCTACGTCCGCTCCTTGCTGCCGCTGATCCGCGCGGGCCTGGTCCATGCCCTCGCGCACATCACCGGGGGGGGCTTGCTAGAGAATATTCCGCGCATCCTGCCGGGCGGGCTTCACGCGCGGATCGACGCCGACGCCTGGCCACAGCCGCGGCTGATGGCGTTCCTCCAGGCGCAGGGCAATATCGAGCCCGAGGAAATGGCACGCACGTTCAACTGCGGCATCGGCATGGCCGTGGTCGTCGACGAAGCTGATGCCGGCGAGGTGATCCGTGCGCTCGAAGCGGCCGGCGAGACCGTCCACCGCATCGGGCGGATCGAGCAAGGCGATCAAGGTTGCACCGTCCTCGGGTCCGCGGAGAGCTGGAGCGCGCGCGCCCCCTGGACCGCCACCCACCGTGGCTGACAAGACCCATCATGGCTGACAAAAAACGCGTCGGCGTCCTGATTTCCGGACGCGGCTCCAACATGGAGGCGCTCGCCGAATATAAGCGCATCGCGGACCCGGCCTATTCGATCGTGCTGGTCGCATCGAACGTGCCCGAAGCGCGCGGCCTCGTCGTCGCGCGCCGGTTCGGCATCGAGACCTGGGCGCACAGCCACAAGGGCATGGAACGCGCCGAGTTCGACCGAATGATGGACGAGGAGCTGCGCCGGCACGATGTCGAGGTAATCGCGCTGGCCGGCTACATGCGCCTGCTCTCGCCTGAGTTCATCGCCCGCTGGCGGGGACGGATCCTCAACATCCACCCCTCCTTGCTGCCGCTCTACAAGGGGCTCGACACGCACCGCCGGGCGCTGGTCGCGGGCGAGCAACATGCCGGCTGCTCGGTGCACGTGGTGACCGAGGATCTCGACGACGGGCCGGTGATCTCACAGGCCAAGGTCAAGATCCTGCCCCGCGACACGCCCGAAAGCCTCGCCGAGCGGGTGCTCGCGGAAGAGCATAAGCTCTATCCGGCGGCGCTCGACAAATTTTGTAGGGAACTCAATTAGCGGGGACGCCGATAAGGCGCCGCCCCTCGCCATTTTAAGCCGCTCAGCCGACCAGCTCTTCCGGCTTGAAGAAGAAGTCGATTTCGATCCTGGCATTGTCGAGGCTGTCGGACCCGTGGACCGAATTGGCCTCGATCGATTCCGCATGGCTCTTGCGGATCGTGCCCTCGTCGGCCTGCGCCGGATTGGTCGCGCCCATCACCTCGCGGTTGCGCGCCACGGCATTCTCGCCCTCGAGCACCTGGACGACGACCGGCCCGGAAGTCATGAAGGTCACCAGATCGTTGAAGAAGGGACGCTCCTTGTGGACCGCGTAAAAGCCCTCCGCCTGCTCGCGGCTCATGCGGATGCGCTTGGAGGCGATCACGCGCAGGCCGGCATCCTCGAGCATCTTGGTGACGGCGCCGGTGAGGTTGCGGCGGGTCGCGTCCGGCTTGATGATCGAGAAGGTACGTTCGGTCGCCATGGCCGGCAAAGCTCCATTTTCGGGGTGAATCGAGCGCGTCTCTAGGGCCTGATCGCGCGAGGTGGAAGCGCTTTGCGTTCCGGAACCTCGATCCGCTCAGGGGCCTTCGACCCAGCGGCCGCTTTCGTCCTGCTTCCAATAGCGGCATTCGGCATCGGCTTGGCCCTTCAGCGCCCGCCAGCTGCGCCGGGCCTCGTCGAGCCCGCCGTTGTCGAAAAAATAGAAAGCCCGCGCGAATTCGAGCGCCTCGTCGCGCCAGCGGCCGTCGGCAAGCGCGATATTGGCGGCGCCGTTGAGCGGCTTGGGATCTTGGGACAGCAGGATCGGCTGGCGCTGCGCGCCGGCCGCATCGGCACCCGCCTGGCCGTGCGGCAGGAAGGCGTCCTTGCGGTAGGTCCAGAGCTGCTGGTCGAGGCGGTCGAGCAGATCGGCTTCGCCGACGACGACCAGCCTCTCCCCTTCCTCCACCAGCCGTTCGCAGATGCGCGGCAGCACGCGCTCGATCGGCGAAGCGGCAAGATGGTAGAAATCGACGCGCATCGCGCGGCTAGGTCTCGAAATTGTCGGCGACGAAGCGATCGAGCAAGGCGACGCCATAGCCGGTGGCGCCCTTGTCCCACAGCGGCCCGCTCTTGTTCGCCCAGACCATGCCGGCGATGTCGAGGTGCGCCCATTTGACGCCGGGCTCGACGAAGCGGGCGATGAAGCTTGCCGCGGTGATCGATCCCGCTTCGCGCGGTCCGACATTCTTCATGTCGGCGATCGGCGAGTCGATCAATTTGTCATAGGCCTCGCCGACCGGGAAGCGCCAAAGCTTGTCGCCGGTCTTCTTGCCGGCCGCGAGCAATTGCTCGGCAAGGCCGTCGTCGTTCGCGAACAGGCCGGCATATTCGAAGCCGAGCGAGATCAGCATCGCGCCGGTCAGGGTCGCCAGGTCGACGACCACTTCGGGCTTATATTCGCGCTGCGCCCAGGTGAGCGCGTCGCACAGCACGAGCCGGCCTTCGGCGTCGGTGTTGATGACCTCGATCGTCTGTCCGGACATGCTGGTGACGACATCGCCCGGCCGCTGGGCCTTGCCGTCGGGCATGTTCTCGACGAGGCCGCAGATGCCGACGACGTTCGCCTTGGCCTTGCGCTCGGCAAGCGTCTTCATCGCGCCGGCGACCGCGCCGGCGCCGCCCATGTCCCACTTCATCGCCTCCATGCCGGCGGCGGGCTTGATCGAGATCCCGCCGGTGTCGAACGTGACGCCCTTGCCGATCAGCACGACCGGCTTCTGCTCCGCGTTGCCGGCGCCGTTCCAGCGCATCGCAAGCAGCCGCGGCGGCTGCGCCGACCCGAGCGACACCCCGAGCAGGGCGCCCATCCCCAGCTCCTGCATCCGCGCCTCGTCGAGCACTTCGAATTCGACCCCCAGCCCTTCCATCGCCGCGCGGCAGCGCTCGACGAAGCTGACGGGATAGATAATGTTGGCCGGCTCCGTGACCAGCTCGCGCGCGAACGACACGCCGGCGAGCAGCGCCGCCATATGCTCCCACTCGGCGTCGACCCCGGCCCCGGCGCCTACGATCACCACTTCCTCAAGCGTCGGCTTGGCCTTTGCGCTCAGCTTGGTGCGGTAGAGATCGTAGCGCCATGTGCGGGCGGCGGCGGCGAACGCCAGGCGCGCGGCCTTGGAGTCTTCCAAGCCAAGCCCGGCGATGTCGATCACCAGCCTCGTCTCGCCCGACTTGAGCAGCCGGCCCGTCAGATTGCCGCCGACCCGGTCGAGCAATGTCTCGTCGTCGCGGCGGGTGCCCAGCCCGACAAGCAGCAAGCGGCGGACGGTGTCGCCGTCGGTGACGAATGTCTCGGCGATGCTCGCGGCGTCGCGCTCGAAGCGTTGCGCTTCGGCCGCGCGGAGCGCGAGGCTGCGGTTCGGCTCGTCGAGGCCGCTCAAACGGTCGGCCAGTGCGCCATCCCCCCAGACGGGAAGCGCGAGTGCGTAGGCACCCTCCGGCCGCTCGTTTGCAAAGACGATCTTCATAAGGGAGACTCCTGGCTCGGGCGTGCTCGCGCGCCCTGATAGGCAAGGATGTGCTGCGGGCAAAGGGCCTTGCGGACGGCCTCGGCCATTGCAGCGCCGTTCGGCAGGTGCAATAGGCTGCGCGGCTCGCGCCTCTGTCTGCGGCGGGGAATGTGAAGACGCTTGATATTATCTGCCGGACGGCCTTGCCCCTCCCCCTCTTGCTGTGCGTGCCTGGCGGGGCATGCGCGCAGGTTGCTGCCGCTCAGACAGCGTCTGAAGAGATCGCCTTCAGCGCCGACCAATTGAGCTATGACGACGTTGCCGATCTCGTGACGGCATCGGGCGCGGTCGAGATGAACCGCGAGGGCCATGAGCTGCGCGCCGACACCGTCACGTGGAACCGGGTGAGCGGCGAGGTTCGCGCGATCGGCAACGTCCGGGTCACCACGCCTCAGGGCGACGTCGCCTATGGCGACAGCGTCGTGCTGACCGACACGCTGCGCGACGGGGTCGTCGAGAATCTGTTGCTGGTGCTCGAAGACGGCGGCCGGCTCGCCGCGCAGCGGGCGACGCGGATCAACGGCACGACGATTCTCGAGCGTGCCGCTTATTCGCCGTGCGCGGTGATCGACGACAAAGGCTGCCCCAAGGACCCGACGTGGCAGATCAACGCGGTGAGGGTCGTTCACGACCCGGTCCGCAAGCGCATCACCTACAAGGGGGCCAGCCTCACCCTGCTCGGAATGCCGATCGTCGCGCTGCCCGGCCTGTCGCACCCCGACGGCAGCGAGAGCGGCGGCAGCGGTCTGCTCGTGCCGGAGGTGCGCATCAGCCGCAACAATGGCGGAGAGATCGCGCTGCCTTATTATTGGCGGATCGCCGACAATCGCGACCTCACAATCACGCCGCACGTCTACACCGAAGTGCTGCCTGCGCTCGAAGCGCAGTATCGCCAGCTCACCAGCCTCGGCGCGTTTCAGGTCAGCGGCTTCGTCACCTACGGCACGGCCGTGTCGCTCGATTCGACCGGCGCCGCGATACCGGACAGCAACCGGAGCTTGCGCGCCTACCTCGACGCCAACGGCAGGTTCCAGCTCACGCCCGCGTGGAGCATCACCGGCTCCGGCCGTTACGTCACCGACCGCACCTTCCTGCGCCGCTACGACATTTCGGAAGAAGACCGGCTCCGTTCGATGCTCGACATCGAGCGGGTCACGCGGAACAGCTATATCTCGATCGCGGGCTGGGCTTTCCAGGGCCTTCGCCCCAACGACGTCGGACGGCCGCAGCCGATCGCGCTGCCCGCGCTGGATGCGCGTTGGCGCCTGGCCGATCCGTTCTGGGACGGCAAGATCGAGCTTCAGGCGAACAGCCTGATGATCCTGCGCACCGACGGCCAGGATTCGCAGCGCGCCTTCGTCGGCGCGCGCTGGGACCGTCGCTCGATCACCTCGCTCGGCCAGGAGCTGCTGCTGACCGCTTATGCGCGCGGCGATCTCTATCACACTGCCAACATCGATCCGGCGAGCCCTTCCATCTATCGCGGTGAGCGCGGCTTCAAGAGCCGCGGGATCGCCGCGCTCGCCGCCGATCTGCGCTGGCCGTTCATCGGCAATTTCCTCGGCGGCACGCAGCGCGTGACGCCCCGGGTACAGATCGTCGGCTCGCCGCCGACACACAACCTTTCGCTCCCCAACGAGGATGCGCGCTCGGTCGATCTCGAGGATTCGAACCTGTTCGCGCTCAATCGCTTTCCCGGCTACGATCGCTGGGAGGATTCATCGCGCGTCACCTATGGCGTCGATTGGGCGCTGGATCTGCCGCGCGTCGCGATCCGCACCAACATCGGCCAAAGCTACCGGCTCAACCGCAAGCCGAGCATCCTCCCCGAGGGGACTGGGCTTGCCGACCGCTTTTCCGACTATGTCGGCCGCACCACCGTGAAGTTCGGCCGCAGGTTCAGCCTCGTCCACCGCTTCCGCCTCGACAAGGACAGTTTCGCGGTCAGGCGCAACGAGATCGACGCCGCCGTCGGAGGGCGCAAGACCTATGCCGAAGTCGGCTATCTACGGCTTAACCGGGATATTCCGGCAACGCTCGAGGATCTGCGCGATCGCGAGGAAATCCGGCTCGGGGGCCGCGTCCACTTCGCGCGTTTCTGGTCGCTGTTCGGCTCGACCGTGATCGATCTAACCGACGAGCGCGAGGATGTCTCCTCGAGCGCGGACGGCTATGAGCCGGTGCGGCACCGTCTCGGCGTCACTTATGCCGACGATTGCCTCGAAATCGGCGTCACCTGGCGGCGGGACTATCAGACGACCGGCGACTTCAAGGGCGGGAACACCTTTATGTTCCGGGTGGCGCTCAAGAATTTGGGCCGCTAAGCGTGCGTTCAGCAAGCGTCCGGCAGGAGGGCCACTTGCTCGAAAACCGGGAGGGATGATTGAAACTCAGTATCTTGAGTAAGGCAAGCTTGTTGGCGCTCGCCACGGCCGCTGCGGTCGCTGCGGTTGCGCAGACCGACGACGCCCCCTCCACCCGCCTCAATCTGCCCGCAAACCCGCAATTCTTCACAGATGACGATCCCTCGGTCCGCAAGGCGACCGCGATCGTCAACGGCGACGTGATCACCCGCACCGACGTCGATCAGCGCCTCGCGCTCATCGTCCTCGCCAATGGCGGCCGCATTCCTGCCGAAGAGCTGCAGCGGCTGCGCGACCAGGTGCTGCGCAATCTCGTCGACGAGACGCTCCAGATCCAGGCCGCCGCCTCGAAGGACATCAAGGTCGAGCAGAAGGAAATCGACGCCTTCTACGAGCAATATGCGCGCAACCTGAACCGTTCGACCAAGGAATTCGGCGACTATCTCAAGGCCAACGGCGCGTCCGAAAATTCGATCAAGCGCCAGATCCACGGCGAACTTGCGTGGCGGCGGCTGCAGGGACGGCAGATCGAGCCGTTCGTCAACATCGCCGACGAGGAAGTCCGCGCGGTGATGGACCGCCTGACCGCCGCCAAGGGCACGCGCGAATATCGCATCGGCGAGATCTTCCTGGCGGCGACGCCGGAGACGATGGCCGAAGCACGCGCCAACGCCGACCGCATCCTCGAGCAGCTCCGCAAAGGCGCATCGTTCGTCGCCTACGCACGGCAGTTTTCCGAAGCGTCGACCGCTGCGGTGGGCGGCGATCTCGGCTGGGTCCGGGCGGAGCAGCTTCCCGAGCCGCTCGCGGTCGCGGCGCAGAGAATGTCGATCGGGCAGGTCAGCGAGCCGATCCCGGTGCAGGGAGGTATCTCGATCATCGCCGTGCAGGATACGCGGCAAGTGCTCACCGCCGATCCGCGCGACGCAGTGCTCAGCCTGAAGCAGCTTTCGGTCTCGTTCCCCAGGGGAATGACTCGCGAGCAGGCCGCGCCGAAGGTGGCGGAGCTCGGCGCCATCGCCAGCACGATGGGCGGTTGCGGCGCCGCCGATGCCGCCGCGGCGAAGATCGGCGCGGAAGTCGTCACTAGCGACCAGACGCGCGTGCGCGATTTGCCGCCGCCGCTGCAGGAAATGCTGCTCAACATGAGCATCGGCCAGGCGACTAAGCCTTTCGGATCGTTCGAAGACGGCGTACGCGTCCTGGTGCTGTGCGGCCGCGACGATCCCGAGACGACGTCGGGCCCTTCGTTCGAGGCGATCCAGAGACAGTTGGAAGAGGAACGGATCAATCTCAGGGCTCGACGCTATTTGCGCGATCTCCGCCGCGATGCGATTGTCGAATATCGCTGAGCGGGTGCCGTGTTGACGGCCCCGCTGGCCCTCGCCTTGGGCGATCCGGCGGGGATCGGGCCGGAGATCGTCGCCAAATCCTGGGCGATGCGGGAGTCGCACCACCTCCTGCCGTTTTTCGTCGTCGGCAGCCGCGAAGGCATCCAAGCCGTCTGGGATGGCCCGATCGCGTCGATCGCCGATCCTTCGGAGGCGGCGGCCAACTTCGGCCATGCGCTGCCCCTGCTCCAGCTCGGCGACGGCAATCCCGTGACGCCCGGCGCGCCCGACCTCGAAGGTGCGCGCAACGCCTTCGACGCACTCGAGCTGGCGCTTGGCCTCACCCGATCCGGCGCGGCGTCCGCGCTGGTCACCGGCCCGGTATCCAAGGCCCAGCTCTATTTGGTCGGCTTCACCCATCCCGGCCAGACCGAGTTCGTTGCGGAGCGCTGCGGCATCTCGGCCGAGATGGTTGTCATGATGCTGGTCGGCCCGACGCTCAAGACGGTGCCCGTCACCACCCACATTCCGTTCCAGGACGTCCCCGGCGCGCTGACGATCGAGCGCATCGTCGCCAAGGCGCGGACCACGGTCAAAGGGCTGCAGCGCCAGTTCGGGATCGCCGAGCCGCGCCTCGCGGTCGCGGGCCTCAACCCGCACGCCGGCGAATCCGGCTCGCTCGGGCGCGAGGAGATCGACATCGTCATCCCCGCGATCGAGCGGCTGCGCGAGGAAGGCTTCGACGTCAGCGGGCCGCATGCGGCGGACGCGATGTTCCACGCAAAAAAACGCGCGACCTATGATGCGGCGCTGTGCCTCTATCACGATCAGGCGCTGGTGCCGCTCAAGACTTTGCACTTCGACGAAGGCGTCAACATGACCCTGGGGCTGCCGATCGTGCGCACCGCGCCCGACCATGGCACGGCCTTCGAGATCGCGGGCAAGAATATCGCCGATCCCGGCGCGATGATCGCTGCGATCCGCACGGCGGCCGCCTGCGCCGAGCGTATCGGCCAGGCGTGACGGCGCCGGACCTGAAATCCCGCCTATGAAGCCCCCGCTATGAAATCCTTGCCGCCGCTGCGGGAGGTGATTGCGCGGCACGGGCTCAGCGCATCCAAAGCGCTCGGCCAGAATTTCCTGCTCGACGCGCAGTTGCTCGAACGGATCGCGCGCGTGCCGGGGCCGCTCGCCGGAGAGAGTGTCTATGAGGTCGGCCCCGGCCCCGGCGGCCTGACCCGCGCCCTGCTCGGTGCCGGAGCCGATGTCGTTGCGGTCGAGCGCGACCGGCGCTGCCTACCCGCGCTCGACGAGCTGCGCGAGAGCGCCGACGGCAAGCTCAGGATCATTCCCGGCGACGCGCTCGCGCTCGACGAAGCGACGACATTGGGTACGCAAGCCCATGTCGTCGCCAATCTCCCCTATAATGTCGGGACCGCGCTGCTCGTCCGCTGGCTCGGCGGCGAAAGCTGGCCGCCATGGTGGAAGTCGCTGACCTTGATGTTCCAGCGCGAGGTCGCCGACCGGATCGTCGCGCAGCCGGGCAGCGGGGCATACGGACGGCTGTCGGTGCTCGCGCAATGGCGCAGCCAGGCGCGGCTCGCGCTCAAGGTGCACCGCTCCGCCTTCGTCCCTCCGCCCAAGGTGATGTCAGCCGTTGTTCACATCACGCCTCAGCAAGCACCGGCCGGCGTCTCGGCCGCGACCCTGGAACGGTTGACCGCGGCGGCGTTCGGCCAGCGGCGCAAGATGCTGCGGCGGAGCCTCCAAACCTTTCCGGCGGCGCTCGCCGCGGTCGAAGCGGCGGGCATCGACTCCGAACGGCGTGCGGAGACGCTCGGCGTCGACGAATTCGTCACAGTGGCCCGGCTGATCGACGCGGCCGGGGCCTGATCCCCCTGCCAAGCCTTCCCGCGCGGTCTCAGGCGAAGGCGGGCATCACCTCGCGCGCGAACAGCTGCTGCGTCCGCGCCGCGGCCCATTCGGGAATATTGCCGTAGTGGCTCATGATGTTGAACTCGTTGAAGCCGACCTTACCGTGGAAATCCTCGAGCTTGCGGGCAATCTGCTTGGGCGTGCCGACCCACGCCAGTTCGGCCCCGATCACATCGTCGTAGCTGAGCTTGCGCAGGTCCTGCATCACATTGCTCGCGTAGAAGGCATAGCCGCTGGCGTTGAGCCGCTGCTTGAGCGCGTCATTGTCCTTGATCGTGTCGTGCGGGCGAACGTTGAACTCGAAGAAATTGAGGATCGCGTCGCGGGCCTCGCGATGCGCGGTATCTTCGTCTTCGGCGAGAAACACGGCACGGACGTAACCCAGATCCGGCGTCGTCTGATGCTTTCGGCACGCATCGAGATAGATATTGATCGGGCCTTCGAACACTTCGTACGGCGCGGGCCCGCCGCAGACGATGCCCCAGCCGCGCTCGGCGGCTTCGGCAAAGCCGGCGCCGCTCGTGCCGGTCATATAGACCTTCGGGTAGGGCCGCTGCAGCGGCTTGGGCACCACCCCGACATCCTCCACGTCCCAGAACTCGCCATGATAGCTGAAACGATCCTGGGTGAAGGCCAAATGGAGGATTTCGAGCGCCTCACGGTAGCGTTTCTGGCTTTCCTCGACCGAGATGCCGAGCGGCGGGTAGAGCCAGCCGTGGCCTCTGCCCACACCGAGCTCCAGCCGGCCGTTGGTGAGGATGTCCGCCTCGCCGATCTGGCCGGCGAGAACGATCGGGTTGTGAAGCGGCAGCGTGTGACACAATGTCCGGAACCGGAGCTGTTTGGTGCGCTGGGCCACCGCGGTGAACATCGCGAGCGGATTTGCCGAAATGCCGAAGCTCGGGAAGCAATGGTGCTCGATCAGGCTGAACACCGAATAGCCCGCCGCGTCGGCCTGCTCCATCAGCCGGCACACCTCCCAGATCAGCTCGGGATGGGATTTTTCGGGGGCTGATTGCATCTCGCAGTAAATGCCGAAACGAAGGGACATTGCGCTAATCTCCTGCCTGTGCGGGGAAATCATTCGATGCCGCGGGTCTACGGCGCCAGCTGGCCGACCTGCATAGCGCGGGAGATCGGACGATTGCTACAGTCCCGAAGATTGAGTCAATCGGGTGAAGCCCGGCAGGAAGCGCGGCGCGAACGGCAACGCAGCGCGTCGCGGCCGACCAGAAGATCGCTCGCCGAGCCTAATTCTCGCTCTTCTCCGTGGCGGCCGACGGCGCTTGCGCGGTCACGACCTGGGGCGGCGGGCCCTTGGCGATGATCGCAGCGAGGGTCGTTGCTTGCGCACAGGAGGTCTTGCACAAGGTCTTGATCTTGGCGAGATTCTGCTTCGCGCGCTCGACCGCACCGCGCTCGACCAGCGCCTCGCCCTGGCCGGTCAGCGCGCTGAGATCGTTCGGCTCGAGCGCGAGCGCCTCCGAATAATATTTGATCGCCTTGCCGGGGAGCTTTTCGCCCTGGGCGACCCGGCCGAGCGCGACATAGGCCGAGCGGTTGCGCGGATCGATCGCGAGCGCGCTTTCGAGCATGTCGGTGGCCTCGCTGAAGCGGCTCGCGGCGGTCAGCGCCACGCCCTGCTGGGTCAGCGCGAGCGAGCGCGGATCAATCTGATCGTCCGGACGCTGCCCGTGCCCGGCGCTGGCCATCGTCGCCAGCACGATCGCGGCGGAAAGGGCAATCGGCGTAAGGCGCATCAATATCTCCATAATCCTGTCGGCACGAGGCTTAGCATGGCGCCCGCCAGCGTGCGACGAAAAAGCCGTCCGTGCCGTCGTGGCCCGGAGTCAGCAGCCGGCCAGGCCCGCAGCTTCGTCCGCCGGGGATAGCCGCAGCTTCCGATACGAACGATGAACAGCGGGCTTCGAAGCCGAGCGCCTGCTCCCTTCCCTCCTCGACGAGCAGCGAGCAAACCGCATAAGTGATAGTGCCGCCGGGCCGCACAAGTTCCACCGCGACATCAAGAAGATAGGCCTGGAGTTCGACAAGCCGGCTGAGCCGTTGCGGATCGAGCCGCCAACGCGTCTCAGGGTTGCGGCGCCAGGTGCCGCTTCCCGAGCATGGCGCGTCGACCAGCACGGCGTCCGCCTTGCCGCGCCAATCGGCCAGAGCATCAAGCTCCGCGCGCGGATTGAGCAGGCTCTGCTCGACATTGGTGACGCCGGCACGTGCCAGCCGCGGCGCCAGCCGCGACAGGCGGCCACGATCGGTATCGCTGGCGATGATCCGGCCGCGATTGCCCATTTCGGCGGCAAGCGCGAGCGTCTTGCCCCCGGCCCCGGCGCAAAGATCGATCACATCCTGTCCCGGAGCGACGCCGCAGGCGAGCGCGACGAGCTGGCTGCCTTCGTCCTGGACCTCGACGAGCCCCGAATGCCAGGCGTCTTTATTCTCTACCTGGGAGCCTTCGGGAAGGCGCAGGCCGAGCGGCGAAAGCGGAGTCGGGCGGGCCTCGGGCAGAAGCGCCGCTGCCGCCTCGCGATCGCCCTTCAGGCGATTGACCCGAAGGTCGAGCGGCGCGCGATCGAGCAGGCTCGGCACCTCCTCCGTATTCACCAAGGGATCGAGGCGCGGCAGCAGCCAGGCCGGCACCACGGCCGCCCCGGCGCCGCTTTCGCCCGCGGCGATCGGCGCGGGCCCGTGCGGCGAGCCGTCGAACAGGGCGAGCAGATCCTCGTCCTGTTCGGCAAGCCCCAGCAATGCCGCCCGCCCGGATGGCGGCCGCTCGCCGGAGCGCCGGATCGCACGATAGACGAGATCGCGCACCGCCCGCCGGTCACCCGAGCCGGCGTAGCGGCGCTGCTTGAAATAATCTCGGATCAGCGTGTCGGCCGCGGCGCCGCCCTCGCGCGCGGCCGTGGCGATCGCCTCGACCAGCTCGATCGCCGCCTGCAGGCGCGCCGAAGGGGTCATCGGCGGGCTCGCGCGCCGGATGAGCCAGCGATCGCAAGCGCTTCAGCGCGTCGGATAATTGGGCGCCTCGCGCGTGATCGACACGTCATGGACATGGCTTTCGCGCAGCCCGGCGTTGGTGATGCGGATGAATTGCGCGCGCCGCTGCAGCTCGCCGATCGTCGCAGCGCCGGTATAGCCCATCGCCGCTTTGACGCCGCCGACCAGCTGGTGGATGACGTCCTTCGCCGGGCCCTTATAGGGCACTTGGCCCTCAATGCCCTCGGGGACGAGCTTGAGCTGATCCTGGATGTCCTGCTGGAAATAACGGTCGGCCGAGCCGCGCGCCATCGCGCCGACCGAGCCCATGCCGCGATAGCTTTTGAAAGCACGGCCCTGATAGAGGAAGGTCTCGCCGGGCGCTTCCTGCGTACCGGCGAGCAGCGAACCGACCATCACAGTCGACGCGCCCGCGGCCAGCGCCTTGGCGATGTCGCCGCTGGTGCGAAGGCCGCCGTCGGCGATCACCGGGATATCGTCCTTGGCCGCTTCCGCCGCGGCATCGAGGATCGCGGTGAGCTGCGGCACGCCGACCCCGGCAACGACCCGCGTCGTGCAGATCGAACCGGGCCCGATGCCGACTTTGACGCCGTCCGCCCCGGCGTCGATCAGCGCGCGTGTCGCTTCACCGGTCGCGACGTTTCCGGCGATGATCTGCACCTCGTTCGAGATTTTCTTGATCCGCTCCACCGCCGCGGCGACGTCGCGGTTGTGGCCGTGCGCGGTGTCGATCACGATGAGGTCGCATTCGGCGTCGATCAGCGCCTGGCTCCGCTCGAAGCCCTTGTCGCCGACCGTGGTCGCGGCAGCGACGCGAAGCCGGCCGCTGCTGTCCTTGGTCGCGTTCGGATAGGTGACCGCCTTTTCGATGTCCTTGACGGTGATCAGGCCGATGCAGCGGTGGTTTTCGTCGACCACGAGCAGTTTCTCGATGCGACGCTGGTGAAGGTGGCGCCGCGCTTCCTCCTGGCTGACGCCGGGCCCGACCGTGACGAGATTCTCGCTGGTCATCAGCTCGGCGACCGGCTGGCGCGGGTTTTCGGCGAAGCGCACGTCGCGGTTGGTGAGGATGCCGACCAGCCTGCCGTCACGCTCGGTGACCGGGATCCCCGATATCCTGTGCTTCTTCATCAGCGCCAGCGCGTCGGCGAGGGTCTCGGTCGGCGTCATGGTGATCGGATTGACCACCATCCCGCTCTCGAACCTCTTCACTGCTCGGACGGCGGCCGCCTGCTCCTCGACGCTGAGGTTGCGGTGAAGCACGCCAAGGCCGCCCATCTGGGCCATCACGATCGCCATGTCGGCTTCGGTCACCGTGTCCATCGCCGAGGACAGCATCGGGATGTTGAGGCTGATCGTCTTGGTGACCCGCGAGCTCGTATCGGCCTGGCTGGGGAGCACGCTCGACGCGGCGGGCTTGAGCAGCACGTCGTCGAAAGTGAGGCCCAGGCTGATTTCCATTGTCTCTCTCGCTGCGGGATTCGGAGCCGTTCTATAGGTAGGCAACGCGCCCGGCGCCACCCCCGCAGCCCGGCCGTGCAGGCGCTGGCGCTAGGCCCCGCCCCTTGAGGATGGCGCGCCGCTAAACGCGCGCCTTGGCGAGCAGCGCCTCCGCCTGCGCCACGTGCATCGCCTCGACCATCCGCCCCTCGAAACGTTCGGCACCGCCGCTCGCCGCGGCGATCAGCCGGCGCGCCGCCGCCACTTCTTCCTCATCCGGGCCGAACAGGCGGTTCGCGATCTCGATCTGCCCTGGGTGGATCAACGTCTTGCCGTCAAAACCGTAGCTGCGTCCCTCGCGGCATTGCGCCGCCAGCCCCTCGTGATCCTCGAGCTGGTTGTAGACGCCGTCGAACACCGCCGCGCCGCCTGCGCGCGCCGCGAGCACGATCGTCTGCAGGCTGTGCGCAAGCCCGGAGCGACCGGCGGCGGCAGGAATTCCAAGCTCGGCGGCAAGATCGTTGGTGCCGGCGATCAGCGCGGCGCTGACCGAGGCGATCGACGCTGCGGCGAGCACGCCCGCAGGAGTCTCGATCATCGCCAGCACCTTCTTCCCGGTCGCGCCGGCAACCCGCTCGATCGCGTCCATGCTCTCCGCCTTCGGCAGCACGACATAATCGGCAGCGCTTCCCGCCACCGCAGCGATGTCCTCTTCATGCCAATGCCGGTCGGGCGGATTGATCCGGATCGCGGCGATGCGTCCGCCGAACCCCTCTGCCACCGCCTCGACGGCCGCGCGGCGTGCAGCCCCCTTGTCCTCGGCCTTCACCGCATCCTCGCAGTCGAGGATCACCATGTCGGCGGCGAGCGTGCGTGCCTTGGCGATCGCGCGCGGATTGGAGGCGGGCAGGAAGAGGGCGGAGCGGCAGGCCCGCAGGCGGGACAAGGAAACGGGGGCGGTCATGAACGCCGATTCTGCTTGGAAGCACGCCCGCTTGTCTACATGATATTGATCGTCAGGGGAGCGAGGGGAAGCAAGCGATGGTCGTACCGATCCTATTCGTGGTCGCATTGGTGATGATCTACCTCGCGACCAGCCTCAAGGTGGTCCGCCAGGGCTATCATTATACGATCGAGCATTTCGGCCGCTTCACCACCGTCGCGCGGCCGGGGCTCAATTTCTATCCCGCCTTTTTCTATCGCGTCGGCCGCAAGGTGAACATGATGGAGCAGGTGCTCGACATCCCCGGCCAGGAGATCATCACCAAGGACAATGCCATGGTCGCGGTCGACGGCGTCGTCTTCTTCCAGGTGCTCGACGCCGCCAAGGCGGCCTATGAGGTCTCCGATCTCTATCTCGCGATCATGCAGCTCACGACCACCAATTTGCGCACGGTGATGGGCTCGATGGATCTCGACGAGACCTTGTCGAAGCGCGACGAGATCAACGCGCGGCTGCTGATCGTCGTCGACCAGGCAACCGAGGCGTGGGGCGTCAAGATCACGCGGGTCGAGGTCAAGGACATCCGCCCGCCGGCCGACATCGTCAATGCGATGGGCCGCCAGATGAAGGCCGAGCGCGAGAAACGGGCGGTGATCCTCGAGGCCGAAGGCGCCCGCGCGTCCGAGATCCTCAAGGCCGAAGGGCAGAAGCAGTCGCAGATCCTCGAGGCCGAAGGCCGCCGCGAAGCCGCCTTCCGTGACGCCGAGGCGCGCGAGCGTGCCGCCGAAGCCGAGGCCAAGGCGACCCAGATGGTGTCGGAGGCGATCGCCGGCGGCAACACCCAGGCGATCAACTATTTCATCGCGCAGAAATATGTCGACGCGGTCAGCCAGTTCGCGACGTCGCCGAATGCCAAGACGATCCTGTTCCCGGTCGAAGCGACCCAGCTGATCGGCACCCTCGGCGGGATCGGCGAGCTTGCGCGTGAAGCGTTCGGCAGGGATAGCCCTGTCGCGCCGCCGCCTCCGCCACGCCGCCGCGGTTCGGCCGAAGGGCCGCAGCAATGAACGGGATCGAGCCGCACTGGGCGTGGCTGATCGCAGCGGCGGTGATGGGCATCGCCGAGATCCTCGTCCCGGGCGTCTTCCTGATCTGGCTTGCCGCGGCAGCCGCGGTCACCGGGGTCGTCGCGCTCGCCCTGCCGATTGGTCCGGCCTCGCAATTCGCTTTGTTCGGCCTATTGTCGCTCGCCGCCGTTTACTTCGGGCGGCGCATCTACGCCGCCAATCCGATCGAGAGCAGCGATCCGTTGCTCAACGACCGCGCGACGCGGCTGATCGGCGAGACATTGGTCGTCGTCGCCGCGATCGAGAACGGCCGCGGCCGCGTCGCGGTCGGCGATACGGTGTGGCCGGCGCGCGGCGCCGACGCCGCGATCGGCAGTCGGGTCAGGGTCACCGGCGCGGAGGGCACCGCCTTGCTGGTCGAGCCGCTCGCCGCTCCTGGCTCGCCGCTGCCCGGGCCGGGCTGACCTGCACCTGCCTGGGTTCTGGACCGGCACCGGCCTCCCGCTGGTTGCCGCAGGTGCAGTGGTTGGATAAGGGCCGTGCGAATGACGGGAAGCGAGTGACATGTCGATAGTGATCGCCCTCGTCGACGACGATCGCAACATCCTGACCTCGGTGTCGATCGCGCTTCAGGCAGAAGGCTTCACGACGCGGGTCTATTCGGATGGCGAAACCGCGCTCAAGGCGCTGATCGACAATCCTCCCGGCCTCGCCGTTCTTGACGTCAAGATGCCGCGGATGGACGGCATGGAGTTGCTCCGCCGGCTGCGCGAGCGCAGTGCCATTCCGGTGATCTTTCTGACCTCGAAGGACGACGAGCTCGACGAGGCGCTCGGACTAGCGATGGGTGCCGACGATTATATCGCCAAGCCCTTCTCGCAGCGGCTGCTGATCGCGCGTATTCGCGCGGTGCTGCGCCGCGCCGAAATGCGCGCTTTGCCTCCCGCCGATGCAGCCGACGAACCCGAGCAG
>NZ_JAKFCG010000046.1:0-11565 GCF_036677245.1 Sphingomonas sp.
CAGCCCATATTGGTCCTTCGACCAATGTTCGGGATAGGCCCCTTCCGCCTCCTGCTTGACGTCGAGCAGCTTGCCCTCATTGTTGTAGACCCAGCCATGATAGGGGCAGGACCAGATCTTGCCCGTGCCGTGCGGCTTGCGGCAGACCATCGCCCCCCTGTGCGAGCAGGCGTTGATGAAGCCGCGCAATTTGCCGTCGCCGCCACGGCTGATGATCACCGGCTGGCGGCCGATCACCGTCGTCAGATAATCATTGTTGTTCGGGATCTGGCTGTCGTGGCCGATGTAGATCCAGGTCGCTTCCCAGATGTGCTTGATCTCGAGCTCGAACAACTCCGGATCGGTGTAGAGCGAGCGATGAACCTTGAACGTCTCGCCCGGCTTGTCGATGATCTTCGAGGCAAGATCCTGAATATGCATCGCCAGCTCTCCCTGATCGGATCCTAACCTCGATCGCGGCCGGAGAACAGGCCCAGAGCATAAAGCGAAAAGGTGGGTACCGGCTTTTCGCAAGAAGCAATGCGGCATCAAACAACTATAGGGCAGGCTGCGCTTCCATCTGCAGCTTGCCCGAGCTCAGACCGAAGATCAGACCAGGCGGTTGGCCGGAGCGCCGCCCTGCTGCCATTGCTCGAGCGCGTCGACCAGCAGCATCGCCATCGCCAGACGCGCTTCCCAGGTCGAGCTGCCGACATGGGGGGTGAGGAAGGCGTTGGGGAGGTCGAGATAGCGCTTGTCGAGGTTCGGCTCGTTGTTGAACACGTCGAGCCCGGCGGCGAAGATGCGGCCGCCTTGCAGCGCCGCGATTAGATCGTCGTCGACCACGAGATCGCCGCGGCCGACGTTGACCAGGATGAGCGAGGGCTTGGCGCGCTCCAGCGCGGCGGCGTTGATGAAGCCGCGCGTCTCCGGCGTCGATGGCCAGGCGAGCAGCAGCACGTCGCTCTGCGCGATCAGCTCGTACGCATCAGGCACGAAGCGCGCATCCGGCTCGCCGGTGGCTTCGCGGCGGTTGGTGTAGGCGACATTCATCCCGAACGCGCGGGCGCGCTTTGCGACCTTCTTGCCGATGTCGCC
Source organism: Sphingomonas sp. (assembly GCF_036677245.1). Classification (GTDB taxonomy): domain Bacteria; phylum Pseudomonadota; class Alphaproteobacteria; order Sphingomonadales; family Sphingomonadaceae; genus Allosphingosinicella. Next base: position 1,078 of record NZ_JAKFCG010000046.1, read on the forward strand.
CATCCCCAGGATGCCGAGCGTCTTGGCGGCGAGCTCGACGCCGTTGAGCTGCGCCGGCGTCCAGCCCTTCCACTCGCCGTTGCGGATCATCGCGATTGCTTCGGTCGCGCGGCGCGCGGCCCCGAGCATCAGCAGCATCGCGGCGTCGGCGACGGCATCGCCGAGCACGCCTGGGGTGTTGAAGACCGCGATGCCGCGTGCACGCGCGGCCTCGATGTCGACATGATCATAGCCGACCGAATAGGTCGCGATCGCCTTCACCGTGTCGGGGAATGCGGCAATGACCTCGGCCGGGAGCCGCACCCCGCCGCCCGAGCAGAGCACGACGTCGGGCGCGACCTGCGTGGCTTCCTGGGGTGTTCCGCGCACGACGTCGAACGCCTGCTCGAACGGCGCCATGATGCGCGCCGGAAAGTCGACGGTGGATAAAAGGCGAAGGCGCGGACTGTCGGTCATGCAAAGCTCCGGGACGATTGGAAAAGGTGGTTGCGGTCTCGATACGAGCGGAGGGCCGTTGAGCGGCGGCGACCGTAACCGCCGCGTGGAGTTGGGGAAAGGGGGGCTGTCGCTCGCGCGGGACCATTCGATCGTCCTGCCTGTACGGCGCGCGCGATGCATTTGTTGCGCAGCATCCGGAACGGGCGCATGCCAACGAGAGCTCAAGCAGAGAGGAGTTCGACATGCTCATTCTAGTACTGCTGACTGCGATGGCCGCTCCAAGCGAAGGCAAGGTGATGGCGAGCGACGATTGGCACAGTCTCACGATCCTCGAGGTCGGCGCCGAACCCGCTGCCGGCGCGCCGCAATATCTGCGTGTCGCGGCCGGCGATCTCGACGGCGACGGCCGAGCCGACGATGCGATCCTCAAGCTGATCTGCGCCGGAGGTGAGCTTAAGCAAGCGCATTACATCATTTCGCCGCGCGACGCCGCGACCGGCCAAGCGAGCGGCAAGCGGACGCACAAGCCGGTCACCTTCGTGAAGGAATGGGGCCCTGCAACGCCCCAGCTCAGCCAGATGAAACCGACCTACGACGTCAAGACCAACAAAGGTGCACGCACCGCGGCCGCACCCGACGGCTGGCGGCCGATCCAGCTGTCGGCCGCCGACGGTCTTTGCGCCGCCACCTCGGCTGCCGCCAAGGGCGGCAAGAAATCGCGGTCGAACATCAGCAACAATTGAGAGCAGAGCGGAATGCGCGATATCTGGATCACGCATCCCGCTCTTATCGTCTGTTGCCGCATCATCTGCTGCGCAAAACCGGTTCCCACTTTTGCGCACGATGCTCTAGACTCAATCCCGGTTTGGTCGAACCGGGATTGAGTCTGATTCTCTTTGTTCTCCGTGATTTCCGAGTCGGTCAGGTGATTCCACCTGACTTGAAATCACTATAAGGCCCGCGCCGCGCCCGATCACGCGAGCACACGATCAGTAGAACAATTTGCGGAAGCTCAGACGGATCGAACGGCCGAGCGGATCGAGCAGGTCGGGCTGGTAGCCGAGCGGGGTGACGCCGGCCGCGTCGCGCACGTCGAGGCGCTGGTTGAACAAATTGTCGACCGCCAAGGTGAGGCGCGAGCCGCGGAAGAAGGGCATCGCGCGCACCAGCCCCTGCTGTTGGCCGAGATCGGCGAACAGCCGGAGATTGACCGTGGTGAGCGCGCCGAACCGCAGATCCTGCGGCGAAGGCGCGCCGTCCGCGCCGTTGGCGCGTACCCGCGTGGCACTTTGCCAATCGACGTCGATCCGTGCGCCAAGGCCGTTGCGATTGTAGCCGGCCTGCGCCTCGATCAGGTGGCGCGACTGGCCGCCGCTTCCGCCGGTTGCGGAGCCGGAGAGCAGGTCGAGCTCTGCGACCCCCGGCCGGATCAGGATCGTATCCTCCAGCCGCCAGGTGTGGAACAAAGCCAAGGTCACTCGGCCCTGGCGCCCGCCGCCCCCGAAACCCGCAGGTCCGCCGCCCCCCGGTCCGCCGCGCCCCGAGCCGCCGCCACGGAACCCGGCTCCTCCTTCTCGGCGGCCGCCGCTGCCGGCGCCGGCGCCTTCACCGCCGCGCTCGCCGCGCCGGCCTTCGCGCCATTGCGCGCGGCGTTCCTCGATCTGCTCGGCGGTCAGCGGCTGGCCGTCGGGCCCACGCGGGGGCGGTGCCTCGAGTGTCTCGGACCAGTTGAAGCCCCAGCGCAGTTGGCGCTGCTTGCTGCGGTCGAAATTGACCGGCCGGCTGTCGATCCGAAGCAATGTCCCGGCGGCATCGCGCTCGAAGCGCTCGGGGAAGGCCGCCTCGATCTCCGGGGTCGCGGTCGGAAAGCCTGTAATGACGTTTTCGATGCGTGTGTCGGTGAAATCGGCGCGCAACGTCAGGTCGGTGTCGGTGATCGGCCTGACCGTCGCGCCGAGCTTGAACACCCGCCGCTCGTCCGCGAGCAGGGCGGGATTGCCGCCCTCGATCCGGGTGATGTCGACCGTCCTTCCGGTCGTGATGTCGAGCACGCGCACATTCGGGGTCACCAGCAGCGGATTGCCGAGCTGCTGGATCGTCGGCGCGCCTTCTTCGTGCGTCGCCGAGCCGATCAGGCGGACTGCATCGATCGGCTGCCAGTTGAAGCCGTAGCCGAAGGTGGTGAGCGTCCCGAAATCGGAAAGCTCGTCGACCGCGCCATTGGCGTTGGCGGTCAGCTTGCCGATCGGGCCGTCGTCGTCGAACAAGGGAAGATCGAGATTGACCTGCCCGCTCCCCTGATCGCGGGACAGCTCGGTCCGGGTGAACAGGTCGGCGCGAGTCGACTCGCTCTCGAGATCGCGCAGGTTGAAGCCCGCCTTGAAGGTGGCGGAGACCGCGCCCGCCGGAAGGTCGAACAGCTGGCCGCTGGCGGTGGCCTCGCTCTCCACGGTCTCGGCGACCGATTTGCTGCGATCCTGGCCGATGCCGGAGGTCCGCTCGCGGTCGGTCACGGTCTTCGACCAGTCGCGAACGTAGCCGCCGGTGAGCGACCATTGCCAACCCGAGCGATCGCCGGTCAGCGCATAATTGATGCTCCCGGTGCGGTTTTTGGAATCGCGCAGCAGCCGCTGCGAGCCATCGTCGGCGCGGCCGAGCGAGGCGAGTGTGTTCTGACCCTCCAGCTCGGCGCTCAACGTTCCTGAGACGTTGCCGAAGATCGTGCGGTTGTAGGTCGCGTTGAGCTTCGCGCTGTCCGACTCGGACAGCAATGTCCGGTCGGGATCGGCATCGACCAGGTTGCGCTCATTCTCGAACAAGGGGTTGGCGCGCGCATATTCGGCATCGACGCTGAGGCGGCTGCCTTCGCCGAGGCGCAGATAATTGACGTCGGCTTCATGCTGCTGGCGGCCGCCATCGGTCGCGAGGCGCGTCTCGAGCTCGCCGGTGACCGCCTCGAAGCGGCGGCGGAGCACGAAGTTCACCACTTTCTGATCGGCTCGGTAGCCGTATTTCAGCGCCACTTCCTCGGGCAATATGTCGACCCGAGCCACTGCTTCGGGCGGCAGGTCGCGGATTTCGCGGAAGCTGCTGATGCGGCGCCCCCCGAGCAGCACGACCGGCTGGCCGCCGCCGCGCCCCTGGATGCTGCCGGTCAGCGGGCCGAGCTCCTCGAGCAGTTCGCCGATGTTGCTCGCGCCGTAAGCGCGGATATCGCGTCCGCTGAGCGTGATCTCGGGCTGGATATCGCCGATCACCGAACCGCGCGGGGCAACGTTTCGCCGGCCGGTGACGACGATATCCTCCTCTTCCTCCTCGTCCGCTTCGGGGTCGCTGCCGTCGTCGGCGGTCGGCTGGGGGGAAGCCGGGGGGGAAGGAGCGACCTGGGCGAGAGCGGGCCAGGAGCTGGTCAGGAGCAGGAGGGTAAGCAAACGCATGAACATTCTCACAACAATATTGGGCGGTACCGCACCGGTTAGGCGGAACGCGCCCTAACCGGCGCTGAACCGATCTCCCCCAACGCCGCGGACGGCGAGAGGATGCGCGGGCGTTGCTTGCGAGAGCCGAGGCGAGCATCGCCGGGGCGAGGGCTGGCGATCTTCACGCAATGCATTAGTCTGATGTGGTTCGCGACCGTCATACGCACAGGGTGATAATGGCGGCGCTGGCGAGGCGAGGGTGCGAGAGCATGATCTCAATAGTGTCCGACATTCGTGAGGAATTGCGTCCGGACGGCTCGATCCTCCTGCGCAACGCGCTCGAGCTGCCGCCGCTGAACGGCACGATACCCGCCCTGCTGACGCGCTGGGCCGCATCGCATCCCGACCGCCTGTTCCTGACCGAGCAGCTGGGGGGCGAGCTTCGCGAGCTCACCTACGGCGAGGCGGAGCAGATCCGCCGCCATCTGGCGGCGCGGCTGCTGCGCCTGCCGATCACGGCCGAGCGGCCTTTGCTGCTGCTCGCCGCCAACGGCATCAATCATGCGCTGGTCATGCTCGCCGCGATGAGCGTCGGTCTGCCCGTCGCCGTCGCATCCCCCGCTTATGCCTCCGCGCGCGCGGCACCGTGGGGCAAGCTCGCCAAGATCGTCGGCCAGATCGATCCGGCGCTGGTGCTCGCCGACGACGTCCTTGGGGTGACGGAGGCTTTTGCCTCGATCGGCTCGGCCGGCGTCAAGCTGATGCCGATCGCCGACCTCGCCTGGCTGATGGACCAGGCTCCCGCGCCCAAGGAGGCGGTGACCGCGGCGGCAGCGAGTGTCGGCGGCGATACGGTGGCGAAGCTGCTGTTCACCTCGGGCTCGACCGGAACGCCCAAGGCGGTCATCAACACGCAACGCATGCTGGTCTCCAACGTCCAGGCGATGACGGCGCTGTGGAGCTTCCTCGAGCGCCGCCCGCCGGTGATCGTCGATTGGCTCCCCTGGAGCCATACGTTCGGCGGCAATTTCTGCCTGCACATCTGCCTTTTCCTGGGCGGCACCTTTCACATCGATGCCGGCAAGCCCGCGCCTGGAGCGATCGAGCTGACGGTCGCGGCGCTCAGGCGCTGGTCGCCGACGATCTACTTCAACGTGCCGGCGGGCTACGAGGCGCTGCTGCCGACCTTGGAATCGGACACGAGCTTCGCGCGGCATTTCTTCGACGATCTCGATTTCCTTTTCAACGAAGCCGCACCGCTGCCGGACGTCACGCGCGCGCGCCTCGAGGCGGTCGCAAAAAATGCCACCGGCGCGCTGCCGGCGATTTTCGGCGGCTGGGGATCGACCGAAACCGCGCCCGGAGCGACGATGCTGTCGTTTCCGACGCCGCACGCCTCCAATCTCGGCGTTCCGCTGCCCGGTACCGAGATCAAGATGGTGCCGATCGACGGCCGGCACGAGCTTAGAGTCCGCGGACCGAACGTCACGCCGGGATATTGGAAGCAGCCGGAGGCGACCGCGGAAGCGTTCGACGAGGAGGGCTTTTACCGGATCGGCGACGCCGGCCGGATGGTCGACCCGGCCGACCCGGCGGCCGGCATATTGTTCGACGGACGGATCGCCGAAAACTTCAAGCTGGGATCGGGCACCTGGATCAATGTCGCCGGGGTGCGCCTTGCCGCCATCGCCGCCGGCGAGGGACTGATCGCGGACGCGGTGGTCGCGGGCGAAGGGCGCGCCAAGGTTGGCCTGCTCGTCTTCCCGAACCAGGACGCCTGCCGCGCCTTGCTGGCCGGCGAAGGCCTGGAGTTTGACGGCGGGCCGGCAGCGTTGCGGCGGGTGCGCGATCGTCTCGCGAGCCTGCTGTGCGCGCATAACGACAAGCAGATGGGATCGAGCACCAGGATCGGCCATTTGCTGATCCTCGCCGATCCGCCGCGCCCCGAGCACGACGAGATCACAGAGAAGGGCTATATCAACCAGCGCGCGGTGCTCGCGCGTCGTACCGCGTTGGTCGACGAGCTCTACCGCGACGAAAATGCGGTCCGGCCGGCTCCATCGGCCAGGTTTGATGCTGGGGCGAACGCAACGCCGGCATCGCTGCTGGTTGGGCCATGAGGGCGAGGCGCGCGAGCCGGCCATGCTGAACGATCGCGTCATCATCGTCACCGGCGGCGCTGGAGGGATCGGCCGTGCGACTGCATTGCTGCTGGCTGATGCGGGTGCGCGGGTCGTGGTGAGCGACCTCTCCGACAGCGGCGAAGAGACGGCGGCGGCGATCCGCGAGCGTGGCGGGCAAGCAAGCTTCGTCAAGGCGGACATCGGGCGCGAAGCCGATGTCGCTGCGCTGGTCGACGAGACGTTGAGCATCCATGGCCGGCTCGACGGCGCGTTCAACAATGCCGGAGTCGAGCAGGCCGTTCTGCCGCTGCATGAACTTAGCATCGAGCAGTGGGAGCATGCGCTTCGCATCGACCTGACCGGCGTGTTCCTGTGCATCAAGCATCAGGTCCGCGCGATGCTCGCGGGTGGCGGCGGATCGATCGTCAACACGGCGTCCGCGCTCGGCGAGGTGGCGATCCCGCGCGCGGCCGAATATGTCACCGCCAAGCACGGCGTGATCGGCCTCACGCGCGCCGCCGCGCTCGAATATGGCGCGCTCGGCGTCCGGGTGAACGCGGTGCTGCCCGGGATCATTCGCACGCCGATGATTGAGCGTGCGATCGAGCATCCGGATTTCTCGGCCTTTTTCGACAAGCTGCTCGAGCATCATCCGATCGGCCGCTTCGGGCAGCCTCCCGAAGTCGGCGAGGCGGTGAAGTGGCTGCTGTCCGACGCCGCCTCGTTCGTGACCGGGGCGATGATCGCGGTCGACGGCGGTTATCGCGTGCTGTGAGCGGACCGCCCGTTGCCGCAGCCCGCTCGAACGTCGCGGCGCAGGATCTCCAACGCGAATTCCATGTCTGCCTGGGTGTCGAGATCGAGCGCCAGCCCAGGCCGTGTGGCGACGCCGCATTGGCCTCCAAGCCGGGCGCGATGCCTTGCGAAGCTGTCGGCGCCGAACGCGAAGTCGAACGGACGATCGTCGGCGAGGGCCAAAGCATTGGTTCCCGTCGAATGGCGGTCCGGCGCCACGGCGGATCCGTGCTGCTCGGCCAGGTCGATCACCGCATCGACATCCGCGACGCAAAGCCCGGGCAGATCGGCGTGAATCACCAGCGAAGCGGCGGGCCTCGCCGATCGCCGGGCATCGGCCAGTTCGGCGTTGAGGCCGCGGCCGCGATCGGCGATCCAGCGATCGTGCGGGACCGAAGGCCGCTCGGCGGCTAGCACAATCCGGGTGCGGATGCGCGGCGTCTCGGCCAAGATCCGCATGACGTGATCGGCGAGCAATTCGGCGAGCCGGTCTCGCTCATCCGCCGCCAGATGCGCGCTGAGCCGCGTCTTGCGCTCGCCAGGCGGCTTCAGCGGGACGATTGCCACCCATTCGCTCATGCGCCCGTCCACAGGCGCGGTCCCATACGCCTCGTCATGCCGGCGCCTTGTGGCTGGCATCGGTGAATCTGTCGTAGTGGATATGCTCCAGCGCAATCCCTTCGCTCGTCAGCGCCGCGATTCCGGCGTCGATCATCCCCGGCGGGCCGCACATATAGGCATGGGCGTTGCGGCCGAGTTCGTCCAGCGTGGGCGCGATCGAATCGGTCACGAGCCCATGCGCGACGCCGGCAAGCGACTGTTCCGACAGGATCGGCCGATATTCGAAACGGCCCTTCCAGGCGGCTGCGATCGCGGCGATCTCTTCGCTGGCGTAAAGATCGCGCTCGGTGCGCGCGCCGAACAGCAGGATGCAATCCCGCGCGAGGCCGCGGGCCGCAGCGTCCTCGAGCAGGCTGATGATCGGGGCAAGGCCGCTCCCGCCCGCGACGCACAGGATCGGCCCGTCCGCTTCGCGGAGCCAAAAATTGCCGTGCGGTCCATCCAGGCGATAGGAAGTGCCGAACGGATCGCCGGCGAAGAGATGTTCGGTGAATCCTCCTCCCGGAACGCGCCGGATGAAGGTGCTGATTTGCGAACGGCCGCCTTCCACCGGTTTCTGGCACAAGGAATAGGAGCGGCTCCGGCTGTCTCCAGGCCACGACACGTTGAGATATTGTCCGGCGAGATAGTCGAGCGGGGCGTCCAGAGAGAAAGTCGCGCGCTTGATGTCATGGGTGAGGTCGTCGAGGCCGATCAGCTGTGCGTCGAAGCTCCTGGCCGGTGGTAGAGCGGGCGCTTCCAGACTGACTTCGAGTAGCAGCTCGCTGCGCGGCAGGGCCTGGCAGGCGAGAATGTAGCCGGCTTCGAGCTCTTCGCGGCTCAACGTGTAGCCGAACGGCGTGATCGCCTGGACCTTCCCCTCGAGCAGGCGGCTGCGGCACGAGCCGCAGGTTCCGACCGTGCAGTCATGCGGATAGGCAAGGCCCTCCTTGAGCGCGCGTTCGAGGATCGTCTCGCCGGAGGGTACGGCGAAATGCGCGCCGCTCGGCTGCAGGCGGACTTCCAGCGGGCCGCGGCCGGCGAACAGCTTCTTCAGAAACGACATCGATCTCGCTCTTCTGCGGAAAGGAATTGGCAATCGCGGGCAAGTTTCGTGCCCTGCGAAGCGAGAAGCAAGCCGTGAAATCACCTATGGCTGACATTGCCGATATACAAGACGATGACATCAGTGCGGTAAAATTTGCTCTTGGGTTTACGCGCAAACTGTCCTTACATGCTCGGAAAATAGAGTGGGAGAGATTCTCAAATGGCAACCACAGTCGCGCGCGAACCGGCATCTGCTCAATCCGATCCCGCTCCCGAGCATGACGTGATCGTCGTCGGCGCCGGTTTTGCTGGTCTTTATGCACTCCATCGCTTGCGCGGACAGGGACTGAAGGTGATCCTTCTCGAAGCCGGCGAGGGGGTCGGGGGGACCTGGTATTGGAACCGCTATCCCGGCGCGCGGGTCGATATCGAGAGCGTCGATTATTCCTACAGCTTCTCGCCGGAGCTGGATCAGGAATGGGAATGGTCGGAGCGCTACGCCGGCCAGCCGGAATTGCTGCGCTACCTCAACCATGTCGCCGATCGCTTCGACCTGCGCCGTTCGATCCTGTTCGGTTCGCGGGTGGCTTCGGCGCATTTCGACGATGCGACCGACACATGGAGGCTCGAGACCGTCGCCGGCGTCCGCTTCCGCGCGCGTTATTGCGTGATGGCGACCGGTTTCCTTTCGGCGCCGAACAAGCCGGATTTTCCCGGTCAGGACAGCTTCGAAGGCAACACCTACCACACTGCTTACTGGCCGCACGAAGGGGTCGATTTCACCGGCCAGCGGGTCGGCATCATCGGCACCGGCTCGTCGGCGGTGCAGAGCATCCCGATCATCGCGAAGCAGGCGGGCCATCTCACCGTTTTCCAGCGCACGCCGCCTTATGCGATCCCGATGCGCAACTGCCCGATGCCCAAGGATTATGAGGCGAAGGTCAAGGCGATTTACCCCGAATGGCGGCGCATGCAGCGCGAAATCTCGACCGGCGGCATGCTGACCTGCAACTATGAGGCGACGCCGCGCGTGACCAAATTGGCGATGGAATCGACGCCCGAGGAGCGGAAGGCGCTCTATGATAACCGCTGGGAATCGGGCGGCCTCGGCTTCTACCTGATCTATCCGGACATCTTCTGGGACAAGGAAGCGAACGAGACCCTCGCCGAATATATCCGCGACAAGATCCGCGCGCGGGTGGACGATCCTGAAACCGCCGAATTGCTGGTCCCCAAGGATTATCCGATCCTCGCCAAGCGTCTGTGCGCCGACATCAATTATTACGAGACCTACAATCGCGACAACGTCACCTTGGTCGATGTCCGCGGCCATGGCATCGAGATCACGCCCAAAGGAGTCCAGGTGCGCGGGGTCGAGCACGAGTTCGACAGCCTGATCTTCGCGACCGGCTTCGACGCGCTGACCGGCGCGCTGACGCGGATGGACCTGCGCGGCACCAACGGCCGCACCTTGCAGGAGCATTGGGCGGACGGCGCGCGAACCGCCTACGGGTTCATGATCGCGGGCTTCCCGAACATGTTCATCCTCGATGGCCCCGGCAGCCCATGCCCGCTCTATCTCCCGATCCTGCTGGCCGAAGACCAGGCGAACTGGGCCGGCGAGTGGATCGACCACATGCAGAAAAAGGGGCTGACCCGCATCGACGCCACCGAAAAGACCGAGGAGGAATGGGTCGGCTACTGCACCGACTTCATCAACGCCACGTTGTTTCCGCAGGCGGCCAGCTGGTACATGGGCGCCAATATCCCCGGCAAGCCGCGCACCGGCCTGTGCGATTTCGGCCCCTACGAAGTCTATGAGCGCAACATTGCCAGCCAGCTGCCGAACGGCTTTCCCGGCTTCGTGCTGAGCGCGACGGCGGCAGTCGCCAGAGCCTGATCCACCTTTCAGGCTGATTCAGCCTGAACGATCAAGGTCTAGCTGTGAGCTTTCAGTAGGTTGTTCATCCGACCCGAACCGAGGAGACTGAGGTTGCGAAGCTTCAGGACCCAGGAGAGTCGGATGAACATTCATAAGAATGCCCGAACCACCCGCTACAGTCGAG
>NZ_JAKFCG010000047.1:0-23921 GCF_036677245.1 Sphingomonas sp.
TGGCGCCCGATCGCGGTCGGCATGCCGGTGAGCGCGGCATAAGCGAACATCGCCGCCGCCCCGATCGCGAAGCGATAGCTGATCGACCAGACCGCGGGCACGCTGCCGAGCTGGCCGGTGATGACCAGCCAGGTCGAACCCCAGATCAGGGTCATCACCACGAACGGGACGAGGATCCGCGGCTGGAGATAGGATTGCTCTGGGCTCACAGCGTGCCGATCGCCGCCGCCAACGCGTCCACGTCGGCCTTGTCCTGGTCCCAGCTCGTGACCAGCCGCGCCTCGCCCGGACCCCAATCGTAAAAGTCGAAACCTTTGGCGCGCAACGTGCGCGCCTCCCCGGCCGACAGCCGGAGAAAGATCTCGTTGGCCTCGACCGGGTGGATCAGCCGCTCGCCGGCCGCCGCCGCGATCCGCGCCGCCGCGTCATTGGCCGCCTTGGCGTTGCGCAGCCAGACGCCGTCGTTGAGCAGCGCAAGCAATTGCGCAGCGAGAAAACGGCCCTTCGACAGGAGATGGCCGGCGCGCTTGCGGCGGAAGCGGGTCGCCGCGGCATGGCTGCGATCGAAGAAGATCAAAGCCTCGGCCGACATGCCGCCGTTCTTGACGAAGCCGAAGCTCAGTGCGTCGACCCCGGCGCGCCAGGTGAGATCGGCGGGCGAGCAGCCGAGCCGCGCCACCGCATTGGCGAAACGGGCACCGTCCATGTGAAGCCCGAGCCCACGGCTGCGGCACAATTCCCCGAGCGCCGCCACCTCGCGGGGCGTATAGACCAGGCCATATTCGGTCGCGTTGGTGATCGACAGCGCGGCCGGCTGGGCCTGATGGACGTCGTCGCGCACGGTCGCGAGCAGGTCCTGCACCGTCTGCGGAGTCACCTTCGCGCCGCGCCCTTCGCAGAGCAGGAGCTTCGCGCCATGGGTGTAGAATTCGGGCGCGCCGCATTCGTCGTTCTGGATGTGCGCGCCGCCGTGGCAGACAATGCTGCCATAGGGCGGGCACAAGGCCGCAAGCGCGAGCGCGTTCGCGGCCGTGCCGGTCGACACCCAGAGCGCTTCGACCTCGGTCTCGAACAAAGTCGAAAATGCGGCGTCGAGCGCGGCGCTGAGCTGATCGCCGTCGTAAGCGGTGTCGACCCGATTGGCTTGGGCGAGAGCGTGCATCACCTCGGGACAGACGGCAGCCGCATTGTCGGAGAAGAAACGCATCGCCCCGCTCCTGCGGCGGATCGCCATCCTCGTCAATCGCCGGCGCATCGCCGGCGAAGGGCACTGTTCGCCGGCGACCGCGCGGATCGGCCGTAGTTATTGAGGCGATTTAACCTACATCGAGGAAATTCGGCGGGAATCGCGTCAATTAAGGGCACCCATCCTCGGGTCGCGCTCCAATTTCCTTGAAAGATCGTCTTGTCGGAAGAGCATGTTTTCGCGCCGCTGGTCGAGCGGTGGACGCAACGATTTCAGCTGGACGATGCCGACTGCGCCGCCATTCGGAGCCTGCCGCACAGCGAGCGGCTGCTCGAGCGCGACAGCTATGTCGTGCGCGAGGGCGAGGCTTCGAACAATTGCTGCCTGCTTCTGTCGGGCTTCGCTTATCGTCACAAGCTGGTCCGGGCAGGCGCGCGGCAGATCCTGTCGCTGCACGTTAGCGGCGAGTTCGTCGACCTGCAGAACTGCCTGCTCGGCACCGCCGACCATAATGTCCAGACGTTGAGCCGCGCCACAGTGGCGTTCGTTCCCCAGGCGGCGCTGCTCGCGCTCGCCGCGGCCAGGCCCGCGGTCGGCAGGGCGATGTGGCACGACACGATGATCGATTCGTCGATCTTCCGCGAATGGGTCGTCAATGTCGGCCGGCGCGATTCGGTGACCCGCATCGCCCATCTGCTGTGCGAGATTGCGGTGCGGCTCGGCGCCGCCGGCCTCGCGCAGGACCAGAGTTTCATCCTGCCGCTCACCCAAGAGCAATTGGCCGATGCGACCGGGCTCACCTCGGTTCACACCAACCGTGTGCTCCAGGCGCTGCGACGCGACGGGCTGATCAGCCTGTCGACCCGCTCGCTCAAGGTCCTCGATTGGCACCGCCTGCGCGAGCTTGGCGACTTCAATGCTCGCTACCTGCATCTCGAGACACCGCGCGAGCTCTCGCCGGCCTGAGCCGCGTATCGGCCTCTTCCCGCGACACGAGCGGCGCTCGTGCTGAAGCAGCCTTCGCCTCACCTCCGCCAGCGCAGCACCCACATCGCGGAAGTGCCGACACAAGGCGATGACAAGCAGCGGCGCACCAGTTATCGCTGGACAGGAACACAATATCGGAGCGCTCGATGGAGGACACCGACCACCTCAAGGTAACCCGGCGCGGCCTTCTTCTCGGAAGCGCGGCGTCGGTGGCGGTAACCGCCGTTCCCCAGGCGGACGCGCAGGTCACGCGTGCGCAACCGGGGCCCGCAGCGATGCCGGCGATGGCAAATGTCTCGTTCGAGGTGAATGGCAAGCAGCACCGGCTCGAGCTCGATACGCGCACCAGCTTGCTCGATGCTCTGCGCGAGCATCTCCACCTCACCGGGACCAAGAAAGGATGCGACCAGGGCCAGTGCGGCGCCTGCACCGTCATCGTCGACGGACGCCGGATCAACTCGTGCCTGACGCTCGCGGTGATGCACGAGGGGGATCGCATCACCACCGTCGAGGGGCTCGGCACGCCCGACAATCTGCACCCGATGCAAGCCGCATTCATCAAGCATGACGGCTATCAGTGCGGCTATTGCACGCCCGGGCAGATCTGCTCGGCCGTCGCCGTGCTCGAGGAGATCAAGGCGAATATCCCAAGCCACGTCACCGCCGATCTGACCAGCAAACCGCGGGTGAGCGAGGCCGAGATGCGCGAGCGGATGAGCGGCAACATCTGCCGCTGCGGCGCTTATTCCAACATCATCGATGCCATGAGTGAGATAGCCGCGACGAAAGTGGCGGGGGCGCGCGCATGAAGCCCTTCACTTACGAGCGCGCCAGCTCGCCGGCCCAGGCGGCGGCGGCCGTCGCGCGCACCCCGGGCGCGAAATTCATCGCCGGCGGCACCAATCTGCTCGATCTGATGAAGCTCCAGATCGAAGCGCCGCTGCATCTCGTCGACGTCAACACCCTCGGCCTCGACAAGATCGAACGCACCTCCGACGGCGGGCTGCGCGTCGGCGCCCTGGTGCGCAACACCGATCTTGCCGCCAACCAGCGCGTGCGACGCGATTATGGCGTGTTGTCCCGCGCCTTGCTTGCGGGCGCGAGCGGCCAGCTGCGCAACAAGGCGACCACCGCGGGCAACCTCCTCCAGCGCACGCGCTGCCCTTATTTCTACGACACCAACCAGCCCTGCAACAAACGCGAGCCGGGAAGCGGCTGCGCGGCGATCGGCGGCTTCAGCCGCCAGCTCGGCGTGATCGGCGTCAGCGACGCCTGCATCGCCACCCACCCCAGCGACATGGCGGTTGCGATGCGCGCGCTCGACGCCACGGTGGAGACGGTCAAGGCCGACGGCGCGACCCGCGCGATCCCGATCGCCGAATTTCACCGGCTGCCCGGCACCACTCCGCATATCGAGACCGCGCTCGAGCCTGGCGAGCTGATCACGTCGGTGACATTGCCTCGGCCGATCGGCGGCACGCAAATTTACCGTAAGGTGCGCGACCGCGCCTCCTACGCCTTCGCCTTGGTGTCGGTCGCGGCTGTCGTGCAGCGAAACGGCGCAGCAAGAGTCGCGGTCGGCGGCGTCGCGCACAAGCCGTGGCGGGTCGAAGCGGCCGAAGCGGAAATGCCGCGCGGGGTGAAACCGGTCGCAGCGCGGCTGCTTGCCGGCGCGCGGCCCACCCCCGACAATGCGTTCAAGCTTCCGCTGGTCGAGCGTACGCTCGCCGCGGTCCTGGCCGAAGCGAGGGCCTGATCGATGAAATTTGATACGCCCGCCGGCACCAATCCGATCGACCGCCTCAAGGTCGTCGGCAAAGCCACCGACCGGATCGAGGGCCCGCTCAAGACCACCGGCACCGCACCCTATGCCTATGAGCGTCACGACGTCGTGGCCAATCAGGCCTATGGGCATGTCGTCGGATCGGCGATCGCGAAGGGCCGGATCGCACGCATCGATGTCGTCGACGCGAGGGCCGCGCCGGGCGTGCTGGCGATCGTCACTGCGGCCAATGCCGGCAAGCTCGGCAAGTCGAAAAACCACAATGCCACGCAGCTCGCCGGCCCCGAGATCGAGCATTATGACCAGGCGGTGGCATTGGTCGTCGCCGAGACGTTCGAGCAGGCGCGCGCCGCAGCCAAGCTGATCCGCATCGATTACGTTCGCGACAAGGGCCGCTTCGTCCTCGCCGACCAGCTCGCGACCGCCCCTTTGGTCGGCGGCAGCAGCGGCGAAGGCAGCGCCGCGCCGGCGGAGGAGCGGGTCGGGAATTTCGAGACCGCGTTCGCGGCTGCGCCGGTGACGATCGACGCGCGCTACAGCACGCCCGACCAGAGCCACGCGATGATGGAGCCCTATGCGACGATCGCCGCGTGGGAAGGCGATGCGCTCACGCTCTGGACGTCGAACCAGATGATCAATTGGGCCAGGCGGGACCTTAGTGACACTTTGCTGATCCCGCAGGAGAAGATCCGGATCATCTCGCCCTATATCGGCGGCGGGTTCGGCGCGAAGCTGCGGGTCCGGAGCGACGCCGTGCTGGCCGCGCTCGGCGCTCGCGCGGCGGGGCGGCCGGTCAAGGTCGCGCTGGCCCGCCCGCAGATCATGAACAACACCGTCCATCGCCCGGCGACGATCCAGCGCATCCGGCTCGGCGCCGCACGTGACGGAAAGCTCACTGCCATCGCGCACGAAAGCTGGTCGGGCAATCTGCCCGGCGGCAGGCCGGAAACGGCGGTCGCGCAGACGAGGCTGCTCTACGCGGGCGCGAACCGCCTGATCGCGATGCGGCTCGCCGTGTTGGACCTGCCCGAGGGCAATGCGATGCGCGCGCCGGGCGAAGTGCCCGGCATGATGGCGCTCGAGGTGGCTATGGACGAGATGGCCGAGAAGCTCGGCATGGACCCGGTCGAGTTCCGCATCATCAACGACACGCAGGTCGATCCGAGGGATCCCAACCGGCGCTTCTCGCAGCGGCAGCTCGTCGAGTGTCTGCGCATCGGCGCCGACCGTTTCGGTTGGCAGCGGCGCAACCCGCGCCCCGCCCAGGTCCGCGACGGGCGCTGGCTCGTCGGGATCGGCGTCGCCTCCGCGTTTCGCAACAATCCGGTGATCAGGTCGGGCGCGCGTGTCCGGCTCGATGGCGCCGGCACAGTGACCGTCGAGACCGACATGACCGACATCGGCACCGGCAGCTACACGATCATCGCCCAGACCGCCGCCGAGATGATGGGGGTGCCGCTCGAGAAGGTCGTGGTTCGGCTCGGCGATTCGACCTTCCCGGTCTCATCGGGCTCGGGCGGCCAGTTCGGTGCAAACAGCTCCACCTCCGGTGTCTATGCGGCATGCGTCAAGCTGCGTGAGGCGGTCGCGCAGCGGCTCACCCTGGACCCTGCTGCCGCAATATTCGACGAGGGCCGCGTCCGCGACGGTGCTCGCAGCTTCGCGCTTGCCGAGGCGGCGCGGGACAGCGAAATCGTCGTCGAGGACAGTATCGAGTTCGGCGACCTCGCCAAAAAGCACCAGCTGTCGACGTTCGGCGCCCATTTCGTCGAGGCGGCGGTCGATGCCTATACCGGCGAGATCCGCGTCCGCCGCATGCTCGCGGTGTGCGCCGCCGGGCGGATCCTCAATCCCAAGTCGGCGCGAAGCCAGATGATCGGCGCGATGACGATGGGCGTGGGCGCGGCGATCATGGAGGAATGCGCTGTCGACAAACGCTTCGGCTTCTTCGTCAATCATGATCTCGCCGGCTATGAGGTGCCGGTCCATGCCGACATCCCGCACCAGGATGTGATCTTCCTCGACGAGACCGACCCTCTGTCATCGCCGATGAAAGCCAAAGGCGTGGGCGAACTCGGCATCTGCGGCGTGAGCGCGGCGGTCGCCAACGCCATCTACAATGCGGCGGGCGTACGCGTGCGCGACTATCCGATCACGATCGACAAGTTCCTTGACCGGCTGCCGCCGGTGGCTTGAGGGCGCGCGGCGCTTCGCACCGATCGGCATGGTCGGGCGTGCGGAGTTGCCAGGGACCTTACAAAAATGTCGAGGCCGCCGCGGCATTTGACAATTTTGTCACGCGCCAACCCCTGACGAGGGCGCAAAACCGCGCTTTCCCGCTTGGCACGAACATTGCTCCACAGACAGTGCCGGCGAGCGGTCGAACCGCCGCGAGCGCGCGAGAGGAGCAGAATATGGGGCGATCCCGAAGCGAAGCGAGCGAATTGCTCCACGCCAAGTTCGTCCGCGTCAGGCGCCGCCGCGACAATGGCCTCGTCGAATTCGATTTCGCGATCGGCACCCCCGAAGTCTTCGTCGAGCTGATCATGCCGGAGGCTGCATTCGACGATTTCTGCCGCACCAACGCCGTCGTCGATCTCACCGGTCAGCCGGTGCTCGACGGAGATTTCAGCGCCCGCCTCAGCCGCGTCCTCGCCGGACAGGGAGAATAGACTCATGCAAATGGATCTTCGTACCGTCGCGATCAAACCGCTGCGCCAGACCTACGCCCATGTCGCGCGGCGGATCGGGGGGGACAAGCCGGCCTCCCGCTATCAGGAGGGCACATTGGACCTCCAGACGATGGCCAATCAGCATTACCGGCCGCTCTGGGATCCCGACCACGACTATTTCGACACAAGGCGCACCGCGATCGCGATGGCCGACTGGTATGCGTTCAAGGACCCGCGCCAATATTATTACGGCAGCTACGTCATGACCCGCGCCCGGCAGCAGGAAGCGGTCGAAAGCGCGTTCGACTTCGTCGAGAGCCGGCGCCTCGCCGAATATCTTCCCGATCCGGTCCGCCAACTGGCGCTCGACCTGCTGCTGCCGCTCCGCCACGTTGCCTGGGGCGCGAGCATGAACCATGATTTCGTCGCCGCCTACGGCTTCGGTGCCGGCATCACCCAGCCTGCGCTTTTCGCCGCAATGGACCAGCTCGGCGTCGCCCAGTTCATCACCCGCGCGGGGCTGCTGCTCGGCGACCCCGAGGCGCTCGATGCCGCCAAAGCCGCCTGGATGGAGGCGCCGCGCTGGCAGTCGCTGCGCCGCGTGATCGAGGATCTGTTCGTCGAGAAGGACTGGTTCGAGGTCTTCGTCGCGCAGGCTTTGGTGCTCGATGGCCTGCTCTACCCGCTCGTCTACGGAACGATCATCGACGATGCCTTGGCCTCGACCGATGGCGCGGCCGTGGCGCTGCTGACGCAATTCCAGGGCGAATGGGCGGCAGAGACTGCGAAATGGGTCGACGCGCAGGTCAAGGTCGCCGCTGCCGAGAGCGAGGCGAACAAGGCGCTGATCCTCGGCTGGACCGACAAATGGAAAGCGCGGGTCGTCCCTGCCCTGTTGCCGCTTGCCGAATTGGCGCTCGCCGGCCGCGCGCCGGCCGCGCTCGAGGAACTGGTCGAGCAGCTCGACCGGCGCATTGCCAAGCTCGCGCCCAAGGCGGAGGCGTCGGCATGAGCGGCGCAGCCATGAGCGGCGCGGAATCGACCGTGTTCCTGGTGCTTCAGGCCAATGACGAGACCCGCAACATCGTCTCGGCGATCATCGCCGACAATCCGGATGCCAAGCTCGACGAGCAGCCCGGAATGGTGCGGATCCACGCCAAGGGCACGTTGCGCGTCCACCGCGAGACGGTCGAGGAGCTGATGGGCCGCGAGTTCGATCTGCAGGAGCTGCACGTCAACATGATCTCGCTGTCGGGTCATGTCGACGAGACCGACGACAGCCTGACCATCAGCTGGGATCGCTGAGCCCGCCGGCACGAGACGACCGAAAGGATACAAGACGATGGATATCGCGGTTTCGAAGAAGAAGCTGGGGCTCAAGGAGCGCTACACGCTGATGACGCGCGGATTGGGCTGGGAGCCGAGCTACCAGGCGATCGACGACGTCTTCCCGATGGACAGCTTCGAGGGGATCAAGATCCACGATTGGGAGGCGTGGGAAGATCCGTTCCGCCTGACGATGGACAGCTATTGGAAATATCAGGCCGAAAAGGAGCGCAAGCTCTATGCGATCGTCGATGCCTTCGCGCAGAGCAACGGCCATCTGAGCGTCAGCGACGCGCGCTACATCAACACCGTCAAGCTGTTCGTCAACGGCCTCGCGCCGATCGAATATATGTCGCACCGCGGCTTCGCCCATATCGGCCGCCAGTTCCGCGGCGTCGGCCCGAGGGTCGCTTGCATGATGCAGTCGCTCGACGAGCTGCGACATGCCCAGACCCAGATCCACGCGATCAGCAACTACAACCGCTATTACAGCGGCATGTCGGAATTCCGGCACCATTATGATCACCTGCCCTATCTCCAGGTTCCGAAGAGCTTTTTCGAGGATGCCGCCACCGCGGGGCCGTTCGAGTTCATCATCGCGATCGGCTTCGCGTTCGAATATGTCCTGACCAACCTCGTCTTCGTGCCGTTCATCTCGGGCGCGGCCTATAATGGCGACATGGGCGCGATGACCTTCGGCTTTTCCGCCCAGTCCGACGAGGCACGGCACATGACGCTCGGGCTCGAGGTCGTCCGCTTCGTGCTCGAGCAGGATCCGGCGAACGTGCCCATCGTCCAGAAATGGCTCGACAAATGGACGTGGCGCGGCGTGCGCCTGCTCACCCTCGTCGCAATGATGCAGGATTATATGCTGCCCAAAAGGGTGATGAGCTGGGCCGAGGCGTGGGAGATCTATTTCGAGGAGAATTGCGGCGCTTTGTTCCGCGACCTCGCCCGCTACGGCATCACCATGCCGCCGTGCGTCGAGCAGGTCCGCAAGGAGCGCGATCACCTCTCGCACATGGCCTGGTGCCAATTCTACCAGGGCCGCGCCACCAACAATTTCCACACCTGGCTGCCCTCGGCCGAGGACATGGACTGGCTGTCCGCCAAATATCCCGACACGTTCGATTTATACTATCGGCCGCGCTTCGAATATTGGGCGAAGCTCGAGGCCGAGGGCACGCCGTTCGAGGCGACCGGCGTGCCGATGCAATGCCAGGTCTGCCAGATCCCGATGTTCTTCACCGAGCCGGGCGACCCGCTGACGCTCGCGCAGCGCCACAGCCATTATAAGGACGAGCAATATCATTTCTGCTCGGACCATTGCCAAACGATCTTCGACGACGAGCCGGAGAAATATATCCAGGCGGTGATCATCGGCCATGAGCTGTTCAAGGGCAATGCGTTCGCGCCCGGCACCGATCCGACGGCGAAGGGCTTCGACCCGGCCGCCGCAGCGCTGGCATTCTGGCGGATCGACCATGGCCGCGACAACGGCGCGCATGTCGGATCCGACGATGAAGGCAATTTCGCGCTCTGGCGCGGCCTCGCCAGCACCAACATCGCAGACAATGGAGGACAAGGATGACCGTCCGTGCCGTCCGCGCTTACGAATTCGAGCCCGCCGACGCCGAGCAGCAGTTCCACGGCGCGCGCGTGGTCTACGCCGGATGGGACGGGCATTTGATGTTCGCCTCGCCTTACGCCTGGCCGCTGCCGCCCGACCTGCCGTTCGCTCACTTCCTCGCGGGCCCGCTCGCGGGGGCGTTCGGCCAGCATCCGGATTGGCCGCTGATCGACTGGACCAAGGCGACCTGGACCAGGAACGGCGAACCGTTCGTTCCGGATCTCGATGCGACGATCGCGGCCAATGGCATCGTCCATAAGGACGCACTGCGGTTCACGACCCCGGGTCTCACCGGGATCGGCGGCGCCGGCATCTGATGAGCTACACGCTGACGATCGACCCGGTCGGAGCGACGGTCGAGGTCGAGGAGGGACAGACGATCCTCGACGCCTGCCTTCGCGCCGGCATCTGGCTACCGCACGCCTGCTGCCACGGCCTGTGCGCGACCTGCAAGGTCCAGGTGACCGACGGCGAGGTCGACCACGGCGAAGCCTCGACCTTCGCGCTGATGGATTTCGAGCGCGACGAGGGCAAGGCGCTCGCCTGCTGCGCCCGCCTCGAAAGCGATACGGTGATCGAGGCCGAGACCGAGGAGGATCCCGACGCGGAAGGGATAAAGGTCGAGGATTTCGAAGGCGTGGTCACGCGCATCGATGCGCTCACGCCGACGATCCGCGGCATCCACATCCAAACCGACCGGCCGATGCATTTCCAGGCCGGCCAATATGTCAATCTGGAGATCGGCGGCGAAGCGGCAATCAGCCGGGCTTTCTCGCTCGCCAATGCACCCGCATCGGGCGACACGGTCGAGCTCAACGTCCGCATCGTGCCCGGCGGTGTCGGCACGACCTGGATCCACGAGCATCTCAAGGTCGGCGATCGGCTGCGGCTGTCGGGCCCTTATGGCCGCTTCTTCGTGCGGCAGTCGGCGCGCGTGCCGATGCTGTTCCTCGCCGGCGGATCGGGGCTGTCGAGCCCGCGCTCGATGATCCTAGACCTGCTCGCGCGCGAGGAGACGCTGCCGATCACCCTGGTCTACGGCGCGCGCTGCCGCGACGAGCTCTATTATCACGGAAACTTCGTCGCGCTCGCCGCGGCGCATGCCAATTTCCGCTACGTTCCGGCGTTGTCGGACGAGCCGGCGGACTCCGATTGGGACGGCTACAGGGGCTATGTCCACGAAGCCGCAAAAGAGGCCTTCGCCGGCGACTTCCGCGGCCTCAAGGCCTATCTGTGCGGCCCTCCGGCGATGATCGAGCCGTGCGTCGCGACCCTGATGCAGGGGCGGCTGTTCGAACGCGACATCTACACCGAGAAATTCTTCTCGGCCGCCGACGCCCAGCAGGTGCGGAGTCCGCTTTTCAAGCGCATCTGACCCGAAACGCGTATAAACATCGGGCGAAGCGGACGAAGCGTCGCGCTGGGGTTAGAGGATGTGGATGGAAGAGTGAGGATCGCCGATCCTTCCGAACGGGTCGATCTGTGGTCGCGGCTGCGCTTCGACGCCGAAAGCGGCGCCGTCTGGCTCGACGAGCAGCGCATGCTGCTGCTGCACGCGCGTTCGCTCGGCGCGTTGCGCACCGAGCTGATCAAATCGCTGGGCGTCGAGCGCGCCAGCGCTTTGCTGATACGCATGGGCTACGATAGCGGCGCGCAGGATGCCGAGCTGGCGCGCAAGCTGGTCGGCGACGGGCCGATCGAGGACATGTTCCTGCTCGGGCCGCGGCTTCACAGCCTCGAAGGCGTCGTCAAGGTCGAGACGGTGGTCAGCGAGCTCGACCTCGATCGCGGCACCTTCCACGGCGAATTCCGCTGGCTCGACAGCTGGGAGGCCGAAGCCCATATCGCGGCGTTCGGCATCGGCGAGCGCTGCACCTGCTGGAACCAGCTCGGCTATGCCTCGGGCTATACCAGCGCGTTCATGGGGCGCGCGATCGTGTTCCGCGAGACGATGTGCCGGAGCAAGGGCGATCCCCATTGCCACATCGTCGCCGATACCGCCGACACCTTGCCCGAGGACGATCCGCACGTGCGCGCGTTCGCGCCCGACGACATCGCCGGCCAGCTGCGCGAGATGGCGGAGGAAATCGGCCAGCTCCGCGCCTTCCTGCGGCGCGACCTCGAGCCGGGATCATTGATCGGCCGCTCGCCCAAATTCCTCACTGCGTTCAATCTCCTCCGCCAGGCTGCGGCAAGCCCGATCACCGTTTTGCTGACCGGTGAGACGGGGGTCGGCAAGGAGGTGTTCGCGCGCTGGCTGCATGAGAATGGCCCGCGCCGGGCGGAGCCTTTCGTCGCGATCAACTGCGGCGCGATCCCGCCCGAGCTGATCGAGAGCGAGCTGTTCGGCGCCGAGGCCGGCGCCTACACCGGCGCCCACAAGTCGCGCGCGGGGCGGTTCGAGCGCGCCGACGGCGGCACCTTGTTCCTCGACGAGATCGGCGACATGCCGCTGGCGGCGCAGGTCAAGTTGCTGCGCGTGCTCCAGACCGGCGAGATCGAGCGGCTCGGCGGCGACAAGGTCCGCAAGGTCGACGTGCGGCTGATCGCAGCGACCAACGCCGATCTCGCTTCAGCGGTCGCCGAGAAACGCTTCCGCGCCGATCTCTTCTACCGGCTCAATCCCTATCCGATCGAGATCCCGCCGCTGCGCGAGCGCAGCGACGACATCCCTTTGTTCGTCGATGCGCTGATCGAGCGTCTGTCGGCACGCTACGGCAAGAGCGTCCACGGCGTGTCCGATCGGGCGATGCAGGCGCTGATGGCCTATCAATGGCCCGGCAACATCCGCGAGCTAGAGAATGTGCTCGAGCGTGGCGTCCTGCTCGCCCAGCCGGGAAGCCGGATCGATCGCGAGGCCTTGTTCGTCAATCCCGCGCCGCATGCCGCCAGCGATGCGTTCGTCGATCCGCACGGCCAGGTCCGGCCGCTCGGCAGCGACGGGGCCGCGACGGCGGCTCAGGCGGGCGACCTGACCCTCGCGCGGCATGAGGCGGCGCTCGTCGAAGAGGCGATGCGCCGCGCCTCGGGCAACATCAGCGAAGCGGCGCGCCTGCTTGGCCTCACCCGCCGCCAGCTCGACTATCGCCTCAAATGCGAACGGCAGCCGCCGAATAGGGACGACGCGTCGGGCGACGCGCTCTAACGTCCGCGCCGAGTAGGGCGGCAGGAACAGCAGCTTGGCTCCAGCCGAGCGGATCGCCCTGTGGACGGCCGCACCCTTGTGACTGCCAAGATTGGCCAGTGGCGAAGCCCGGGCGAAGACGGCGACTTTCCCAAGGATCGCTTGGATGCCAGCCTGCGCTGGCAGGACGGGATTGGGCAGGACCTTCGCCACCAACCGCACTTCCTGCCCACCGGCCGCCTTGAGCCCCCTACCCCGTCACCCCAGCGAAAGCTGGGGTCCATGCGATGCTCGCATACACGCCACGATGACCACGCCGCCGGGAGCGAGCGTGGGAACGTGCGCCATTTGCCGAACGGAGCACGGGCGACCAGCTTGCGACCGCGCAGTGCCAAGCTCTCGCCATCCCTGCCGGCCTCCAACTTTGGCCACCAGGTTGAATCACAACTCAACTACCTTGCGTATCTCCAATCGATTCAGGTCAGCTGAGTCAGACTCTAGGTTAGAAGCGGTAGCCGATGGTGACGCCCCAGGTGCGCGGTTCGCCATAGGCTTCGAGATTGCAGCCGCAGGCCGTGGCGAGATCGAGACCCACGGTCCTGTACCTCTTGTCGAAGACGTTCTTCAGATAGGCGGCGAGGCGCAGCCCGCTCTCCATCTCCCAATTGGTGTTGAGATCGACCACCGTGCGCTCCGGGAACAGGTCGCCGTCGAAATTGCGCGCGTTGTGATAGAAGTTCGATTGGTAGGTGATCACCCCGCCGAACTGCAGCTCGCCGCCGGCAATCCTGCCCGGGACAGTGTAGCTGACGCGCCCGGAAGCCGAATATTTGGGCGTATAGGTGGGGCGAGTGTCGCGCGGGACACCAGGCGCGACCTCCAAATCCTTCACCTCGGCATCGGTGATCGCCCCTGATGCGCTCAGGCGGAGGCCGTCGCCGACCCGCAGGCTCGCTTCGAGCTCGGCGCCGGTGGTCCGCGCCTTCTGGTTGCGCACGAACCCCGAGATGTCGGCGAACACGAACGACTGATAATCGGTATAGTCATAATGATAGACGGTGCCGTTGAGCGTGTAGCGCCCGCCGAAACCGGTCAGCTTGAAGCCGCCTTCGAAGGAGAGGAGCACCTCCGGCTCGTACGGGATGTTCTCCGGGGCGAGCGGCGGGGTGCCGTCGAACAATTTGCCGTTGTAGCTGCCGCCCTTCACGCCGCGATTGACGCCGGCATAGAGCATCAGCCCGTCATTCGGCCGGAACTCGAGCTGCGCCTTTCCCGCCCAGAGCCAATCGGTCCTCTTGTCGGTGAACGACGGCTGGATCGGGAACAAGGGCGGCCCGATATCGACCGAATAATCGTCGATATTCGCCGAGGCGAAGGAATCGAACTGATACTCCTGATGCTCGCGGATCAGCCGCCCGCCGACGACGATCGTCCATCGCGGGACGAACTCCCACGACACCTGGCCGAACACCGAGGCGGACTGGGTCTTGAGCTCGAACACGCTCAGCGGATCGACGCCGGTCAGAGGCATGCCGAAGATCAGCGCCAGCGCCGAGCCGCGCGGCCCAAGCAGGCCCTGTGCCACATTGGCTTCGATGCTGAGATAATAAGCACCCGTCACCCAGGTGAAGCCCCCCGAGCTCCCGCTCAGCCGCAGCTCCTGCGAAAAGGTGTCGGTGTCGGATTTCGTGCCGAACAAGAAGGCGTTGAACGGCGAGGCTTCGCCGTCGAGCAGGAAGTGCTTCTTATATTTGAAATAGGACGTGACCGACGCGAGGTCGACCGCGCCCAGCGAGCCGTCGACGTGAAGCGCGCCATTATAGGCGCGGAAGCGATTGAGGTCGCTCTTGGCGAAATCCTTAGACATCAGCCGGTCGTCGATATCGACCGGGACATAGCCGAAGAAATTGGCTCCCGGCACGCGGTGCCCATCATTGTTGGGGCTGAACATGAAGCCCTGGAAGGGCAGCACCGCCGGATTGAAGAAGTTGTTGCCGTTCGCGTCGATCGCCGCGCGCGTCTCGGTCGGCGATGCATAGATGCCGTTGACGACCCTGTTCTGGGCATCGAGGACCGGGATCTGTGCGGTGAGGCCCCAGGGAGATTCCGACAGATTCTGCCGGAAGGCGGATCCGGTCAGCCTCACCCGCCACGCGGCCGAGGGCTCCCAAAGCAGCTGCAGGCGGCCCGCCACGGTATCTTCGTCGCCGAGGTCCTCTCCCGCGGGCGACACGCCGACAGGGCCGAGGTTGATCGGCGCGCCCGGCGCAAGACCGGCCGGGAAGACGTTGTTCCAGATCGAATCGTTGCGCGTCCAGAAGCCCGACGCGCGCAGCGCCACGACTTGCCCGAGCGGCAGGTTGATCGCGCCCTCGAGCACCGTCTTGTTGAAACGCCCGTAGGTCGCGTCGACATAGCCGCTCGTCTCGCCGAGCACCGGCTGGTTGACGACGAAGTGGACGAGGCCGCCGGTTGCGTTGCGGCCGAACAACGTCCCCTGCGGCCCTTTCAGCGCTTCGACCCGCTGGATGTCGAACAACGCCATGCCCTGGCCCTGTTGCGAGGAAACATAGGCATCGTCGATATAGACCGCGACCGGCGCCTCGATCGCATCGTTGAAGTCGCTCTGGGTGACGCCGCGGATCGAGAATTGAAGACCTTGTCCGCCCAATGTTCCGGACACCGTCACGCCGGGGGTGAATTTGGCGACATCGGTGCTCAACGTCACACCCTGATCCTTGAGGTCGTCGCCGCTATAGGTCGCGATCGAGATGCCGACGTCCTGGACGCGCTCCGATCGCCGCTGCGCGGTCACCACGATGTCGCCCTGCATCGCGGGCGGCTGTGCTGCCGCTTGATCGCCTGCGGGCGCCGGCGCGGGCGCTTGTGTTGTCGTCTGTGCAAATCCCGGTGCCGACGCGAACATTGCCAGCCAAGCCACCGAACACGCTAAATGGATTCCCCCCAATTTCCGCATTTTCTGTGCCTCCCCTGCTTCTATATTTTGTTAAACCTATGCTATGCTGAGGTGATTGCGTAGCCACTGTTTCGTGCTTGTTCATCCAGCGAAGTCTCGCTTCTTGGTGGCGAGTAAAAGTGTTCTTCCTCAGCCTCATAGCTGATGGCGAAAGGCTGATGCGGCCGTGCTCAAACTCGCCCGCAGATGACGAGGCGGAAGCTTGGATCGGGGAAATCATCGATTTGACCGCGCGCCATGCATCCGAGATCTATGTCCCCGTCGCGATCAGCGGGAAATGGTACTGCCGGTGAGGATTGAACTCACGACCGCAGTCTGTCCGAGGGTAAGATCGTGCGGTGACGGATTGAGCTTTTCACGGAATTTTCGCCTGGAACTCGTCTCAGCGAAGCGTCCGGAATGCAAGAACGTAGAGCGGCGAGTTGGTTTCGTCTTGAACCGGCCTCAACCGAAAATGCTCACTTACGTGTTTCGGCATCCTTCCCTGCTTCTTCTCTGTTGCGGCGATCGTGAGCTTGTCCGCCGGCGATGGTGGCGACGATGAATAGTCCCATCATCAAGAGAGACACGATGATGACCCAGAAGATCAGCATCCGTTCAATTCCGAGGAGCTAGGCTCCGGGGAAGGGGTGGACGCCTCCTCCGGATCATGTGTCGCACCGGTTGCGTGAGCACCGTGCGCAACCCACCACTGCAGCGCCATTACGCCACCCTTGGCGGGCTGGATGAACACCGCGGCGAGGAACGCCACCAGTGGCAGCCAGATGACGAGATGGACCCACAAGGGCGGGTGAGCCATGGTTTCGAGGCTGATCATTCCCGGCGCTATGACGTGGCCCAGCATCAGGATCACGATATAGGGTGGGAAGTCGTCGGAGGACCGCGCGTTCCAATCCTCGCCGCAGGCCACACACCTGCTTACCGGCTTGAGGAAGCCGTTGAACAATCTGGTGCAGGCGCAGCGAGGGCAGCGGCCCCTCATCCCCCTCCAGATCGCCGGCACCAACGACGAGGGCTGCAAGCAATCGAGACTATTGCCATCGGCTCCCGTGGGATTGGAATCATTTCTACGGAAAAGCCTGTCGACCATGGTTATCATCTCAGCCACCCTGGTCCCCCGCGACCGAGCACAGCACTCGCTTCGTGATGGCGCATCCCGTCCTCAGCGCTCCCTCCTGGCAGCTTCAAAAAAATCACTTCTTGCCGTACTTGCATGATTAGTGCTATATATCACATCATTAATTTGGCTTCTAAGTATATTTTGATGTATAAAACATCAGCGAGCGACTGGACGGCAAGGGGGTCGATTCCATGCCATGGATCAGCAAATCGCCCTCGCTCGTGCCCATCGAAGGAGCACCGAAGTGAAGCATGTCGAGCAGAAGCAGCCTATGGCGAGCGGCGGCGGCGAAGATAGCGAAGCGCCCACAGATGCCGGGAGCATGACGGCCTCGGAGCGCGCACGAGCTTTCGCGGCAGAATGGCTTGCCCAGCGCGCTCGAATGGAGAGGGCCGCAGCGGAATATGAAGCGCTCAAATCAGTGCAGAGGCCGTACCGGAATCCCGCCGCGCAGGAAGGGCCGAGCCATTGACCCGTTTGTTCCGCGATGATCAGGACTTCACGATCCGTCGCGTGAAAGCGATCCTGCAGAGCTCAGACGACCCGGCAAAGATCTCCCGACTCATGATCGCCGAACTCGAGGGAGCGCTCGTCGAGATTCGAGGCCTGGCCTCGGGCCGTCTTGCCGATCGTCACGAGTGGCGCCGCCGTATGGCGGAGGCCAAGTTCCGGGAGGAGAACTGGAGGCAAAAAGCGGAAGTCGCGCTGTCCCTGGGGCGCGGGGATCTGGCCCGAGCGGCATTGGTCGAGAAGCACAATGCGGTGGCCGAGGCAGCTGGCGTGGCGAGTGAAGTCGCCTTGCTTGACGAGGTGATCCGGGATTCCGAGGAGGAGACCGCAAAGATCGGGTATCTCCTGCGCGATCTGAAAGCCCGCCAGACATCCTCGCGAAAGCGGCTGGCCTCCCACTGATCGTGCGCAGCGGGGCAGTCCATCTACCACTTGAAGATGCGCAGCAGCGGACTAATGATGTTTCATACATCTTAGATTGAGAGGTAAACATGATCACTTCCGCCCAGGTCCGAGCCGCTCGCGCCCTGCTTGGCATCGACCAGCGCCAGCTGGCTGAACTTGCCGGCCTGTCGCTCCCGACCATCCAGCGAATGGAAGCCTCGGATGGGCAGGTTCGAGGGATCATCGACACTCTGATGAAAGTGATCGAGGCTCTCGACAACGCGGGGGTCGAGCTTATCGGCGAACGGAGTCCCAGCACCGGATCCGGGCGCGGCGTCCGGCTCAAGGAAGCGGCCGTGAAGGGTACCGTCGCTTCGAAGCCCGCCGTGACGGAACGAGCGGCGCTCTAGGCTCGCCTCCGACGCCAGATTCAATCGAGAGGATAGTCCGCTGAATTCCCCCGCGATGCCGCATGCCTTCGTTCCGAAGCTCTGGACCGTGCTGCGAGGTGGTTATGCTTCAGCGGACTTCCGAGCCGACGCGATCGCGGGGCTCACGGTGGCGATCGTTGCCCTTCCTCTCGCGATGGCGCTTGCGATCGCCAGCGGCGCATCGCCGGACAAGGGGCTGATCACCGCTGTCGTTGCGGGCTTGATTATCTCCGCCCTCGGAGGCTCGAGGGTTCAGATAGGCGGCCCCACCGGGGCGTTCGTGGTTGTCGTCTTCAATGTCATCGCGATCCATGGCTATGACGGTCTCGTTCTCGCGACTTTGATGGCAGGCGCCATCCTGATCGTCGCCGGGCTGGTGAGGTTCGGACAGATCATCAAGTTCATCCCGCACCCGGTCGTGACCGGTTTCACGGCGGGGATTGCCGTCATCATCGCCTCCAGCCAGGTGAAGGATTTCCTCGGGCTAGCCATTCCTGCCGTCCCTGCGGAGTTCATCGAGAAGTGGGACGCCTATTTCGGCGCGATCGCCACTGTCAGTCCGCAGACCGCCGGTGTGGGTCTAGCATCCCTGCTGGTCATTCTTGCGACCCGCCGCATCAGTCCGCGGCTGCCGGCTTACCTTTTCGCCGTCGTCTTCGCGGCAGCGGCCGTGGCGCTGCTGAAGCTTCCGGTCGAGACGATCGGCTCTCGCTTTCCCGACATGCCTACCGGGCTCCCGGCGCCTACCATCCCGGCCTTCTCCCTCGCGAAAGCCCAGGAGGTGCTTCCCGCCGCTTTCACGATCGCGTTCCTCGCCGGAATCGAGGCCCTGCTCTCCTGCGTCGTTGCAGACGGCATGACGGGCTTTCGCCACCGATCGAACCAGGAGCTGATCGGCCAGGGCATAGCCAATGTCGCAAGCGCCATGTTCGGCGGTCTGCCGGCCACGGGAGCAATCGCCCGCACCGCGACCAATGTGAAGAGCGGCGGCCGCTCCCCCGTCGCAGGCATGATGCACGCGGTTTTCATCCTGTTGTTCATGCTGGTTGCAACCGATGTGATGAGTTACGTGCCAATGGCTGCACTGGCTGCCATTCTCTTCGTTGTCGCCTGGGGCATGAGCGAGGCAAAGAGGTTCTTCGCGCTCCTGAAGATGCCGATGAGCGAGCGTGCGGTTCTTCTGATTACCTTCGGCCTCACCGTCTTCGTGGACCTCACCGTCGCGATCAGCGTGGGTGTCACCCTTGCGTCGCTCATGTTCATGGCCAAGATGAGCGAGTCGGGCGGCGTTGTGAACGGTCGTGCCATGCTGAATGAACAGGATCCCGACGCCGAGGATGTTCACCAACGCGAAGCTTTACCGGACGGTGTCGAGGTCTTCCAAATCCTCGGCCCGTTCTTCTTCGGCGTCGCAGGCGAGCTGCTCAGCACCCTTCGCGGCATGGGCCAGCCGCCCAGGATCATCGTGCTGCGAATGCGCCTGGTTCCCTATCTGGATGCGAGTGGGGCGACAGCGCTGGAGGAGTTCGTGCATGAGGCGCACGGTTCTGGCTGCGAGGTCATCCTTTCCGGCGTTCAGGCACAGCCGATGGAAGTGCTCAATCGCGCAGGGCTCGGCCGTGACAGCGCGCGGGTGAGCCACGCATCCAACTATCTGGAAGCCCTCGCAACGATTGCCTCCGCCGACAGCAGAGTCATATCAACAAGAAGCGATGGTGCTGCCGGTGAGGATTGAACTCACGACCTCAGCCTTACCAAGGATGCGCTCTACCACTGAGCTACGGCAGCGTCGCCTCTGCCGCCGATGTGGGCGTGCGGGGACGCGGCGCTATGGGGAATCGGCGGCGTGATTGTCAAGGCGGCTTGCAGGTCCGGCGCGTCGATGTCTATCCGCCGGTCATGACCAAGGCTGACGAACGGGCGAAGCGGCTGGCCGATGCGTTGCGCGACAACCTTCGCCGCCGCAAGGCGCAGCCGCGGGGCGAAGAGACGCCCCCTCGACCGAAGCGCGAGGATGAGCCGGACGGTCCGGACGACGAATTGCTCTAGCCGGCCAAGCCCTGTTCAACGCCGTCGCGCGGAGCTTCCGGGCAGCAAGGCCAGCGCCGCGACCGCGACGATCGCCAGCAGCCGCCTCATCGCGCCTCGAGCGGCGCGCAAGCCGCTTCGAGCCACGCCTTGGCTTCGCCGTCGAGCTGGGGCCCGATCAGCGTCTTCACGCGCGCGTGATAATCGTCGATCCAGCCGCGTTCCTCGTCGGTCAGCAGCGCCAGATCGATCAAAGTCCGGTCGATCGGCGCATAAGTGAGCGTCTCGAAGCCGAGCATCGGCTTTTCGGCGCCGGGGAGATCGAGCGCGATCACCAGCACCAGATTCTCGATCCGGATGCCATATTCGCCGGTCTTGTAATAACCGGGCTCGTTCGAGATGATCATCCCCGCGCGCAGCGCCTCGTCGCCGCCGCCGAACGTCGCGATCCGCTGCGGCCCCTCGTGCACCGCGAGATAGGAACCGACGCCGTGGCCGGTGCCATGGGCATAATCGACCCCCGCACGCCACAGATATTGCCGCGCCAGCACGTCGAGCTGGCTGCCGCGCGTGCCGCTCGGGAAGATCGCGCGGGCAAGCGCGATGTGGCCCTTGAGCACGCGTGTGAAGCGATCGCGCATCTCGGCGCTCGGCGTGCCGATCGCGACCGTGCGGGTGATGTCGGTGGTGCCGTCGGGATATTGGCCGCCGCTGTCGACCAGATAGAGGCTGTCGGGCGCGATCGGCCGGTTGGTCTCCTCGCTCGCCCGATAATGGACGATCGCGCCATTCGCACCCGAGCCCGAGATCGTCGGGAAGCTCAGGTCGCGCAGATCGCCGCCCTCGCGGCGGAACTGCTCGAGCTTGTCCGAGGCCTTCATCTCGTCGAGTCCCCCGCGCGGCGCCTCGACCGACAGCCAGTGCAGGAAACGCGCCACCGCCGCGCCGTCGCGCGCCTGCGCGGCCTTGTGGCCGGCGATCTCCGCTTCGTTCTTGGTCGCCTTGGGGAGCACCGCCGGATCCCGCTTGGTGACGATCGTCGCGCCGGCGCCATCGAGCGCCGCGAAGATCGCCGCCACCGCACGCTCCGGATCGACGACGATGCGGCGCCCGCCGAGCGTCCTGAGATAAGGCTCGAAATCGCTGCGCTCGTGGATGCGCACGCCATTGCCGAGATGCTGGCGGACCTCGTCGCCCAATTTCTCGCCGGCGACGAACAGATCGGCGGTGCCGTCCTGATGCACCAGCGCAAAGGCGAGCGCGACCGGCGTATGCTCGACATCCTTGCCGCGCACGTTGAACGTCCAGGCGATCGAATCGAGCGCCGACAGCACCGCCGCGTCGGCCTTCTGCGCCTTCAGCCAGTCCGCCATTTCCTGGCGCTTGGCGGCGGAGGATTTGCCGGCATAGACATCCGGGTGGACGACCAGCCGGGCGGGCGAAGGCTCCGGCCGGTCCTCCCAGACGGCGTCGACCGGGTTGCGCTCGACAGGAACCAGTTCGGCGCCTTTTTCGGCGAGCGCGGTGCGCGCCCGATCGACCCAGTCCCTGGTGTGCAGCCACGGATCATAGCCGATGCGGCCGCCTTGCGGCGCGTGCGCCTGGAGCCAATCGGCGATGCTCGTCTCGGGCACCGACTGGAAGCTCCAGTGGCGGCCGTCGACCTGCGCGCGCACCTGCAGCGTATAGCGGCCGTCGGTGAAGATCGCGGCTTCCTCGGGGAGCACGACCGCCGAGCCCGCCGATCCCTGAAAACCGGTCAGCCAGGCAAGGCGCTGGGCGTAGCTGCCGACATATTCGCTCATATGCTCGTCGGTCAGCGGCACGACGAAACCATCGAGGCGGTCGCGCTTCAGCTGCTCGCGTAGGGCGGTGAGACGATCTTCGTAGCTCGACATTCGATTATCCTCGGGCAAATTTCCCACTGCACCCTATGTGGGGTCGATAGACCACGACCGCCATCATCGAAAGAGACCATGAGCCCGCTTCCTCCCGCACCGCGCGCCGAGCCCCGCCCCCGCAGCATCGAGCATCACGGCACGCGCATCGACGATCCTTATCACTGGCTGCGCGATCCCGCTTACCCGGAGGTCGGCGATGCCGACGTGCTGGCCTACCTCAAGGCCGAGAACGCCTATTTCGAAAGCGCGATGAAGCCCCACCAGCCGCTCGTCGAGACATTGTTCGAGGAGATGAAGGGCCGCATCAAGGACGACGATGCGAGCGTGCCGGCCAAGGACGGCGATTTCGTCTATTGGTGGGCGTTCGAACCCGGCGCGCAATATCGCCGCTGGTATCGCCGGCCGGTCCTAGCCCCGGCCGAAGGCCCCCTGGACGCCGGCGCCGATCAGCTCATCTTCGACGAGGTCGCCGAGGCCGCCGGTCTGGACTATTTCAACCTCGAGGCGCTGCAGGTCAGCCCCGACGGGCGGCTCGCGGCGAGCCTGATCGACGACGACGGCTCGGAACGATTCAAGCTGCGCATCCGCGATCTCGCCTCGGGCAAGGATCTCGAGCTGGTGACCGAGGTCGGCATCGGCAACATCGTCTGGACGAGCGGCAGCGACGCGATCGTCTTCACCGAGGTCAACGAGCATTGGCGCAGCTATCGCGCCCGGCTGCACCGGCTCGGCAGCGACCCGGCGAACGACATCACCCTCTATGAGGAGACCGAGGACAAAGGCTTTACGGTCAGCGTCTCGCGCTCGCAGGACCGCAGCCTGATCTTCATCGCCACCGGCGACAACAGCAGCAGCGAGCTGCGCTTCGTTCCCGCCGGCGATCCGCAGCGCGAGCCGGTGCTGATCGCTCCTCGCCGGCCGCTGATCCAATATGAGGCGGACGCCAGCCACGGCCGCCTGTGGATCGTCGCCAACGACGAACATATCAACTTCCGCCTCGTCGAAGCCGATCCGGCCAGGCCTGGGGAATGGACCGAGGTGATCGCCGGCTCCGACAGGATCTATCTACGCGGCGTCCGGGCCTTCCGCGATTTTCTCGCGCTCACCCAGCGGGTCGATGGCTTGGACCAGCTGGTGCTGCGCAGCTACGACGGCGCGGAGCGGCGCATTCCGTTCGCGGAGCCGAGCTACAGCGCCTGGTTCGGCACCAACCACGAATATGCGCCCGCCGCTTATCGCCTCGGCTATTCCTCGATGGTCACACCGACCACCGTCTATGATTATCATCCGGCCGAGGACCGGCTCGAGACGCTGAAGGTCGCCGAGATCCCGTCGGGCTATGATCCCACCCTCTATGCCAGCGAGCGGCTGATGCTGCCGGCGCGCGACGGCCGGCAGGTGCCGGTCTCGATCGTCTATCGCCGCGATTTCCCGAAGGACGGCAGCGGCAGATTGTTCCTCTACGGCTATGGCGCCTACGGCCTGGCGATACCGCCGAGCTTCTCGACCGCGCGTTTCAGCCTGCTCGACCGCGGCTATGCGTTCGCGATCGCGCACATCCGGGGCGGCGACGATCTCGGCTACGGCTGGTACCTCGACGGCAAGCTCGACAAGCGCACCAACAGCTTCAACGATTTCGTCGATGCCGCCCAAGGGCTGGTCGCCGCCGGCTTCGGCGCCCCGGGGAGGATCGCGATCCGCGGCGGATCGGCCGGCGGCGAATTGATGGGCGCGGTGGTCAACAGCAATCCCGAGCTGTGGGGCGCGATGGTGGCGGACGTGCCATTCGTCGACGTGCTCAACACGATGCTCGACGAAAGCCTGCCGCTGACACCGGGCGAGTGGCCGGAGTGGGGCAATCC
>NZ_JAKFCG010000048.1:0-61558 GCF_036677245.1 Sphingomonas sp.
GCGAGGTCGCCGCCCCCTCGATCGTCCAATGGCCGCTGTTGTGGACCCGCGGCGCCATCTCGTTGAACACCGGCCCGTCCGCGGTCGCGAAAAATTCGAGCGCGAGCACCCCGACATAGTCGAGCGCTTCGGCGATCCGGCGGCTGAGCGCCTCGGCGGCGGGGGCTTGGGCGGCGATCGCGCGCGAGGCGGGCACGATCGAGCGCCGCAATATGCCGTCCTCGTGGACATTCTCGGGCGAGGGCCAGGTCACGATCTCGCCCGCGGCGGAGCGGCAGAGCAGGACCGAGAATTCCGCCTCGAAGCGGACGAAGCCTTCGAGGATTGAGGGGCGGCCCTTGATCGCCTGCCACGCCTGCCCGGCGGCGGCGGCGTCGGCGATCCGCACCTGGCCCTTGCCGTCATAGCCGAAGCGCCGCGTCTTGAGGATCGCCGGGGCGCCGATCGTCTCGAGCGCCCGCACCAGGCCCGCCTCGTCGTCGACCGCGGCGAACGGCGCGGTCCGGCCGCCGAGACCGGCGACGAAGCTTTTCTCGGTCAGCCGGTCCTGCGCGACCTCGAGCGCCTGGCGCGGCGGGAACAGGGGCGCCTCGGCGGCAAGCGCCGCCAGCGGCCCGGCGGCGATATTCTCGAATTCGTAGGTCGCGACGTCGACGCTGGCGCCGAAGCGGGCGAGCGCCGCCTCGTCGTCGAAGCTGCCGCGCGTGCAACGGGCGGCGACCTCGCCGGCGGGCGGGGCTTCGTCGGGCGCGTAGATGTGGCATTTGTAGCCGAGCTGCGCGGCCGCCATCGCGAGCATCCGCCCGAGCTGGCCGCCGCCGACAATTCCGATCGTGGAACCTGGGCCGATCGTGGATCCCGGCCCGATCGTGGAACCTGGAAGCATCGTCATTCGGGGGTTTCGGACACGCTGCCTGTCTGGCTTTCGCGCCATGCGTCGACCCGCGCCGCCAGCGCCTCGTCGCTGGTCGCCAGCATCGCCGCGGCGAGCAAGGCGGCGTTGGTCGCGCCGGCCTTGCCGATCGCCAAGGTGCCGACCGGGATTCCGGCCGGCATCTGGACGATCGAGAGCAGGCTATCCATCCCCGACAGCGCCTTCGATTCGACCGGCACGCCGAGCACCGGCAGGCGCGTCATCGCGGCGGTCATCCCCGGCAGGTGCGCGGCGCCGCCGGCGCCGGCGATGATCACCTTCAGCCCGCGCCCGGCCGCGCTCTTGGCGTAGGCGTAGAGCCGCTCGGGCGTGCGATGCGCGGAAATGACCTTGGTTTCGTGCGCGACGCCGAGCGTCGCGAGCAATGCCGCAGCCGGCTGCATCGTCTCCCAGTCGGACTGGCTGCCCATGATGATCCCGACTAGAGGCGCTTCGTCTGCCATTCCCACTCGTCCTGCCCGGCGAAGCAGCACCTCTTATCGGCGCCTTGCCGGTGAAGCAATTGCGGGCTTTCGCGGGCGCCCCTCCACCACCCTGCGGGTGGTTCCCCTCCCCTGCAAATGCAGGGGAGGAATTGTTCTGACCTTATTCCTCTCCCGGTTTTTCGGGGGATGGTCCGGCCGCCAAGCCCCCGGCTTGGCTGCCCAGTGCGGGGCACTGTGCAACGGATCATGACCGCGTAGCGGTGGAGGGGCATCCTTCACGAAACGCGGCGCGGCGAGGCGCGAGGGGCGGATCGCCGGCCGCGCCCCGGCCACACGCGCGCGCTTTGCGATCTGTTAACCGCGTCGGACTAGGGTGATGGTGCACAACGGAGATCGTACAAAGTGGACCAGGGCGGCAGCCACCCCTCCGATTTTACCGATCTCGGGTCGGGCCATCTTAGTGACGGACATCTCAGCGATGGGCGTCTCAGCGATGGGCGCCTCAGCGACGAGAATGCGTTGCTGCGCGCCTCGCTCGCCGAGATGCGCGGGCGGATCGACGAGCTCGAGGAGCACAGCGATCGCGACACGGTCACGCCGCTCGCCAACCGCCGCCGCTTTCTGCGCGAGCTGGGGCGGGTCGTCGGCGTCGCCGAGCGCCATGGCACTCCGGCGGCGATGCTCTGCATCGGCCTCGACGATCTCGCCGGGATCAACCGCCGCCACGGGCGCTTCGCGGCCGATGCGGCGCTGATCCACGCCGCCAACACGCTCTTGCGCCTGATCCGCTCGACCGACCTGCTCGCCCGCATTGGCGACGACGAATTCGGGCTGATCCTCGACCATCTCGACCACAATAGCGCGATCGAGACCGCCGAGCGGCTGGCCTGCTGCATCGCCGGCACCCCGCTCGATCTCGGCGGCAGCACGATCGCCGTCTCGGCCTCGATCGGCGTCGCGACGATCATGGCGGGGGATACGGCCGACGACGTCATCGGTCGGGCGGCGCGTAACATGGCGCTGGCGCGGGCGGGGGAATAAGAGGCTCCTGGGGGAAACGAAGAGCCCAGCCATGCATGTCCGCAGAGTGGAACACCGACACCTGCGCAGCCCATTTGTGGCCGTAACCAGCCCGGCGGCCCGCAAGAAGCGCTGGCGCGCGGGCGGGAAAAACCGGTCTCCGGCGAGGGAATGGGGGATCTTCTATGACAAGACTCACGGTCACAAATGCAACGGAAACGCGGGTAGGCGCTAGCCCGTTTTTGGCCGTTAGCAGAAGGCCGCTGTTGGCGCGGAATGATGGAACGCGAGTTTTTCTCGCATCCGCCCAAGCGGGCAGGGTCCTTGACGCGCCTCGACCGTTTCGGCTTCAACCACGCAGTGACGAACTCGACTTTAATCGACGGTGTTCGAAATGTGCTTCGGGCCCATGAGGTGATCCTCGTCCATTTCAACACGCCTGCGACAAAGCATGAGATCGGCTATCCACAGGATCTGCGTGACGCTCTAGTAAATCCTACATGGAAGATGTGCTATTCGACAATCAAGGCAGCGGACCGCGGGCCTGCACAGGTTGGGCCGGGAGAACAGTCTGCGGCGTTCGGCTCAGTCGGTGTGTTGGTTGATCTAGGTGCCACTACTCAGATCGAGTGCGTTTGCAATTTCGATGCAGGAAGCAACGGTCGGTTATCGAGCGAGGCATTGGGGTCATTGGCTACAGTAGAGAGTTGTGAAGCCAGTATTGTTGATCGAGTAGGACACAATGAGTGGTTGGTTGCTAATGCTGTGCCTCTCGGAATATTTCTTTTCCCGGCGTCCCGCGTCTACGTACGCGCGGAGGATGGCGAGATCGAATATGACTGGGGACTAGTCGTTCAAGACTTTCCAGAGCAGCGGATTTTCAGCAAGCTACAAGGCGTCTGGCAGGAATTTGATCGGCCCACGGCAACTTGGCAACCCCGGACCTATGACGAGATCGTTGTGCCCCCCCGGAGCGATTCGGGAGCCAGATCCACGCCGGTGACAGCGCATTAAGCCCTGGACCAAAGCTGGAGACGCAACACTAGGCGACGCCGGCGTTGTACGAAGTAGCCGACTCCACCTCCCATCCGGAGAATTGCGGCTTTTAGAGCCGCCGCCGACCAAGCTGGGTGGCCGCACCGGGCGCTTAGTTGCCCATTGCCTGAAGGGCAGATCTTGGCCGCCAGCAGACAGGGCGTTTCCGGGCGGCGCAGCTGCATTATCGGTCATTAGATTGCCGCTACCCTCATTTCGGAAATAGGCCGGCTCGTCCGGTCGTCGTGCTGCCCGTAAAGTGGGTCACCTGAGGCTGTCCCGCGAGCCAGTCGGGTACATCCACATTTTCCAAGATGATGAGTTGGAGGTCACTCGGGAGCGTCGAGAAAGCGCGGAAGGCGCGATCCTTGAGCGGAGTACTGGCGATCGCGCTGTCGCCGTCGTCTGACGGATCCTTGTAGGTAATGAACAGCGAGTCCAGGATCAGAAATCCGGGATGGGCAAGGCCTCGGCCCTTGCAGAACTTCATCAGCCCCACGTCAAAGGCGCCGTGAAGCAGCGCGCGCACGCCTTTGCCGTTGGCCGCACGCGATTTACCGGCGACGGCTATGTCCATCTTCGGGAGCTCGAAGAAAACGCGTTTCGCATCAGGGAAATCCCATGTCTGAAGCTCCGCTTCGACCATTTGGCTGAAGGCATCGAGCGTCGCGCCGTCCAACTGCTGTTGCGCGACGATGGTGCTGCTGTCGTAGCCAGGACTGACGCCCAGCTCGACCCGCTGTGTCACTAATGCGTCTCGACGACGAACGAGCTCCAAGCTCTTCTGGATGCTGAGCTTCCTCGCGATTACCTGACTTGTCTGAGACCTGATCGTCTGGACCGTTGGCACCTCACGAAGAATATCAGCCTGCAGCCCCTCTAGGCGGGGAAGAAGTGCGCGTGCTCTGGCCGCTAACACGTCGCGTTCTGTCTTTAGTCCATTAATGGTAACCTGCAGTTCGACTGCCCGTTCTTTAAGCTGAGTGATCTCGGCCTCCGCTGCGGCAGTGATCTCCGTTACATCGCCGTCGCATGCCTGTTCGGGGCGGTGATGCTCAGGTGCCGCGCCACAGACTGGACAGTTCACCGGATCTTCGAGGGTAAAGAATTGTCCGGCTTCGACGATCGAGGCGAGGCGCGCTTCGTCAGACCTGTAGTGCTCGGCAAGAAGATCGAAACGCGCTGTCAGCGTATCGATTTCACCAAGCCGATCCTGGATGGCTTCATATTCTTTGCGCATCTCGAGCCGATTCGAGGTCAGCTCGCGATAGCTGACCTCTGCGCTCTCTTGCACGACGAAATGCCTGCTGAGTTCGGCGTCGAGTTGACTGTCGAGTTCGAGAAGTTCTTCATGGTCCTGGTCGGCTTCGGCAATCTCGCGTTCCGTGTCGCGGATCTGGCGGTCGAGCAGTTCAAGCTGCGCTGCTTGGCGCATGGGCTGCACCGAATCTGGCTTCGCCACGTCTAGGGCGGAGTCGTCAACACCGGTGAGCATGTACTTGAACACGGAGGTCTCGGCGGTCTTGGTGACAAATTGACCGGAGAGCACAGGAGACGAAACGTCCTGAATTTTGGTCTCGCTGATCAATGCATGACGCTCAAGGTCCCTAAAGCTGAGATCGCGCGTCTTGCCGGAAGCATCCGTGCGAATACGCGCATCCTTCGCACCGACCTGCGTCAGCAGCATTCGCGACAAAGAATTCTGTGCACTGTGCTGCGCCGACACCGTGGTGCCTTGAGTCTGCGTCGGGCGGGCCCGAACCAGTCCATCGAGAATCTTGATGTTCCCGCCCTGCAGCGCGCGCACCAAGGTTCTCTCGGCGCCATCGTCTAACACCACGCCAACATGGACAAGGTCATACCCAGCCTGTTCGACGATTGGTTCAGGTGCGTTCTTGGCACCCAGGACAAAATCAATCAGCCGCAAGACGTGCGACTTACCGGTGTTCGATCCGCCATAAATGACGTTCAGCCCAGGTCCGAAGTCCACAGACGCAGGCGGGCTGTTGGGGCCGGTGATCAAGAGAAAGCGAAGCTGCATTTCTAACCAGTTATGCCTTGGTCGACTTGAAACTCCGCATCCCATTGATCCACTCGGTCGCGCACCAGATCATTGATCTCATCGTCAGACAACGTGACGACCTCCTTCGCCAACCAATCAGCACGTGCCTTCAACGCCATGGTGTAATCGCTGCGCAACAGATCGACAAAGGAGCCCGCTTCTTCGCCCGCCTGGAACCGGAACCCTTCGGCAGTAGCATGTCGGGTGACAAGTCCGCGCGTGCTCATCAGCGTCAGACCGGCGCTGACCAAGCCCCGCCGCACCAGCAACTCGGCAGAGCGGGAACTCTCCTTAGGGTGCAGACTCTCTGGTCCATTCACGTCCCCGGTATGAACGACGAGATGGTCGAGGACGACAAGTCGGCGCAAGCCGAGGCGCATCGGAAAACAGGCTGTTAGCAGGACGAGCGACCGCACGCCGCTTTCGAACGCGGTATTGAAGATGCGCGGCTGGAGCGATCTACGGGTTGCCGATGCCATTTAGGTTTTCCAACTGACGCGGTCGTCGTTCGCGAGTTGATGGCAGACGCCCTGCTTGACGCGCACCTTCGCACGGGGCGCAAGAACGCTTGCTGGAGCAGTCTGAGCAGCCGAGGTGAGCGCTGCTGTCAGCCTCGAGAATGCGCCTGTCTCGGTCGCGACGGCTGGTTCGATTGCATCGTGGATTTGTTCGGCAAAATCTTCGATCGTGCCGGGCTCGGTCTGATCGCGATAGTGCGCCATGAACGCTTCAGCGTCATAAAAGCGGACACGCTGCTTTTGCAGATCGTCTTTCCACTGGTCGTGTGCGTCCAGATCCGCTGCGCTCGTCATGGCCACGCCAGCCTGCTCTGAGTAGACCTCGAGCAATTTGCCAACATAGACGGTCTCACCGGGTGCGATCGCAGCAGGCGTGTGCCCGTCGGGCGCCGGCGGCAGCGTGCCGCCGAAGCGAGAAGCCCAGTATGCCGTCTTACGGTGACCATCCAGGATGTCGTCGATGGTCGCGTAACAGAAGCTCGTGAAGTCGTATGTTTCCACGTACGCCTTCAGCGCGCCGACAAGGACGTGCTTCTCACCAGCAACCACACGTCCCGCAACGCGCTTATCCCAAGTGGCGATCACCTCGGCTTTGAATTTGTCGGGATTGAGCAAAAGGTCACGAAGTTCGGTCGTGGGTCCACGCGGCGCGACGAAGGAGCACATGCGAGGAGGAGCGAACTCGCCTCTGAACGCGTGGAAGATAATCTTCCCGGCGTCTTCACAAGCCTTCGGAGTGGCGAGCGGGATCTCATAATGCTTGCACTGATAATTGTCCCACACGCCTTGGCATGCATCCGCGCTGGCCAGCCCGATGACATCGCGGCCGAGATCCCCGGCCCCGCCGAGCCGTTTGACCGCTGCGTAACCCGAAAGCCCCTTCTGCCATTCAGAAATAAAAATTTCCCATTCGGTGGCGTCATAAGCGCGCACCAACTTGACGATCGGTGCAAGATTCAAAACTTCACTCCCTCTCGACGGTGCACGGACCGCTAACGGATAGCTGCCCGGGGCGCGAACGGAAAAGACTCGAATCTAGCAATGTTGACCTTGCGTTGTTGGATGAGCCCAGACCTGCACATGATCATTTAATTTAGGTGACCAGCTCCCGAGCAGCCGGCCATGACAGGTCGGCGATTGCGCGCGGCGTGGGTGGATCGCGCCTTGAAGGCTACTCCTCTAAGCCTTCTAAGACGTTTCGATCGGAAGCTGCTCTGTGTCGCCGACGTCACCGTCAACGCACACAGCGGAGTAATCTATGCGGTAAAGCCCGACCGGAAGCGTGACGCCGTGCGTTCCGGAACGAACATGGACATTGAAATCGAAGTTGGTGCCGGTTCTCGCGGTTACTTCGAGGGGCGGGCATCCTTCCGGGCACGAGATCACACCCACAGTGAGATGAGGCACAGCGTCCAATGCAGGTTCGAAGTGCCCGCTGCCCGTCATATGATGAACCTCCCTGAGGAGTTCGATCTCGAGCAGCCCGTGGTTCTCGTCGCACTCCGCAACGGAGACGAGTTGTTCCACCTCGACAGCTGGAGGATGTGCAGTGCGACCGCGGGCGCGACGTGCGCCGAGGCTCCGGATCTCTTCGACGGCCTCTTCGCTGACACCTGTGCCCGCCTGCTCATTGGCGAGTCTGAGGAAGTTTTCCGTTTGGTAGAGTAAAATCGGCTGTCCTGTGGCCTTCCAGAACTCCTCAACTAGCTCTGGCCTAGGACCGAGTGTCTTGCTCCCCTCCCGCTCCCACCAGTCTTCCTTGCGCTCTGATGTGACTAGGATGATTGGCTTCCCGGTCGCTTTTGCGAAATCGATAACCTCCTTCCAGAGCAGGAAGTCGCCGTACCTGCGATCTCCTTCCTTCTCATC
The DNA here is from genome assembly GCF_036677245.1 of Sphingomonas sp. Taxonomy (GTDB): domain Bacteria; phylum Pseudomonadota; class Alphaproteobacteria; order Sphingomonadales; family Sphingomonadaceae; genus Allosphingosinicella. Next base: position 7,864 of record NZ_JAKFCG010000048.1, read on the forward strand.
GTCCATGTAACCAGGGGGAATCCGCTCGTCGTGCCTCCTCTTTGCTTCCTCAAGTGAGGTCGCTTTGGCATCGGCAGACGGGGGGGCGCCCATCCGGCCTTCGAAAAGTTTGAAAAGCCGCTCGAGTACCGGGTCGTCCCGGAGGTAATCGGGGTGTTTCGCTGTCGCTTCGGCGAGGCTCTCACGCGCCTTGTCAACCGCCCCCAGCAGGGCTGTTGACAGCTCGTCCAAGGAGGGACGCGGGACAAGACGGTATCCCTTCAGCTTCGTCACGCCTCCGAAGAGGGACTTTTCAAGCTCGTCCAAACCTGCGGACGCTTCACGGAACATCCTTTCCGATGAGGCTATCACCTTTTTTCTGTGCCTGAAGAACTCTGATGCCGCCTGATGAGAAATCCAAATGCGGCCGGCAAACGACTCCAGCGCGCTCAAAATGCTCTCACACGTCGAGGTGTGATAGCGGTACAAGTCGAGCAAGACATTGGCGTCCACCGTCAAGGTACCGGTTCGCCAGGCGTCCGGAGCGGCGGATGGGGAGGCACTCAAGTACCAAGCGAATCCGGTTTTCATCTACGGATCATAGCGTGTGGTTGCCAGATCGAGATTGCTGAGCCACGGGTATTTCCTGGTATGACCAACATAGAGCTGCCGCGCTTTAGCGCGAGGGTCCTGCGACGGATGAAGTGGCTTTCGAGAAAATCCCTGATACGCCTCAAGCTCGCACATTGAGGGCATTCTTGCCATCGGTTTAATTCCGCTATGGGCGGAACGCGTGCGCGTCCGTGCGGCGACCCGCTCGTTGCGCAACCCATTTCCCGCCTCAGCGCGAGACTGCCCCTACCGATCCTTCAGATAATAGCGCTCGAGCGCTTCCAGCTAGTCGTCGAGTTCGTAGACGATCGGCTGGCCGGTCGGGATCTCGAGGCTCGCGATCTCCTCGTCCTTGATGCCGGAGAGGTGCTTGACCAGGGCGCGCAGCGAATTGCCGTGCGCGGAGATCAGCGCCGCCCGCCCCGTTCGAGCGGCGCCAGCAAATTGGCCCCAGGCTCGATCACCCCCTCACTTGCCGCGTCAGCGGAACGAAGCGGACGCCGATGATGGTTCGCTCGCTCAATCGGCCCCGCTGATCCTTGGTAATCACCTTCAGCTCCTGGTTCGCCAAGGTGGAGCCGACCGGGATGACCATATGTCCGCCGCGCTTCAGCTGGTCGAGCAGGGGCTTGGGGACATGCGGCGCGCCCGCCGTGACGATGATGCCGTCGAACGGCGCATGTTCGGGCCAGCCGAGATAGCCGTCGCCGTGCCGCACCTGGACGTTGCCATAGCCCAGTTCGTCGAGCCGCCGTGTCGCCTGGCGTGCCAGCGCCTCCACGATCTCGATCGAATAGACCTTGCCGACCAAAGGCGAGAGGATCGCGGCCTGGTAGCCGGAGCCCGTTCCCACCTCCAGGATCACGTCGCCAGGCTTCGGCCGCAGCAAGTGCGTCATCAGCGCGACCAGGCTTGGCTGCGAGATCGTCTGGTCCTTGCCGATCGGCAGCGGATAATCCTGATAGGCCTCGGCGCGCGCCGCCTCCGGCACGAAGAGATGGCGCGGCACCTGGCGCAGCGCGGCGAGGATGCGCGGATCGGGGCGCTCGCCGATCGCGCGGGGGTAATCGTGGATAAAGTCGACGAGCCGCTCGCGCGCGGCCTGGTATTCCCCGGCTTCGTCCGCCGGCGCGACGGCGGCGGCCTGCGTCGGGCCGATCCCGAGCAGGGCAAGCGCCGGCAGGAGCGACAGGAGATTTTTCACGACCGCTTTTCCACGAGCGTTCACCACGGCATCAACGTTCCGCCCCTATTTTCGGGGCGGGACCGTCCAGAAATAAATCGTGCTGCCTTCGACGTCCCGGGTCTTCTCGGGCTGCCAATCGCCCATGCGGAAGGCGTGGCTGACGATCCGCGTGCCGGGCTTCAGCTCGGCAAGCAGCCGCGGCCGCAATTTCTCGTTGAGCGAGCTCAGAAGGTAGAGCGTCACCACGCTCGCTCCCGCAATTTCGGTCTTGAAGAGGTCCTCCTGCCGGAACGTCACCTTGTCGGCCACGCCCGCCGCCGCGGCATTGGCGCGCGCCTCCTTGATCCGCACCGGATCGATGTCGACGCCCACCGCGCGGACATTGTATTTCTTCGCGGCCGCGATCGGAATGCGCCCGTCGCCGGATCCGAGATCGTAGAGCACGTCACCTTTGCGGACCTTCGCCATTTCGAGCATCGCATCGACGACCTGGGGCGGGGTGGGCAAATAGATGACGTCCGGCTCGCGCGCGGCGGTGACCGGCGCAGGCGCCGGCGAGTGTGCCTGTGTTGGGGCGGTTGCGGCAAGAGCGCCCGAACCGGCGAGCATGGCAGCCACGATGACCACAGCTTTCATGACCAGGTCTCCTCCAGGGTGACGGGTTGAAGCAATGCGAGCAACGCGGCGCCGACGGCGAGCACGGCGATTCCGATCAAGGCGCCGATCCCCGTGTAGGCGATGCTCGAATAGAGAAGATAGAGGCTGGTCGCGCAGAATATCGCGGGCAGGGCCGGGTAAAGCGGAACCCGGAACGGCCGATCGCGGTCCGGCTCGCGCAGGCGAAGCACGAACAAGGCAATGCCGACCAGCAGCAGGAAGAACCAGAATATTGGCGCGGTATATTCGACCGCGAGCTGGAAGCCGTCGCGGGCGAAGGCTCCGCCGGCGACCAGCAGAAGCGCGATCATGGCCTGGGCGATGATCGCGTTGCCGGGCGTGTTGCGTTCGCCATGCCACCGGCCGAGCCAGCCAAGCTGCGTGAAGCTGCGGCCCAAGGCGCAGGTGCTTCGTGCGCCGGTCATCACCGTGGCGTTCGCGGAGGTCAGCGCCGCGATCCCGACCACCAGGCTGATCACGGCAGCGCCGGCCTCGCCCATCGCGAGCCGCATGACATCGGCCGCGACCGCATCGGATGCCGCCAGCCCACCGAGGCCGAGCGCCCTCAGGAAGGCGAGGTTGACGAGCAGGTAGAGCAGGGTGACGAACGCGAGCCCTGCGACCATATAGGTCCCCATCCGCCGCGGAGAGTCCTTGACCTCGGCAGAGACGTAGACGGCCTCGCTCCACCCGCCGTAGGTGAGCAGGACGAAGACCATCATCAGCCCCCACGATCCTCCGCCGGCGGCGGGCCTGGGCACGGCCTCCGCGGGTGCCAGCAAGAGCCCGGCGACGATCACCAGGACGAGCCCGGCGACCTCGACGAGGGTCAGCCAGCGCTGGAACCCCGCGCCCAGCTTCACGCCGGCCCAATTGGCGCCGCTCAGCAGGATCACCGCGGCCGCGGCATAGACGACCACCGAATGGGTTCCGAGCGGGGCCACCGAAGAGGCATAATCGGCGAAGACGAAGGCCAGCAGCGCGATCGACCCGGTCTGGATCACCACCATCCGCGCCCAGGCGTAGAGAAAGGCGATCCTCCCGCCATAAGCGCGCTGGAGGAAATGATAGTCGCCGCCGACGTTGGGATAAGCGGATGCCAGCTCGGCGTAGCAGAGCGCGCCGACGATCGAGAGCATCCCGCCCGCCGCCCAGGCGATCAGCAAGGCGGCTTCGCTCCCGGCGGCTCCGGCCACCAAAGCAGGGGTCCTGAAGATGCCCGCGCCGATGACGATCCCGACCGTTATGGCGAGAACGTCGCGGCCGGTGAGGTCCGGGCGAGGAATGCCAGGCGAGCGAGACGCCACCGCAGCAGGATCTACAGGAAGCTCAGCCACATCCGGACAGCTCGCTCGTTCGTGGAGGAAGCAATGCCTTCTCCGATCGAGCATCGGGTACACCAGGTTCGACAGACTGTCTTCCCGTGAAGACCCTTACCCACGCTCGAGGGAATGACCCCAATTCCTCCCCTGCATTTGCAGGGGAGGATCTTCTGGCCCCTGTTCCTCCCCCGGGGCTCCGGGGGATGGGAACCGCGTTAGCGGTGGAGGGGAGTCCTTTCACGAAATGCCCCTCCACCACCCTTCGGGTGGTCCCCCTCCCCTGCAAATGCAGGGGAGGAATGGATGATCTGCGGGAGAGGCAGGGTGAGACCGGGGTTAGCGGCCCGTTGCAGACGGCTTGGCCGATGGATCGTGGCTTTGCCCATCTTCCGGCAGAAACCCGATCGCCTTTCGCGCTGAACATAAGGGAAGCGTTCGTTGGTCGCAGACCTTCATGGAACCCGCGACCCGCTCGATCAGTGCAGCGTCGTCGGGGGTTATCGGTCGGCGAAAGGCGACTTGAACGATCATCATGTTCGCTCTGCCTTGCACCACGATCGCTTCGAGATTTTCCGGTTTTCCGGTTTTCGCGTTCTTGGGACAAGCAAGTGTCGCCCTGAGGGCGGGCATGCCATCAACCGTCCCCTTGACCACCGTATCGGTGATGCCCTCGCAGGCCGCGCGCAGGCCATCGCGCCACTGCCCGTAGAACGCGTCCATTCCCTGATGCGCCGCGTTGAAGAACATCATGCTCGTGATGAGCTTGGACCATGTCTCCACCGTCTCTGGCGGCTCGACCAATTCCATGATCTGCAGCGTGTCGTTCCGCGCCTGGTGCCCCATCTCGAACTCGTCGGGCACGTTGATGCCAAGCATCTCGGTCCGAGACGTCGGTGCGTCGGCAGCCTGAGCCAAGGCGGCGGCGGCGAAAAGCACAATGGGCAAGAACATCGGCGAACCCCACGAAAGAAGCATCAGCCTAGCAGTGTCTCGCCGCATTGGGATGTCCGAAAGTGAGCGGCTCGTGCCCACCCCATGCAGCCGCTTGCCTCCTAACCCCCCTCCCGCTCGCGGGAGGAGTTTGCCGACGGTTCGTCCCCCGGACGAACCTGGAAGCGGCAAACTGGGGTGGGTAGGAGGTGGTTCATCGCGCGGTGCTTCTGGGCAAATGCTCGCTACGCTCGTGCCCACCCCTCAATCCCCTCCCGCTTGCGAGAGGGGAGGTGGCGAGGCGCGCCGCGGTCACCCCGCCCGCTTCGAAGTACCACGCTCAGCGTGTGACTCTCCTCTACCGGTCCTTCAGATAGTAACGGTCGAGCGCGTTGAGCTGGTCGTCGAGCTCGTAGACGATCGGCTGGCCGGTCGGGATCTCGAGGCTCGCGATCTCCTCGTCCTTGATCCCGGAGAGATGCTTGACCAGGGCGCGCAGCGAATTGCCGTGCGCCGAGATCAGCACCCGCTCGCCGCTCTTGAGCGCCGGCGCGATGTTTTGCTCCCAATAAGGCAGCACCCGCGCGATCGTGTCCTTGAGGCTTTCGGTGCGCGGCACGTCGACGCCGGCGTAGCGGCGGTCGTTGGCGAGATCGAACGGGCTGCCCGGCTCGATCAACGGCGGCGGCACGTCGAACGAGCGGCGCCAGATATGGACCTGCTCCTCGCCCGCCTTGGCGATCATCTCGGCCTTGTTGAGCCCGGTCAGCCCGCCATAGTGGCGCTCGTTGAGCCGCCAGTGCTTCTCGACCGGCAGCCACAGCCGTCCCATCGCCTCGAGCGCGATGTTGAGCGTCTTGATCGCCCGCGTCTGGAAGCTGGTGAAGCACAGATCGAAATCATGGCCGCGCGCGCCGAGTAGCTCGCCGGCGAGGCGCGCTTCCTCCTCGCCCTGCTCGGTGAGGTCGACATCCCACCATCCGGTGAAGCGATTCTCCAGATTCCACGCCGACTGGCCATGACGGATGAGAACGAGAGTGGGCATCAGCGGCGTTTCTCCAAAGCTTTGATTGCCAAATCTTCGATAATTGCATGCAGCGCATCGAGGCAGCTGCGCGCGAGCAGCCGGCTGCGGTCGGGGGACCAGCCCTGCTCGGGATCGGGCAGATCGTCATTGTCCTTGAACGGCATCTCGAGGGTCATCGAGACCGCGCCGAAGCGTTCGGCGACCTGGGCGGTGGACATCGACAGGTTCGCCTTGCCGGGCTTGACGACCTCATAGCCCCGCTTGGTCTGGAAGTCCGGCGAGCGCTTGACCAGCTCGTTGCTGAAGCGCCGGTAAAGCGCGCCCTGCTCCTCGGTCCATGAGGGGATGCCCTCGAAGCCGGCGAGGAAATTGGCGGGGATCGCCTCGTCGCCATGGACGTCGATCGCGAAGTCGACCCCGGTCCGGTCCATCTCGTCGCGCACATAGAGCACCTCGGGGCTGCGCTCGGGCTTGGGATCGTGCCATTCGCGGTTGAGGTTCACGCCGGCCGCGTTGGTGCGCAGATGCCCGCGCCGCGACCCGTCGGGGTTCATGTTGGGGACGATGTGGAAGCTCGCTTTGTCGAGGAGCTGGCGCGACACCGGATCGGCTTCGTCGAGCAATTTCTCGAGCGCGCCCTCGATCCAATATTCGGCCATCGTCTCGCCGGGATGCTGGCGCGCATAGAGCCAGACCTGGACCGGCCCCTCGCCGATCCGAAGATAATCGAGCTCCTGGCCGTCGAGCGTCTGGCCGAGCGAGCGGTGGCGCACGGCGGGATGCGCGGCGACCTCGGCGATCAGATCGTGGTGCCGCTCCATCGTATAAGGCGCGAAATAGGCGAACCAGACGCTGTTCAGCGCCGGAGTCACGCGGATCGTCAGCACGCCGTCGGCATAATCACTCTCGACCCGGCGCCACTCCTCGCGGTCGTAGGACATGCAGGCGCGGTAATTCTGCCAGCCGAGCGGGTAAGCGGCGTCGCCGCAATTGGTCAGGCGCAGCTCGACCGGCTTGCCCGCCGCGCCGGACAGCCGGAAGTAGAACCATTGGTGGAATTCGGACTGATTGTCCTTGACGATCTCAAGGTCGATCCGGGTGTCGGCGATATTGAGAAGACGAATGTTGCCGCCGTCGAAGGCGCTCGAAATGGAGAGGGTCATCGAACCCTGATAGTTCGACCCGACTCTCCGGGGAAGTCCCGAAACAGCGCCTCGGCAAGCCGTTCGACCGCGCCCGCGGGATCGGCCTCGGGGGTGCCTGCGCGGGCCTCGGTCACTGCACGCCCTTCCCAGAAAACGGTGCCGTCCGATCGGCGCTTGATGCGGACCGACAGCATCGTTCCGATCTGTTCGCGCGAGCCGCCGCCGCCGAGATTGAAGCCGACGCCCATGCCGACGCCGCTGCCGCCCCAGCCGCCGGTGCCGCCGCCGACGCCGACCGACACCGGCCCGCTCCGGTCGAGCATCTCGCGGCTGCCGCGCCGGACGTCGATCAGCGCGACCTGCTCGGACTGGCCGACGGTCTGGACCACGGACCAGCCGAGACGGGCGAGCTGGCGCTCGACCGCGGCGGAATAGGTGCGGAACTCAAGGCCGGTGGCCGCTGCGGGATCGACCGTCTCGATCGCGATCTGGCCGCGCGCGATCGGTTGGCCGAGATGGAAGCGGGTGACGTTGGCGCTCGGCTTGCCGGACGTGGTGCAGCCCGCGAGCGAGGCCAGGAGAAGCGCGCATCCGCCCGCAAAAAATGCTTTCATTCCAGTGCCTCATCGCTAAGTGCCGCTATCGTATAGCTACTGAAACGATCATGCGGCAAATTTGCTGCATCGGGAAGGGACGAGAGAGGATTTGAATGACGCAGGATGAGCCGAAGCCCGAAAAGCCTGCGGTGCCAAAGCCTGCGGTACTGGTGACCGGCGGCGCCGGCTATATCGGCAGCCATGCCGTCCTCGCCTTGCTCGATGCCGGCTGGCCGGTGGTGGTGCTCGACAATCTCAGCACCGGCTTCGACTGGGCGGTCCCCAAGGAGGCGGTGCTCGCGGTCGGCGACGTCGCCGACCAGGCGTTGGTGGCAAGGCTGATCGCCGAGCATGACATCAAGGCGATCATCCATTTTGCCGGCTCGATCATCGTGCCCGAATCGGTCGAGAATCCGCTCAAATATTATGAGAACAACACGGTGAAGAGCCGCGCGCTGATCGAAAGCGCGGTCAAGGGCGGCGTGCGCCATTTCATCTTCTCCTCGACCGCGGCGACCTACGGGATTCCGGAGCAGGTGCCGATCGCGGAAGATTCGCCGACCCAGCCGATCAACCCTTATGGCTGGTCGAAGCTGATGACCGAGCGGATGCTCGCCGACACCGCCTTCGCGCACCCGCTCAATTATTGCGCCTTGCGCTATTTCAACGTCGCCGGCGCCGATCCGCGCGGCCGCTCGGGGCAGTCGACCGCGGGCGCCACCCATTTGATCAAGGTCGCGGTCGAGGCGGCGACCGGCAAGCGCAGCCACGTCTCGGTGTTCGGCACCGATTACGACACGCCCGACGGCACCGGCATCCGCGACTATATCCATGTCAGCGATCTCGCCGCCGCGCACGTCGATGCGCTCGAGAAACTGATCGAGGACCCCGAGCAGAGCCACGTCATGAATTGCGGCTACAGCCGCGGCTTTTCGGTGCTCGAGGTGCTCGACAGCGTCGACCGGGTGACCAACATGACGATCGAGCGGCGGCTGGAGCCGCGCCGGCCGGGCGATCCCGACCGCCTCGTCGCCGACAATCGCAGGATCCTCGCGACCTTGCCGTGGCGCCCGAAGCGCGACCGGCTCGACGATATCGTTGCCGACGCGCTCGGCTGGGAACGCAAGCTCGCCGAACGGGCCTGAATCGAGCAGGCCTGAAGCTGATCGAGCGTGAAGGTTACCGTCCTGCGTCTTTGGGCAACGATGCGCTTGGCAACCCGGACGGAGTTCTGGCGGTCATCGATGCGGCCGCTAGCGGCGAAGGTCCCGCCCAAGCCCGTCATGCCAGCGCAGGCTGGCATCCAAGCGATTCTTGGGAAAGTCGCCGTCGTAGCCCGGGTTCGCCGCTGGCGGCTTATGCGAGCATCGCATGGACCCCAGCCTTCGCTGGGGTGACGGGGTGGGGGCAGGCCGCGGGCCCGTATAGGACGATCTTGCCGCCCCGCGGCGGGCGCCCTAACCAATGCCTTTCGATCTGTGGAGCAAGTTTGATGGTCCGTCTGTTCTCCTTGCTCCTGGCGCTGCCGTTGCTGTGCGCGAGCCCGGCGCTCGCCGCGCCCGCGCCCAAACCGGCGGCAAGTGCGACCGTTGCGAAGGATGCGGCGCCGGAGTTCAGCGCCGAGCGCTTCCGCGCGCATGTCGCCTTCCTCGCCGACGATCTGCTCGAAGGACGCGGCATCGGCTCGCGCGGCCATGCGATCGCGGCAGCCTATGTCGCCTCGCAATTCGAGAGCCTGGGCCTCAAGCCGGCGGGAGAGCAGGGCGGCTGGTATCAACAGGTCCCGCTGCGCACGAGCATGCTCGCCGCGCAAAAGCCGGTGATCAGCGTCTCCGGGCCGGGCGGGAACCGCGCCTTCGAGAACGGCACTGACGTGCTGATCGGCCCGAGCGCGTTCGAGAAAAGCCAGGATTTCGGCGGGCCTTTGGTGTTCGCCGGTTTTGGCATCGACGCGCCGGCCGCCGGCATCGACGATTATCGCGGGCTCGACGTGCGCGGCAAGATCATCGTCGTGCTCGCGGGATCGCCGAGCGGGGTCGCGAGCGAGACCGCGGCGCATTTCTCGGACCAGAAAGCGGTGATGGCGGCGCGGCGCGGCGCGATCGGCATGATCACGCTCACCACCGAGGAATCGGAGAAGGTCGCGCCCTGGGCGGTGCGGGTCGGCTATCTCGGCACGCCGCGGATGAGCTGGCTGGGCAAGAATGGCGCGCCGCTCAACGATGCCCCCGGGCTGCGCGCCACCGCCACGATCAATGGCGCCGCCGCCGAGATCCTGTTCGCCGGATCGGGCAAGACCTATGCCGCGCTGCGCGCCGAGGCGGCGCGGAACGGCCGGCCGGCCGGCTTCCCGCTGCGCACCCAGATGCGGATCAAAAGGGAGAGCGTCTGGACCGACGTCACCAGCCCGGCAGTGATCGCCGCGCTCCCCGGCAGCGACCCCAAGCTCAAGCACGAGGCCGTGATCCTGATGGGGCATCTCGACCATCTCGGAGTCAAAAGTGCACCCGCGAAGCCCGCGGCCGGCAACGCGGCCACCGGCAAGGAGGACCTCGTCTACAACGGCGCGCTCGACAATGCCGCCGGCATCGCGACGATGATCGAGGCCGCGCGCGCGTTCGTCGAGGCGGGCGAGCAGCCGCGCCGCACCGTGATGTTCATCGCCAACACCGCGGAGGAGAAGGGGCTGCTCGGCGCCGACTATTTCGCGCACCATCCGACCGTGCCGCTCGCCAATATCGCCGCGGTGGTCGATCTCGACATGCCGCTTTTGCTCTACGATTTCACCGACGTGATCGCGTTCGGCGCCGAACATTCGACCGTCGCCGACGCGGTCGGCAAGGCGGCGCGGTCGATGGGCATCGCGCTCTCGCCCGATCCGATGCCCGAGGAGAATATCTTCGTCCGCTCGGACCATTATATGTTCGTCAAGCAGGGCGTTCCGGCGATCCTGCTCGCGACCGGCTTCGCCAACGGCGGCGAGGCGAAATGGAAGCATTTCCTGGGCAACGTCTATCACAGCGTAGGCGACGATCTGACCCAGCCGATCGACTGGCAGGCGGGCGCGAAATATGCGCGCCTGAACTATCTGATCAGCCGCGACCTCGCCGACGCCGACGAACGGCCGCGCTGGTATCAGGGCGATTATTTCGGCGATCTTTATGCGCCGAACGCGCCCAAGGTGCCGCGGCCGCGCTGACCCGCCCGGTGGCGGCGGTCCACCGCGGTCGATGATTGACTTGGCGCGCGCCCGCCACTAGGGCAGCGCCTTCTTTTCCGCAGCAAAACAGTAGAACAGGCGTTTCGGCCATGAAGATCCGCAACTCGCTCAAATCCCTCAAGTCGCGTCACCGCGACTGCCGCGTGATCCGCCGCCGGGGCCGCACCTACGTCATCAACAAGACGAATCGCCGCTTCAAGGCGCGCCAGGGCTGAGGCTGCTCAGATGGCGGTGACGGCCGCCGTCTTCGACGTCGGCAACGTCCTCTACGGCTGGGATCCGGACTCGTTCCTGGTCAGGCAGATCGCCGACGACGAGGCGCGGCTGCGCTTCATCGAGGAAACCGACCTCTACGGCTGGCACGAGACGCTCGACGGCGGCCGGCCGTATGCCGAAGCGGCAGCCGAGCTGACCGAAAAATTCCCCGCTTATGCCGGTCTGATCTCGGCGTGGAGCGAGCGGTTCGGCGAGACGATCAGCGGCCCGGTCCCCGGCATGCATGCGATCGTCGACGAGCTCCACGCCAACGGCGTCCCGCTCTACGCGATCACCAATTTCTCCGCCGACTTCTGGCCGCCGTTCGCCACGCGCGAGCGTGACTTCTTCGCCCGCTTCACAGACATCGTCGTCTCGGGTGAGGTCAAGCTGCTCAAGCCCGATCCGGCGATCTACTTCCTCGCGCTGCGCCGCTTCGGCCTGCGCCCCGATGAGGCTTTGTTCGTCGACGACCGCGCGATCAACGTCGAAGGCGCGCGCGCGGTCGGCATGGCGGCGCACCTGTTCGTCGACGCCACCGACCTTCGCGTGCGGCTCGAGGCCGAGCGCCTGCTCCCCTAATTCCTCCCCCGGTTTTCCGGGGGAGGGGGACCGCGTAGCGGTGGAGGGGCGCCCTTCACGAAATTGCCCCTCCACCACCCTGTGGGTGGTCCCCCTCCCCTGCAAATGCAGGGGAGGAATTGTAGGCCCCCGTTCCTCCCCCGGTAGGGGGACCGCGTAGCGGTGGAGGGGCGCCCTTCACGAAATGCCCCTCCACCACCCTGCGGGTGGTCCCCCTCCCCTGCAAATGCAGGGGAGGAATGGATGATGAACTTTAACGCCGGTCGCGCTTTTCCGCTTTGATGCGGCAAAGATGGCCCCAGAGATTGTGGATCGTCCGGCACGGGCAGAGCGCCGGCAATGTCGCGCGAGACGCGGCGCATGCCGCCGGTCACAGCATCATCGACATCGACGTGCGCGACGTCGACGTGCCGCTCAGCGAACTCGGCGAGCGCCAGGCCGAGGCGCTCGGCCGCTGGTTCGCCGAGATGGACGAGGATCACAAGCCCGAGATCGTCCTCGCCTCTCCCTATATCCGCGCGCGGCAGACCGCGAAGCTGATCTGCGAGGCGGGCGGGATCGCCGGCGAGGCGACGACCCCGCTGGTCGACGAACGGCTGCGCGAGCGCGAGTTCGGCATCTTCGACCGTCTCACGACGCTCGGCATCCGCGAGAAATATCCGGAGCAGGCCGAGCATCGCATGCTGCTCGGCAAATTCTACCATCGCCCGCCGGGCGGCGAGAGCTGGGCCGACGTCATCCTGCGCCTGCGCAGCGCGCTCGACACGATCAGCCTCCACCATGCCGATCGGCGGGTGCTGATCGTCTGCCACCAGGTCGTCGTGCTGTGCCTGCGCTACATCCTCGAAGAGATGGACGAGGCGCAGGTGCTTGCGATCGACAAGGAGGGCGACGTCGTGAACTGCGGCCTGTGCGAATATGAATTCGAGCCCGACGACGCCAAGCTCTGCGTCCCCAAGCTCGTCCGCTACAATTTCGCGGCGCCGCTGATCGAGGAGGCGACGCCGGTCACCTCCGAGCCCGACGCGATGGTGGCCGCACGGTGAACGATGCCTCTCTACGCGATCCTGGGCTGCTCGATTCCGAACTGCTGCGCCAATTCCCGCTCCCCGAGCCGCCCGAGGATGCCGACAAGGATGAGCGCGGGCTCGCCTTGTTCATCGCCGGCAGCCGCGAATTGTCGGGCGCGGCTTTGCTCGCGGGCATCGGCGCGCTGAGGGCAGGGGCCGGCAAGCTGCGCATCGCGACGTCCGACAGCATCGCGCTCGGGCTCGGCATCGCCATACCCGAAGCGCGGGTGATCGCCTTCGCCGAAGGCGAGGAAGGCTGTATCGATGCCAGCGAGATCGCCGCTCTGGTCGAGGAGTGCGAAGGCGTCGATTCGCTGACCATCGGCCCGGGCATGCGGCACGGTCCGGCGCTTGCGACCTTGATCGAGACGGTGCTCGATCGCGGCGGAAGCCACAGGCTGGTGCTCGATGCGGCGGCGCTCGGCGTGCTGCCGCCGCTCGCCGAGAAAATGCGCGGCTCGCGGGTGGGCGCGATCCTGCTGCCGCACGCCGGCGAGATGGCGCGGCTGCTCGAGTGCGAGCGCGACTCGGTCACCGCCGATCCGCTCGCCGCCGCGCGCGAGGCGGCGGCCCGCTATGGCGCGGTCGCGCTGGTCAAGGGCTCTTGGAGCTTCATCGCCGCGCCCGACGGACGCAGCTTCCGCTTCCGCGGCGGGGGCGTCGGCCTGGCGACCTCGGGCTCGGGCGACACCTTGGCCGGCATCGTGGGGGGCCTCGCCGCCCGCGGCGCCGATCCGCTGACCGCGACCTTGTGGGGGGTCTATCTGCACGGCGAGGCGGGACGGATGCTGACCGCGCAGGTCGGCAAGGTCGGCTTCCTCGCCCGCGAAATCCTCGATCTCGTGCCGGGGCTGATGGAGCGGGGCTAACCTAAAAACGATCGTGCGGGGGAGGAATTAGTCACCGCTCGCCCCGCCCGGAGCCGTAGCGGTCGAGCTCGTCGCCGACGAGGCGGACGATGTGGATGACGTTGGTCGAACCAGGCGTGCCGAACGGGACGCCCGCCATGATGATGATCCGGTCGCCGCCCTTGGCGACGCCGTGGCGCAGCGCCATGCGCTTGGCCTTGGCGACCATTTCCTCGAAGCTGGTGACGTCGCGCGTGCGCACCGCATGCGCGCCCCACAGCAGCCCCAGCCGCCGCGCCGTCTTGGGCGAGGGGGTCAGCACCAGGATCGGCGCCGCCGGCCGCTCGCGCGCGACCCGCCGCGCGGTCGATCCCGAGGTGGTGTAGCAGACGATCGCCGCCGCGCTGACCGTGCCGATCATCGTGTTCGCCGCCTGCGCGATCGCGTCGGCGGTCGTCGGATCGGGCAGGGTCTCGGTGAAATGGACCCGCGCGCCGTGGCTCGGATCGGCCTCCACCCGCGTCGCGATGCGGTTCATCATCTCGACCGCTTCGCGCGGCCATTGCCCCGAGGCGGTTTCGGCCGAGAGCATCACCGCGTCGGCGGCATCGTAGACGGCGGTGGCGACGTCCGACACTTCGGCGCGGGTCGGCGTCGGCGCGACGATCATCGATTCGAGCATCTGCGTCGCGACCACCACCGGCCGGCCCAGCCGGCGCGCGCTCTCGACGATCCTCTTCTGGAGCGGCGGCACCGATTCGGGCGGGAGCTCGACGCCGAGATCGCCGCGCGCGACCATCACCGCATCGGCGAGCTCGAGGATGGCGTCGAGCCGGTCGATCGCGGCCGGCTTCTCGATCTTGGCGAGCAAGGCGGCACGCCCCGCGATCAGCCGCCGCGCCTCGGCGACGTCCTCGGGCCGCTGGACGAAGCTGAGCGCGATCCAATCGACCTGATGCTCGAGCGCGAAGGCGAGATCGGCACGGTCCTTGGCGGTCAGCGCAGCGAGCGGCAGCACCACGTCGGGCACGTTCAGACCCTTGTTGTTCGAGATCGTGCCGCCGACCTCGACCTTGGTCTTGATCCGATCGGGGGCGACGCTGGCGACTCTCAGCACGATCTTGCCGTCGTCGACCAGCAGCCGCATGCCCGGCTCGACCGCGTCGAACACTTCGCGATGCGGCAGATTGACGCGGCTCGAATCGCCTGGGCTCGGGTCGTGATCGAGCACGAAGTTCTGGCCCTTCCGGAGTGACGCCTTGTCGCCGGCGAAGCGGCCGACCCGCAGCTTGGGCCCCTGAAGGTCGGCCAGGATCGTGGTCGGCCGGTCGAGCTCCTTCTCGAGCCCGCGGATGATCTCGATCAGCTTGAGGTGCTCGGCATGGGTGCCGTGGCTCATGTTGATGCGGAACGCGTCCGCGCCCGCCTCGGCGAGGCTGCGGATCATGTCGTGGGTGTTGCTGGCCGGCCCGAGCGTGGCGAGGATTCGCACCTTTCGGCTGCGGGGCACGAACTGGCTGGGCATGGCATCCCCTTGCTGCGTGCTGGCGGCATAGCCGCTCCTGACGGCAGCGCAAGCGCCTGGGTCCGGCATCCACATCCGACTTGCGCGTCTGGAGCCGATTAAAGGTTCAACTCGACCCGATCAGGCTCTAGAGCCACCGGCCTGGCGATTCAGGTGCGCACGGGGCGGGCCGGTCCGAATCGACACTCATCTACTGGCATCTAATGGAGCGAATATGGCGGAAGGAAATGTCGCGGCCGACGAGCTGCGATTGCTGATCGAGCGCATCGAGCGGCTAGAGGAAGAGAAGAAGGCGATCTCGGACGACGTCAAGGACGTCTACGGGGAAGCCAAGTCGCGCGGCTACGACACCAAGACGATCCGCGCGATCGTCCGCCTGCGCAAAATGGAGAACCACGTCCGCGAGGAGGCCGAGGCCTTGCTCGAGACCTATAAGGCGGCGCTGGGGCTGGCCTGAGCTTGCGAAACGGGGGTTGGGGGCGGCACGTTGGCGTCGGGAGCATCCGTTCCAGCGCTTCGCCATCCCCCTCCCCGTGCCGGGGATGAACTGCTAGACACGGCGCACGACAATCAGCGAGGGTGCGAGCGGCAATGGCCGGCCATAGTAAATTCAAGAACATCATGTACCGCAAGGGCGCGCAGGATAAGAAGCGCTCGGCGATGTTTTCCAAGCTCAGCCGCGAGATCACCGTCGCGGCGCGTTCGGGCACGCCCGATCCGGACATGAACCCGCGGCTTCGCGCCGCCGTGCTCGCGGCCCGCGCCCAATCGATGCCCAAGGACAATATCGAGCGCGCGATCAACAAGGCGGCCGCGGCTGGCGGCGAGGATTATGAGGAATTGCGCTACGAGGGCTTCGGCCCAGGCGGCGTTTCGCTGATCGTCGAGGCGCTCACCGACAACCGCAACCGCACCGCCACCAACGTCCGCACGATCTTCTCGAAGAACGGCGGCAATCTCGGCGCCTCGGGCTCGGTCAGCCACGGCTTCGAGCGGCTCGGGCTGATCACCTACCCGGCATCGGCAGGCAACGCCGACACGATCTTCGAGGCGGCGATCGAGGCCGGCGCCGAGGACGTCCAGTCGAGCGACGACGGCCATGAGATATGGACGGCGCTCGACAGCCTCCACGAAGTCGCGCGCGCGCTCGAGAAGAGCCTCGGCGCGCCCGAAAGCGCCAAGCTCGCGTGGCGCCCGCAGACCCCGGTCGAGGTCGGCGAGGTCGACGCCGGCTCGCTGCTGAAGCTGATCGACGCGCTCGACGACGACGATGACGTGCAGACCGTGTGGGGCAATTACGAAGTGCCCGAGCAGGTCATGGAGAAGCTCGGCTGATCCTGATCGGCCTCGACCCCGGGCTTGGCTGCACCGGCTGGGGGGTGATCGCCGCCGAGGGGAACCGGCTGAGCCACGTCGCCAACGGCCAGATCAGGACCGACGCCAAGCAGAGCCTTCCCGCGCGGCTGGTCGCCTTGCACGATGCGCTTGCCGCGGTGCTCGCCGAACATTGTCCGGCCGCGGCCGCGGTCGAGGAGGTGTTCGTCAATTCCAACCCGCAGTCGACATTGAAGCTCGGCCAGGCGCGCGGGGTGGTGCTGCTTGCCGCGGCGCTGCGCGGGATCGAGGTCGGCGAATATGCCGCCCGGCTGGTCAAGAAGGCCGTGGTCGGGACCGGCGGCGCGGAAAAGGTCCAGGTCCATGCGATGATCGGGCGGCTGCTGCCGGGCGTGAAGATCGCCGGCGCCGACGCCGCCGATGCGCTCGCGGTCGCGATCACCCACGCCCATCACCTCGCCAGCCGCAGCGCGGTCAGGGATCGCTTGCTCAAGGAGCAGGCGGCGTGATCGCCAAGCTGCGCGGCATCCTCGACAGCTTCGCCGCCGATCATGCGGTGATCGACGTCGGCGGCATCGGCTATCTCGTCGCGGCCTCGACGCGGACGATCTCGGCGCTCGGCGCGATCGGCAACGAGGTCATGATCCACACCGAAATGCTCGTCTCGGACGATGCGATCCGGCTGGTCGGCTTCGCGAGCGCCGAGGAGCGCGACTGGTTCCGATTGCTCAATTCGGTGCAGGGCGTCGGATCGCGGGTCGCGCTGGCGATTCTGTCGGCGCTGACCTCGGACGAGCTGCACCGCGCGGTGATGAGCGGCGACAAGGCGATGGTCGCGCGCGCCCAGGGCGTCGGCCCCAAGCTCGCGATGCGCATCGTCAACGAGCTCAAGGACCGGGCAGGGGGCGTCATCCTCGGCAGCGGCGGCGGCACGGCGGCGCCGATCGCCGGCAGCCATGGCGCAGACGCCGTCTCGGCCTTGCTCAATCTCGGCTTCAGGCCGAGCGAAGCGTCGGGCGCGGTCGCGCAGGCCGAAGCCGAGCTCGGCGCCGAGGCGAGCCTTGACGCACTGGTGCGCTCGGCGCTGAAGAAGGTGGCGCGGTGATGCGTGGGGGTTGCCGAATAATTTCCCCTCCCGCTTGCGGGAGGGGAGTTTGCCGACGGTTCGTTCCCCGAACGAACCTGGAAGCGGCAAACTGGGGTGGGCCCACCCCTAGCCCCTCCCGCAAGCGGGAGGGGGACAAGACCGCGGGAGGGGAAGTCATATGACCGACCCTGACCGCATCCTGTCCGGCGACCGCCGTCCCGAGGACCTCGACGCCGCGCTGCGGCCCAAGACGCTCGACGAGTTCATCGGCCAGAAGACCACCCGCGAGAATCTGCGCGTGTTCATCGAGGCGGCGAAGGCGCGCGGCGATGCGCTCGACCATGTCCTGTTCTTCGGGCCGCCGGGGCTCGGCAAGACCACGCTCGCGCAGATCATCGCGCGCGAGCTCGGGGTCGGCTTTCGCGCCACCTCGGGGCCGGTGATCGCTAAATCGGGCGACCTCGCCGCATTGCTGACCAACCTCGAGGACGGCGACGTCCTGTTCATCGACGAGATCCACCGGCTCAATCCAGCGGTCGAGGAGGTGCTTTATCCGGCGATGGAGGATCGCGCGCTCGACCTGATGATCGGCGAGGGGCCGTCGGCGCGGTCGGTGCGGATCGACCTCCCCAAATTCACTTTGGTCGGCGCGACCACCCGCCAGGGGCTGATCACGACCCCGCTGCGCGACCGCTTCGGCATTCCGGTCCGGCTGATCTTCTACACGGTCGACGAGCTCGAGCAGGTCGTGCGCCGCGCCGCGCGGCTGCTCGGCCTCGAGCTGACCGACGATGGCGCGCGCGAGATCGCGCGGCGCTCGCGCGGCACGCCGCGCATCGCCGGGCGGCTGCTGCGCCGGGTGCGCGACTTCGCCCATGCCGAGAATGACGCTTCAGTCGACGCCCGGGTCGCCGATCGCGCCTTGGTGCGGATGGAGGTCGATGCGATCGGCCTCGATGCGATGGACCGCCGCTATCTGACGATGATCGCGGACATCTACAAAGGCGGGCCGGTCGGCGTCGAGACGCTCGCCGCCGGCCTTTCCGAGCCGCGCGACACGATCGAGGAGGTGATCGAGCCCTATCTGATCCAGCTCGGCCTCGTCGCGCGCACCGCGCGCGGCCGCATCCTCAACGGCCGCGGCTGGACCCACCTCGGCCTGCCTCCGCCGCGGGAGGCGCAGGACGGGCTGTTCGGCGACAAATAGGCGCCTGGTGGCCTCGCCCGGCGGCACCTGCCGCCCCATATATGGCGCGGCTCGCCATTTGGCGCTTCCCACCCGAATCGGCCCCGCTTATCAGCCTGCGCGTGGGGAATGCTGATCTTGACCGGCCCTATGAGGGCGCCTTCGTCGGCGGCATCCACCACTTCGCGCTGCGAGTTTATTTCGAGGACACCGATGCGGCCGGGATCGTCTATTACGCCAATTATCTGCGCTTCATCGAGCGGGCGCGCTCGGACATGCTGCGCGTGCTCGGCATCGACCAGCGCGCCGCGTTCGAGCAGGGCGAGGGCGTCTATGCGGTCGCCGAGCTGTCGATCAAATATCGCGCGCCGGCGCGGCTCGACGACACGTTGCTTATCCTGAGCGAGTTGGGCGAGATAAGGGCTGCGGCGCTGGTCATTCATCAACGAGTCATGCGCGGAGATCAAATCCTCGCCGACGCCTCTGTGACCGCCGCGTTGCTCACGCGCGACGGCCGGCCCAAGCGCCAGCCGCGCGGCTGGGTCGAAGCCTATCAACGGATGAAAGCGAAAGGTGATTGATTTGGTGAGCGGCGAAACCAATAGCATATCCCCGCTCGCGCTGTTCGTGCAGGCCGACATCATCGTCAAAGCGGTCATGATCGGCCTCATTCTGGCGAGCGTGCTGACCTGGGCGATCATCATCAGCCATCATTTCAGGATCAAGCGGCTGGCGCGCGAGAACGAAAGGTTCGAGCGGGCTTGCTCGAAGGCCGAGGACGTCGACCGCTTCTATGATGCGCGCGGGCGCGAGGACATTCCGAGCGCGCGCGTATTCGCCGCAGGCGTCGCCGAGTGGCGGCGCTCGACCGGCGGCCCCAAGATCGACAAGGAAGGCACGCGCCTGCGCCTGTCGACCGCGATGCATTCGGCGATCGGAGCGGAAATCGACAAGATCGCCGACCGGCTCAACATCCTCGCCACGGTCGGCTCGGTGGCGCCGTTCGTCGGCCTGTTCGGCACCGTCTGGGGCATCATGCGCAGCTTCAGCGATATCGCCGGCGCCAACAACACCAGCCTGGCGGTGGTCGCGCCGGGCATCGCCGAGGCTTTGTTCGCGACCGCGCTCGGGCTGTTCGCCGCCATCCCGGCGGTGATCGCCTACAACCGCATGGCGCACAGCATCAATCGGATGGAAGCGAAGCTGACCCGCTTCGCCGAAGGCTTCCACGCGACGTTGAGCCGCGAGCTGGAGCGGGAGGCCTAGATGGCGATCGGCCCGATGCACAGCGGCGGCCGCCGCGCGCGGCGGGCCCCGATGGCCGAGATCAACGTCACGCCGTTCGTCGACGTGATGCTGGTGCTGCTGATCATCTTCATGATCACCGCGCCTTTGCTGGTGGCGGGCGTCCCGGTCGACCTCCCCGACAGCAAGGCGGGCGCGCTCGACCAGCAGAAGGAGCCGCTGTCGATCTCGATCGACAATGGCGGCGCGATCTTCGTCGGCGAGCAGCTCGTCGAGGAAGCCGAGCTGCCGGCGATCTTCGCCGCGCGCCGCGCCGCGGCAGGCGGCGAGGCGCCGCCGGTGTTCCTGCGCGCCGACCGTACCCTTGATTATGGCCGGGTGATGCGGGTGATGGGCGAGCTCAACCGCGCCGGGCTCAACAAGGTTTCGCTGGTCACCACCAGCGCCGAGGATGCGCCGTGACGATCGACCGCGCCGAACGCACCGGTTTCGGGGTGGCGGCCGCGGGCCACCTGCTGCTGTTCGGAATATTGTCGGCCGGCTGGTTCGCATCGCCGCCGCCGCTGCAATTGAAGCGCCAGCCGGTCGAGGTCGAGCTGGTCGACGAGACCGGGCTCGAAAGCGGCGCACCGCAAATCTCCGCCGAGGCGCCGGCCGCCAAGCTTGCCGAAGTGGAAGGGCCGATCGAGCCCGCGCCGCCGGTGCCCGTGCCCGAACCCCAGCCAGTGCCGGTGCCCGCGCCGCCCAAGGCTGTGCCGGCCCCGGCCCCGCTGCCCAAGCCGGCCAAGCAGCCGGCGCCCAAGGCCGCGCCCGCTCCGGCCAAGGCGGCCGCCAAGCCGGCGCCCAAGAAGGCGGCCGCGGCGCGCGGCCGGCTCGATGGCCTGCTCGAAGGCATCAGCGACAAGCCGTCGGACAGCCGCTCGACCGCGCCGCGCGCGAGCGCCGCGACGCCGGCCGTCCAGGCGTCGCTGCGCGGCGCGGTGCTGCGCCAGCTCAAGCCGCATTGGAAAGCGCCGACCGGGGCCGACGCCGAATTGCTGCGCACCGAGCTCAGCATCACCCTCGCCCGCGACGGCACCGTCACCGACATCGAGGTGCTCGGCCAGACCGGCATCACCGCGAGCAATCGCGCCCAGGCGAAGCTCCACCAGGAGCAAGCGATCAAGGCGGTCAGGCTGGCATCGCCATTCGAGCTTCCCGCCGCTTATTATGACACATGGAAGATCCTGAGCCCGATCGGGTTCGACAAGAGGCTTTCTCAATGAAACAGCTCGGTGCAATGAAACAGTTCGGCGCACTCAAACGGCGGCTGCTCGCGCTCGCGATCGGCCTGATCGCCTCCACGCTCGCCGTCGTCGAGCCGGCGCAGGCCCAGCTCAGCGTCGACGTAACCGACGAGAGCGGCAACGACATGGTGATCGCCGTCCCGGGCCTCGCGACACCGGAGAGCGTCAGCACCGCGGCGGGAAGCACCGATGCGCTCGGCCGCCAGATCGGCGAGGTGATCGCCGCCGACCTTCGCGGCAGCGGGCTGTTCAAGCCATTGGGGCCGTCGGTGGTGCGCGCCATCGTCTATCCCGAGGTGACGGCGCCGGCGTTCGATTATTGGCCCGGAACCGGCGCGGTCGCGCTCGTCCAGGGCTTCGTGCGCGACAATCGCGACGGCCGGCTGATGGTCGGCTGCTACCTCTATGATGTGGCGCTCCGGCAGGAACTGACCCGCCAGGGCTTCCTGATCGCGCCGGGCGAGTGGCGCCGCGCGGCGCACAAATGCGCCGATGCCATCTATGCACGCCTCACCGGCGAAAGCCCGTTCTTCGACAGCCGGATCGCCTATATCGCCGAATCGGGCCCCAAGAACCGCCGCATCAAGCGGCTCGCGATCATGGATTCGGACGGCGCCAACCATCGCTTCCTGACCAACGGCCAGTCGGTCGTGCTGACGCCGCGCTTCTCGCCCGACTATAAGCAGATCGTCTATTTGAGCTATGTCGAGCGGCGGCCGCGCATCTACGTCTACGACATCGGCACCGGCCGCCAGCGGGTGGTGACCGAAAGCGCCAACCCGACCTTCGCGCCACGCATCTCGCCCGACGGACGCTTCATCCTCTATTCGATGGCGGTGAACGGCAACACCGACATCTACCGGGTCCCGGTCGGCGGCGGCGCGTCGACGCGGCTGACCAACTCGCCGGGGATCGACATCGGCGGCAGCTATTCGCCCGACGGCTCGCGGATCATCTTCGAAAGCGACCGTTCGGGCAGCCAGCAGCTCTATGTGATGAACAGCGACGGCTCGAACCAGCGCAGGATCAGCTTCGGCGGCGGCCGCTATGCGACTCCCGAATGGAGCCCGCGCGGCGATCTCATCGCCTTCACCAAGATCGCCGGCAACTTCCGCGTCGGGGTGATGACGCCCGACGGCGGCGGCGAGCGGCTGCTGACCAACAGCTGGCAGGACGAGGCGCCGAGCTGGTCGCCCAACGGCCGGGTCATCCAGTTCTTCCGCACCAGCCAGGGGCGCGGCGGCAAGTCGAGCGTCTGGCAGGTCGATCTCACCGGCACCAACGAGCGCCGCATCCCCACCCCGCTCGATGGATCGGATCCGGCGTGGGGGCCGTTGCTCCCGTAAATCTGGCGTTCGAGGACCAATGACGCACCGAAGGAGAAGATGATGAACGCACGCCTGAAGCTCGCCGCGCTCGCGGCCGCGGCCGCACTTGCGATGGCCGGCTGCGCCCGCAAGCCTCCGCCCCAACTGCCGCCTGCGCCGATGACCGAACAGGAGCAGGCGCCGGTCGATCAAGGCGTCGAGAATGCCATCATCCCGGGCTCCCGCGCCGATTTCCTGCGCAGCGTGCCGGCGGACCGCATCCTGTTCGACACCGACATGTACGACGTCGATGATCGCGACCGCGCCGTGCTGGACGCGCAGGCGCAATGGCTGCAGCGCTACCCCAATGTCCGCGTCACGATCGAAGGCCATGCCGACGAGCGCGGCACCCGCGAATATAATCTCGCGCTCGGCGACCGCCGCGCCAATGCCGCGAAGAATTACCTTCAGAGCCGCGGCATCGCCGCGTCGCGGATGACGGTGATCAGCTGGGGCAAGGAACGGCCGGAGGCGCTCGGCTCCGACGAAAGCGCCTGGGCGCAGAACCGGCGGGCGGTGACGGTCATCCCGCAATAACCCTGTTATTCCTCCCCTGCATTTGCAGGGGAGGGGGACCACCCGCAGGGTGGTGGAGGGGCAGTTCGTGAAGGGCGCCCCTCCACCGCTGCGCGGTCCCCCTCCCCCGGAAAACCGGGGGAGGAACAGGGAAGTCATTCATCCCCGAAAATCGCGACCTTCCTGCCTTGGGCGCTGGCCGTGCCGCGGTACATGCCGGGGGTGTTGAACGCGTCGACCGTCTCGCCCGCCGGTGTGACCACGATCACCCCGCCGCTGCCGCCGAGCGCGCCGACGTCGGCGATCACCGCGTCGGCGGCGGCCTGGGCGCTTTCGCCCTTGAGCTGGATGCGCGCGCAGATCGAATGCGCGACCGCGGCGCGGATGAAATATTCGCCGGCGCCGGTCGCCGACACCGCGCAGGCGCGGTCGTCGGCGTAGGTGCCGGCGCCGATCACCGGCGTGTCGCCGATCCGGCTCCAGCGCTTGCCGGTGAGGCCGCCGGTCGAGGTCGCGGCGGCGACGTGGCCGTGGCTGTCGAGCGCGACCGCGCCGATCGTGCCATATTTGACCTCGGTGTCGAACGCCGAATGCTCGCGCGCCTTGAGCTCGTCGAGCTGGCGCTGCCGCTCCGGTGTCGAGAAATAGTCGGGCGGGACCTGCTCGAGGCCCTGCTCGCGCGAGAATTGGTCGGCCCCGGCGCCGCCGAGGAAGACATGGTCGCCCTGCGCCATCACCGCGCGGGCAAGGCTGATCGGGTTTTTGGTCCGGGTCACGCCGGCGACCGCTCCGGCGGCGCGGTCGCGGCCGTCCATGATCGCGGCGTCGAGCTCGTGCCCGCCGTCGTAGGTGAAGACCGAGCCGCGCCCGGCGTTGAAATTGGGATCGTCCTCGAGCGCCTTGGCGGCGGCCTCGACCGCATCGACCGCGCTGCCGCCGCTCGCCAGCAGCCTCGCGCCCGCTTCGAGCGCGCGATCGAGCCCGGCACGCAGCTCCTTCTCCTTGTCGGGCTTCATCTGCGCGCGCTCGATGATCCCGGCGCCGCCGTGGATCACCAGTTTCCAATCCTGCGCCGCCGTGGCTGTGCTCATCATCATCACTCCCAAGATCATCAGCCCCAAAGTGATCAGCCAACGCATTGCGTCTCTCCCGTCTCCCGCTCAGCATTAATTAAGCTGCTGTCGCCCATCACCGCAAAGGGCGGGGAAAGGCCGTTTTTCCCCGTGCCTTGGCCTCTCCACCGCAAAAGACTATATTGAACTATGTCCATTCGCCCCTGGCGCGACATCGCGCGCCGCCCCTCACGCCAGATCATGGTCGGCAACGTGCCGGTCGGCGGCGATGCGCCCGTCACCGTCCAGACGATGACCAACACGATCACCGCCGATGCCAGGGCGACGATCGACCAGATCCGGCGCTGCGAGGAGGCCGGCGCGGACATCATCCGAGTCTCCTGCCCCGACGCCGCCTCGACCGCCGCGCTGAAGGAGATCGTGCGCGCGGCGAAGGTGCCGATCGTCGCCGACATCCATTTCCACTACAAGCGCGCGCTCGAGGCGGCCGACGCCGGCGCGGCCTGCCTGCGCATCAACCCCGGCAACATCGGCTCGAGCGAGCGGGTGGCCGAGGTCGTGCGCGCCGCCAAGGCCAACGGCTGCGCGATCCGCATCGGCGTCAACGCCGGCAGCCTCGAGCGCGACCTGCTCGAGAAATATGGCGAGCCGTGCCCGGAGGCGCTCGTCGAGAGCGCGCTCGACCATATCCGACTGCTCGAGGAGCATGATTTCCGCGACTATAAGGTCGCGGTGAAGGCGAGCGACGTGTTCCTCGCGGTCGCCGCCTACCAGCAGCTCGCCGAAGCGGTCGATTGCCCGCTTCACCTCGGCATCACCGAGGCGGGCGGCCTGATCGGCGGCACGGTCAAATCGGCGATCGGCATCGGCTCCTTGCTGTGGTTCGGGATCGGCGACACGATCCGCGTCTCGCTCTCGGCCGAGCCCGAGGAGGAGGTCCGCGTCGGCTTCGAGATATTGAAGGCGATGGGGATCCGCCATCGTGGCGTCCGCGTCGTTTCCTGTCCGAGCTGCGCGCGCCAGGGCTTCGACGTGATCCGCACCGTCCAGGCGCTCGAGGAGCGGCTCGCGCACATCTCGACGCCGCTGTCGCTGTCGGTGCTCGGCTGCGTCGTCAACGGCCCCGGCGAGGCTCGCGAGACCGACATCGGCATCACCGGCGGCGGCAACGGCACCCACATGGTCTATCTCTCGGGCGTGACCGACCACCATATCCAGGACGCCGACATGATCGACCACATCGTGCGGCTGGTCGAAGCCAAAGCCGCCGAGATCGAGGCAGCGGCGCTCGCGCCGCTTTCGGACGCAGCGGAATGAGCGGCCGATGAGCGGCTGCTGCGGGCATGGCGGCGATGGCATCGCGATCGCGATGCGGCGCGAGGAGACCCGCCGGGTCCTGCTGATCGTCCTTGCCGTCAACGCCGCGATGTTCTTCGTCGAGTTCGGCGCCGGCGTGATCGCCCAATCGGCGGCGCTGATGGCCGATTCGATGGACATGCTCGGCGACGCTTTGGTCTATATCGTCAGCCTCTACGCGCTCGATCGGAGCGCACGGTGGCGCGCCGGCACCGCCTTGTTCAAGGGCGGCTTCATCCTGCTGCTCGGCCTCGGCGTGGTCGCGCAGATCGCGCACAAGGTCGTCAACGGCGTGCCGCCGTCCTCGACGCTGATGGTGATCTTCGGCGCGCTTGCGCTGGCCGCCAATCTGTTCTGCCTCAAGCTGCTGTGGCGCTTCCGCGCCGACAATGTGAACCTGTCGAGCACGGTCGAATGCTCGCGCAACGACGTGATCGCCAATGTGGGCGTGATTGCCGCCGCCGGCGGGGTCGCCTTGTTCCAGTCGCCCTGGCCCGACATTGCCGTCGCGGCCGTGATCGCCTTCCTCTTCCTCCGCTCGGCGATCCGCGTCATCGCCGAGGCCTGGCCGCAATATCGCCGCGCTGAGATCGATCCGGCCGAATAAAGGACTTTTCCTGCGCCGGCCTCCCTCACGCCAGCCGCTATGGACCTATTCCGCGCTGTTTAGCCGGTAGGTGAGTTTCGCCGCGGCCTGCCAAAGAGCTCCCGCGTAGGTCGGGAACGACAGGGGAAAATGGGCGAGCTGATCGATTCGCATTTCCGCTGCGATCGCCACCGCCGCGATCTGGACGATGTCCACGGCCCTGTCGCCGACGACGCTGCAGCCCAGAATCTGGCGTGAAGATCGATCGGCGATGACTTTGCAAAAGCCGAAGGTGCGGCCGTCGATTATCGGGCGTGTCACCGAGTCGAAAGATACCGAGACGCTGATCGCATCCGCGCTCTGCCGCGCCTTTTCTTCCGTCGGCCCGACGCGAGCATATTCGGGGTCGGTGAAGCTGCCGGCGGGGACGAGCTGACGAGCGGTCGCAGGGCCTGCAATTCCGAGCGCAGCCGATGCCGCGATGTACCCCTGCTGGATGGCCTGCGGAACCAGCATCGCAACGCCAGTGACGTCGCCGGCCGCATATATGTTCGTGGCGGACGTGCGCCCCTGCTCGTCGACACTTATATAGCCACGCGCATCTGTTTCTATTCCCGCGGCGGAAAGCGCCAAGGCCTCAGCATCGACGCGCCAGCCTACGGCACACACCGCCAGTTCCGCCTCGCTCATGTGCTGGCCATCGGCATCGGAAAAATACATCCGGGTAACGGCACCATCCCGCTCGAAGCGTTCGACTGAGCCGAATCCTTCGTGGATCACGATGCCCCTGTTGCGGAAACCCTCTGCCACGGCCGCCGCGACGTCCTCGTCTTCGCCCGGCAGCAAGCGAGAACCAGCTTCGAACAGGGTCACGCGCGTCCCGAATGCCGCAAAAATGGAGGCAAGCTGCAGCCCGGTCGCCCCGCCACCCAGAACCAGCATTGTTCGAGGAACGGATTTGAGTGCCCAGGCGTCGCTGTGGGTCGCGACATGCTCGAAGCCCGGAATTGCGAGCGTCCGCGTCTGCCCGCCCGTGCAGACAATGATCTTGTCGGCTTCGAATTGCTGCCCCGATGGACTTTCAACGTTTCGCTCGTCGATGAAGCGACAGCGCCCCGCGGCCTCATGGATCGTCGCGCCTGCCTGGTCGAGCTGCCCCCGCAAGGTCGAATGGCGCCGAACCTGTTTCACGACTTCAGCGACGCGGACGAGCAGCACCGAATAGTCGAGCTTCGGCTCGCTTGTCTGGATGCCGTAATCTTGCAGTTGACCCACATCCCGCATCAGCCGCGCGGCGTGCGCGAGAGTTCGGACGGGTACTGGGCCGTCGTTGGCGGACATGCCTCCGAAGTCGTTGCTCGTCACCAAGGTTGTTCGGGCGCCCAGGTCGGCCGCGCGCAAAGCTGCAATCGCCCCTGCGGGGCCGCCGCCGAGGACCAATACATCGCTTGCCTCAGTCGCCACGGCGACCCTCCAGCGGCAATTCTGGGTCCCAGCAAACCAAGTTCCGGCTTGAAACCATATGCCCGCTCTCCATCGAGAAGGTGGTTGCCTTTACGATCGGGAAAGCAGCTTCCGATCGCGCCCGCAATCCGGGTTTTCCCCATCCCTGCGGCAGGACTGAAGCTCAGGGAACGCTCAGGGTAAACACCGATTGTCGCTGGTTCTTCCTCACGCCTATCCCGGTCGGGCGTGTTCGTGATCGATGCGCATGACCCGTAACGGAATCCTTAGGGCGCTACGGCCAATGGAGCGAGGTGGAGAGGTGCGCAGTCCGATTGGAGCGAACGCACGCCCTTTCGCCGGCGGAGGAGCGCTCGAGGGCGCCGATCAGGCATTGGCGATGGCCGCAATCGTATTCCAGAGCGGCGGCTCGACCGATCTCGCGGACAGGACCCTACGCAACGTTCTTCGCGGACATGACGTCCATGATGTCTCGGCGGTATACCGGCTCGACTTCATCGCCGCCCGCGCGGTCGTCGATGATGAGGCCCGGACGATCTTGCAGCCGCTCACGCCCCTGAAACTTCATCTCGTCCGTGCATCGGAAGCGGCACGTCTTGCAGAGCGGCTAGGACGCGGAGACATTGATGGGGCGACTTTCGCTGCGGAGACCGAGCGGATCAGGCTATTGCCGTCCCCTCACGGTCGAGGGGTCGCCGTGCTGGCAGCGGCGTGCGCGGGCGCCGCTTGCTCCCAGATGTTGGGAGCCGTTCCGGAAACCTTGCCGATCGCCGGCGTAGCGGCAGGCGTGGGCCACTATCTTCGCTCCCTGCTGCAGGCGAGGAACCTGTCTCCCTATGCGGTGACGTTCCTTTGCGCGCTGGCGTCGGGAATAATTGCCGCCACCGGATTGCAGCTCGCGCTGGGCGGGAGGCCCGGGGCGGCGCTTGTCGCGGCGGTCACCTATTTGGTGCCCGGCGTTCCGCTCATCAACGGCTTCATGGACGTGGTATCGCGCCGGTATTTGATGGTGGGCGTCCAAAGGATCTTGGACGCGACGTTCCTGTTTTTCCTGATCACGGTGGCCGTCGCCATCGCAAATGCCGCCATTTAGAGCGGAATGCGCGATATCTGGATCACGCATCCCGCTCTAATCGTTTGTTACCGCATCGTTTTCTGCGCAAAACCGGCTCCCACTTTTGCGCACGATGCTCTAGAGGCCAGGACGCACAATGGACCTTATAGCTCTCGTTTCGAACTCTCTGTGGGCAGGCTTGCTGGGGGCCGGCATGGCTGTCCTGTTCTCCGCTCCCACGCGAGCGCTGGTTCCGAGCTTCTGCTGTGCATTCCTCGCGCGATTGCTCCGCGATGTCCTGCTCGGTTGGGGCAGCGGCATCAACCTGGCGACATTCCTGGCCGCCGCAATTGTCTCGCTCGTGGCGTTCGGCGTGATGCCGCGCCGCGGCCTGTCTCCAGTCGTTGCTGCCGCTGGCCTCATCCCGCTCGGGGCGTCGGGGCCCTTGTTGCGCGCCATCGACGTCTTTCTGGGCACGCACAGCTTGAGGGGCAAGGTGATGACGAATGCCGATGCGGCAGCGGGAATATTAGCGGACCTCGGGACTGTGTTCACCACGACCTGCGCGATCGCCGCCGGAGTGTGGGCAGGATATCTCGTCTGGCACTCCATCAAACGTGATAGGTTCGGCGCCTCCGGCGCGGGCTAAGGCCACTGGCAGCTCCCGACGCTGACGGGCTTATTTGAGCAAGAAAGGAAAGCGGTTCGACACGCTCACCGCGAACGGAGTTTTGCAGTGGTCCGCGTCGCGGCACGCGGGTGACGTGACGCGGGCGAACGGCGCGGCTATCGCCGGTTGATGAGCCCGCCCGCGTCACATCACTCCCTGTCGCCTCAGCACTTCGCTTTGCCGGTCGCGGTCGGCCTGCTCGGCATCGCCTTCTTCTCGACGATGGACGCGGTGATGAAGGGGCTGTCGATCGCGATCGGCGCCTATAATGCGATGCTGTGGCGGGTGATCATCGGCGTGCCGCTCACCGGGCTGCTCTACGCCGCATCATCGGCCTGGGGGCGGCTGGCGCGCCCGAGCCGCGCGGCGATGCGGCTGCATGTCGTCCGCGGCATTGTCAGCGCGTTCATGGCGGTCGCCTTCTTCTGGGGCCTGGTGCGGATGCCGCTTGTCGAGGCGATCGCCTTGTCGTTCATCGCGCCGCTGATCGCGCTCTATCTTGCGGCGCTGCTGCTGGGCGAGCGCATCGGCCGGCGGGCGATCCTCGCCTCGGTGCTCGGCTTTGCCGGGATGCTGCTCATCCTCGCCGCGAAGGCAGGCGGGCCGCCCGAGCAGCGGGATTGGGCGGCGGTGCTCGCGATCCTCGGATCGGCATTGCTCTACGCCTATAATATCGTGCTGATGCGGCAGCAGGCGCAGGTGGCGGATCCGCTCGAGGTCGCCTTCTTCCAGAATCTCACCGTCGCGATCGTGCTTGGGCTGGTCGCGCCGCTGCTCGCGGTGGTCCCGCCGGCCACCCTGCTGCCGGGGCTGCTCGCGGCGGCGTTGCTCGCCTCGGCATCTTTGCTGCTGCTCGCCTGGGCCTATCGCCGTGCCGAGGCGCAGCGGCTCGTGCCCGTGGAATATAGCGCGCTGATCTGGGCCGCATTGTACGGCGCTTTGTTCTTCGACGAGCAGGTGCAGCTTGCGACGATCGCTGGAGCGGCGCTGATCGTCAGCGGCTGTTTGATCGCGGCGAGGACGCAGCGCGAGCCGGTCTCGGCCGCCGAGGCGGCATTATGAGCCCTGCGATCGCCTGGCTGCTGCTCGTCGTCGGCGGGCTGTTCGAAATCGGCTTCACCACCTGCCTGAGGTTCGTCGACGGCTTCAGGAACCTGCCCTGGACCCTGGCCTTCCTCGTCTCGGTCTCGATCAGCATGGGCCTGCTCGCGATCGCGGCGCGCGCAATCCCGATGGGCACCGCCTACGCGGTCTGGACCGGCATCGGCGCGCTCGGCACGGTGATGGTCGGCATCCTCTGGTTCGGCGAGCCATTGGGCGCGGCGCGGCTGCTGCTGCTGATCGGGCTGATCGCCTGCATCATCGGATTGAGGCTGGTCGCGGGATGAGCTTCGACGAGACTCTGGTCGCGCTGGTCGAGGAAGCGCTCGAGCCGGTCGGCGACGTCTCGATGCGCAAGATGATGGGCGGCGCGATGCTCTATTGCGACGGCCTCGTCTTCGCATTGCTCTACGGCGATGCGATCTGGTTCAAGGCCGACGGCGACAGCGATGCCTTGTGGGACGCGCAGGGCTGCGAGAGGTTCACGATCGCCTTCAAGGACGGCAAGACCGAGACGATGAACTACCGCCGCGCGCCCGACGACGTCTATGACGATCCCGATGCGCTGCGCGATTGGGCGCGGCTCGCGCTCGAGGCCGGCGCGCGCTCCGCGGCCCGGAAGGCTCCCAGGGCTGGGATGGCGCGAGCTGCGAAGGCGCCGCCGCTTCCCCGCTCGGGCAAAAATGCTAAGGGCCGCGCATGAGCAAGGGGCCGCAACGGATCAGGGGAACCCAGGATATCTGGGGCGAGGAAGCCGACCGCTTCCAGAAAGTCGTCGAGACGTTCGACCGCGTGCGCCGGCTTTACGCGTTCCAGCGGGTCGAGATGCCGGTGTTCGAAGCGACTGCCGTCTTCTCGCGCTCGCTTGGCGAGACGACCGACGTCGTCGCCAAGGAGATGTACACCTTCCTCGACCGCGGCGGCGATTCGCTCACCCTGCGGCCCGAGTTCACCGCCGGCCTCTGCCGCGCCTATCTGTCCGAAGGCTGGCAGCAGCTCGCGCCGCTCAAGATCGCGACCCACGGCTCGGTGTTCCGCTACGAACGGCCGCAGAAGGGGCGCTTCCGCCAGTTCCACCAGCTCGACGCCGAGATCATCGGCGCCGAGGCGGCGGCCGCGGACGTCGAGCTGCTCGTCTTCGCCGATCAACTGCTCCACGAGCTCGGCATCGCCGACGGCGTCACCCTGCAGCTCAACACGCTCGGCGATGCCGAGACGCGCGAGGCCTGGCGCGCGGCGCTGGTCGCGCATTTCGAGGCGCACCGCGGCGATCTTTCGGAGGACAGCCTCGCCCGGCTCGACAAGAACCCGCTGCGCATCCTCGACAGCAAGGATGTGCGCGACCGACCGATCGCCGACAGCGCGCCGGCGATCGACGATTATCTCAGCGCCGCCGCCGCGGATTTCTTCGCGCGGGTCACCGCCGGCCTCGATGCCTCGGGCGTGGCCTGGACACGCAATGCGCGGCTGGTGCGCGGGCTCGATTATTATCGCCACACCGCGTTCGAATTCGTCACCGATCGGCTCGGCGCGCAAGGCACCGTGCTCGCCGGTGGGCGCTATGACGGGCTGATCGAATCGCTCGGCGGGCCGCACACGCCGGCGGTCGGCTGGGCGGCGGGGATCGAGCGGCTGGCGATGCTGCTCGATGCGCCCGCGCCGCCGCAGGTCGAGGCCGCGCTGGTGCCGATGGGAGAGGCAGCCGAGGCCGCGGCGCAGCGCATCCTCGCCGAGCTCCGCCGCGCCGGCATCGCCACCGACATGCTGTTCAAGGGCAATATGAAGAAGCGCATGGCCAAGGCGGCGGCGACCGGCGCGCGCTTTGCGGTGATCATCGGCGACGACGAGCTCGCGCGCGGCCAGGCCGGGCTCAAGGATCTGGGCAGCGGCGAGCAGCAGGATGTCGCCCTCGACCGCCTGGTCGAGGCGCTGCGCGGACGATGACCTCGATCTCGGAAGAGCGGATCGCGGCGATCACGCGGCGCAAGGACGAGCTGCAGAATGCGATGGCGGCGCCGAACATCGCGCCCGACGAATTCGTGCGCCTGTCCAAGGATTATGCCGAGATCGAGCCAGCGGCGGCGGCGGCGCACGAGGTCAGGCGCCTGCGCGCCGAGCTCGAATTGCTGAGCGAGATGATCGACGATCCCGACGGCGAGGCCGAGATCCGCCAGATGGCGAGCGAGGAGGCCGAGGCGATCAGGAAGAGCCTGCCCGAGGCCGAGCGTGCGCTCGCGCTCAGGCTGCTGCCGCGCGATGCCGCCGACGAGCGCTCGGCGATGCTCGAGATCCGTGCCGGCACCGGCGGCGACGAGGCGGCATTGTTCGCCGGCGACCTGTTCCGCATGTACCAGCGCTACGCCGAGCTGCAGGGCTGGCGGGTGGAGGTGATCTCGACCAGCGCGTCCGACGTCGGCGGCTTCAAGGAAGTCGTCGCCTCGGTCAGCGGCCAGGGCGTGTTCGCCAAGCTCAAGTTCGAAAGCGGAGTCCACCGCGTCCAGCGCGTGCCGGTCACCGAAAGCGGCGGCCGCATCCACACGTCGGCGGCGACGGTCGCGGTGCTGCCCGAGGCCGAGGAGGTCGACGTGCGGATCGAGGACAAGGATCTGCGCATCGACGTCTACCGCTCGTCGGGGCCCGGCGGGCAATCGGTCAACACCACCGACAGCGCGGTCCGCATCACCCATTTGCCGAGCGGCCTGGTCGTGATCCAGCAGGACGAGAAGTCGCAGCACAAGAACAAGGCCAAGGCGCTCAAGGTGCTCCGCACCCGCCTCTACGAGCTGGAGCGCGAGCGGCTGGCGAGCGAGCGCGCCGGCGCACGCAAGTCGATGGTCGGCTCGGGCGACCGCTCCGAGCGCATCCGCACTTACAATTTCCCGCAGGGGCGGGTGACCGACCACCGCATCAACCTGACCCTGCACCGCCTCGAGGAGATCCTCGCCGGTCCCGGGCTCGACGAATTGATCTCGGCCCTGGTCTCCGAGGATGAGGCCGAACGGCTCGCGAGCCTTGACGAGGCGTGAGGCGCTCGCCGGCGCGGCGCGCCGGCTGGCCGGCGCGAGCGAGACGCCGCGGCTCGACGCCGAACTGCTGCTCGCGTCGGCGCTGGCCATCGAGCGGCAGGCGCTGTTGCTCTCCGATCTGAATGAGGAGGCGCCGGCGGCGTTCGAGCAGCTCGTCGCGCGGCGTGAAAAAGGCGAGCCAATCGCCTATATCGTCGGCCGGCGCGGCTTCTGGACGATCGAGCTCGAGGTCGCTCCGGGCGTGCTGGTGCCGCGGCCCGACAGCGAGACCTTGATCGAGGCCGCGGTGGCGCACTTCGGCGCGAATGGGCCGCGCTCGATCCTCGATCTCGGCACCGGGTCGGGCGCGCTTTTGCTCGCCGCGCTCGACCAATGGCCCACGGCGCAGGGCGTCGGCGTCGACCGCTGCGAGCGCGCGTTGGCGATCGCGCGCGCCAATGGCGAGCGGCTCGGGCTCGCCGATCGGGCGCAGTTTCGGCTCGGAGACTGGGGCGAGGGGCTCGAGCAGCGCTTCGACCTCATCCTGTGCAATCCGCCCTATGTCGACGCCGGTGCCGATCTCCCGCGCGACGTCGCCGAGTGGGAGCCGCACGAGGCGCTGTTCGCTGGCGCCGACGGGCTCGACGACTATCGGCGGATAGCGCCTCAAATCAGCGGCTTGCTTGGGCAGGACGGCATCGCCTGCATCGAAATCGGGCTTGGCCAGGCGCCCGCCGTTACAGCTTTGTTCGCCGCCGAGGGCCTGCGGGTGGACCAGCGCGAGGACCTCGGCGGGCGCACGCGATGCCTCATCTTGACCCGCTGATGCAGATAATCATCTTTCTACTTGGATTTCCGCGCCATCGTAGCTACATAAGAGGGCAGGGACGGGGCCTGACACAGCATTGATCGCTTGAGGCCTTCCGTCGCGACCCCCGATTGCTCTGGCGTCTTTGGACGATACAGCGTGAGGAGGCAGGAGCCGCATGCGGCCGCCTGCTGCGGGATTCGCCTAAAGAACGACGGCCGGGACGGGCCTGGCCAATGGAGTGGCTGAAACGACCACCACACGAGGGACCAACGTTTGATCAACAATCGTCAGAACGGGCGCAGGCGCGGCCGTGGCGGCGGACAGCGTCCGTCAAACAACGTGCCGAGCCCAGGAAACCGCCAGGACAATCGTCAGCGCGGTAACGCAGCCCAGCTTCACGAGAAATACAAGGCGCTGGCGCGCGATGCCCAGCTCGCCGGTGATCGTGTCCAAACCGAAAACTACCTGCAATTCGCGGATCATTACTTCCGCGTCTTGAACGAAGGCCGCGCGCGCTTCGAAGAGCAGCGCCGCCAGCGCGACGACTTCTCCGACGAGGATGAGGATCAGGACGAGGCGATGCAAGGCGGCGCTGACGGCGACGATCGCGACGACGATCGCGCCGGCCGCGACGAGCGCAGCGAAGCCGACTATCGCCAGCGTGCCGAGCGCAACGAGCGCCAGCGCGACGACCGCAGCGAGCGCCAGCGCGAGGAGCGCAGCGAGCGTCCCCGCGAGGCGCGCGAGGAGCGGCCGCGTGAGGAGCGTGCCCGCGAGGAGCGCCCACGTGAGGACCGGCCGCGCGAGGACCGCAACGACCGTCCCCGCGAGAGCCAGCCGCGCGAGAGCCAGCCGCGCCGGGCGCGCGCCGCTTACCAGCCCCGCCCGGTGGAGCAGGACGAGGACGGCGCCGACGAGCGCATCTCGCTCGAGGTGCTTCCGCCCGCGATCGCAGCCGACGCCGAAGCGCCGCGCGCCCCGCGCCGCCGCGTGCGCCGTCCGCGGCCCGATGGGGACGCCGAGATCGCGCCCGCGGCCTGAACGCGAAAATTGGTCCTGAGAGAGGGCGGCGAGTATAATCGCCGCCCTTTTTTATTGGCCAGCTCTCGGCCGTGAGACCAGGGCCGCAACAACTACCTTCGGCTTGCAGCGCCATCCGACCGACGCCATATCGCGGCGATGTCGACAGTCGCACCGCCCCGTCACCGCCAGAAATGCTCGCTCTGCGGTAAGCCGAGCGTCGCGCAATTCAGCCCCTTCTGCAGCCAGGGCTGCCGCGACCGTGACCTGCTCAACTGGCTGGGCGATTCCTATCGCGTGCCGGCCGGGCCGGCCGAGGATGACGAGGCAGAATCTGACGGGCGCGGGCTGGACAGCGAAGCCTAGCCGCCTCTATAGGCGCTCACTCTCGCTTGCCGCGGGACGTGCCCAGGTAGCTCAGTTGGTAGAGCATGCGACTGAAAATCGCAGTGTCGGTGGTTCGATTCCGCCCCTGGGCACCACTTCTCTAGTCTCCAAGACCGAGGCCCCGTGCCCTAGGCCACTATGGACCATCGGGGCTTCGAAGGCATTTGCATAACTCGGTTATGCAAATGCGCCGGCAGTGGTTAACCCATTTTGTGGACGTGAAAATCCGACAGATCTACGGTTGCGCGACACAACGAAAGGGACTGCGAATGTCGCCCGCCGATCGTTCTTATTATGAAGCCCGTGCCGAAGCTGAGTTGCGACTGGCCCAGAGTGCAGATCATCC
Organism: Sphingomonas sp.; assembly: GCF_036677245.1. Classification (GTDB taxonomy): domain Bacteria; phylum Pseudomonadota; class Alphaproteobacteria; order Sphingomonadales; family Sphingomonadaceae; genus Allosphingosinicella. The sequence goes on from NZ_JAKFCG010000048.1 coordinate 43,713, forward strand.
TGCTGTCGTGCGGGCACATTATAACCTCGCCGGGTTGTACCTTGATCTCGTTCATGGGACCGCAGCCACAGCGGATGAACGGATCGCCGCTTAGGGCCAGCGTCGCGAGCATTTTCTCTGGAGCGGGCAAGGATCGGAAGCGCGGCTTGCCAGATTTTTGGTCAGCGCGTTCCAGCTTGTGCTCGGACTGGGCCGCGGGCCCGAAACGCGAAGCAAGACGCTCGCCCCCTCCCGTCCGTGCGAATACTAGACCTTTGGTCGCGTGATTGCTGGCTTTGCTCGAAGGCACTGCCCTCAAGCGTACGCTATCCTGCCCCTTCCCGTACGGAAGCCTGATCGTGGATGCCCTCGATCCCGGAGCGCGTCCGCTGGAGATGTCGCGTGGCCGCGCCGAGCAGACGGGCGCAGATCTGGCGACGCTCTAGAAGATAGGGGGCCGGATCGTCGGCGGCCCAGCTGTCGAAGCGGCTGCGGAGCAGGAGGGTTGGCAGGAAACCCAGCAGCGCCGCGATGCCGCGGCACTTGGCGAGCCAGCCAAGAGGCGTGTCGGCGATCGCAGTTAGACGGGCATATTCCCCGGACATGTTGCGCCGGGCGACGAGCTTCGGCTGCTGGACCGGCAGCTGCGGCTCGGCTCCTGTCACCACGTCCCACAACAGGGCCGGAAAATCGGCGCCTCCCGCAACTGCGAGTGGGAGCGAACCCCAGAACCGGGGATTGACCTCGAGAAGAGCATGTCGGCCACCGCGCCGATCGACCCGGAACTCGAACATTGCCACTCCGGTAAGACGGGTCGCCCCTGCCAGAGCGCGCGCGGCGGCAACCAGTTGCGGATCAGGCTGCTCCGCGACTCGCGCCGTGCTCCCCGACGTTTCGGTGGCGACTTGGAGTCGGCGGTGCTGCCACGCGAACAAAACCTCACCCTGGTGGGCCAGTATTGAAACTCCCACACCCTCGCCAGGCACGAAGGCCTCGGCGATCCAACAGTCGTTCGCGAAGGTTCCGAGCGCCTCAGCGAGCTCAACGTGCGTCCGGATGATCCTTGCCGGCGTTCTTTCCTGGGGGCTGCCGACCGCATAGGTGCAGCGCGGCTTCAGCACGAGCGGCAGGCCGAGTTCGGCAGCCAGCTTCTCGGCCTGCTCGCCCCGGGTCAGCAATCTGCCGGCCGCAACGGCTATGCCCAGCCGTGTCGCTGCCGCTCGCGTTGCGGCCTTGTCGGTGAAGGTTTCGAACGCCTCGTCGTTCGGGATGGCGAGCATGTCGCGACCGATGCGGCGCGCGTGGTGGCGTAAAATGAGCATGCGGCTGTCGTTGCAGGGGATGACGAGCCGGTAACGGTGCACGTCAATCAGCCCACAAAGCGATGCCACCCAGGCCTCCGCATCGCGGTGGTAAGGCGGCAGGACGTGAACGGCGGAGACATAGCGGGACGCAAGGCCGGGCGCGTGCTCATCGGCGAGCGCGACATGCACGTCTATCCCTCGCCGGCCGAGCGAGCGGGCGACCGAAAGAAAGACCCCCATATCGTCGGCGAGGACTAAGACGCGGTCGGTCACCAGCTGTCCGCCCCGCGGAGCAGGCGAGCGACGAACTCGGACAGCAGCGGGCTCGCAAACCCAGGCCGATCGCGCCAATCGCATAACCGTGGTCGGACGTCGCGGCCGAGAGCGCCTCGGTCGTCCTCCTCAAGGTCCATGCAACCGTCGAAAATGGCGTGGACGCCCATCAGATGCGATCCCGACCCTCGTCCGCAGTCGTGGCTTGCGCCGGCTCGGTACCAGGAGCGCAGGGCATCGGCGCCGTGACGCGCGGCGGGGGCACTGCCTTCGTCCGAAGATGAAAGCGCGCCGTTTCCCAGCCGAAGCTGAAGAACATCGCTGCGCCCCATGTCTTGGCGAGATCTTCGGCCGAAAGGCGCAGCAGCGCATCGCCGTTTGCTAGCGCGTCGACCAGGAAACTGACTGTGAAAAGGGCGCCGCCGGCGAGGAACAGGCGGGTCGCACGCCAGGGAATGAGCGCGGGACGCCAATAAGCGGCCAGCAGCCCGAGCTCCGCGAGCGCCCAGGCGAAGGTCACATAATGGTCACCGATACCCAGTCGCCAGCCGATCCGTTCGTGGAGCTGGAAGCGGTCGTCGGCGGCAAGAAAGGCGAACAGCGCCGCCTGCGAGAGCAGGAACTCGCGACCTTTGTCGCGCTGGTCGGGATTGGCCGTGCCGGCAAACAGCAGCAGCAGCGCCGCGCCGGCGAGAAAGGCGACGCTCATCGTCGTGTTGACGGCGAAGAACGCCAACTCGCTGCCGATATCCGAATAATAGGGTCTAACCTGCGCCTGCGAGCTGCTCATCTCGAAGCTGATCAGCCAGAGCGAGTAGATCGTGAGTAAGGCAAAGCCCGCCCTGCCGATTGAACCCACGCCCGCAGTCCCTTCGCACCAACCGCTGCAGCACGCAAAACGGCACCGAGGTTGCGTAAGGAGAAAAAGCTAATGGGGGGTTGATGGCACCTCACCGGCCGATCATCCGATCGGCTAGGCGTTTGTCCTTTTGCAAGCTTGTCATGCCATAGCTCCGTGTCATTGCAGGGGAACGGCGTTGGCATCGGATGCTCCGACAGTGGAAAGCGAACGCCGCGGTGGCGGCGTCTATCGCAGCGCCGCGCTGGCGGTCGGGCTGACCTGGACGCTGCGCTTCATCGGGCTCTTTTCGGTGGTCGTGCTCGCCCGCCTTCTATCGCCGCGCGATTTCGGCATCATCGCGCTCGCGGCGGCGACGATGGCGCTGGTCGACATCTTCTCCGCCCTTGGCATCCGTCAGGCCCTATTGCGCATTCTCCACCCCGAGCGGGCGCACCTCGATACGGCCTGGACCATCCAGTTGATCGTGCTGGTGATGCTTGCCGCAATGTTGGCCGCAAGCGCGCCTGCCGTAGCGGCCTTTTTCCACGAACCCGCACTGGCCCTGGTCACGGCGGTGCTCTCGCTTCGCCTGGTGCTCCAAGGCCTCGTGAACATAGGCACCGTCGAGTTCGACCGCTCCTTGGAGATCGGCAAGGATCTGCGGATGCGGGTCACCGTCAGGCTCCTTGCGCTGGCGGGGACGATCACCGCAGCGCTCTTGCTGCGATCCTACTGGGCGCTGGTGGTCGGGCTCCTCCTGCAGTCGGCGCTGCATCTTGGGGCTTCCTACCTTTTCCATCCCTATCGGCCGCGGCTGTCGCTCGCCAAACGCTCCGAACTGCTCAACGTCTCGCTGTGGATGTTCCTGGCCTATGGAGCGCAGGTCGTTCAGCAGCAGGCCGAGCGGCTGGCTGTGGGACGGATCGCTGCGGCACACCTCGTCGGGCTCTATTCGGTCGGCAAGGACGTCGCTTCGATCTTCACCCTCGAGATTGCGACGGCGCTCAACCGCGTCACCTTCGTGACGACCGCCCGGCGCGGCCAGCCGCTCGACAGCGATCCGGCGAGGGTGACCGCCTTGCTCGGCTGCTATGCGATGATCGCCGCCCCCGCCGGGATCGGCCTGGCCGCTGTCGCAGAGGACGCGGTAGCAGTCTTGTTCGGCCCGCAATGGTCGGGTGGGGCGAGGCTCTTGCAGCTGATTGCCCCTGGCTGCGCCTTTTACGCTGTCTACAAGCTGATCGTTTCTTCGCTTCAGGCATCGGATCGGGCACGGGCAGCAGCGATCATGTCATGCTGCAGCGCGGTCGCGACCGCCGGAAGCGTCTTCCTCGTCGCCGCGGTTGGCGGAGACGTTTATGATATCGCCTTCACGGCGCTGGCGCTCAGCGGGGCAACGCTCCTTGGCGGAGTGGCGGTCTTCTCCCGCATCGCGCGCGTGCCACCGCTCCAGCTCATTCGCGCGGTCTGTCGTCCGTTCGTCGCGGCAACAGCGATGTGCATGGTGGTGCGCCTGGCATCGGTGCAGACCGGCTTCGTCGCTGTGGATCTCGGACTGTCGATCCTTGTTGGCGCCGCGATCTATGTGGCCGCCCTTGCGGCGATCTGGGCTGCAAGCGGCCGTCCGGACGGAGCCGAGAAAACAGCGTTCACCATGCTGGGTGAAGCGCATCGGCTTGCCTCCCGTAAGCGACGTTTCCGCTGATCAAGGCGCGGTCCGACAGGAATGTACGCCATGGGTCGCATCCTGTCGAAAAAGTCCCCTGCAATGAGCCTGATTCACGCCTTCGGCGGAAGCGCGAAGCGCATCCACCTCAGCGGATCGGGCTCTAGACTGATCGCCCTTCCTCTTCCTTCGTCGCACGCTCGACGGCGGCGCCGGCGGTGAGGCCGTGGACGATTGTCGAGACCGTGATGGTGAAGGCAATCGTGGCCCAGAGCTGCCCTTCGTTGACCAGTTCCAAATGGCTGGTGGCATAGCCAAGATAATAGATCGAGCCGATGCCGCGGACGCCGTAGGCCGCGACGACGAGGCGCTCGCGGCGCTTGAGCTCGGTGCCGCGCAAGCTCCACCAGCCGGACAGCGGCCGGATGACGAAGATCAGCGCCAGCGCGATCGCGATGTGCCGCCAGTCGAGCTCCGGCCACAGCACCGGCAGCACGCCGCCGATGAGCACGAGCAGGACAGCGGTGAGCGCATGCTCGATGGCTTCGTTGAAGCCATGCAGCTTGCCGTGGAACGCATGGTCCACCTCCGCGCGGCGCAGGACGAGGCCGGCGACGAACGCGGCGATGAAGCCATAGCCTTCGAGCAGCTCGGTCGCGCCGTAGCAGAGGAGCACGCCGGCCAGCGCCAGAACGCCCGAACCGGTATCGGCGAGGACGTTGCGCAACGGGATGGCGAACAAGATGCGGCCGAGCAGCCAGCCCATTGCGGCTCCGGATACGACGCCGACGACGATGCGATAGACAACGTCGCGGGCGAACCATTCCACCAGCCAGGAGCCGGGCGCGAGACCGTGCGCGGCAATGATCAAGCCGAGATAGACGAACGGAAATGCCAGCCCATCGTTGAGCCCGGCTTCAGCGGTGAGCGAGAAGCGAACGGGATGCTCGCCGCCCTCCGTGGGCGGCCCGACCTGGACGTCGCCGGCCAGCACCGGGTCGGTCGGCGCGAGCACCGCACCGAGGAGAAGGGCACCCGCCAGGGTCATCCCGGCGAGAGCCCATCCAAGCAGCGCTACGGAAAGGATCGTCAGCGGCATGACGATGACGAGCAGGCGCACCGTCGGCTGCCAGTGGCGATAGGAGCGCAAATTGTCGATCCTGAGGCCGGTCCCGAACAGCGCGACGATCACCGCGAGCTCGCTGCCGAGCTCCCAGAGCCTGGGCGAGGTGCGGGGGTCCATGGCCGCCGGCATCCCTGGAACGAACGAGAATGCCAGCATTCCGAACATGATGAGCAGCGCCGAGGCGGCCGGCTCCCGCCCGGACAGAAAGCGCGGAATCCAGTAAGCGAGCAGGATGACAGCCCCTAGTGCGGCCAGCACCACATGGTAGCTTTCGAAGCCGAAGAACGGGCTATCTGCCAAGGCGGAGGTTCAATCTGGAAAGCCTTGTGCTGGTCGCCAGACAGCGGAAAGCGCGCCGCAGCCTATGGTTCCACGTTCGGCATGCGAGCGTGACCCGAAGGCGGCTATCGGCGCCGGCTGGAATTCACGGACGGAAACCCCATATAGGACAGACATTTAGGAGGTGAAGCAATGCATATCGCCCCTCTCAAGAACGACCGCTGGCGGGCGGGGCGGAATCGCCCGAGCCGGTCGAGGCCGGTCGCGATGCTGGCCGCGCTCCTGCTGCTTTCCCTCGTCTTCCTGATCTCGCTGATCGTGCTGCTGGTCGAGTTCACCTAAAAAGCACCACGACGACGCTGTGTGCGTTGCTCAGGCGACAGTGTCGCTCCGCTGCGCGACGAACTTGATCTCGGTGATGCCGTTCGGGCGGATCAGGCGGTCGATGCCGATCGCGGTCCAGGCGGGCGGCGGGGATTTGATGTAGCGCTTCTGGACGTTGACCATCGGCTCGATCTGGGTGGTGACGTCGGTGTGGAAGCTGGTGATGTCGACGATGTCGTCCCAACCGACGCCGGCACGCTTCAGGATCGAGCCGACCCGCTGATAGACTCGTTCGAACGACGCTTCGATGTCGGTCTCGCCCTCGTTGAGCACCGCGACGATCCCCGAGAGATAGATTTTGTCGCCTGCGGTCACCGCATCGGCGAAGCCGAACTGCTCCTGCGAACGGCGCGCTTCCTCGTCATCGGACATCAGGACGTTTTCGTTGCTGCGCGCGGGGCTCCTGGTCATGCTCGCCATGTCGGCTCTCCTCCTGTGCTTCTTGGGCTCTTGTTCCGCCAAGGCTAGCAGGTCGAAAGTTCGACTCCAAGCAGCGCCGGTCGGAGGGGAGGGAAGGCGGCTCCCCGATGCATGCGGCCCCTCAAATCGTTGGACAGCTTCGCGCGCGTTGTTAGCTTACGCAAAACGACGACAGAGCGGAAAGAGGGGCGGCATGAGGGCTATCATCATCGGCGGCGGAATGGGCGGGTTGTTCACCGCGATCGCGCTGCGCGAAGCGGGCGTGTTCACTTCGGTCGACGTCTATGAGCAGGCGAAATCCCCGACGACGGCCGGCGCGGGGCTGAACATCGCGCCCAACGGCGCGCGGCTTTGCAAGTGGCTCGGCATCGATCTCGACGGCGGCGATCCGAAGGGGCCGCACGGCGCCGTCGACGGCGGCCGCGCGATCATCCTCGATGCCACGCGCGACATACCGGCGGATGGCGACGTCTCGACCAAGCCGCTCGATCACAACACCGCCGCCAACGACGGCGCCGGCTTCCATCACATGCACCGGCTCGACCTTTTGATGTGCCTGCACAAAAGGGCGATGGAGCTCGGTCCCGATTCCGGCGTCGCCTGCCCGATCCGCATTCACATGGGCAAGCGCTTCGAGACCTTGGTCCAGGACACCGGCACCGTCACCGCGACGTTCACCGATGGCACGAGCGCGCAGGGCGAGCTGCTGATCGGCGCGGACGGCATCAATTCGAAGGTGCTCCAGGACGTGTGGCCGGAGACGCCGCCGCGGCGCTGGACCGAGGTGACCTGCTATCGCGGCCTGATCCCGCGCGACAAGGTCGCGGCCCTTCGCAAGGCGAACGGCCAGCCGCTCGACAACAATCCGATCGACTCCGCGAGCATGGACACGCGCAAGACATTGCGCGCCTGGGCGCTGACCTATTGGGTGCGCGGCGGCGAGCTGCTCAACGTGTGGTTCGCTTATTACGAGCCCAACTCGGCCGAGTTCGCCGGCGAGGAAGGCGATTGGTTCCCGGCCGACCGCGCCGAGCTGCGGGCGCGGGCCAGCGAAGCGTTCAAGGACGATCCGCGGCTCGACGACGTGCTCGCGCTCGCCGGAGCGATCGAGGATCCGACCAAGTGGGGCCTGTTCGATCGCGACGCGTTCGAGCATTGGACGGAAGGCCGGGTCTGCCTGCTCGGCGATGCCGCGCACCCGATGCTGCCGACGATGGGCCAAGCGGCGACCCAGGCGTTCGAGGACGGCGCCGCGCTCAGCCAATGCTTCAAGATGCACGGCACCGACGTCAACAAGGCGCTGCTCCACTACGAAAGGGTTCGTCACTATCGCGCGACCCGATTCCAGTTCGGATCGAAGTTCCTGTTCAAGCACCTCGAGCCCGAGGACAGCCCGCAGCGCCAGGCGATCCTCGCCGCCGCCAACGAGCGCGATTATGCCGCGTTCAACCATGACAAGCGCGCCGGCAACGACATGAACTGGATCTACGCCCACGACGCGCGGAACATCGGCGACAAATTGCCGCTCAAGAAACTCGGGCCGTGGGATTTCCGCGACCGCGAGGCGGTGAAGGCAGCCAAGGCGGAAATGCTCGCCAATCTGTGGGTGCCGCCGGTGTCGCTCAACGGCGACCGCAAGGTGACGCGGGCGGAGGTCGCGACGCACAACAGCTTCGAGGATTGCTGGATCATCATCCACAACAAGGTCTACGACTTCACCGAGTGGAAGGATCATCATCCCGGCGGTCCGTTCGTCGCCCGCATGTATGCCGGCAAGGATGCGACCGCGGAATTCGGCGACTATCACAGCCCCCAAGCGTGGCGGCACATGGCGCATTTCTGCGTCGGGCCGCTGGTCGAGGAGGACAAAGCGGCGGAGGCGGCCCAGCCGATCAGGGGCTAATTGGCGCGTTGAACTCGGTGGGATGGCACTCGATTAGTCATCCTCCTACCCCGTCATGCCAGCGAAGGCTGGCATGACGGGGGTTTGGCAGTTCACCGCGAACGGAGTCTTGCAGCGCCCCGCAAGGGGGAGGGAGCTGCAAAGCGGACCCGCGCGGCGACGGGCGCTCGGCCTGACTACCTAATCGGCGGTCGCGACTGCCGCCGCTGCGGTCGCCGCCGAGTTCCGGCGCGCGGTGCGCAACACGTCGTAGGTGAAGATCCCAAGCCCGGTCCAGATGCACGCGAAGGTGAACATGTGGAGCGGCGTGAACGGCTCGTGGAAGAGCAGCACCGCCTGCAGGAACTGCAACGTCGGGCCGATATATTGGAACTGGCCGGCGAGCGAATAAGGCATGCGCTTGGCCGCCGCGCTGAACAGCAATAAAGGAACGGCGGTGACGACGCCGGTCAGCACCAGCAAGCTGTCGTCGATCGGATCGGCGCCGAACGCGCCTTGCCCTTGCGCCGTCACCCACCACAGCCAGGCGAGCGCGATCGGCGCCATCAGCGAGGTCTCGATCAACAGCTCGCACAACGGATCGACCGGCGCGAGCTTGCGGATCAGCCCGGCCGTGCTGAATGTGATCGCCAGCACGAGCGCGATCCACAAGGTGCCGCCCTGGCCGATCGCGAGCGCCGCGACCCCGATCGTCGCCAGGCCGACCGCTATCGCCTGGGGCCGCGGCAGCCGCTCGCGCAGCACGACCACGCCGAGCAGCACGGTCATCAACGGCGTGACGAAAAAGCCGAGGCTGGTCTCGAGCACATGGTTGGCAAGCACCGCCCAGATATAGACCATCCAGTTGGTGCCGATCAGAACCGCGCAGAGCAGCATCGCGAGGACCATGCGCGGCTTGCTCAGCGCGGTGCGGACCGCCGGCCAGCGCCGGGTGAGCGAGACGATCAGCGCCAGCAGCAGCACCGACCAGATGACTCTATGCGCCATGATCTGCCCCGGCGGCACCGCCTTGAGCAGCTTCATGTAGATCGGCATGATGCCGTAGATCAGATAGGCGGCAAGGGCGAAGACGAACCCCAGCCGCATCTGGCGAATCCGTTCCGCTTCGCTTCCCTGCTCGATCATGCTGCGTCCCTATAAGGGTTTTGACGTGCGAAACCCTGCCGGGGCGTCCGCATCATGGTGCGGGACAGTGGCCGAGATGGAGACACGCCGCCACAATTTTTGCGGGCAAAATGGGAGCGCCGATCAATCGCGGCGGAGCGGCCTGCTGCGCCGCGTCGAGCCTCGCGCCAAGGTCTCGGAAGGCTTCTCGCCAAACCGCTCGGCATAGGCGCGCGCGAAGCGGCCGAGATGGGTGAAGCCCGCTTCGAGCGCGGCGCCGGTGACGCTGGCCTCGCCGTCGCGCTCGAGCAGGCTCTCGCGCGCTCGATCGAGCCTGATGTCGCGCAGGAATCGTCCCGGGCTGGTCTGGCGGAAACGGCGGAAGCCGTCGAGCAAGGTGCGCGCCGGCACGTTCGCGGCCGCGGCGATGTCCTCGAGCCGGAGCGCTTCGCGCGCGTTCGCCTCGATGAACATTTCCGCCCGGCGGATGCTCGCCGGCGCGGCGCCCCGATTGCCTTCGCTGCCGGCGGGCGCTCGGCTGTAGCCCTGGCCGGAGAAGAGCAGGCTCATGAACAATTGCTCGTAATCGCGCGCGATCTTGTCGTTGCGCTGGAGCAGGTCGATCGCGCTCGGATCGCTGATCATCGCGTTGAGCAGATGCAGCCATGGCCCGAGCTCGGGCTGCGAGAGATCGACGAACGCCCGCAGCCCGACATTGGAAGGACCAGCGTAGGACTGGAAGGCGGCCGCGTCGATGCGCACGACGAGCTGCTCGCAATCGTCGGGAAGGTCTCCCTGGAAGCGCTGGCCGGGACCGAAATAGAGGCCGGTCCTGGAGTCGATCATCGCCTCGCCGTGCGAGGAGCTCAGCAACGCGCGTCCCTTCAGGCAGAAGATCAGGAAGTGGAAGCTTTCGATCGGCGCGACATTGATCCTGATATGGCCGAGCTGCTTGATCGCAGCGATCGCCAGGCCGCGCATCTCGAGGAAATCGAGATGCGCCTCGCAATCTTTGCGACCCTCGGCATATTCGACGAAATAAGGGTTCATCAGCCGCGAGACGCCGGCGCGCGTCTCGTCCATGTCGCGCGATGCGAATATTCGGCAATTGTGCAGCGCCGTCTCGCGCGCAAGCTGTCTGGGCTGTGTCATGAAGCACCGCTATCTGCACCAGTGCGATCGGCGCCTCGCCGCGCCTTCGAAACTGCAGGCCCCGTCATCAGCCGCATCATCGGCAAGACGCGTTTCATTCGTCGTCGCCGAGTCACGAAGCCTGTCTCCATTTGCCGCGAAGCCTGAATCCGCACGCTCCAAAGGCAGCTAATCATCGTCTCGCTTCGAGGTCAACGTCTCGCGTTCGTCTGAGCGGACAGTCAGCACTTGGCTGCAACCGCCGTTGCAGCTGGCGGGACGCGCGCCGGCGCGCGGGGATCGAATTCGTCCGATTTCTGCGCGATCCGGATAGCCGAGGCCGCGGTCTGCGCGATCCGGATTGCGCGGCGCCCCGCCTGCGACCAGCCTTCTGTCCCTGAGGCTGATGGGGATCGGCCGAACGGGACGATCGGATCGGCATAGAGCCGACCGAAGCCGTAGCCCATCGGGGCGAGCGGCGGACAACAGGGGGGCGGGTCATGAGGAAAAGGCCATTGCGGTGCAACGCGCTCGTGCGAGTGCTTCTGATTTCGGCGGCGACTGTCGCTTACGCGCCGGCGCTCGCGCAGGATGCGCCGGCCGCCGCGCCGGACGCACCGCAAGCCGGCACGACCGGGGTGCAGGACATCGTCGTCACCGCCAACCGCCGCGAGCAGAATCTGCAGGACGTCGCGCTTTCGGTTTCGGCCATGGGAGCGGAGGAGCTCGAGACGTTCAACGTCGAGACTGGCGCCGACATCGCGCGCTTCACGCCTGGCGTCTCGATCTCGAGCTCCTTTGCCGGCCAGAGCCAGCAATATTCGATCCGCGGCGTCACCCAGAACGACTATAATGACATCTTCGAAGGCCCGATCGCCGTCTATTATGACGACACCTACGCCCCCACGCTGCAGGGGCAGGTGTTCGGCACCTTCGACCTCGAGCGCGTCGAGATCCTCAAGGGGCCGCAAGGCACGTTGTTCGGCAAGAACGCCACCGGCGGCCTGATCCACTTCATCCCCAAGCGCCCGACCAAGGAATTCGAAGGCTTCATCGACGCCGGTTACGGGCGCTTCGACGAGGTCCGGCTCGAAGCGGCAATGAGCGGCCCGATCACCCCGGGCCTGCGCGCGCGCGTCTCCGGCCTCTATTCGCGCAACGATGCCTGGCTCGAGAACATCTACCCGACCGGCCTCGCCATCCCGACCCCTCCGGCAGGGCCACGCTTCGGCGAGGATCTCGGCAAGGAGGAATTGTTAGCGGGCCGCCTCCAGATTGAAGGCGACGTCACCGAACGGCTCAACGTCCGGCTCGCCGGCACGATCGCGCGCGGGACGAGCGGCATCGGTCCTTATTCGAATCACGCGATCGCGCCGGTGTTCAACGCCGCGGGCCAGCATATCGACACGATCGCGCTCCCGCCCGGGACGCCGGATGGGCTCGGCTTCGTCGCCCCGCCGCCGGGATCGGAGCAGACCGCCGCGGATTTCGCGCGTGACGACGGTTTTTATGCGCGCTCCTACGATCTCTCGCTGCACGCCGATTACGAATTCGACGGCTTCGACCTGATCTGGGTGACCAGCAAGAAGTGGTTCCGCAAGTCGCTTGCGGTCGACGTCGACGGCGGGCCGACCAATTTCGTCAACGTCGGGCTGCGCAACAAGGTCAACAGCTTCAGCCAGGAGGTGCGCGCGGTCGGCGAGACCGACGGCGGGCTGCGCTGGGCAGGGGGCATCTTCTTCTCGCAGGTCAAGGCCGAGGGGGCGCTTGGCTTCCTGGCCGCGGCCAACTCCTTATTCGCGGGCGTGTTCGGCGCGAGCGCGACCGGCATCGATCTGATCGACGTGGCCGACTACAAGAACACCAATTATTCCGGCTTCGCCAACGTCGACGTGCCGCTCGGGGAGCGGCTGACCCTGGTGGTCGGCGGCCGGCTGATCCACGAGAAGCTGCGCTATGATTTCGCGTCGCATGCGTTCGCCAATGTCGACGATTACGCGGTCGACACCGGCACGATCATCATTCCCGATCTCCTGCCCAGCCACCGCCTGCGCGAAAGCTATTGGCTGTGGGCCGGCAAGATCAACCTCGAGTATCGGATAGTCGACGGGACCTTGATCTATGCCGGCGTCAACCGCGGCGTCAAAGGCGGCGCGTTCAACGCCAAGCTTCCGGATGGAACGCCGCCGCTGCCGGCCGACGAGATATTCTACGAGCCGGAGACGCTCTATTCGTACGAAGCCGGGCTCAAGACCGAGCTGCTCGACAATCGGCTCAATCTCAACGCGGCGGTCTTCTATTACGATTACAAAGATTATCAGGCGTTCACGTTCGAGAACGTCGGCGGCACGATCAAGAACAATGACGCGCATGCCTGGGGCGCCGAGCTCGGCGTCCAGCTCGCCGCGACCGACCGGCTCCGCCTGAACGGCGCGCTCGCCTACACCAAATCGACCATCGAGGACGTCGTCACCACCTCGGCGACGCCGACCGCGCCGGCAATCATCAACGACGTCCGCCCGACCTTCGCGCCGCGCTTCCAGGCCTCCGCCAACGTCAGCTGGGATCTGCCGATCGACATCCTCGGCGGCACCTTGACCGCGATCGGCGACGTCTCGCACATCTCCGATTTCTACGACAATATCCGCAATTTCCAGGCGCACCGGCAGGATGGCCGCACCGTGTTCAACGGCGGCCTCACATGGATGGACTCGAGCAAGACGCTCTCGCTCAAGGCCTATGTCAGGAACCTCACCAACGAGACCTATGTCGAGACCTCGTTCGACACCGCCACTTTGTGCGGCTGTGGGGAGATCGCTTACTCGAGGCCGCGCTGGTGGATGGTCTCGGCGCGAAAGGAATTCTGACGTGAGCCCGCAACAAGCAGGGGCGATCGTCCCCGCCCACCCTCATTCGATGGGAAGCTGCCATGAGCGAAGATGACCTGCACGCGCGCTTGCGGGCGCTCGAGGAGCGCGTGGCGCGGCTCGACGACCTCGAGGCGATCCGGCGGCTCAAATGCGAGCATGCGCTGGCGTCGGACGATCCGGCCAATCTGCCGCAGCGCTTCGCGGACATCGTCACCGACGATTTCGTCGCCGATTACGGCGAGGGGTTCGGGGTGATCCACGGCAAGGAGGAGTTGCGCGCGTTCCTCACCAACGTGCCGTTCACCTGGACGATGCACTTCATGATCCCCAAGCGCATCGACGTGGCGCCGGACGGACGCACCGCCACCGGCATCTGGTATCTGTGGGAGCCGGCGCTGGCGCAGGATCCCTCGCGGACCAAGTCTACCGCCTTGTGGCTTGGCGCAGTCTATGATGAACAATATCGCAAGGAGAGCGACGGCAGCTGGAAGATCAGCGCCCTCAAGTTCGACGCCAAATTGCTTGTGCCCTATTCGGAAGGGTGGGAGAAGCGACGGGTGGCCGCAATCAACTTCGACGACTGAACGGGACCTTATCGAGAGACTTTAGGAGCGTCACATGGGAGACTTTGGCGAAATTCATCGCTGGCACAAACGTTATCCGCAATTCGGCACCGAGCCGCTGCCGATCGAGCCGTGCATATCGCCCGAATATTTCGCGCTGGAGCGGGAAAAGATCTTCCGCAAATGCTGGCTTCAGGTCTGCCGGGTCGAGGACGTGGCCGAGCCGCACAGCTTCTTCAATCGCCACATCGAGATCTGCAACACCCACGTGTTGATCACGCGCGGCGGCGACGGCGAGATCCGCGCGTTCCACAATATGTGCTCGCACCGCGGCAACAAGATGGAGTGGGACGTCAAGGGCTGCTCCAAGTTCCACGACTGCAAGTTCCACGGCTGGATCTACGACAGCAGCGGCCGGCTGGTCGACGTCCCCGACGAGGCCAATTTCTTCAACCTCGACAAGTCCACGCTCGGCCTGACCCCGATCCACCTCGATGTCTGGCAGGGGTTCGTGTTCATCAACCTCGACAAGGAGCCCGAGCAATCGCTGCGCGAGTATCTCGGCGAGGTCGCGGACATGCTCGATGGCTATCCGTTCGACCAGCTCAAGCTCGGCTATGCCTATAAGAGCAACCTCAACTGCAATTGGAAGATCGCGGTCGATTCCCAGCAGGAGGCCTATCACGCGGTCCACCTCCACCGCCGCACCTTGGGCGACATCGCGATCGACCAGACCAATCCGTTCATGCACGCGCTCGACATCCGCTTCATGGGCCCGCACCGCATGATCTCGCTGCCGTTCAGCGGCGATTATACGCCGAGCCCGACCGCGGCGATCAGCGAGCGCTTCGCCTGGACGATCAAGAAGGAAAAGGACAATTTCCTCGATCCGAACAATCTGCCGCTCGGGGTCAATCCGGCGCGCGCCGACAATTGGATGTTCGACATCTACCTGATCTTCCCGAACTTCTGGCTGGCGCCGTTCAGCGGTGCCTTCCAGACCCACAATTTCTGGCCGACCGGCGTCGACACGATGTACCAGGAGATCAAGATGTTCGTGCGACCGCCCAAGACGGCGGGCGAACGCTTCGCGCTCGAGCATGCCAAATGCCTCAACCGCGACACCTGGCTCGAGGATTTCAGCACGCTCGAGACCACCCAGACGGTGCTTGGATCAGGCGCGAAAAGCCACTTCATCCTCCAAGACGAAGAGATTTTGATGCGACATTTCTATCAGATGATCGAAGATTATACCGGCCTCGGCGGCGAGCCGGCCGGCTCCGCTGCAAAAACGGGAGTGGCGGCATGAACCAGGTCACCGCGATCAAGGCCCGCAGCCTTCCCGCCGAATTCGCCGATCTCGACAAATATCTCGATTGGTCGCTTCCGACCGAGCGCGCCCGCAGCCGCAAGCGGCTCACGAGCAGCATGGAGGAGATCAAGGCCTTCTACGACGACATGCTCGCGCGGATCGAGCCGGCGCTCGAATATCTCAATGGCTTCCCGCTCGACGACATGCCCGAGCCCCAGCAAAATCTGCTCAACCTGACGTTGATGCTGGCCGAGGTCGCCAATGCGATCGAACTGTTCAAGACGCAGCCCGGCGTGATCGACGGCTTCGATCCGGAACGGTTCATCACCGACCATGAAGGCGGAGGCGACTGAGCGTCGCCAACCGCACCCGGCGCCTGGCGCGCTGATCGCTATCGAGGACCAAGACCATGGAGCAGACCGAACACAAGCGCTTCTCGCAGAAGTTTCCCGAGCTCGGCACCGATCCGATCCCGGTCGCGAACAGCGTCTCGCCCGAATTCTTCGCGAAGGAGAAAGAGCGCATCTTCAAGCGCAGCTGGATCAATGTCGGCAGGGCCGAGGAGCTGCGCACGCCGGGCGACTATATCGTCAAGAGGATGGACATGTGGGATACCTCGATCCTGCTCGTCCGGGGCCGCGACGGCGAATTGCGGGCGTTCCACAATGTCTGCCAGCATCGCGGCAATTTGCTGGTCGGCGACAGCGAGAAAGGCAATTGCAAGGGCTTCCTGACCTGCAAGTTCCACGGCTGGGTCTATGACGACAGCGGCAAGCTGCGCGACGTGCCCGACGAGGAGAATTTCCACAATCTCGACAAGGCGGTCCTGGGCCTCAAGCCGATCGCGCTCGACACCTGGCTCGGCTTCATCTTCGTCAATTTGAGGCCCGAGCAGAGCCTCACCGAATATCTCGGCGGCTATATGGGCGAGAAGCTCAACGCTTATCCGTTCGACCGCCTCGAGACCTTCTACACCTACAAGCCCGACGAAGCCGTGAACTGGAAGGTGCTGCTCGACGCGCAGCAGGAGGGGTACCATGTCCCCTCGCTGCACAAGCGTACGCTCTCACTGTCGTTCCCCAAGGAGTTCGTGCGGTTTCGGTCGCACGACATGATCATCCACGGCCCGCACCGCATACTCTCGGCGGGAAGCAACGCCGGCGAGTTCGTGCCGACGCCGGTCGGAGCCGTCGCCAGCAAGATCGGCGCCAATTCGATCGATGCGTTCGCCGGCGCGGCCGGGGGCGATATGAGCGCTTATGCCGATGCGATGCACGGGGTGTTCGACTTCAACCTCATCTTCCCCAATTTCGTGATCGGCCTGCTCTACGGCACCTATTTCACCTACAATATCTGGCCGGTCGCGGTGAACCGCTCGATCTGGGAAATCCGGATGTATTATCCCAAGGCGCGCACCGCGAGCCAGGCGTTCACCAACGAATATGGCAAGGTCGCCTTTCGTGACGGGCTGATGGAGGATGCCAGCGTCCACGAGGCGACGCAGCGCGGCATCGAATCCGGTGCGATCGAGAATTTCCAGTTCCAGGACGAAGAGATTCTCTGCCGCCACGGCCATCTCACCGTCCAGCGGATGGTGAACGGCTGACGCAAGCGCGACTTTGACGATGACCGACCCTCGAAGCTTCCTTCGGGAAGTTTACGGCTCCGCTTTGGCTGCCGTCGATGGCCGCCGGCTGGTCGCGCGCACGCTCGGCGGGGCGCCGCGCGACGCGGCGGTGCTTGCGATCGGCAAGGCGGCGCCGGCGATGTTCGCGGGCGCGGTCTCGGCCCCCGGCCTCACGATCACGCGCGGGCTGGTGATCACCGGGAGCGCCTATCTGCCGGCGGATCGGGACGAACTCCGTGGTGCGCAGATGGTCACCGGCGGCCATCCCGTCCCGGACCAGGCGAGCCTCGCCGCGGGCGATGCGCTGCTTCTCTTCCTCGCCGATCTGCCGCTGGACGAGCCGCTGCTGATCCTGCTGTCGGGAGGCGCCTCGGCGATGGTCGAGCGGCTTCCGGACGGCATCGGCCTCGATGATCTGGCGCGGCTCAACCGCTGGCTGCTGGGGAGCGGCTTCGACATCGGCGACACCAACAAAGTTCGCCGTGCTGCCTCCGCCATCAAGGGCGGGCGTCTCGCGCCGCTGCTGCGCGGGCGGCCGGCCGAATTGCTGATCATCTCCGACGTGCCCGGCGACCATGTCCACGACATCGGCTCGGGTCCGTTCAGCCCGGTTCCGGCCGAGGCGCGGCGCCTGCCGCCGAACCTGCCCGACTGGATCGAGACCCTGGTGCGCCACGCGCCGCCGATGCCGTCGGGGGACGACCCGGCCTTCGCCTCGATCGCCGCCCGGATCATCGCCAACAATGGCAGCGCGCGCGCCGCGGCGGCCAATCGCGCGGCGGCGAGCGACGTGAAGGTTTATCGCCGCAGCACCTTGGTCTCCGAGGATGCCGAAGCGGCCGGCACCGCCTTCGCCGACACGCTGCTGCGCAGCGGCGCGGGCCTCCACATCTGGGGCGGCGAACCGGCGGTGGCACTGCCGCCGGATGCTGGGCAAGGCGGGCGCTGCCAGCATTTCGCGCTCGCGGCGGCGCAGCGGCTGAGCGGCGCGGCCGATGTCCACGTGCTCGCGGCCGGCAGCGACGGCTGCGACGGCGGCGGCGGCCAGGCGGGCGCGCTGGTCG
>NZ_JAKFCG010000049.1:0-2412 GCF_036677245.1 Sphingomonas sp.
GCCGCATCGAGGAGGTCGCGAACGAGATCGCCGCGCTCTATCCCACCGGCCGCGTCGAATGCCGGGTGACCGACACCTACGGCAACATCCATGACAGCCTCGGGCAGGACCGCCGCTCGGTCGATCTGCTCTTCGGCGCGCTGGAGGCGCTGCAGATCAGCAAGAAGCAGATCCCGATGCGCGGCGGCACCGACGGCGCAGCGCTCTCGGCCCGCGGCCTGCCGACGCCGAATTTCTTCACCGGCGCCTATAATTTCCACTCGCGCTACGAGTTCCTGCCCGTCCCGGCCTTCGAGAAATCCTTCGAAGTCGCGCGGATGATCTGCACGCTGGCGGCGGGGCGGGCTTGAGCCTGCCCGAATTGGCAGCCGGCCGCCGGGCCGCGCCACCGCAGTTCAACGGACCGTGATGTCCCGACCCGGGCTTGCCGGGCCAAGCTTGCGCAAACCCGCCACCGCTCGCGCGAGGCCCCTGGCGAGCCATCCCCTGAAGGCGCCAGGCGCCGCGGCAATGGATTTGCGGCGAATCTCGGTGCTTCTGCGTACATAGAAGTCGATATCGATCGATCCATTCGACCGGCGAACGATCCTGTCGTCGAGTTCTCGCGCCATGACTTGCTCCTCTGCTCGTCATGCTCCTCTGCTCGTCACGGCCAGGATGGCGAAACCCTCGCGGCCGCGCTTGGCCGAAAACTTGCGCTTACCTTGCGTTTCCCTTGCTTTTTCGTAAGGGCCGCGAGCTCGGATACCGACCTCCCCGAACCCATGGTAAGCTTCCGCATGCGCTATCGCTTCGGAGCTTTCGAGCTTGTCCCGGAAACGCGGGAGCTTCTCGCGGCCGGGCAGCCGCGCTCGATCGAGCCGCAGGTCTTCGACCTCCTGCACTACCTGGTCTGCGAGCGCGAGCGCGTCGTCTCGCAGGACGATCTGGTCGCGGCGGTCTGGCATGGACGGATCGTCTCGGATTCGGCGATCAGCGCCCGGATCAGCGCCGCCCGCGCCGCGATCGACGATGAAGGCAAGCGCCAGGACTGGATCCGGACCGTGCCGCGGCGCGGCTTCCGCTTCGTCGGCCCGGTCGAGCCGGTAGAGATGCAACGTCACGGCCAAGCGCCGGCGGGAGCGCATCTTGCGGAAGCGCCGCACCAGCGTGTCGCCTTCTGCCACTCCCGCGATGGCACCCGCATTGCCTATGCGACCAGCGGCACCGGCTACCCTCTGGTCAAGGCCGGGCACTGGCTGACCCATCTCGAACATGACTGGCACAGCCCGATCTGGCGCCCCTTCCTGAGCAGGCTCAGCGGGCAGTTCACGCTCGTCCGCTACGATCAGCGCGGCAATGGCTTGTCCGACTGGGAGGTGAGCGATTTCGCGCTGGAGCGTTTCGTCGAGGATCTCGAGGCGACGGTGGACGCCGCCGGCCTCGAGCGTTTCGCGCTCTACGGCACCTCGCAGGGCGTGCCGATCGCCGTCAGCTACGCCCGGCGGCATCCGCAAAGGGTGAGCCATCTTGTGCTGCACGGCGGCTTCGTCAGGGGCCGCCTGGTCCGGTCCGGTGCCGACAGGGAGCAAGGCCTGGCGCTCATCACCCTGATCCGCCACGGCTGGGGCAAAGCCAACAGTCCGTTCATCGAAGCCTTTGCTACCCTGTTCATCCCAGGCGGCAGCCGCGAGCAGATTGCATCCCTGGCGGATTTGCAGCGCCTCACGGCCTCGCCCGACAACGCGGCCGCGCTGCGCCGCGCAATCGACCATTTCGACGTGTCCGACCTGCTCGGCGGCGTCGCCGTACCGACCCTCGTCGTGCACGCCGATGCCGACGGCGTTCAGCCGCTCGAGCAGGGGCTCGCGCTCGCCTCACATATCCCCGGTGCGGAATTCCTGCTGCTGGAGAGCCGCAACCACGTCATCCTGCCCGACGAGCCAGCTTGGCCGGTTCTCTTCGACGGGCTCGGCCGCTTCATCCTCGCCGCGCCATCCTCCTCGCGAGACTGACGCCCCACGGGCCGGCTACCCTCCGACCAGCTCGAACCAGCCGGCCTCGTCGATCACCTTGACGCCGTGCTTGGCGGCATCCTTGAGCTTGGAGCCGGCGCCCGGCCCGGCGACCAAGAGGTCGGTCTTCGAGGAAACCGAGCCCGCGACCTTCGCCCCGAGCCGCTCGGCCATCGCCTTGGCCTCGTCGCGGGTCATCCGTTCGAGCGCGCCCGTGAAGACGACGATCTGGCCGGCGACCGGGCTGGCCGAGGCCACCGCCTCCAGCGGCTGCGGCGTCACCTGCGCCAGCAGGCGCGCCAGCATCTCCTGATTGTGCTCTTCGGCGAAGAACTGCAGCAGCGCCTCGACCACGGTCGGCCCGACGCCATCGATGGCATCGAGCTCGGCGCGCTCCGGGCTCGTCGGCTCGACTGCC
>NZ_JAKFCG010000050.1:0-58734 GCF_036677245.1 Sphingomonas sp.
CAGGCGGCGAGCAGCGCGGCGGATGCGAGGAGCAGGGTTCGGACGATCAAGCGGATTCTCCGAACGAAAGCGCGCGCTCGAATGTCGGTGCGCGCCGGGGTCAACCAAGTGCCGCTTCTAGAGCATAAAGCAAAAAGGTGGGTACCGGCTTTTCGCGAGCAGCAATGCCGTATCACGGAACGCGACTTGGTCAGGTTCGCCGTTGCCCGGCTTCACGGCCTGTCGGCGGCAGCCTTCACCGTTCGAGGCCTCCATTGTTTCCCCGAGTATCCTCGCCCGCGCCGTTGGTCTATCATGCCTCGACCACGCGTCCAGCGCTGCCGCCGGGCCCATGGTGCGGGAGCAAGTCCTTGTCCCTTACCATCATGCTCGCGCTGCTGCTCTTCGCCCCGCCCGCCACCGGCTCGGCGATCGAGAGCTTCTTCATCGGCACCACCGAAGGCGCGGGGCATGTCGACATTTTGCTGTCCGGGCGCCACGCGATGCGGGACCGCGGCCGCGGCCGCATCGACGGCGAGGGCGCGCTGATCCTCGACCAGATCGTCGAGGAGGAGGGCAAGCCCACCCGCCGCCGCGCGTGGCGGCTGGTCCGCACCGGCGGCAACCGCATCACCGGCACGATCAGCGATGCGCGCGGCATGGTGGCCGGCGAGCTCACCGCCACCAGCCTCCACTTGCGCTACAAGATGAAGGAGGGGCCGTCGGTCGAGCAATGGATCACGCTCCAGCCCGGCGGCCGCACCGCCAGCAACCGCATGATCTTCCGCCGCTTCGGCCTCAAGGTCGCGACGGTGGAATCGCAGATCAGCAAGGTCGACGAGGCGCGCGACTAGAGCCTGATCGTTTGAGGTGGAAGCGCTTCGCGCTTCCGCCGAGAGGTGAATCAGGCTCTAATCAAGGTCTAGGGCATAAAACGAAAAGAGCAGGCTACGATGCCAAGATCGCAGCCTGCCCTCATTACCAACCCCGGACCGGCGTCGGCCCGCTTGGCTCAGGTCGCCACCGAGGCCCAACGCGCGGCCTCGGTGGGCGTGCCTCCACTATCAGGCCGTGGCCGGCTCGGCGATGCCAATAGGCTCCACGCTGTCCGGCTTCTGCGGCACGTCGAACCGATCGGCGTTCATCACCTTCGTCCAAGCCTTGACGAAATCGCGGACGAACTTCTCCTCATGGCCCTTCTCGGCATAAACCTCGGCGACCGCCCGCAGCTGGCTGTTCGAGCCGAAGATGAGGTCGGTGCGGGTCGCGCGCCACTTCTCCCGCCTGCCGCCACGGTCATAGCCGATGAACTCCTCGTCTGCGCTCGCGTCGACCACCTGCCAAAAGGTGTCGTCGTCGAGCAGGTTGACGAAGAAGTCGTTGGTGAGCTGGCCCTTGCGGTTAGTGAACACACCTTCCGGCGCGTCCCGGTGATTGGCGCCAAGGACGCGCAGCCCCCCCAGCAGCACCGTCATCTCCGGCACTGACAGCCCAAGTAGCGAGGCGCGGTCGATCAGCAGTTCCTCGGTCTTCACGGTGTGCTTGGTCTTGAGGTAGTTGCGGAAGCCGTCCGCCACGGGCTCCATCACCGCAAAGCTCTCGGCGTCCGTCCATGCCTGCGTCGCGTCGCCGCGCCCGCCGGTGAACGGCACCTCTACGTCGAAGCCGGCGTCCTTCGCCGCCTTTTCGACGGCAGCGGTTCCCGCCAGAACGATCGCATCGGCTAATGACAGCGACCCGCGCAGCTCGTCGATCTTGGCGAGGATTTGTTTTAGCTCGTCAGGCTCATTCACTGCCCAGTTCCGCTGCGGCTCGAGCCGGATGCGCGCACCGTTGGCGCCGCCGCGATGATCGGAACGGCGATAGGTCGAAGCCGACGCCCACGCGGTCTTCACGAGCTGGCCGATGCTGAACCCGGCGTCGAGAATCTTCCTCTTGAAGGCTGCGACGTCGGCGTCGGAGGGCTTCGTGCCGGCCGGAACCGGGTCCTGCCAAATCAGGTCCTCCTCCGGCACTTCCGGCCCGAGGTAACGGACCTTCGGCCCCATGTCGCGGTGGGTGAGCTTGAACCAGGCGCGCGCGAAGGCGTCCTTGAAAGCCTCATGGTCATTGCGAAACCGCTCCGAAATCACCCGGAACTCCGGGTCGACCTTCAGCGCCATGTCCGCCGTGGTCATCATCGTCGGCACGCGCTTGTTGGGATCATGCGCGGCCGGCGCCATGTCCTCCTCACGCTGGTTGATCGGCTGCCACTGCTGAGCGCCCGCCGGGCTCCGGACCAGCTCATAGTCGTAGTCGAGCAGCAGGCGGAAATAATTCTCCGACCACTCGGTGGGCGTGTTCACCCACGATCCCTCGATGCCGCTGGTGATCGTGTGCTCCCCGAGGCCGCTCTCGTGCGCGCTCGCCCAGCCCAGGCCCTGCAGCGCTATGTCGGCCGCCGCGGGCGCGGCGTCGACCAGGCTCGGGTCGCCCGCGCCGTGCGCCTTGCCGAACGTATGGCCGCCGGCGGTCAGCGCGACCGTCTCCTCATGGTTCATCGCCATCCGCTCGAACGTGAGCTTGATGTCGCGCGCGGATTGGAGCGGGTCGGGGACACCGCCGGGGCCTTCCGGATTCACGTAGATGAGGCCCATCTGGACCGCCGCCAGGGGGTTTTCGAGCTCCAGCTCCTCTTCGGGCAGGATACGGGTCTTGTTGTCAGGGTGGCCGACAAATTGCTCTTCGGAGCCCCAGTAGATGTCACGCTCGGCCTCGAACACGTCCCGCCGCCCGCCGCCGAAGCCGAAGATGGGGCCGCCCATCGATTCGATCGCGACGTTGCCCGCCAGGATGAAGAGGTCGGCCCAGCTGATATTCTCGCCGTATTTGCGCTTGATCGGCCACAAGAGCCGCCTCGCCTTGTCGAGATTGCCGTTGTCGGGCCAGGAGTTGAGCGGCTCGAAGCGCTGTTGACCGCTGTTCGCGCCCCCGCGGCCGTCGGCGGTGCGATAGGTGCCCGCGGCGTGCCACGCCATGCGGATCATCAGCCCGCCATAATTCCCGTAATCCGCGGGCCACCAGGGCTTGCTGTCAGTCATCATCGCCGTGAGGTCGGCTTTCAGCGCCTCATAATCGAGTGCTTTGAACGCGGCGGCGTAATCGAACTCGTCACCCATGGGGTCGGGCGAAAGCCCGCCCTGATTGAGCACGTCAAGCGGGAGAGCCTCAGGCCACCAATCCTTGTTGGTGCGGCCGAGCAGCGAACGGACCGTCGTCGGCTTCCCCACCGGGCAGCCACCACCAACATCGCCAGTTTTCGCGTCCATGTCTCATCTCTCCATGTTTCTTGTTCAGAGTTTTGGCTAATTCAGCCAGGGCACCAATCGCAACAAAGAATCTCAGTCAGAAATGATGAAAAAACCGATTAGCCGTCGTGCTCACGGCTCGGCAGCGATTGCGGAGCGCGCGCGGTTCCTTGGCGGGATGACTCAAAGGGTCGCTGGTCTCCGCATCCATTTCTGCTCTCCTTGCAATGTTTTGATTTTCACCACCCTGCGCCGTTTCGAAGCGCGACAGAAGCGATTAAAGTTGATCAGTTCGAGCGGGAAAATCGATCAGCTTCGGCCGGCTTGCAGGCCCTGGCATAGCAGAAGAAGCAAAGGGCGAGGCTAGGTAGATTCCCGTGGCCTAATGCGGGGTAATGCGGATTAAACCACCCGGGGGATTGGGCTAGTTGTTGCGCTTGGAGCCAAGCGCATGGGATTGAGTCGAGCGGAAGCTTCCGACTATCTCGAATGACTGGAGGCGCACGTGACAGGCGTCAGCGGTTGGTGAACCGGCGCTATCCCTTAGGGCACGGTCCGCATCAGCGTGCATGAACGATCCTCCCTTCCGGCAACGGGTCCCGTCCAGCCAAGAAGCAGAAGTCCGGTTGATCGCCAAGCGCAGTCGGCGCGACCGTGACAGCCTCCCCGCCGCTTTCGCATTGTGGTCCTCGCTATCAGGGACGCCGGAGGTGCTGAGCTATGAGTTACCCGGAGAGGTTGCCCCGGGTGAAGTCCGGGCGCTGCTCGTCGGTCACCGGATCAACATGCGGGGGCTCAAGGGCTTTGCAGAACCGCAGCATTTGGACTTCAAAAGCAACGGGCTCGCCTTCATATTTCGCCACGGCGCCATCGTCCTGCTCGGAGTCACCCCACAGGCAGAAGCAGACTTTCTGGACCGGATTCGCGAGCATATCGTCGATCCGCTTCCGAACCCCGAATTCGAGACCGCTGCGATCGAATTATCGCCTGAGCGCGAGGAACAGGTCGACGGGCACGGGCATATCGTTCTCAAGGAGTTGACGCTCGAACGTCTCCTGCTCGCAGGGACGGTGCTGGCTCGAAGCGTGGCATTGGCGCATGATGAGATGCGCATCGCGTCGACCTTCGATCGCATCGAGCCGCTGGTCACTGCGCTCCAGACGCATGGGCGGGTCGTCTATCCCATCCGTTGGGTGATGCGTCAGGTCGGCGAAGTGCTGGCGGTGCAGCACCGCATGGTCGGCCGCGCATTGATCAGTGAAAAGCCCGAGGTGCTGTGGGATCACCCGGAGCTCGACCGCCTCTATGGGCGGCTGGAGGCCGAGTTCGAGCTTGGCGATCGCGCCCATATCATCGAGCACAAGCTGAAGGTGATCGGCGGCGCGGCCGACGCGCTGTTGAACGTCATCCAGGATCGCCGCTCGGTCCGCCTCGAGCTCGCGATCATTGCCCTGATCGCGTTCGAAATCGTGATCAACCTCGTCGAGAAGCTCCATTGAGCCGGCATGTTTCGCTCGTCCAAGCCTTCGTGCGCTTTTCTTCGTAATGCGGAGTCATTCGAAGGGTGGCAAGACCGTCGTCCTTCGCTCAAGCCATTGCGGGACCGGCAGATTCTTCGCGCGAAGGAATTCAGGGTTGAACAGCCGCGACTGGTATCGAGTGCCGTAGTCGCAAAGGACAGTCACGATTGTGTGGCCGGGGCCTAATTCGCGTGCGAGACGGATCGCACCGGCAACGTTGACCCCCGAGGAAGCGCCGAGGCACAGGCCTTCATGCTCGAGCAGATCGAAGACGATGGCCACCGCCTCGTCATCAGGGATCCGGTAGGCTGCATCGACATCAAGTCCTTCGAGGTTGGCGGTGATCCGGCCTTGCCCGATGCCTTCCGTGATCGAATTTCCCTCGGCCTTGAGCACCCCCGTCGTATAGTAGCTGTAGAGTGCCGCACCCGGAGGGTCGGCGATGCCGATCCGCACCGCCGGCTTGCGCGTCCGAAGTGCGGCCGCCACGCCGGCGAGGGTTCCGCCGGTCCCAACGGCGCAGATGAAGCCGTCGACCGCTCCGCCCGTCTGCTCCCAGATTTCGGGGCCGGTGGTCTCGATGTGCGCCTGACGGTTCGCGACATTGTCGAACTGATTGGCCCAAAAAGCGCCGTTCGGCTCAGACTGGCCTAGTGCATCGGCAATGCGGCCGGAAACTTTCACATAGTTGTTGGGATTGGCATAGGGGACGGCAGGAACTTCGACGAGATCGGCGCCGAAGAGCCTGAGGGTGTCCTTCTTCTCCTGGCTCTGGGTGTTCGGGATGACGATCACCGTCCTGAGGCCCATCGCGTTTGCGATAACGGCCAGCCCGATGCCGGTGTTGCCGGCCGTGCCCTCGACAACGACGCCGCCGGCACGAAGCCGACCCTGCTGGATGGCGTCACGGATGATGAACAGGGCGGCGCGATCCTTGACCGACTGGCCGGGATTGAGAAATTCCGCCTTCCCCAGGATCTCGCAGCCGGTGGAGTCGGAAGCCCTGCGAAGCCGGATCAGCGGCGTTCGGCCAACAGCCTCCACGACTCCATTGCGCACGTCCATCGCTCGCCCATACCACAACCGGATTTTCGGGCCAGCACGCGCGCCATCGGATGTCGCCGAGCATCAATGATCTTCGCATTCGGAAGCGCGAGCCGAACGAAGCCAATCTGCATCCAGTCCAACGGCGGCTCCGTAAATCGAACCGGGTACGCCCCCAACTGATGGAACCCGCTGAGGCAGGAGACGTCTTCCCGCCATGGAGGAGCTTCCCAGGTTCAAACTCGAACGCATACAGTGGACGGACGAAGAGCTCGGCCACGTCCGCCTTCCCAAAGGCCGGCTGACATTCACTCGAAGCTTCGGCTCGGGTCTGTCGCGGCGCGCGAGTGATCCATTGGGACAGATTTGGGCAACGGGCGATCGCGGGCCCAACATCAAGATCACGACGATGCTTGACCGCTACGGCGCGGAGCATTTGCGGCCCCTGGAGACCTTGTCGGGTGCCAAGGTCATGCCGCGGCTCGACATTGGCCCGCATATTGCCTGCCTGAAGGTTGAAGGAGGGCGAGTGCATCTGCTGGAGTCCTTCGCGGTGACGGACGGGAGCGGGCGCCCGGTGTCGGGTCTGCCCATGCGCGGAAGCCAACACGCCAGCAGCGAGCCGGCATTCGACCTCGACGGCAACAGGATTGCACCCGATCCCTCGGGTCTGGACCTCGAAGGTATCGTCGCTCTGGAGGATGGCACATTCATCCTCAGCGACGAATTCGGCCCCTCGCTGGTGCGGCTTGACCGCAGCGGCCGTGTTCTCCGCCGCTATGTTCCGGAGGGAAGCGTGCTGACGAAATGCGATTATCCGGTGCACCCGACTCTCCCTGCGCTGGCGGGCCGGCGTCAGCTGAATCGCGGTTTCGAGGCGGTTGCCGTTTCTCCAGACCAGAAATGGCTTTTCGTCGCTTTTCAGAGCCCGCTTGCCCATCCCGACGAGACTGCACATCGCAATGCTCGGCACGTGCGGCTGTGGCGGCTGGATCTCGGGACCTTCAGGGCGGACGAGCAATATCTTTATCCGCTCGACGCTCCCGACACCTTCGTGAGGGATTGCGCCAGGGGCATGGTCAAACGGAGCGATCTCAAGATCAGCGAGATTGTCTGTCTGTCCGGGGGCAGCATGCTCGTTCTGGAGCGGGGTTCGGAAACGAGCAAAATCTATCGGGTCACTCTTCGCGACCCGCTCCCGGTGGAACATTTCGAGCCACCGACCCGGCCGACGGTGGAGGAAATGAGCGCCGAAGGGGATCCACTGCGTGCCCTCGACAAGGAGCTCCTGTTCAGCAGCGACCATGTGCCTGAATTGAGCGCGGACCTTGAAGGAATGGCAATAATGTCACCAAACGAGCTTGTCCTCGTCAACGACAACGACTTCGGCATCGAAGGGGTAGAAACCAGCTTCTGGAAACTACGGTTCGACGAGCCGATCCTGACCTGAACCGCTACCATGCGAGCGCCATTGGCAGCTCCACTGCTAAGGATCCGTCTCCCGCTCGCGCACCGGAAAGCCGACGGTCTGCTTGCGGCAAAGGCGGACCAGCCGGATTTCCGCTCCCGGCCTAAAGCAGAGCCAGCTTCGCGATGCCCCCTGCCTCACCCGTTCAGAAAATTATCTACCAAGGCGTTGAACTCGTCCGCGCGCTCCCATTGCGCCCAATGGCCGCATTTCGAATAGACATGCATGTCGGCGTTGGGGATCAGCTTTTGCAGGATGAAGCCTGAATCGAGCGGGACGACTCGGTCCTCGCGGCCCCATATGATCAGCACCGGGCAGGTGATGTTCTCGACGCCCTGCTGCCACAGCGCGTCCCGCGGGTGGCCGCGCAGGCCGCGCAGCGGCGGATTGGCCATCGTTTCGGGCAAGGTGCAGATGCGGAAGCGCTCCTCGAGCAATTCCTGGGTGATCGCCGAGCGGTCGTAGACCAAAAGGTCGATCACCGCCGACAATTTCTCGATCGTCGGGCCCTCGCCCTCGTAGAAGTTGAACATCCGGTGAAGGCCCTCGGTCGGCATCGGCGTGAACATCGCCTGGCCGCCGCCGGGGCCCATCAGCACCAGTTTCTCGGCGCGGTCGGGAGTGTCGAGCGCGAAGCGGAGCGCGGTCATCCCGCCCAGTGAATTGCCGACCAGCCGCGCCTTCTCGATGCCTTCCTGGTCCATGATGTCGCGCACCGCATTGGCAAGCGCGGTGGTGAGGCCCTCGGGCTGCTCGCGCTTGGTCGACTGGCCGTAGCCGGGCAGATCGAGCACGATCACGCGATTGCGCTTCGAAAGCGGGGCGATGTTCTTGCGATAATTGCTGTAGCCATAGGCGCCCGGCCCGCCGCCGTGGATCAGGAACATCGCCGGGCCCTCGCCCCACGACTGATAATGCACCCTGCCGTCAGGGGCATCGACGAACTTGCTTGGCGAGCCGGTCTGGTCGTTCATGGCATCCTCTTGGCTATTTCGTTTCTTATCGCAACCGACATATTGATCGCGAGCAGGGCGCTCGCGCAAGCCCTATCCGGCGTGGGGCGGGGCCAATTCCGCTTCGACCTGCTCGCGGATCAGGAACTTCTGGATCTTGCCGGTCACCGTCATCGGGAATTCCTCGACGAAGCGGATGTGGCGCGGAACCTTGAAATGGGCGATGTGCGCGCGGCACCAGGCGCGTATCTCTTCGGCGTCGAGCGAAGCACCGGCGCGCGGGATGATCCAGGCGCACAATTCCTCGCCAAATCTGGCGTCCGCCACACCGACCACCGTCGCATCGACGATGTTATCGTGGGTGAGCAGGAATTCCTCGACCTCGCGCGGATAGATATTCTCGCCGCCGCGGATCACCATGTCCTTGATCCGGCCGACGATCCGGCAATAGCCGCCCTCGTCGATCGTCGCGAGATCGCCGGTGTGCATCCAGCCGTCGCGGTCGAGCGCTTCTTCGGTCCTGACCGGATCGTCCCAATAGCCGAGCATCACCGAATAGCCGCGCGTGCACAATTCCCCGGTCTCGCCACGCTTTACGGTCGCGCCGTCGGCATCGATCAGCTTGACCTCGAGATGCGACTGGATCCGTCCGACGGTCGACACCCGGAGGTCGAGCGGATCGTCCATCGCGCTCTGGAAGCTCACCGGGCTGGTCTCGGTCATGCCATAGGCGATCGTGACGTCCCGCATGTGCATCCGATCGATCACCTCGCGCATCACCGCGATCGGGCAGGGCGATCCGGCCATGATGCCGGTACGTAGCGACCCGAGGTCGAAGGCCTCGAATTCGGCATGGTTGAGGATGGCGATGAACATCGTCGGCACGCCGTAGAGCGCGGTGCAGCGCTCCGCCTCGATGGTCCGCAGCACCGCCAGCGGATCGAAGCCCTCCGAGGCATAGACCATCGTCGCGCCGTGGACGAGGCAGGCGAGGTTGCCCATCACCATCCCGAAGCAATGATAGAGCGGCACCGGGATGCAGATTCGGTCGGCGGGCGAGAGGCCGATGGCGGCGCCGACATATTGGCCGTTGTTGAGGATGTTGCGATGCGAGAGCGTCGCGCCCTTGGGAAAGCCGGTGGTGCCGCTGGTGAACTGGATGTTGACCGCATCATCAGCGCCGATCTCGATGCCCGGATCGACGGGGCCCTCTGCGGCCAACGCCGCGAACGGCAGGAAGCCGTCGTGGGTGTCGCTTCCAATGGTCACGATCAGGCGCAGGGTCGGCAGCCGCACGCTCGGGAGCGCGGGGGCGCCAAGCTCGCGCAGCATCGCTAGATAGTCGCTGCTCTTGTGCGCGGGTGCGGTGACCAAGGCGGCGCAGCCGACCTTGTTGAGCGCATATTCAACCTCGGAGATGCGATAGGCCGGGTTGATCGTCACCAGCACCAGGCCGGCCTTGGCGGTGGCGAACTGGGTGATCGTCCATTCGGCGCAATTGGGCGCCCAGATGCCGATTCTCTCGCCGGGCTTAAGGCCCAAAGCGAGCAGTCCCGCGGCGGCGACGTCGACGCGCGCCTTGAGCTCGGCCCAGGTCCAGCGCACCTGCTGGTGAGGCACGATCAGGGCGATAGAGTCGGGCGTCGCGGCGGCGCGCGCATCGAACGCCGCGCCGATCGTCGTTTCGATCAGCGGCGGGCTGTCGGCGCCGCGGACGTGACTGAGGCTGGGATCGAGAGCCGCTTCGGCGCTCCGGGTTACGACGTCGGCCATTTTCCTCGCCCAACTCCTTGCGTCGGATCGTGCGGTCATCCGCCGTCCGTTCCGACGGATCATAAGCCGTGTCGCTAATTTGGCCAGACAGAGTGATTTCAAGTCAGGTGGAAGCTCCTGACGACTCGGAAATGACGGAAAACAAAAGACAATCAGATTCAGTTCCGGTTCAATCAAACCGCGATTGAGTCTGGATCTCCGGCTCCCGGCGCCTGGCGAATTTGTAGGCGCGCAGCAGCAAGGGCATATGCTGGTCGAACCATTGGTAGAGCCG
Source organism: Sphingomonas sp. (assembly GCF_036677245.1). Classification (GTDB taxonomy): domain Bacteria; phylum Pseudomonadota; class Alphaproteobacteria; order Sphingomonadales; family Sphingomonadaceae; genus Allosphingosinicella. Next base: position 10,299 of record NZ_JAKFCG010000050.1, read on the forward strand.
CCACTTCAGCGTCGCATCGCGCAGGGTCACGGTCGTCGTGACCAATTGCCGGTATGCGGCGAGGGCGAGGTGCTCGATCTCTTCGGCGGGTAGCCGCGCAGGCCCCATTGCATACCAGCCGGTCTGCCCCAGCGCCTCGCGGCGATCGAGCAGTCCGTGACGGACATAGGCGTCCACCAGGAGGTGGCTTAGCCGGTGCTTCTGCTGGATTCTGAGGCCGCGCCAAGTGGGATGGACGTAGATGCGGTCCTCCACATCATCGACAATGATCGCGCAATCTGATGCCAGGCGGGCATGGAGCGCCGCAAGGTCGCGGTCGATCCTGCCGTCGGCATCGAGCATCAGCAGGCCGATCGCTCGCGGATCGGCCACGGCCAGCAGTTCGGCCACCGTGCCGGCGACGATCGTGATGCTGTCCGCGACCCCGAACCTCTCGAAGCCGCATTGGAGGATGTGGATCTTTGCCTCGATCGAATCCCCGCGCGGGTGCGAGCCGGTGATGAACGGGTCGCAGGTGAAGATATGGAAATTCTGTCCCGCCGCCTGCGCGCCGAGCGCCATTGCGATCGTCGCAGCACCCTGGGAGGTGCCGATTTCCACGAAGGTGCCGTCATGCCGCGCGGCAGTCTCGTAAATCCGCCGATAGACGTTCAGCGACAGCTTGCCGTACGTCTCGCGCCTGACGCGCTCAAGCAGCTGATCCACCTCGTCCATCGGGCAAGAGTGGTGGCTTGCCGGGCCGAGGTCAAATCAGGAGAGTGGTGAGAGGTGTTTGAGAGCGGGAAGCCCCCCTCCCTCGTGCGGGACCGTTGCAAAACTCCGTTCGCGGTGAGCTTGTCGAACCGCACGACCCCATGTTCCTCCCCCGGTTTTCCGGGGGAGGGGGACCGCGCAGCGGTGGAGGGGCCCTTCACGAAATGCCCCTCCACCACCCTGCGGGTGGTCCCCCTCCCCTGCAAATGCAGGGGAGGAATGAATGATTTTTGCAGCCGTCCCGCTTGCAGGAGGGCTAGGTTTGCCTCAGCTCGCCAGGTCGAACAGCCGGTTGTAGGCCTGGAAGCCCTTTTCCTCGGCGAGCGCGACGACTTCGTCCTCGCTCATCACCTGCGTGCCGACAACGTATTGGCCGCGGAATTCCTTGCCCTCGATGATCCGGTGATAGACCGGGCGATGGGTCTTGCGCAGGAACTGCGCCGCCTCGCTGGCGAGGCCGGGGCTGATCGCCGGGACGTGCTGCTTGGGCAGCGCGGCGCTCGCGAACGGGCGAATCGTCGCGGTGCAGCCGGTCTCCTTGCGCCAGCGCGTGATCGTCTTCTCGCCGACGCCATATTTCTCGGCGAGCTGGCGGTTGGTCTTGACGGGAGCGTGGTCCGCGAAATCAGGCGGACAGGTCAGGATAGCCATTTAACAAATCTCGGTTGGTTGCCGTCCAGGAAGGGGATGCGGCTTCGGCGCTATCTGGTGACATCGGCCCTGCGAATCAAGACCGATTTAGCGACCATAGGGAAATTCCGGTGTCGAATCGGTCTGCGTCGCCCGTTTTCGGCACAGCGAGCCGCGTCTGCTGAGTCGCGCGCGGGTTTGGGCGCAATCCGGCCTCTGTTCGAGCCGCAACGATCCGGCTGCTTTGCGGACTTGCCATCGGCCCCGGCCCGGCCAATGAAACGGCGCTCACGTCCCGCCTTCATGCCGACCGGAAAGGACCCTCATGGAATATCGCCGTCTCGGAGCTTCAGGGCTTCGCGTCCCCGTTCTCAGCCTCGGCACCGGCACGTTCGGCGGGCGCGGCGACTTCTTCGCCAAATGGGGCGCGACCGACGCCGAGGGCGCGTCGCGGCTGATCGACGTCTGCCTCGATCATGGCCTGTCGATGTTCGACAGCGCCGACATCTATTCGGGCGGCCTCGCCGAGGAGATCCTCGGCCACGCGATTAAGGGCAAGCGCGATCGGCTGCTGGTCTCGACCAAGGTGACCTTCCCGACCGGCGACGGGCCGAACGACTATGGCTCGTCGCGCCAGCATCTGATCGAGGCGGTCGAGCGCTCGCTCGGCCGGCTCGGCTGCGATCATATCGACCTGCTCCAGCTCCACGGCCAGGATTACAACACGCCGGTCGAGGAGACATTGGCGACGCTCGATCAGCTCGTCCGCGAGGGCAAGATCCGCTACATCGGCGCGTCGAACTTCTCCGGCTGGCATTTGATGAAGTCGCTCGCGACGTCGGATCGCTACGGCTATCCGCGGCACGTCGCGCACCAGGCTTATTATTCGCTGCTCAACCGCGATTACGAATGGGAGCTGATGCCGCTGGGCCTCGACCAGGGCGTCGGCGCCGTGGTCTGGAGCCCGCTCGGCTGGGCACGGTTGACCGGCCGCATCCGCCGCGATCGCCCGCCCCAGCCCGGCAGCCGCGAGCATGATCTGCCGGGGACCGGACCGGCGTTCGACGAGCAACGGCTGTTCACGATCGTCGACGCGCTCGATGCGGTCGCCGCCGAGACCGGCAAGACCATCCCGCAGGTGGCGCTGAACTGGCTGCTGCAGCGGCCGACCGTCGCCAGTCTCGTGATCGGCGCGCGCACCGAGGAGCAATTGCTCGAGAATATCGGCGCGGTCGGCTGGGCGCTGACACCGGCCCAGGTCGCGGCGCTGGACGCCGCGAGCGACGTGCCGCCGCCTTATCCCTATTGGCACCAGCGGACCAATCCCGAGCTCAACGATCGCGGGGTCGCGGGTTCGAGCTGAAGCCTGCCATCAAGTCTGGCCGCGCGGAACCTGCGCGAGCGGCGCGGGTTGGACGACTATCTCCTCCCCGGCGTCCGCCGCAGCATGAAAAGCCTTGCGAATGAATGATATGGCGGCCGCGGCCGAACCCGAGGTGGTGACCGGCACGCGCGAGCAGCTCCTCCATCTCCTCGCCGAAGCCTCGGAGATCGAGCATACGTTGATGTGCTCCTATCTCTATGCGGCGTTCAGCCTCAAATCGCGCGAGGAGGATGGCCTGACCGCCGAGCAGGTCGAGGCGGCGGTGCGGTGGCGCAGGACGATCATAGGCATCGCCATCGAGGAGATGGGGCATTTGCTGATGGTCGCGAACCTCACAGTCGCGGTCGGCGGTGCGCCGCATTTCGCGCGGCCCAACTTCCCGGTCTCGCCCGGCTATTTCCCGTCGGACGTGGTGGTTCGCCTGACCGGCTTCTCGGAGGACACCCTCGATCATTTCATCTTCCTCGAGCGGCCGCGAGGCATCGGCGGCGAGGACAGCGAGGCGTTCGAGCAGGAGGAGTATGCTCGCGAGCAGGCCCATGACGGGCTGATGCCGAGCGCGCAGGATTATCGCACGATCGGCCACCTCTACGAGGCGTTGCGCACCAACCTCCTCCATCTCACCGATCGGCTCGGCGAGGAGGCGCTGTTCATCGGCGGCGCGACGGCGCAGCTCGGCCGCAATGTCGCCGATCTCGAAGGTGTCGACACCATCACCGGGATCGAGGCGGCGCTGCGCGCGATCGACGTGATCGTCGAGCAGGGCGAGGGCTCGCCGCGCGACCGCGACGATTCGCATTACCGGCGCTTCGTCGAGATCAGGCAGGAGCTCGCAGCGCTCCACGCCGCCGATCCGGAGTTCACGCCGGCATGGCCGGTGGCCGACAATCCCGTGCTTCGCCGCCCGCCCGAGCCCGAGGACAAGGTCTTCATCGATGCGCGCGAGGCGGCGGTTCTGCTCGACTTCGCCTGCGCGGCTTACGGCCTGTTGCTGCGCCTGCTCGTGCAATCCTTCGGACGCGAGCCCACCGACGCGCTCGCCCGGCAGAAAAGGCTGTTCGCCGCGGCGATCGAGCTGATGCACGTTCTCGGCGCGGCGAGCGAGGCATTGGCCCGCGTACCCGCCAGTGCCGATGCGCCAGGTGTCAACGCCGGGATGAGCTTCACGATGCTGCGCGGCGTCGAGCCGCTGCTCAGCCGGTCGGAGGAGGTGCTGCTCACCGAGCAGCTGGGCGAGCTCGCGCGGCATGCGCGGGCGGTTCCGGCGCTTCCGCAGGAGGCGGCGGCGCGGCTCGCGAAGCTCGCGGCGGGCTTCCGGGTCGGCTGACTTAGGACAGCGAGCCCCGCCTTATGGGAGGGCGCCGCGGTCGACCAGGCGTGTGTAGAGGTGCCAGGTGGCGTAGCCGAGCCAGGGCAGCACGAACGCAAGGCCGATGAATGCCGGGATCGAGCCGAGCACGAGCAAGGTCGCGACGATCAGGCCCCAGCGGATCATCACGCCCATATTGGCGCGGACGGCGCGTACCGACGTATCGACCGCGACCCGCGCGCCGACGTCGCGGTCGACCAGCATCGGCAGCGAGACGACGCTGATCTTGAGCACCAGCACGGCATAGAAAGCGCCGGCAAGATTGCCGAGCACGATCAGCGCCCACCCTTCGCGGGTGAGGAACAGGCGGCGCAGGAAATCCCCGATCGAAGCAGGGGCCTCGCCGATCAGCATCGCATAGAGCACCGCCGCCGTGATGATCCAGGCGGCGAAGATCGTCAGCAAGAGCCCCGAGACGATGCCGATCGAATCCCAGGACGGCCGCTTGCGCACGTCGAGGAAGTGCGACCAATCCGATTCGAGCCCCGCCTCGCGCCGCCGCGCGAGCTCGTAGAAGCCGATCGCCACCAGCGGGCCGAGCAGGCCGATGCCGGCCGCGATCGGGAAGAACAAGGGCAATAGCGAACCGCCGACCGAGACGATCGCCGCGACGATGCCGACGATCGGATAGATCATCGCGACGAGCAGGAGGTCGCCGCGCTTTTCCGAAAAGTCGGAAAGGCCTTCGCCGAGCACCTCGCGCAGGTCGCGCGTGGTGATCTTGTTGACGGGGATCTGGGGGGCCGACTGGTCGAGGTCGGCGATACGGGTCGCGGCCATCCTAAACTCCCTTGCTTCAAGCAAATGAGGCAGATGCCGGTCCACGACCGCAGCCGCGGGCCGCGACACGCTTATAGCGCAACTTCGGGTGAGTCTCGAAGGCCTAAGTGAGCGGGCCGAGACCGCGCCGCCCCTTACCTCTTGCGGAACAAGCCGCCGAGCAGGCCGCGCAGCAATTGATTGCCGATCTGGCGGCCGATCGAGCTCGCTGCCGCCCTTGCCGCGGACTGCAGCATCTTGTCGGCCGTCGAAGGTCGCTGGGCGGCGCGCGCCTCGCGCTCGGCCTGATCCTCCAGGTCGGCGCGCTGCTTCTCGGCGGCCTTGGCGGTTGCGGAATCGGCCTTGGCCTGTTCGGCCGCCGCTTTGGCCGCGCTCGCCGCGGCCTGCGATTCCGCGACCTTGCCGCGCAGGATCTCCTCGGCCGATTCGCGGTCGATCGCCTGGTCATATTTGGCGCCGATAGAGTCGGTCTCGATCAGCACCCCGCGTTCCTGCGCCGAGACGGGCCCGACCCTCGAGCCCGGCACCTTGATCAGGGTGCGCTCGACCGGGGTCGGCGATCCGTCGGCCTGGAGCAGGGACACCAACGCCTCGCCGACCTTGAGCTCGGTGATCGCGGTCGCGACGTCGACGCCGGGATTGGCGCGGAAGGTCTCGGCGGCGGCCCTGATGCCCTTCTGGTCCTTGGGGGTGAAGGCGCGGAGCGCGTGCTGGATGCGGTTGCCGAGCTGCGCCGCCACCGCTTCGGGGATGTCGATCGGATTCTGGGTGATGAAATAGATACCGACCCCTTTCGAGCGGATCAGGCGGACGACTTGCTCGATCTTTTCGAGCAGCGCGGAAGGGGCATTGTCGAACAGCAGATGCGCTTCGTCGAAGAAGAAGACGAGCCTGGGCTTGTCTACATCGCCGATCTCGGGGAGCTGCTCGAACAGCTCGGAGAGCAGCCACAGCAGGAAGGTCGCATAGAGCTTGGGCGACGCCATCAATTTGTCGGCGGCGAGGATGTTGACGATGCCGCGGCCGCGCTCGTCGAGCGCGAGGAAATCCGAGATCGCCAGCGCGGGCTCGCCGAAGAAATGCTCGCCGCCCTGCGAGCGCAGCTGGAGCAAGGCCCGCTGGATCGCGCCGACGCTCGCCTTCGAGACGTTGCCGTAGGTGATCGTCAGCTCGTCCGCGCGGCGGGCGCATTCGGCCAGCATCGCCTGGAGGTCGTCGAGGTCGATCAGCAGCAGGCCGTCCTTCTCGGCGAGATGGAAGGCGATGGTGAGAACACCCTCCTGGACCTCGTTCAGGTCCATCAGCTGGGCGAGCAGGAGCGGACCCATTTCAGCGACGGTGGTGCGGATCGGATGGCCCTGCTCGCCAAACAGATCCCAATACTGGACCGGATTGTCGCCATAGGCCCAGTCGCTGTCGCCAATCTCGGCGGCGCGCGCAGCGAATGCGGCGTGGTTCTTTCCGGTCGCTGCGCCGGCCATCGCCATGCCGGCGAGATCGCCTTTCACGTCGGCGACGAACATCGGCACCCCGGCGCGCGAGAAGCCTTCGGCGAGGCTCTGCAGGGTGACGGTCTTGCCGGTGCCGGTCGCGCCCGCGATCAGGCCGTGGCGGTTGGCGCGGCTGAGCACCAGGCGTTGCGCCTTGCCTCCGCCGAGCCCGATGAAAATTGCAGCGCCGTCTTCCACCAAGGCCTCCTCACCTGAATCCGGGGCCCGCTATCCGTCATGCACGCGCAGGCGGCAAGGGGCGGTGGGTGCGAGGAGTGGAGTCGGCCGTCAGGCGCTGACCGGCATCGTGCCGGCTGCTTCGGCGGGCACCGCGGCGTCGTGCTCTGCCGGGTCCGGATCAAGCGTCGTCGAGATGCGCAGCGAGGTGCCGTCGCGCTTGGCTTCGTACATCAACTGGTCGGCCCGCTGGACGTCGGCGTCGGTTAGGCTCGCCTCGCGTGGACCAAGCAGCAGCACACCCATGCTGCAGCCGATCGGATAGGGCAGGCGGCCGAGCGCGGCGTCCATGCGCTGGTGGAGCTGGCGGGCGAGACGATAGCCTTCGGTCTCGCTGCCGACCGGAATGAACAGCAGGAATTCATCGCCGCCGACACGCGCGAACAAATCCTGCTCGCGGACCATCGCGCTGACGGTTGCGGCGAACGTCTTGAGCGTCTCGTCGCCGGTGGCGTGACCATGCTGGTCGTTGACCTTCTTGAAGCCGTCCAGGTCGACGTAGGCGAGCATGTTCCAGCCATGATCGTCCTGCGCACGTGCACTTTCGTAAAAGGCCTGGCGATTGAGGATGCCGGTGAGCGGATCGAAACGGGCGCGCTGCCACTCGCGGTCGTAGGAGTGCCTGACGCTTCCCACCAGCACGATGATCAGCATCACGGCGACCACCCGCATCAACATGTTCCATTCGATCGCAACCGCGCCGGCGGGGTAGAAGGCGGCACCGTTGGCAGCGAGCGATGCGGCGGCGCATGCGAAGCCGATGGCGATCGCGGCGCTCCGGCCGAGACCCCAGGCGGCAAGGCAGATGACCAGCAGGTAAAGCGGGCCGAACCAGATTTGCGGGCCAGTGCCAGCGTCGACCAGCGCGATCGCCGGCAAGGAGATCAGGACCGCCGTCCAGGCGTGGCGTGCCGGGATCGCGGCCGCCCATCCCATCAGCGCATCAGCTCTCTTCTCGAGCGGTGAGCGCCGCACGAGGCTGCGCGCGCTGGAGGGAGGGGAGGCGCGGAGGCCGGCGGAAGTGCCCCGATCGCAGGTTCTTGGGGTCGGCTCGATTGCGGACGTCATTCCGCGGGAGTAATGATCTTGTGCTAATTTTCCATGAATTTCTTTGGCATGGCTGGCGCGAAAGTCTCTCGCGCCGAGCGGCGCGCATCCTTTCGCGCATCCCTTCGCCCGATGTCGAGCATGGCGAGGCGGGTGCGATACTGAGCGATCAAAGCGCGGCTGCGCTCGATCCCGCGGCGCAGGCGCCGCTTGATTTCGTCCTCGTCGGTGGAGGGTGGTGGCGTCTCATTACGTCGCATTCGGCTGATCCTGATCATTTCAAACAACCCAACGCCAACTAAACCTAGATCAGCTTATAACTCTAAGCTCTTGAACAAGTTTCATGATTTCAGAAGGCGTTGCGATTTGGCACGCGCAGAGCGGCAATCGTTAGCGCTTGAAAGTCGCACCAGGTCGCGGCTGGTGCCGTGCCCTGCCGGCGGATCAGCCGCGCGGAGTCTCGACGATCGCGTCGACCCGGGTGGGATAGAAAGCGAGATGATCGCGGATCGCCGCGACCGGCTCGAACGGCGTCTCATAGCTCCACGCCGCATTGACCGATCGGTCGCCGCCTTCGGGCACGCTGAAATAAGAGGCATCGCCTTTGAACGGGCAGTGGGTGCTGTGCTCGGTGCGCTCCATCAGTGCCATGTCGACGTCAGCACGCGGAATATAATAGACTGGCGGATAGCTCGCCTCGCGCAATGTCAGCGCGTTGACGCTGTCGGCAATGGTCCGCTCGCCGAGCTTCACGACGACCCTGCCGGGTGTCGGCTCGACCGTGATCGGATGATTGGCTGTTCCGGCCATGTCTGTCTCCCTCCCGGCCAGGTTAGGCCCGATCAGCTTGGCTCTGCAACAAGGCTGTGAAGTCGGCGAACGCTCATTTGAAATTGTCGGCGTAGGATTGGAGCCGCAGCTTGCGTTCGGCCGGCGGGACGATGTGGTAATCGATGCCGGCGCGCTCGGCGTAAAGCTGTGCCGTGTCGAGCGTCGGGAAGGACAGCGTGACCTGCTCGCTGGTGTCGGCGCCGCCGGACCAGCCGGTGAGCGGATCGGGCCGCTTGGGACGCTTGGATTCGAACTGCAGCACCCAATCGTCGGCGCGGGCGCGCCCCGACTGCATCGCATTCTTCGAACGCTGGAATATCCGTGCCGCCATAGTCTCCCTGGCCTTCCTCAGCTTTGCATCCGCAGGTGCGCAACTGGCGCCGGCTAGTCAAGTGGTCTCGGTGAACGCCGCGTGGGGTCTACGGTAGCGAAAAGTTAACGCCGATTAGGGTATGCACGAAGGCTCCTCGCGAGAACGGCTATTTTCGAATGCCCGCTGCACTGACTTACGCCGACGGCGTTTCCTCGGACCGCAAGGTCCTCACATCTGCGATCGGCGTCGGCAGCGGCGTGCTGGTCGTGCTGGTCGCCCAACTGGTCGAGCGGCTCGATCCAGGCAATGATCTCATATCCTGGATCGGCATCGGCGGCGCGATCGGCGCGCTTGTCGCGCTGCTGATGGGTGCGCCGCTCGCCCTGAGCGAGATGGGCCGCCGGCGCGACGATGCCGGGCGAGCGCTCACGGCGCGCCGCCAGGTCGAGCAGCTGTTCCGGATGACCGACATGCTGCAAAGCGCGCTCGGTTACGGCGATGCTAATGCGGTGCTTCGCGCAACCGCGGCGCAGCTCATGCCGGAATTCGGCGGCGCGCTCTACGTCTTCAACAATTCGCGCGACCGCATGGACCTTTCGGTCGACTGGGGCTGGCCGGAAGGCGCGCAGCCGCCAGAGTCTATCTCGCCGTCGCAATGCTGGGCGCTCAAGCGCGGCAAATCGCACATCAACGAAGTCGGCCCGAACAGCCTGCGCTGCGAGCACCACGCCAACGATCTCCTCATTCTCAAGATCCCGATGATGGCACGCGGCGAGGTATACGGCCTCCTCAACGTGCTCGCGGTGGGTGACGATGCCGAGCAGAAGATCGGAGAGGTCGCTACGCTCGCGGGCGCGATTGCCGACGCGATGTCGCTCGCGCTGTCGAACATCGCGCTGCGCGAGAAACTGCGCACCCAGGCGCTGCGCGATCCGCTCACCAGCCTCTACAACCGGCGCTACATGGAGGACGTCCTCGAGCGCTACGCCAATCTCGCCGAGCGCAACGGCAGCTCGCTTTCCGCGATCATGATCGATCTCGATCATTTCAAGCGGTTGAACGACGAGCATGGCCACGCGGTCGGTGACGCGGTGCTGCGCGCGGCAGCCGCGGCGATCGTCGGCGCGATCCGCCCGAGCGACGTCGCGTGCCGCTATGGCGGCGAGGAGCTGGTCGTGCTGTTGCCGGATTGCTCGCTGGCCGAGGCGGTCGGCAAGGCCGAGCTGCTGCGGGCGCGCATCGAGAGCCTGTCCGATATTCATGGCACGCGCATCACCGCTTCGCTCGGCGTCGCAACGATGCCCGAGACCGCCACCAACATGACCGAGATCCTTCCCTCCGCCGATGCCGCGCTCTACCGTGCCAAGCAGGCCGGCCGGAACCGGGTCGAGGCCGCGGTGCGGCGGGGCGAAGGGGGCAGCAGCCACCAGCTGGCCGAGGCCGCCGAATAAGGCCCGCTCGCTTCCGACAAAGCACTAGTTACGAGTTGCAGCTGCACGAACTCTGCCTGCGTTGTCGTGGAAATATCACCGCGAGGCGCGCTTGGTGCGGAGCGTCGGATCGGCGCGCGCCGGATCGTCGGGCCAAGGATGGCGTGGATAGCGGCCGCGCATCTCCTTGGCGACCGCGCTCCAGCTTCCCGACCAGAACCCCGGCAGGTCGCGGGTCGTCTGGATCGGCCGCCCGGCGGGCGAGGTGAGGCTGAGCACCAGCGGCACCTGGCCGCTCGCGACGGCGGGATGATCGGATAGCCCGAACAGCGCCTGCACCCGGGCAGTGACGGTCGGCCCCGCCTCGGCTTCATAATCCACCGGGTGGCTGCTCCCCGCCGGGCTCACGAAATGCGACGGGGCGAGGCGCTCGACGCTTTTCCGTCCCTCCCAGCCAAGCAGGGCGTCGAGCATCCCGCTGAGCGCGCCGGGATCGACGTCGCCGAGCCTGCGCCTGCCTTCGACGAGCGGCGGCAGCCATTCGTCGAGCCGCTCGACCAAGGCCTCGTCCGAAAGGTCGGCAAGCGCGGGATCGTAGCGGCGCGCGAAGGCCGCCCTTCGCCGCAGCGATTGCGCCGCTTCGCTCCACGGCAGCATCCCCAGGCCATGCTCGCGTACCCCGGCGGCCAAAGCTTGCGCGATCATCGCCGGGTCGGCGCGGCTGTCCTGCCCTCCGGAAAGCGCGATCGCGCCGAGACGGCGGCCGCGCGATGCGCGCACGCCGCCGGTTTCGGGGACGAATTCGACCGAGGTGCCGCTTTCGATGCGGTCGGCGAACAGCCGTTCGACCATCGCCTCGCCGATCGGCGCGGCGGCGATGATGCGCGCGCCGGCGGCGGCGCCGCTCACCTCCGCCACCGCCAGCCAGGGCTCGCGCGCGAGCGGCGAAAGCGGATCGAGGCGGAAGCCGCGGCCGCCGACTGAAATCCAGTCGGAGCCATCGGCGCTGCGCCGCTTGGCGACCCGGTCGGGAAAGGCAAGCGCGATGCAGGCCCCGAGCGGTGGTTCCTCCGGCTCCGGCTGCCGTTTCGCCTGCGTCCGCCCGTCGGGCATTTGGGCGAAGCCCAGCCAGCGCCGCGCGAGGCCTCGCGCCGCCTCGGCGCGCTGGCCTTTTTCGCTTCGCCAGCGCCGCAGCCTCAGCTCGAGGTCGGGATCGTTCCCGCCCAGCCCGCGCTCGCTGAGCAGCACTGCCGCTTCGGCCGCCGTCCTGCCCCAGCCGCGGGCATCCGCATCAACGATCATGTGGGCGAGGCGGGGCGGCAGCGGCAAAGCGGCGATCGCGCGGCCGTGGTCGGTCGGCCGGCCATCCTCATCGATCGCGCCGAGCGAGAGCAGCCGCCGCCGCGCCTCGTCGACCGCGGCGGCGGGTGGAGGATTGATCCATTTGAGCGTGCGCGGATCGGTGACGCCCCACGCGGCGCAATCGAGCAGCAGCGCGCTGAGATCGGCCTCGACTATCTCGGGCGGATCGAAGCGCGGCAGCCCCGCGGTCGCCGCTTCCTCCCACAAGCGGTAGACGATTCCCGGTCCTTGGCGGCCGGCACGGCCCGCGCGCTGCGTCACCGCGGCCTGGCTGGCGCGCTCGGTCACGAGCCGCGTCACGCCCGCCGCGCGATCGTAGCGTGGGCGGCGTGCGAGGCCGCTGTCGACGACGATGCGGACCCCCTCGAGCGTGAGGCTGGTCTCCGCGATCGACGTCGCGAGCACGACCTTGCGCGTGCCCGGCGGCGGGGGCGCGATCGCCGCGCGTTGAGCGGCGGGCTCGAGCGAGCCGTGCAGCCGGTGGAGCTCGATGCCGTGGGGGAGCGGCTCGATCCGCTCTGCGGTCCGCTCGATCTCGGCGACACCTGGCAGGAAGGCGAGCAGGCTCCCCTCCGCATCGCCGAGCGCGCGGCGGATCGCGGCCGCCATTTCGTCCTCGATGCGCTTTTCGGCCGAGCGGCCGAGATGGCGAAGCATGATCGGGAAGCTGCGCCCCTCGCTCTCGATCAGCGCCGCGTTGCGACCGTCGCCTGGGCCCATCAGCGCTGCGAAACGGGCGCCATCGAGGGTCGCGGACATCGCGACGATCCGCAGGTCGGGGCGGAGCGCCTGCTGCGCGTCGAGCGCGAGCGCAAGACCGAAGTCGCTGTCGAGGCTGCGCTCATGGACTTCATCGAACAGCACGGCCGAAACGCCGGCGAGCTCCGGATCGGCCTGGATTCGGTTGCGGAAGATACCCTCGGTCAGCACCGTCAGGCGGGTGCGGGCCGAGCGTTTGCTGTCGAGACGGGTGGCATAGCCGATCGTGCCGCCGACCTTCTCGCCTGCCATCTCGGAAATGCGCTCGGCGGCGGCACGCGCGGCGAGCCGCCGCGGCGAGAGCAGCAGGATCTCGCCGCTGCACCATTGCTCGCGGAGCAAAGCGGGAGCGACCGCGGTGGTCTTGCCCGCGCCGGGCGGCGCGACCAGCACGGCGTTCGACGCCGAGCGCAGCACATTGAGCAGCTCGGGCAGGACGGCATGGATCGGCAGATCGCTCATGCGCCCGATGTGCCCGCCGGGAAGGCTTGGCTCAATAGGAAGCCTGGGCTCAATAGGCGCGGGAGATGGCGAACTCCACCGCCTCGACCAGCGCCGCCTTCGCCTTGCCCGCCGGGAACGGCCCGAGCGCATCAATCGCGCGCTGGCCGTAATGGCGCGCACGATCGATCGTGTCGTCGAGAGCGCCGTGGCGCCGCAGCAGCCGCGTGGCGTGCGCGAGATCCTCGTCAGAATTGCGCCGGCCTTCGATCGCCTCGCGCCAGAATTGCCGCTCGCCTTCCTCGCCGCGCGCGAACGCGAGGATCACCGGCAAGGTCACCTTGCCGTCGCGGAAATCGTCGCCGACGCCCTTGCCCATCGTCACCGCGTCCGAGGCATAGTCGATCGCGTCGTCGATCAGCTGGAAGGCGATGCCCAGGTTCCGGCCGAAGGCGTCGAGCGCTTCCTCGACCGCCTCGTCGCGCTCGGCGACGACCGCTGCGATCCGGCAGGCGGCGGCGAACAAGGCGGCGGTCTTGGCGCTGATGATGTCGAGATAATGGTCTTCGCTGGTCTCGACGCGGCGCTGCGCGGTCAGCTGGTTGACCTCGCCCTCGGCGATCGTCGCCGAGGCGCGCGAGAGGATGCGGAGCGCCTTGATGCTGCCGTCCTCGACCATCAGCTCGAAGCTGCGGCTGAACAGGAAGTCGCCGACCAGGACGCTCGCCGAATTGCCCCAGATGATGTTCGCGGTGCGGCGCCCGCGGCGCAGGCCGGAGCCGTCGACGACATCGTCATGGAGCAAGGTGGCGGTGTGGATGAACTCGACCGCCGCGGCGAGCTTGTGATGACGCGTGCCGCCATAATCGAGCAGGCGCGCGCAGGCGAGCGTCAGCATCGGCCGCATCCTTTTGCCGCCGCCGGCGATCAGATGGCCGGCGAGCTCGGGAATTAGGACGACGTCGCTCTGCATCCGGCCGAGGATGACGCTGTTGACGTGATTGAGGTCGCCGGCGACGAGCTGCATCATCGCATCGAGCGAGGCGGAGCGGCTGGCGCCAAGCGGGTGAACGGTCGCGGTCATTTTGCCGGCCCTGTGCGCGCTGGGCGCGACAAAGGCAAGGGCGCGGGCGGCGTTTCAACCGGCGCCGTCCGGCCGGCCGCGCAAATCCCGCGCGCAGGGTTTACGTGCCGTCAACCCTCCGCGTGTAAGAGCAAAAGCTCTGCAGAATTGAAGTAGGCGTGATGGATAGGAATAAGGCTTTGATTGAGAGGGATTACCGGTCTCCACGCATATTGCGCACCGAGTTGATCGGCGAATCGGGCGAGAGCTATCCCTGCATCATCAGAAATCTGTCGAGCCACGGCCTTGGCGGCTCCGGTTGCAAGGACGTCTATGTCGGGATGCGGCTCAGCGTCATCTTGCCGGTGGTCGGCGCGGTGTCCGGACGGGTTTCATGGGCACGTGGCGACCAGTTCGGCGTCGCGCTCAACGAGGAGCTCGATCCGAGCATGGTGACGCTCCCGCGCCCGTCCGCGCCGGCCCCCTCGGAGCGCTTCCAGGTGATGAAGATGCATACGGTCTCGAACGACTTCCGTCGGCCCGGCGTGCGCGCTTACTGAACCCTGTTTCACCCAAAACCGTTCGGCCTGAACGTGTTGGAGGCCTTTCCTTCTCTGAGCAAGAAGGGGAAAGCGGTTCGACAGGCTCACCGCGAACGCAGTTTTGCAGCGGTCCCCCTAGCTAGCCCAAAGGAAGCTTGAGCCGCGCTAGCAGGCCGCCGAGATCCTCGCTTTCCTCGAGGTGGACCGAGCCGCCATAGATTTGCGCAACGTCGCGCACGATCGCAAGGCCGAGGCCGGTGCCCGGCTTGCCGGTGTCGAGCCGCGCGCCGCGGTCGAAGATGCTCAATCTTTCCTCCTCGGGGATGCCGGGCCCGTCGTCCTCGACCTCGATCTCGACGCATTCCGCTGTGGTCTTGACCGTCACGAAGACCCGGCCATTGCCATATTTGGCGGCATTCTCGATGAGGTTGCCGAGCATTTCGTCGAGATCCTGCCGTTCGACGCGCACGACGGCCTGCTTGTCGCCGGCAAGATCGACGGTGACATGTTCGTGGAGCCGATCGACCGCGCGTTCGACCGCCTCGAGCGAGGGCCAGACCGCGGAGCGCGCCTGCGCGCTCGACCGGCGTCCGATCGCGCGCGCGCGGGCAAGGTGGTGGTCGACCTGCCGCCGCATCGTCGTCGCCTCGCGGCAGACGGTGTCGGCGAGGTCGGGTGCGGCGGCGGTCGCGGCATTGGTGATGACCGTGAGCGGCGTCTTGAGCGCATGCGCGAGATTTCCGGCGTGGCGCCTCGCCTCTTCGGCCTGCAGCTCATTATGCTCGAGCAAAGCGTTGAGCTCGGCGGTGAGCGGCTCGATCTCCTGCGGAAAACGTCCTTCCACCCGCGAAAGCCTGCCCGAGCGCACCTCTGCAATCGCCTGCCGCACGCGCCGCAGCGGCCACAGGCCGTAGAAGGCCTGCAGCGCCGCGAGCACGATCAGCCCGATCGCCAGCATGCCGAACGATCGGATCATCGTCTCGCGGAGGACATTGATCTGTTCGTCGAGTCCCGCACGGCTCTGGGCGACCTGGAACCGCCACCGGACCGGCGATCCCGGCAGCCGCGCATCGCGCTCGAGGACACGCAGCGGCTCTTCCGGAAATTCATCGCTGTCGTAGACGTGAGGATTGGCATCGGGATGGCCGAAGCCGACCTTCAGCCTGCGGTCCCACAACGAGCGCGACGGCAGGTCCTGGATCGAGCGCCCGCCTTCCGCCGGTGTTTGAGCGCCCGTCGCGGCGGCGACCTGCCTGGGGTCTCGCGCTGGAGCCTGGGTCGACGCCCGCTTTGCGGCTTCCTCGCCGCTGATCTGGAAATAGACCCCCGAATAGGGTTCGAGAAAGCGTTGATCGGCGAGCGGGCGGTTGAGGTAGACCTCGCCGTCGGGGCCGATCTCGGCAGAGGCGATCAGCGCGGTGAGCACGAATTCGAGCTGCGCATCGAAGTTGCGCGTGATCGCCGACGTGAGCACGCGGTCCAGCGCGAAGCCGCCGACCGCGAGCAGGATGACGATCCACAATGCGGCGATGGTGATCATCCGCCTGGCCAACGATCCAGTCGAACCGCTGCCACCCTCGCGCCGGGCGCGCCTGCCGAAGCCAAGCTTCATCGCGGCCTGCCCCAAGCACGGCCGGAGCTTTCGAAGCCTGCAAAGGACCGGGGGAGGGCACTCGCCCGCTCGAGGGCACGGACTCGCTGGGTCCGCCGGAGGGTCAAGCGTTCGGGTCTTCCAGCGAATAGCCAAGGCCGCGGATGGTCGTGATCACATCCTGGCCGAGCTTTTTGCGGATGCGGGTGACGAACACTTCGATCGTGTTGGAATCGCGATCGAAATCCTGGTCGTAGATATGCTCGATCAGCTCGGTGCGCGAGACGACCTTGCCCTTGTGGTGCATCAAATAGGACAGCAATTTATATTCCTGCGCGGTGAGCTTCACCGGCTCGCCGTCCAGGGTCACCTTGCCGGAGCGGGTGTCGAGCCGGACGTCGCCCGCGATCAGCTCGGAGCTCGAATTGCCCGAGGCGCGGCGGATCAGCGCCCGCAGGCGGGCGATCAGCTCCTCGGTCTGGAACGGCTTGGCGAGATAGTCGTCGGCGCCGGCATCGAGCCCCGCGACCTTGTCGGACCAGCTGTCGCGCGCGGTGAGGACGAGCACCGGCACCTTCATCCCTTCCTTGCGCCACCGGTCGAGGACGGTGAGGCCGTCGACCTCCGGCAGGCCGAGATCGAGGATGATCGCGTCGTAGCTTTCGGTCGAGCCGAGATAATGGCCATCCTCGCCGTCGGTGGCGAGATCGACGGCATAGCCCGCGCCCTCCAGCGTCGCGCGGAGCTGGCGTCCCAGATTAGGTTCGTCCTCGACGATCAGAACCCGCATCTCATTCCCTCTCTGGTTGCCATGTGGCGGCATTTACGCGACCAACCAGCGCGATTGCCAATAGTTTCATTACGGAGGGCGATGCTTTCCCGCTGCCCGGCCGCTGCACGACCGAAAGAGGCTCTATTCAAATAGTCTAACGCCCGGCGCGGCCGACGACTCTGCCGGTGCGGCCGTCGACATCGACCCAGATGACCTGGCCGTCGCGCATGAACTTCAGGCGGTACATGCCGGAGCCGGGGTCGAGCTCGGAGCCCATATATTCCGCGCCGCGCATCTGCGGAACGATTCTCGATTGGATGGCGCGCAACGACATCAGCCGGCCGTCCTGGCGCGCCTCGAACGCGGCGTCCTGCTCGCGGTGGCGGGGGCGGGCGTCGGCGGCGATCGCCGCGGCCGCAAGCGCTGCCGCGCCGAGGAGGAAAACAGGCTTTACCATCTCGTCACTATCCTTTGGTGCCCTCCGCATAGCACAAGCCATTGAATAGGCCATGAATGGGAACCCGAGGACAAGAGCGGGCCGCCCCCGGGCGGTTTCGCCGGGGGCGGTTGAGCCCGCGCGAGCTTCCTCCTATCTCGCGCCCATGGCTGCCCCAGTTCTTGCTTATGAGGGCCTTGGTCTCGTCCAAGGCAGCGGTTGGCTGTTCCGCGATCTCGACATCTTCATCGGCCAGCGCGATCGGCTCGCGCTGATCGGCCGCAACGGCGCGGGCAAGACGACCTTGCTCAAATGCCTGGCCGGAATGATCGAGACCGACGAGGGGCGGCGCACGATCCAGCCGGGCACCAAGGTCGTGCTGCTCGAGCAGGATCCGCAGATCGCGCAATTCGAGAGCTTGCGCGATTTCGCGTTGAACGGCCCCGATGCGCCGCCGGCGCACGAGGTGGACGCAATCGCGTCGCAGATCGGCATCGACCTCGACCGGCCGGCCGCGACCGCGTCGGGCGGCGAGCGCCGCCGCGCCGCGATCGCCCGCGCGCTCGCCCAAAATCCGCAGGTGCTGCTGCTCGACGAGCCGACCAACCATCTCGACCTCGCGGCGATCGAATGGCTCGAGGACTGGCTCGGCCGCTATACCGGCGCGTTCGTCGTGATCAGCCACGACCGCACTTTCCTCACCCGGCTGACGCGCTCGACCGTGTGGCTCGACCGGGGGGCGCTGCGCCGCGCCGAGATCGGCTACGGCGGCTTCGATGCCTGGACCGAAAAGGTCTATGAGGAGGAGGCACGAGCGGCCGAGAAGCTCGACGCCAAGCTCAAGATCGAGCTGCACTGGCTGCAGCGCGGGGTCACCGCGCGCCGCCGCCGCAACCAGGGCAGGCTCGCCAAGCTCCAACAGATGCGCGCCGCGCGCGCGGCGATGCTCGGGCCGGCCGGCACCGCCAAGCTCGGGCTCGAGAATGACGACGTCAAGACCAAGATGGTGATCGACGCCGCCAAGGTCTCCAAGCGTTATGGCGAGCGGACGATCATCAAGGATTTCTCGCTGCGCATCCAGCGCGGCGACCGGATCGGCATTGTCGGCGCGAACGGCACCGGCAAGACGACCTTGCTGAGGCTGCTCACCGGCGAGATCGAGCCCGACGAGGGCCAGGTCGTTCGCGCTAAGACGCTCGACGGGGTGGTGATCGATCAGCAGCGCAAGCTGCTCGATCCCGACAAGCGGGTGCGTGACGTGCTCGCCGATGGCGGCGACTGGGTCGAGGTGCGTGGACAGAAGAAGCATGTCCACGGCTATCTCAAGGAATTCCTGTTCGAGCCGACCCTGGTCGATGCGAAGATCGGCAGCCTTTCGGGCGGCGAACGCTCGCGGCTGCTGCTCGCGCGCGAATTCGCGCGGCGATCGAACCTGCTCGTGCTCGACGAGCCGACCAACGATCTCGACCTCGAGACGCTCGACCTGCTCCAGGAAGTGATCGCCGACTATGACGGGACCGTGCTGATCGTCAGCCACGACCGCGACTTCCTCGATCGGACGGTGACGATCACCCTCGGCCTCGACGGCTCCGGCCGGGTCGACATCGTCGCCGGCGGCTATGAGGATTGGCAGCGCAAGCGGCAGCCGCGCGGCGCACCGAAGACGGCTGCAGGCCGTGCGCCTGCCCCCACGCCGGCGCGGCGCCCGACCAAGCTCACCTACAACGACCAGCGCGACTATGATCAGCTGCCCGCGCGGATCGATCGGATCGATGCGGACATTGCCGCGGACGAAGCGGCGCTGGCCGATCCCGACCTCTACGCGCGCGATCCGGGCCGCTTCGCAGCGCTGACCAAAAAGATCGATGCGGCGCGGGCCGAGCGCGAGGCGGCCGAGGAACGCTGGCTGGCGCTGGCCGAAATGGTCGAGGCGCTCGGCGCCTGAAACGCCGCTCAGCGGGGCCGATCAGCGTGCCTGATCAGCGTTGGCGGCGGCGACTTGCTGGCGATCCGGCGTGTTGGCTGAAGCGAGGAGGGTGGCGCGCTGGAGCAAGGCAAGGCCCCTTGCCCTGTCCTTGCCGCTCTTGAACAGCAGCCAGCCCAAGGTGTCGGCGGTGGCCGGATTGCTGCGGTCGAGCAGCCAGGCCTTTTTGGCGAGCGGCAGCGCCCGTTCCAGATCGCCCTGTTCGGAATAGGCCCAGGCGAGATTGTTGAGCATCACCGCGTCAGTATCGCCAAGCCGCCGCCTCAGCCCCTCGTAGATGGTGATCGCGCCGGCCCATTGTCGCGCCTGGATGTGGCGTGCGGCGGTGAGCAGCAGCGCCGAGACGTTGCGCGGGTTCTGCTCGAGGAACAGGCTCAGCACCCTGCCGGCGGCCTCGTTCTGACCGGAATATTGCAGCGCCTCGATCAACCGCATCGCGGCCGGCTCGGTGAAGGCGAGGTTGGCGGCCTTGCGATATTGCTCGGCGGCTTCGGCGAAGCGGCCCTGGATGCCAAGCGCGTCGCCGACCAGCAGATGCGCATCCGGCGCGCCGGGGTTGCCCGACTGCAGCGCATAGGCGCGCGTGAGCGCCTCGTCGCCAAGCCCGGCGGAGAGCAGGCCGCGGATCAGATCGACTTGCGCCTCGGCGTCGTCGGGAGCGTTGGCGGCCTCGGCGCGCAAGGTCGCGAGGCGGACCGGATCGGGGGGCGCGCCGAGCAGGGCTGCGCCATGCGGCTGCGGCTGCGCCGCGCGGGTGAGATAGCGCGACGCGGCGGCGCCGTTGCCGAGCCGCGTCAGCGCACTGCCCATCAGGGCCAGCGAATAACTGTCGGCATCGACGGCGTCGGCGAGCGGGCGCAAGGTTGCGACCGTGGCGGCGGCATCGCCCGTCCGCCATTGCGCGGCGGCGAGCAGCCGGCGCGCCTTGAGATTGTCGGGTTGCAGCGCGACCAATTTCTTGAGCCGCGACACCCCCTGGCCGGGATTGCCGGTTTGAAGATCGATCGCCGCGGCGAGCAGCATCGCCGCCGGCTGGTCGTCGAGCTTGCCGCGGGTGCGCTCGAAGAGCGATCGCGCGAGCGTGAATTTGCCGGCGCGGGCGGCGAGCATCGCCTGGAGGTAGAAGGCCATCGGCTCGTTGCTCGAGAGCGACAGCACCTCGCGAGTTTCGTCGAGCATCGCCCGCGCCGCGCCCATGTCGCCGAGCGTGATCGCGCGCTCGAGCCGGGCGGTGACATTGTCCTTGTCGATCTCGATCGCCCGGTCGAACCAGGGAAGCGCCGCGCGCAGGCCATATTGGCTGCGTGTGAGCTCGCCGCGCAAGGTGATCGCCTCGACATAATGAGGGCTCGCCGCGACGGCCTGGTCGGCGGCCTCCAGCGCTCCGGCAAGCTCGCCGCCCGAGCGGCGGAAGCGGGCGACATCCGCCCACAGGCCCGCATCGCGCGGCGCGAGCGCGATCGCAGAGTCGAACGCGGCGCCGGCGCCGGCGCGGTCGCCGGTGGCGGCGAGCGCCCGGCCGCGCATCCGTTCGGCATAAGCGCCGGACGCCCCGTCAAGCTCGTCGAGCGCCTCCTCGCCGCGACCCTGAAGCAGCAACGCGTGCGCCATTAGCGGCCCGGTGTCGCCGCGCGGCACGCCGAGCGCCCGCGCGCGCTCGATCTCGGCCTGTGCCGCGACGCCGTCGCCGAGTGCAAGATAGGTGCGCGCCTGGAGGATGCGCGCGGCGCGGTTGCGCGGATCGGCCTTGATCGCGTTGAGCAACAGGATTCGGGCGGTGCGGGCATCGCCTTGCGCAAGCGCGGCCTCGCCGCGCCGGTAGGACTCGCCGAAGCCCGCCGGCGCGTTCGAGCAGGCGGTCGCCAGCATCGGCAGCGCGGGCAGCAGGGCCAACAGGAGCGCGCCGCGTCTCACGGCTGCAGATCATATTGCTTGAGCAGATCGTAGAGCGTCGGCCGGCTGATGCCGAGCAGCTTCGCGGTGCTCGAGATATTGTTCTCCGTCCGCGCGAGCGCCTGGCGGATCGCCTTGCGGTCGGCCTCCTCGCGCGCCGCTTTGAGATTGACCGCGAGGCCGCGCTCGTCGGCGCTGGCGAGATCGAGATCCTCGGCGGTGATCAACTTGCCGTCGGCCATGATCACCGCGCGCTTCATGCGATTCTCGAGCTCGCGGACGTTGCCCGGCCAGCGCCAATCGTTGATCGCCGCAAGCGCGCCCGGGGTGAAGCCTTTGACCTGCGGGTTCATCTCCGCCGCGAAGAGGTTGAGGAAATGCTTGGCAAGCAAGGTCGCGTCGCCGTGCCGCTCGGCCAAAGACGGGATGCGGACGACGATCTCGGCGAGGCGGTAATAAAGGTCCTCGCGGAAGCCGCCTTCCTTGATCATCGTTTCAAGATTCTGGTGGGTCGCGCAGACGATGCGGGTGTCGACCGGGATCGCTTTGCGGCCGCCGATCCGCTCGATCACCCGTTCCTGGAGGAAGCGGAGCAATTTGACCTGCAAAGGCAGCGGAATGTCGCCGACCTCGTCGAGGAACAACGTGCCTCCCTCGGCGAGCTCGATCTTGCCTTCGGTGGTCTTGATCGCGCCGGTGAATGCCCCTCTTTCATAGCCGAACAGCTCGGCCTCGAGCAGGGTCTCGGGGATTGCGGCGCAGTTGATCGCGACGAACGCGCCGCCTGCGCGATTGCTGGCGCGATGCAGCCCGCGCGCGAGCAGCTCCTTGCCGGTGCCGCTCGCGCCGAGCAGCATCACCGAGACGCCCGCCTGGGCGACACGCTCGATCGTGCGGGCGACCTTGAGCATCTCTGGCGCGGCGGTGATCATCGTGCCGAGGACGGTGCGGTCCTCGCCGACCCTTTCCTCGAGCCGCCGGTTCTCGGCCTCGATGTCATGGAGCTGGAACGCACGGCGCACGATCAAGCCGAGCTGGTCGATGTCGACCGGCTTCTGGTAGAAATCATAAGCGCCCGAGCCGATCGCCCGCAGCGCGCTCGCGCGCGCGCCGTGGCCCGAGGCGACGATCACCTTGGTGTCGGGCTTCAGCGACAAGATGGTCTCCAAGGTCGCGAAGCCTTCGCTGACGCCGTCCGGATCGGGCGGAAGCCCAAGGTCGAGCGTCACCACCGCCGGTTCCTGCGCGCGGACGAGGTCGAGCGCTGCGGCACGGTCCGAGGCGACCAGCACCTCGTAATCGTCATAGGCCCAGCGCAGCTGCCGCTGCAGCCCTTCGTCGTCCTCGACGATCAGGAGCTTGGCCTTGCCGTCTGTCTTCATCGGGGCGTTCATGCGCTTATCCGTTCATTTTGGCGTTCGTGTGCGCCGGCAGCAGCCTGCGCGGCCGGGAGGAAGATCGTGAAGCATGTGCCTTCGTGCTCGCGGCTGTCGACCTCGAGGCGGCCGCCCATCGCCATCACCAATGTCCGTGCCTCGAAGGCGCCGATTCCAAAGCCGCCCTCCTTGGTCGAGGCGAACGGCTGGAACAGGCGGGTGCGGATGAATTCGGCCGACATGCCGCTGCCGCGATCGGCGATCTCGATAATTGCCTCGCGATCGCGCGATGTGATCGCGATGCGCACCGGAACACCTTGCGGGCTGGCGTCGATCGCATTCTGGACGAGATGGGTGAGCGCCTGCTCGAGCCGCGCCGCATCGGCCAGCGCCTCGATACCCGGTTCGGCGACGAGCTCGAGCGGGTGGACGCGCCGCTTGAGCTCCGCCACCGCTGCGACGACCGGCTGGAGCGGGAGCGCGCCCGAGGGATGCGCGTCGGCGCCGTTGCCGCGCGACAAGCGGGCGAGAAGATCATTCATCTTGCGGACCGAGCTTTGCAAGGTCGCGATCATGTCGGCGCGGAACTCGGGGTTCTCGGCGTGGCGCTCGGCGTTGCGCGCCACCAGGCTGAGTTGGCTGACGAGGTTCTTGATGTCGTGCATGATGAACGCGAAGCGACGGTTGAACTCGTCGAAACGCTGCGCGTCGGCGAGCGCCTGGTGGCTGCGGGCCTCGGCGAGGTAGCTCGCCGCCTGGCGTCCGGCGGTCCGGAAGAGATCGAAATCCTCCCAGTCGAGCGGGCGCCGAACGAGCGGATGGGCGAGCAGCACCAGACCGATCAGCCGCTCGTTGTGGATCAGAGGGACTCCGGCCCACGCGACTCCGCCCGCGCTCATCCATTCGGGCAGGTCGAAGGTCTCGCCGCCGATGGTGATGGTGCCGCCTTGGCTCCGCTCGAACTCGAGGACATGGGCGGTGCTTTCGAGGAAGCGTGCCAGCGCCTCCTCGCCACCGGTGCTGCGCGGAAGGGGCTGCGGCCAATTCCAGCTTGCTCCGGGCGTGAAGCGGTGATTGGCATCGAGGACGAGCAACAGGCCGGCCGGCGCGTCGGCGAGCTCGGCGATCGCCTTCACCACCCGATCCTCGATCGGTGCGGCATTTTCGCCGGCGATGCCTATCGTGCGCGTGAAACGAAGCCATTCCTCGCGATAATCGTAGCGATGCTCGAAGAAATGCTTGACCAGCATCACCCTCAGCCAGGCACGAACCTTCCCGGAAGGCAGCACGACAATCGCGGCCAGGGTCGTCGCGAACACCAGGCCGATCTCGCCGATCCGCACCCAATCGCCGCCGGCGATCTCGAACGCCCGCGACGCCGACATCATCAGCAGCAGGTAGAAGAGCAGCCCGAGCAGCGACATCGACTGGAAGGTCGCGGCGCGCGACAGCTGGATGCGCCATTGCGTGTTGCGGCGGCTCGCAAGCGCAAAGGCGGGAACGAGCATCGCCAGGATCGCGCCGCGCATCGCATAGAGGTCGTCGACCGGCTCGCCGCTCAGATAGACGAGCATGTTGAGATGGAGATCGTAGATCCACATCCCCGCCAGCGCGATCATCGGCAGGCGGATGCCCCAGCGCGATTCGGGCGATGCCTGGGCATAGATGTTGTGGACCAGCACCAGGCAACCCGCCGCCACGGTCAGGCCGAGCATGTGGCCGGTCGAGATCAGCGCATCGTGCACCGCGCCGACGTCTGCGAATTGCGGCAGCAGCCCAGTGATGGTGAGCTGCAGGCCAAGCACGCCCGCGACCGCGAAATAGACGACCTTCACCGCCCGGACGCGGTCGTCCTCCTCGGCGCTGCGCAGGATGCCGTACATGAAGTTGAGGAAGAAGAAGGTCTGGGCGATCGTCAGCAGCAACGGCACGATATGCTGCGGCCCGAGGAACGCCGCGACGCTGCCCCAGGCCGAGGTCACCGCAAAAGCGATGACGAGCACCCGATTGCGCGGATCGCCGCCCCAGTGCCGCAGCTGCCACAAGGCAAGCGCGCCATAAAGCACGGCGGCGAGCGCATGGCTCCACAGGCTGATCAGGACGATCATCAGCGCGCGCCCTCGTGCCAGAGGATGACGCGGATCGTCTGGAGGAGGATCACGATGTCGAGGAAGGGCGTGTAATTCTTGGCGTAATAGAGGTCGTATTCGAGCTTCTGGCGCGCATCGTCGATCGACGCGCCATAAGGATAGTTGATCTGCGCCCAGCCGGTGATGCCCGGCTTCACCATGTGCCGCTCGGCGTAATAAGGGAGACGCGCCTCGAGGTCGGCGACGAATTGCGGCCGTTCGGGGCGCGGGCCGACGAAGCTCATCTCACCCCTGAGCACGCTCCAGGCCTGCGGAATTTCGTCGATGCGCAGCTTGCGGATGATCGAGCCGACGCGGGTGACGCGGGGATCGTCCTTTTGCGCCCAGACCGCCTTGCCGCCGACCTCGGCATCCTGGCGCATCGAGCGCAGCTTCACGATCTCGAAGCTTTGGCCATAGAGGCCGACCCGTTTCTGGCGGAAGAAGGCGGGCCCGCGGCTCTCGAGCTTGACCAGCAAGGCGGTGATCAGGATCAGCGGCGTGCCGAGGACGAGCAGAACGGCGCTGGCGACCAGATCGAACAGCCGTTTGCCGGCGCTCGAAAAGCGCCGCCCGGCTGAAAATCCGTCGGAGAAGATCAGCCACGAGGGATTGAGGCTGTCGAGGTCGACGCGTCCGGTCTCGCGTTCGAGGAACGAGGAGAGATCGTTGACGTGGACGCCGGTGGTCTTGACGCGAAGCAGATCCTGCAGCGGTAGCGCGTTGCGCCGCTCCTCCAGCGCAAGCACGACCTCGCTTGCCCCTTGCGCGACCACATAAGCGGCGAGGTTGGCGATGTCGCCGCGGTTGACCGCGCCGGGCACCGCGGTCGGGCCGTCGTTCATGCTGACATAGCCGGCGATCACGAAGCCGGCGCCGTCGCGCTTGGCCAGCGCCTGGACGCGGGCGGCACGGGGGCCGGCGCCGAGGATCAGCACCCGCCGCTTGAAGACGTCGCTGCCGAGCTTTTGCGCGAGCAGCAGGCGGACGATCATCAACCCGCCGAGCGCAAACACCATCGCGTAGAGGAGGTTCGAGCGCCAGAAGGCGAGCGTCGGCACTAGGAAGAAGAGCAAGGAGATGAGCAGGATGCCGAGCGAGACGGAGACGCAGAGGCGCGCGGCGGTGAAGCGCAGCGACTGCAGCGCCTCGGCGCCATAAACTCCGACCCCCACCATCGCGAGCTGCAAGGTGAACGCGAAGGTCAGGGATTGGGGCAGGCGGGCAAGATCGGGGCTCGCGCTGCCGCTGATCTGCCAGATGCGCAGCAGCCACCCTGCCTCCGATGCCAGCAGCAGCATCACGAAGTCGATCAGCCCGAGCAGCAGCAAGGTGTGCGGCACATAATGTTTGAACAAGCGGATCATGCCGCACGCGCTCCGCGCGGCCGCTTGATTGACAGGCGATATGTAAATTTCTCCGACACACCGGCACTGTCGCTCAAATTGACAAATATTTTCTGAAGCGGCCGATTTTTCGTCCTGGAGCCTGATCGGTTGAGGTGGAGGCGCTTCGCGCTTCCACCGAAAGCGTGAATCAGGCTCTAATCATAAGGTCTAGGCGGCGTTTCGGCTTTTGCCGGCCGGACGGTCCGGATCGCGGCTTGTCGCGGGCGGCGATGCTGTCCTATCGTTCGCGCCGGGCGGAACCGCCAGAGAGCGGCAGCGGCGGGCGCAAGGGAGAGTCGCGATGGTCGAAATGCGCAACCTGGGAAGCAGCGGTCTCCAGACCCCCAAGCTGGTGCTCGGCGGCAATGTCTTCGGCTTTACCGTCAAGAGCCCGGAGGCTTTCGCCATCCTCGACCGCTTCGTTGCGGCCGGCGGGATGATGATCGACACCGCGGACGTCTATTCGGCCTGGGCGCCGGGCAATCGCGGCGGCGAATCGGAGACGATGCTCGGCGAGTGGCTGGCGCGGCGCGGCAGGCGCGACGACGTGCTGATCGCGACCAAGGTCGGCCTGCTTGCCGGCGAAGGCGGCGAGAAGCTTCAGGCCGGCCGGATCGCGGCCGCGGTCGAAGCGTCGCTGCGGCGGCTGCGGACCGACTATATCGATCTTTATTATGCCCATCGCGACGACGACAAGACGCCGCTCGATGAGACGCTGGGTGCGTTCGACCGGCTGGTGAAGGCCGGCAAGGTGCGGGTCATCGGCGCCTCCAACTATAGCGCGGAGCGGCTCGCGCAGGCGCTCGAAGTCTCGCGGCGCGAAGGGCTCGTGCGCTTCGAAGTGCTCCAGCCCGAGCTCAACCTGCTGGTCCGCGACCGCTTCGAAGGTCCGCTCCAGCAGCTCTGCATCCGCGAGAATATCGGCGTCCTGCCTTATTACGGGCTCGCGTCCGGCTTCCTCACCGGCAAATATCGCTCGCGCGACGATTTGGGGAAGAGCGTTCGCGGCGGCGGCATGAGCCGGTATCTCGAGGCCGGAGGCCTTGCCGTGATCGACGTGCTCGAACAGGTTGCGCGGGAAACCGGCGGCACGCCGGCGCAGGTCGCCTTGGCCTGGGTGGCGGCGCAGCCGGGCGTCGCGGCGCCGATCGCCAGCGCAACCAGCCTCGGCCAGCTCGACGAGCTGCTCGGCAGCCTTGAGATCAGCCTCAGCGAGGAGCAATTGAAGCGGCTCGACGCCGTTTCGCGGCAGATAGCGCTGCAGCCCGCGTGACCCACCCGCCTTGCGTGCAGAGCGTCCAGACCCGGCGCGCGCCCGAGCTCGATCGGCGGGCGGCGGTATGATTCATCGCCAGGTGCAGCTCGCCCTGTGCGCCATGCTGATGCTGATCGGCGGTGTCGGCGTCGCCGGCTGGACCTTCGACATCGAGGCGATGAAGTCGGTCATTCCCGGCCTCTCGACGATGAAGATCAACACTGCTTTGTGCTTTTTCGTGGTTGGAGCCGCGCTGGCTGCGGCCGGTTTCGAACGGGCGAAAGTTCGACGGAGCGCAGCCGTGGGCGGCGGGATCGTCGCACTGGCCGGTGCCGCGACGATGGTCGAATATGCGGCCGGCGTGAGCCTCGGCATCGACGAGATGTTCGTGCGCGATACCGGCACGCTCACCGGATCGGGTGTTCCGGGCCGGATGTCGCCGCTGACCGCGACGGCGTGGATGGCGCTCGGCCCCGCGCTCATCGCGCTTGCGATCGGGACACGGCGGCGCACGATCATCGGCGCGCATCTGCTCGCCGTTTATGCCGGCTTCATCGCCTTCCTCGCCGCCGCCGGCTATGCTTTCGGTGCGGAAGCCTTTTGGGGGATCGGCTTCTACACGGCGATGGCGATCCACACGGCGGTCGGGCTGCTGATCGCAGCGGTGGCCGTGTTGCTCACGCGCCCGGACGACGGCTGGCTCGCCGGCTTCGCGGACTCACCCGATTCGCGCGCTTTGCTCGTCCACCTGCTGCCGCTCTCGCTGATCCTGCCGACCGGGCTTGGCTTTCTCCTGCTGTTCGGGTCCGGCATCGGCGCGTTCAACGCCGCCTTTGGCTTCGCATTGTTCGTGCCCTGCACCGCGCTTGCGATGGCGCTGCTCGCGCTCGAGGTCGCCGGCCGCGCGCGGCGCGGCGAATTGGGGCTGCGTGCCGGCGAAGCCGCTTTGCGCGCGAGCGAGGAGCGGCTCAGCACAGCGCTTGCGATCGCCCGCCTCGGAACATTCGAATGGGACCTTCCCACCGATCGCCTCCGGCTCGACGCGCGCAGCCTCGAGCTGTTCGGCTTCGGACCTGGCGAGGGCACCCACGTCGAGGAGGCGTTCGACCGCATCGATCCGGCCGATCTGCAGCGCCTGCTTGCCGAGGTCCGCGCCTCCCGGGATGCGATGGCACGGCTGGAAACCGAATTCCGGGTGATCCTGCCCGACGGTACCACCCGTACCTTGATCAACCTCAGCGACGTCGATGGCAATGGGACGGCGGAACGCTTCTTCGGCGTGTTTGGCGATATTTCCGAACGCAAGCGGCTCGAGGAAGATCTGCGCAGGCTCAACGAGACACTGGAAGAGCGGGTGCGCGAGCGCTCGGCGGAGTTGGAGCGGGTCCACGAGCAATTGCGCCAGTCGCAGAAGCTGGAAGCGATGGGCCAGCTCACCGGCGGCGTCGCGCACGATTTCAACAATTTGCTGAGCCCGATCATCGGTAGCCTCGATCTGATCCAGCGCCGCGGGTTCGACGGCGCGCGCAGCCAGCGCCTGATCGATGGTGCGCTCGCCTCCGCCGAGCGGGCGAAGATGCTCGTCCAGCGGCTGCTCGCCTTCGCCCGCCGCCAGCCTCTGCAGGCGAGCGCCGTCGATCTCGGCGGGCTGCTCGACGGCATGGCCGATCTCGTCGCGAGCACCTCCGGCCCGCGCATCAAGCTGGTGATCGACGTCGAGGAGCAATTGCCGCCGGCGAAGGCGGACTCGAACCAGCTCGAGATGGCCTTGCTCAACCTCGCCGTGAATGCGCGCGATGCGATGCCCGATGGGGGGACGCTGACGATCTCGGCGAAGGCCGAGGCGCTCGACGGGGCGGCTTCGTCGCGCCTCGCGCCCGGCGCCTACGTGCGGCTTTCGGTCGCCGACACTGGCGTCGGCATGGACGAGGAGACGATGCTTCGCGCGATCGAGCCGTTCTTCTCGACCAAGGGCGTCGGCCGCGGCACGGGGCTCGGGCTGTCGATGGTCCACGGCCTTGCGGCCCAGCTGGGCGGCGACCTGCAGCTGCGCAGCAAGCGCGGGCTCGGCACGATCGTCGATCTCTGGCTGCCGGTATTCAAGGGCGAGAGCGAGGCACCTGCCGTGCCGGCGGACGGCGAGCACCGCGTCGCTTCGGGAACAGCGCTGCTCGTCGACGATGAGGAAAGCGTGCGCGTCAGCACCGCCGAGATGCTGACCGACCTTGGCTATGACGTGGTCGAGGCAAGCTCGGCCGAGGAAGCCCTCGAGCTGGTCGAGCAGGGCCTGCAGCCGGACGTCGTGATCACCGACCATCTCATGCCCGGCATGACGGGGGCCGACCTCGCGCGCGCGTTGCGCGAGCGGCGTTTGCCGGTGCTGATCATCTCGGGCTATTCGGACGTCGACGAAATCGCGCCCGACCTCCAGCGCCTGTCCAAGCCGTTCCGGCAGGCCGATATCGCGGTGGCGCTGGCGGCGCTGACCGGAGGCACGCGATGACCTGCGGACCCGGCATCCTTCCACCCCAATAGGCGCCGGCCGCTACGGTTTGCCGAGCACGCCCAGCGCCGCCGCCACCATCGCCTCGGTCGCGGTTGAAATGACCGCTTCGGCGTCTGGCGCCCATTTGGGGCTGTGCAGCGAAGGGAGCTTCGCCGGATCGCCGCCGGCAGCCT
The DNA here is from genome assembly GCF_036677245.1 of Sphingomonas sp. Taxonomy (GTDB): domain Bacteria; phylum Pseudomonadota; class Alphaproteobacteria; order Sphingomonadales; family Sphingomonadaceae; genus Allosphingosinicella. The sequence continues at coordinate 40,233 of NZ_JAKFCG010000050.1, forward strand.
GCCATTGGGCGAGCGGCGTGCCGCCGACCCAGAAGATCAGGCTTTCATTGCTCTTGTCGGCGAGATGGTAGCGGCCGAAATCCTCGCCGCCCATCACCGCCGGCACCTTCCTGACCCGGCTGTCGCCGAAGCGCTGGGCGAGCAAGGCGGCGGTGTCGGCGGTGAGCTTGGGGGTATTGAACGTCGCGGGCGTATATTCCTTGTCGCGGATCGTCACGACCGGCATGCGATCCTCGGGCAGCCCGGCCGCGATCGCCTCGCCGCGGGCGATGCGGCGGATGCCGTCGAGCAGCAGCTTGCGGGTCTCGTCGGTGTAGCTGCGCACCGTGATCAGCAACGTCGCTTCGTCGGGGATGATATTGTGCTTGGCGCCGGCGTGGAAGCTGCCGACCGTCACGACCGCCGGATCCTGCGGGTCGGCTTCGCGGCTGACCAGGGTCTGCAAGGTGGTGACGATGCGCGATCCTAGCAGGATCGGATCCTTGGTGGTCTGCGGATAGGCGCCGTGGCCGCCGACCCCCTTCACCAATATGTCGACGCTGTCGACATTGGCGAGCGCATAGCCCGGCGTGTAGCCGATCATCCCGGCTGGAAGCGCCGCCGCGTCGTGAAAGGCGAGCGCATGGGTCGGCTTGGGAAAGCGCGTGAACAGCCCATCCGCGAGCATCGCCCGCGCGCCCTCGCCGGTCTCCTCGCCCGGCTGGAGGATCATCACCAAAGTGCCGGACCAGAGGGTCTTCATCGCCGCCAGCCGCCGCGCGGCGCCGACCCAGGCGCTCATATGCGTGTCGTGGCCGCAGGCGTGCATCACCCCGCTCTCGACGCCGGCGCGGCTGGTGGCGCGCTTCTTGCTCGCGAATGGAAGCCCGGTCTGCTCGTCCACCGGGAGCCCGTCCATGTCAGCCCGGATCAGCAGCACCGGCCCCGCGCCGTTGGGCATCACCGCGACGACACCGGTCTTGCCGACGCCGGTGGTGACCTGGAAGCCCAGCTTGCGCGCTTCCGCGGCGAGCTTGGCGGCGGTGGCGACCTCCTGCATGCTGAGCTCGGGATTGGCGTGAAGATCGCGGTAGAGCGTCATCAGCGACGGCATGTCGCCGGTGACGGCGTCGCGGAGCGCGTCGGCATGCGCCGGGGCCGTCGTTACGCATAGCGCCGCCGCGGCGGCAATCGATCTGATCTTCATCGTCTCACCTTCGCCCCTTTCAGCCAGCCTGCGCGAAGCGCCGAGCGGCGGCAAGCCCCATCATGGTCCGATCATTGTGCCGTCCAGCCCCCATCCATCGCCAGATTGGCGCCCGTGAAGGCGGCGGCTTCGTCGCGGCAGAGGAAGAGCGCGGTCGCGGCGACCTGCTCGACGGTGACGAACTGCTTGGTTGGCTGGGCCGCGAGCAGCACGTCGTTCATCACCTGCTCGCGGGTCAGCCCGCGGGCTTTCATCGTGTCGGGTATCTGGTTCTCGACCAGCGACGTCCAGACGTAGCCCGGGCTGATGCAATTGGCGGTTATGCCGCTCTGCGCGGTCTCGAGCGCGACGGTCTTGGTCAGGCCGACGAGGCCGTGCTTGGCCGCCACATAAGCCGATTTGTTCGGGCTCGCGACACGCGAATGCGCCGAGGCGGTGTTGATGATCCGGCCCCAGCCGCGCGCCTTCATGCCCGGCAGCGCGAGGCGGATGGTGTGGAACGCCGCGCTGAGGTTGAGCGCGATGATCAGATCCCATTTCTCGATCGGGAATTGATCGACCGGGGCGACATGCTGCACCCCCGCATTGTTGACCAGGATATCGACCGCGCCGAACGCATCGGCCGCGTCGCGCATCATCGCCTCGATCGCCGCGATGCTGGTGAGGTCGGCGTTGCTATAGAGCGCCTTGCCTCCGCTCGACGCTTCGATCTCGGCGCGCAGCGTCTCGATCTCGGCAGGGTCGCCGAAGCCGTTGAGGATCACGTTCGCGCCTTTGGCCGCGAGCGCGCGCGCGCAGGCGAGGCCGATGCCGGAGGTGGAACCGGTGACGAGCGCAGTCTTGTCCTTGAGGAACATATTCATCTCCCGCTGATCCTCTCGACCGAATCTTCGCCCGGCGCCGCGTCGCCTGTCCGCTGCCGGCCGGCGAAATGCAACCGTCGCTGCGCGCCGAGCATTGGGCAGCAAAGATCAGGGAGACATGCGATGCGGCTGGGCGACTATCGTTCGAGCGACAATGTCGGCGACCAGCGCGGGCAGAGCTTCGGCGGCGGCGGTGGTTTCGGGGGTGGCGGCTTCGGGCTGCTGCTCGGCCTCGTCGGCAGCCGCTTCGGCATCGGCGGCGTGATCGTGGTCATCATCGGCGCGATGCTGTTCGGCTTCAACCCGCTCGGCGGCGGCGGCAGCGGGATCGTCTCGCAAGCGCCGCAGACCTCGCTCGGCGGCAGCGCGGCCGAGCAGGCCTGCGCCGCCGATCCGCAGAGCCGCTTCTCATGCCAGGTTTTGGCGAGCACCGAAGACACGTGGAGCAAGGTCTTTGCCGCCAAGGGCGGCCGCTACGAACCCGCCGGGCTGATCTTCTACGGCGGACAGGGCATGTCCGGCTGCGGTGCCGCGCAATCGGCGATGGGGCCGTTCTACTGTCCCACCGACCGGCGCATCTACCTCGACACCAGCTTCTTTCGCGAGCTTTCCGAACGGCTTGGCGCGGCAGGCGATTTCGCGCAGGCCTATGTCATCGCGCACGAGGTCGGCCACCATATCCAGGATCTCACCGGCACGCTTTCCCAAGCCAGCGCGCAGCAGGCCCGGCTGCCGTCGGCGCAGGGCAATGCCATCCAGGTGCGGGTCGAGCTGCAGGCCGATTGCTACGCCGGTGTCTGGGCGGCGCACAACCGCGACCGGCTCGAGCCCGGCGATGTCGAGGAGGGCATGACGGCCGCCAATTCGATCGGCGACGATACGCTGCAGCGGCGCGCCCAGGGACGCGTCGTCCCCGAAAGCTTCACCCACGGCACTTCGGCGCAGCGCAAGGCGTGGCTGCGGCGCGGCATGGAAAGCGGTGATCCGGCCGCCTGCGACACGTTTAACGCGGCGATCTAGCAACGCGGCGATTTAGCTGTCGGCCCAGCGCCGCAACAGATTGTGGTAGCAGCCGGTAAGCGAAACGATCGCCGGAGCATCGTCCCCGGCCTGTTCGGCGAGCCGCCGGATGGCGACGTCCATCTCCAGGAGAAGGCTGCGCTGGCCGGGATCGCGCACCATGCTTTCGATCCAGAAGAAGGCCGCGAGGCGCTCGCCGCGCACGACCTGCTCGACGCGGTGGAGGCTGCTGGCGGGGTAGAGGATCATCTCTCCGGCGGGGAGCTTGACCGCATGCGCGCCGTAGGTGTCCTCGATCACCAGATCGCCGCCGTCATAGCTTTCGGGATCGGACAGGAACAAGGTCGCCGCGAGGTCGGTGCGGATCCGGCCACCGCCGTCGGGCAGATAACGGATGCCGTTGTCGACATGATTGCCGAACGAATGGCGTTCCTCGGCCCCGTAGCGATTGAACAGCGGCGGAAAGATCGCCTTGGGCAGCGCCGCCGAGAGGAACAAGGCGTCCTGGGCGAGGCTCGCGAGGATCATCGCACCGATCTCGCGCGCCGCAGCGCTCTGCGGCGCGAGCTGCTGGTTCTTCTTGGCGAGCCCCGACTGGACCCCGGCGGTCGCCTTGCCGTCCTCCCATTGCGCCTGCCCGAGCAGGCGGCGCGCCTGCGCGAGCTGATCGGCCGTCAGAACTGAGCTAATCGTGATCAGCATCGCGCAAGGGCTTGTCCTAGAGGCGCAAGGCGAGGGTCGCCACGGCCGATCGCGCCGAACCCGGCACGAAATGCCCGCCCGACAGGCTGTCGACATACTCTTCGTCGAAGAGGTTGAACAGGTTGAGACGAAGCGAGAAGCGCGGGTCGAACTCATAGGCGACGGTGGCGTCCACCAGCCAATAACTGTCGACTTTTCGGGTGTTGGTGTTGGAGGTGAACCGCTCTCCGACATGGCGGACACCGCCGCCGATCTCGAGCCCGAACGGCAGTTCGTAGGTCGACCACAGGCTCATGCTGTGGCGGGGCGTGTTGAGCAGCTCCTTGCCAAGTTCGGCGGGGAGGTTGGAGCGGCGAATCTCGCTGTCGAGATAGGTGTAAGCGGCGACCACTTCCCAATTGGGGAGGAGCCTGCCGGTGACGCCGAACTCGATCCCGTCGACGCGCTGCTTGCCCTCGAGCACGGTTGGGGGATCGCCCGGCAGGCCCGGGGTGCGCGCGTTGGTCTTGTCGATACGGAACAATGCTCCGGTGAGCAGCAGCCGCCCGCCAAGCCCGTCCCATTTCGCGCCCACCTCATAGGTCCGGCTTTTCTCCGGCTTGAGCGCGCCAACGGCAGTGGTGACGGTCGACGAGGTGAGGCCTTCGAACGACGGGTTCGAGGAGCTTCCTGCGCCCACATAGAGGCTGAGATCGGGAAGGGGCTTGTAGGTTGCCCCCGCGCGCCACGAAAAAATCGTGTCGGTGCGCGACAGCGGCGCCGGGATCGGCTCGGCGGTGGTCGGAAGGCCGATATAATCGACCTCGAAACGCTCGTAGCGCACGCCGCCGCTGACCAAGAATTGCGGACTGATCCGGATGGTGTCGAAGACATAGCCGGCGATCGAATCGGCCTCGGCGCGCGCGGTGAAGCCGCTCGGCGTGACCGTGCCCGTATAGGGACGGGCAGGGTCGGGATCGAACAGGTTGGTCGTCACTCCCTCCGGGATGGTTCGGCCGCGGTTGCGGCTCTTTTCGTTCGAGATCTCGAAGCCCGCGATCACGTCGTGGCCGATGCCGCCGGTCCGGAAGCGGGCGAAGACATTGCTCTGGTTGAGCAGGAGCTGGTCGACGGTATCGCGCGACTGGGGTTGCGGGCGGACCTCGAGGCTCGTGTTGTTGAGGAGGCGCGGCGAGGAATAGATCGAGTCGCGCTTCGACCGGCCGTAGCGCGTGACGTTGGCGAGCCGCACCGCGTCCGACAGGTCATGCTCGAGCGCGAAGGTGACGGCATGGGTGTCGGTCTTTTCATAATCGCGGTCGAGCAGGCCGTAATAATTCTCCCGGTCGACCGGCGCCGGCTGGTCTCGATACGGGATGAGCAAGGGGTTGGTCACCGTTGGGGGAACGAACAGGATGCCGTAATCCGGCAGGTTCTCCTGCCCCAGATATTGATAGCTGACGATCGCGCGGGTTCGGGTGCCGAGCCCGATCGCCGCCGAAGGCGCTATTCCCCAGCGGCGAGTCTCGACATGATCCCGGCCTGGGGCGTCGGCGTCGTGGTAGAGCAGGTTGAGCCGGAACGCCGCGCCGCTGATGCCGCTGGTCTCTTCGCCGATGTTGAGATCGGCCGTGCCCCGCCAATATTCGGGCGAGCCCGCCCCCAGGGTTCCGCCGACGAAGGTCTGGCGCTGCGGTTGCTTGGAGATGAGGTTGATATAGCCGCCGGTCGATCCCCTCCCGGTCTGGGCGGTCGAGGGCCCCTTGACGATTTCGACCTGTTCGACGTTGAACGTGTCGCGCGTGTAGCTGCCGAAATCGCGGATACCGTCGATGAAGATGTCGGTGCGCGCCGAAAAGCCCCGCAAGGTCAGATTGTCGCCGGCGGGCACGCCGCCTTCGCCGGCGGCCATGCTGATCCCGGAAACATTGCGCAGCACATCGCGCAAGGTCGTGGCCGCCTGTTGCTCGATCACTTCGCGCGGGATGACGCTGATCGACTGGGGCGCGTCGCGAATGTCGCCGAGCCGGCTGTTGAGCGAGTTGATCTGATCGCGCTTGCCCGTCACGGTGATCTCGGGGGCGACGGCGGCCGCGGCGCCGATCATCGCAACGCTCGAACCTGCGGGCTGCTCGTCCTCGGCCGCTGCCGCTGCCGCCGCGGGCGCCGCGGGCGCGGCGAGGAGCGAACCGCCAGCGAACGCAAGCGCGGCGTTTCGCCACGACCTGATTCCGCTGTTCCCGTTCGCCGAAAGCTCGTGCGACATTCCATCCCCCTCCACGCTATTGCGAAGCACTCGCAGGTTGCGTAGGAGAGTTGATAATCGCTCGCAATAGAAATATTACGGCGCCGCAAGAATAGGGGAATGCAATGAACGGATCCGGCCGCAGCTTATGGTTCCAGGTCCATAAATGGCTGGGGCTCGCGCTGCTGGCGGTGATGATTCCGCTCGGCATCAGCGGCTCGCTCCTGGTCTGGCATGATTGGACCGACAGCATCGTCAATCCGCAGCGTTACGCTCTCTCGGGGGAGGGCGGCCGCTTGAGCGCCGAGGATTATGTCCGGTCGGCGCGCAGCGTGCTCGAGCCGAACGAGCGGGTCGCGTCGCTCGCGCTGCCGGACGCGGGCAAGCCGATCCTGCTCACCGCCGCGCCGCCGCCCGAGCCGGGTGCAGCCGCGCCCGGCCCGCCGCGCCGCCACCAGGTGTGGCTCGATCCGGCGACCGGCCGGGTTCTCGATCATGCCGATTCGCGCACCGGCTTGGTGCGCGCGCTGCACGTCTTCCACGGCAGCCTGATGATTCCCGGCGCAGGGCGGGCGATCGTCGGCTGGCTCGGCGTGGCAATGCTGCTGTCGTCGCTGACCGGCATCTGGCTGTGGCGGCCGTCGATCGGCGGTTGGCTGCGCGGCCTTCATTGGCGGCGCGGCCCCGGGCTTTCCGACAACCTCCATCATCAGATCGGTATCTGGATCGCCGTGCCGCTCGCGATCCTCTCGTTCACCGGGGCCTATATCTCCTTTCCCAAATTCTTCGGCGCGATCGAGGGCAGCTTCGCCTCGGCCCCGCCGCGCGATGCGGCTCCCAACCGTCGTGCGCCGCCGGTGGCAAGCCCGGCTTCGTCCGCCGATGCGGTGATCGCCGCCGCGCGTTCCGCCGGGACCGGCCAAATCGTCTCGCTGCGCTGGCCGGTCGAAGGATCGACCGACTGGACGGTCTCGCTCGAAGACGCGGGCGAGACGGCCGAGTTCAAGGTGAGCGATGCCGATCGCAGCGTCACGTCGTCGCCGGCGTCGGCGGGATTGGCGCGTGCGATGCGTCAGCTCCACGACGGCCACGGCTATAATGCGCTCTGGCAGGCGATCGTCTTCCTGGGCGGCGTCGCTCCGGCGGTGCTGGGCGTCACCGGCGTGATCATGTGGCTTCGCGCCCGCAACCGCCGCCGCGCGGTGCCGCAAAACCCGATCCGCAGCCCGGCCTAAAGCCTGATCCTCTGAGGTGGAAGCGCTTCGCGCTTCCACCGAAAGCGTGAAACAGGCTCTCTGAATTTGCCGGGAGCCACGTCGGCGATCAGGCGATCGCCTTGTAGAGACCGTAGAGGCTGGTGAGCGTGAGGACGAGGCCGACCAGGGTCAGCAGCGGCCGCGGCGAGATGCGTTTCGCCGCGAGCGCGCCGAACGGCGCCGCGGCCATCCCGCCGATCAGCAGGCCGGCGGTGGCGAGCGAAAAGGCCTTGAGGCCCAAGGTCGCGATGAACGTCGCCGAGATCGTCATCGTCAGGAAGAATTCGGTGGTGTTGACAGTGCCGATCACCTTGCGGGGCTCGGCACCCTGGATCAGCAGATTGCTGGTGACGATCGGCCCCCATCCGCCGCCGCCGGCGGCATCGAGAAAGCCGCCGACAAAGCCCAGCGGTGCGATCACCCTGGGCTTTCTGCGTTCCGGCGCCTGCTTGAGGCCCCGCCACAACAGATAGACTCCGATCAGCGCGAGATAGGCGAGCACGAACGGTTTGGCGACGCTGGCGTCGATGCCGGTCAGCACATAGGCGCCGAGCGCGCCACCGATCATCCCCGGGATCGCCAGCCGCCCGAACAGCGCCCAATCGACGTTCTTGTGCAGGACGTGGCTGATCCCCGACACCGCCGTGGTGAAAGTCTCGACGGTATGAACCCTTGCCGATGCAACCGCGGGCGGAACGCCAAGGCTGATCAGCAGGGTGTTCGAAATCACGCCGAACGCCATTCCAAGCGCCCCATCGACGATTTGCGCGATGAAGCCGATTGCGACGAAAGGGAGGAGATCAATCAATGCGAAGCTGGTGAAATCCATCCCGTCCCGTGCCCCCAAGGTCGGCGCTCCGCTTAGCCGCTGGGCGTCGGGCTTCACAAGGCGGTAATTGGTCGCGCCGCTTGCGGGTTCGGAATCGAGCGTCCGACTTGCGCGGGCGATCGGACCCGGCCATCTGCCGAGCATGGCAGAATCCGCATTGCAGGCGGCGATCGTTCCGGTCACGCCGCTCCAACAGAATTGCACCCTGCTGTGGTGCACCGCGACGATGAAGGGCGCGTTGATCGATCCCGGCGGCGATCTCGATCGGCTCAAGGCCGCCGCGGCGAGCCACAATGTGTCGATCGAGAAGATCCTGCTCACCCACGGCCATATCGACCATTGCGGCGCGGCCGGGATTCTCGCGCGCGAGCTTGGGGTCAAGATCGAAGGACCGCACCAAGCCGATCGTTTCTGGATCGCGCGCCTTGCCGAAGATGGCCGCAACTACGGCATAAGCGGCGAGCCGTTCGAGCCCGATCGCTGGCTCGACAATAAAGACAAGGTGACGGTCGGCGAGCTCAGCCTCGACGTCTATCACTGCCCGGGCCACACGCCCGGCCACGTCATCTTCCACCATCCGGGCTCGAAGCTCGCGATCGTCGGCGACGTGCTGTTCCGGGGTTCGATCGGGCGTACCGATTTCCCGCTCGGCAATCACCAGCAGCTGATCGATGCGATCACCACCAGGCTGTGGCCGCTCGGCGACGAGACCGCCTTCGTGCCGGGTCACGGACCGATGAGCGATTTCGGCACCGAACGGCGCACCAATCCGTTCGTCGCAGACGCGGTGCTGGCCCGCGCCTGATCATCGGAGCTAGTCGGTGTCGGCTACCGAAACCGCCGCATCCTGCGCGGCATAGGTCATCGGATTGCGCCTCTGCTCGCCATAAGTGATCCAGATCGCGTAGACGGCGAGCACGAGCAGGCTCAACATCGTCAGCCCCGCGCCGGCGCCGCGCAGGGCGTTGGGCGCTGGGCGATCCATGCCGAACACGTGCACGATCCGAGCGAGGATGAAGATGATGCCGGCAGCCCACAGCCACAAAGCGGGGCCCACAGCGAGCTCGATCAGGCCGAGCAGGATCAGGAAGAGCGGGGTATATTCGGTGAAGTTGCTGTGCGCGCGCATCCGCGCCGCCAGCGCATCGTTGCCGCCATCGCTGATCATGATCTTGTGCCGGGTGCGCAGGACCCCGACGCGGATCGCGATCCACAGGTTGAGCAAGGCCGCCGCTCCGGCAATCGTCAAGGTGATCGGCAGGATCGTCATGTCATTCTCTCCCCCTCAGGTTCCGCAACGTCGCACGGCCAGCGGGAGCTTGCAACCGCGGGCAAATTCGCTATAGGCGGCAGCGCTCTGGGACTACCGAACTCGTCTTGATGGTCCCATTCGCGCGGGCTCGGCCGCGAGGGCCCGCGGCCGCTTCGGTCGTTGACCAATTGGCCGCCGCTCGTGCATCATGAACTTTAAGCGATTGGAACAGGTGCCAGGATGGCTGTCCCCAAAAGAAAAACGTCGCCTTCGAAGCGCAACATGCGGCGCAGCCACCATGCGCTGAAGCCGGTCAATTACCAGGAATGCTCGAATTGCGGCGAGCTCCACCTCCCGCACAACCTGTGCGTGGCTTGTGGCCATTATAACGGGCGTGAAATCCGCGTCGTCGAAGCGTAGGGCAAGACAGGAGGCGACAGCGGTGGGCAATCCGCCACGAATCGCAATCGACGCGATGGGTGGCGATACAGGCCCGGCGGTCATTGTTGCGGGCGCCGCGCGCGCCTATCGGCGGCGGTCGGACATTTGCTTCACCCTGTTCGGCGACGAAGCGCAGATCCGCGTCGAGCTTGCCAAATATCCTGATATGAGCGCGGTGGTCGAGATCGTCCACGGCGACGACGTCATCGCCGGCAGCGAGAAGCCGAGCCAGGCGCTGCGCCGCGCCAAGACGAGCTCGATGGGCCGCGCGATCGGCTCGGTCAAAAGCGGTGCGGCCGATGCTGCGCTCTCGGCCGGGAATACCGGTGCGATGATGGCGATGGCCAAGCTCGCGCTGCGCACGATGCCGGGGATCGACCGGCCAGCACTCGCGGCGTTGTTGCCGACGCTTGGCGACAATGATCTGGTGATGCTCGACCTCGGTGCGAACACCGAATCGAACACGCAGAATCTCGTCCAGTTCGCGCTGATGGGCGCAGCTTATGCGCGCGTCGTGCTCGATTTGCCGCTGCCGCGGGTCAAATTGCTCAACATCGGCACCGAAGAGCTCAAGGGCACCGACACGCTCAAGGATGCCGCGGCGATCCTGCGCGACGCCGACTTCCTGCCGATGCGCTTCGACGGCTTCACCGAAGGCGACAAGATCTCGCGCGGCGATGTCGACGTCGTCGTCACCGACGGCTTTTCCGGCAACATCGCGCTCAAGACCGCCGAAGGGACCGCGCGCTTCGTGACCGATCTGCTCCGGCGGGCCTTCACCAGCAGCCTGCGTTCCAAGGCGGGCTTCATGCTGTCGCGCCCGGCGCTGCACATGCTCAAGGTCCACCTCGATCCCAACAACCACAATGGCGCGGTCTTCCTCGGGCTCAACGGCATCGTCGTCAAAAGCCACGGCAGCGCCGACGAGATCGGAGTCGCCAATGCGATCCGAGTCGCCGCGCGGATGGTGCGCGAGGATCTGACGCGCAAGATCGCCAACGACCTCGACGAATTCTCGGCGCACAACATCACCGTTGCGGCCGCCAAATGAGCCCGTCCGAAAAGAGCCGGCGCTCGGTGGTCGTCGGAACCGGATCGGCGTTGCCTTCATGCCGGGTGACCAACGCCGATCTGGCGTCGCGCGGCGTCGAGACGTCGGACGAATGGATCGTCGAGCGCACCGGCATCACCGCCCGCCATATCGCGGGCGATGGCGAGACGACCGCGACGATGGCGACCGCCGCCGCGCAACGCGCGCTCGAAGCGGCCGGCGTGGATGCCGACAAGATCGGCTTGATCGTGCTCGCCACCGCCACCCCCGACCAGACCTTCCCGTCCAGCGCGACCCGGGTGCAGACCGCGCTCGGCATCGACGATTGCATCGCGTTCGACGTGCAGGCGGTGTGCACCGGTTTCCTCTATGCCTTGTCCGTCGCCGACAACATGCTCAAGGGCGGGATGGCCGATTACGCGCTGGTGATCGGCTCCGAGACGTTCAGCCGCATCCTCGATTGGGAGGACCGCGCGACCTGCGTCCTGTTCGGCGACGGCGCCGGCGCGGTCGTGCTCGAGGCGCGCGACACCAGCGACCGCGGCATCCTCGCCACCAAGCTCCACGCCGACGGTCGCCACAACGATCTGCTGTTCGTCGACGGCGGGCCATCGACCACCGGCACGGTCGGCAAGCTGCGGATGAAGGGACGCGAGGTGTTCCGTCACGCGGTCGTCAATCTCGCCAACGTGCTGACCGAGGTCCTCGATGCCGCCGGCCACAAGGTCGAAGAGGTCGACTGGGTGGTCCCCCACCAGGCCAACAAGCGCATCCTCGATGCCACCGCGAAGAAGCTCAGCCTCGCGCCGGAGCGGGTGATCGTGACGGTCGACCAGCATGCCAATACGTCGGCAGCCTCGGTGCCGCTCGCGCTCGACGTGGCGGTGCGCGACGGCCGCATCAAGCAGGACGATCTGATCGTGCTCGAGGCGATGGGCGGGGGGTTCACCTGGGGCGCGGCCGTTATCCGTTTTTAAACCCGGGGCGCGGCAACAGGATCCCCACTCGGCAGGACGGCCGGCGAAGCCTGGCAGGCGCCCGTTTCGGGAGCGACTCAAAGGCCATTTGCACTTAAGTCCAAGCTATATTATCACTTTACGCATCTTCGGGGGGGAGCAAGACACAATGGCGGACGCAGGTACGATGAGGAAGCCGGATGCCGGTACGCTGACACGGGCCGATCTGGCCGATGTCGTGCACCAGGAAATCGGCCTGTCCCGCGCCGAGTCGGCGAACATCGTCGAACGTATCCTCCACTATATGTGCGCGGCGCTTTCGGACGGCCAGAATGTGAAGATTTCCGGTTTCGGAAGCTTCATCCTGCGCGACAAGGGCGAACGAGTCGGCCGCAACCCCAAGACCGGCGTCGAGGTCCCGATCGCGCCGCGACGGGTGCTCACCTTCCGCGCAAGCCAATTGATGCGCGAGCGGATCGTCGACGGCGGCTGAGGCCGCGGCCATGGCGGAAGCTCCACGGAAAAGCGACCAGGCCTTCAAGACCATCGGGGAGCTCGCCGAAGAACTGGCCATTCCCCAGCATATCCTGCGCTATTGGGAGACTCGTTTCCCGCAGCTGCGACCGCTGCAGCGCGCCGGCAACCGCCGCTATTACCGCCCGGCCGACGTCGCGCTCGCGCACCGCATCCATCGCCTGCTCGATCACGACGGCTACACCATTCGCGGCGTCCAGCAATTGCTCGCCGGCGGCGAGGGCAGCGCCGAGCAGCCGGCGAGCCCGGACGATGGCGGAGAGCCGCGCCGCTTCCCGGTCGAGGAATTGCGCGCGTTGCGCGCCCAGCTGGCCAGCGCGCTCGAGAGCGACCGATTTTGAGCTAAGATCCTCCCGGCATGGGAGGCTTTCACTTCAATCCCGCTCAGGCCCCAACGCGGGATCGAGATCGCGCGGGCGGATGAAGCGTATGAGCGTGCCGATGCCGTCGGCGACGTCGCGCCAATGCTCGACCGGCAGGGCGATCTCGGCGAACGCCGCGGTCGGGTATTTTTCCCCGAGCTTCGCACGCAAGCCGCCGGCATCGTCGCGCGTAAGCCGATGCGCGAGCATCGGCAGGCCGGGGCTGTGGCCGACGATCAGCAGGTTTTGGACGGTGTCGGGGGTGTCGCGGACGAGCTTGATCAAGGCCTCCGGTGAGGCAAGGTAGATGCGCTGGTCGAAGTGTGTGTCGATCGTGCCGTAGCTCTTCGCGACATTGTCGAGCGTCTCGCGGATCCGCGCCGCCGGCGAGGCAAGCGCGCGATCGAAGCGCAGCCCGTGCCCGCGTATCGCGCGTCCGATCGCCCGCGCGGCGCGCTGCCCGCGTCCGTTCAGCGGCCGGTCGAAGTCGTCAAGCGCCGGGTCGCCCCACGAGGATTTGGCATGGCGAAGCAGGGTGAGGCTTTTCATCGACGCTTCTTAGGAAATGAGCGGCGGGCCGGAAAGGATCGCCTGGTCGGCGTGCTGCGGCGGCGCGGCGGTAAGTGAGAGCGAGGAACGGACCCGCGCCACCGCTTCGCCGAGCGGCACGCGGCTTATCGCGACGCCGGGCGGAAAAGCGTTGAGCAGGCGCGACGGCGTGGCGGCGGAGAGCAGGACGAACAGGCCGCGGTCGCCCTGGCGGCGGATCAGCCGGCCGAACGCCTGCGCGAGCCGTGCGCGGACGACTCGATCGTCATAGGCGGTGCCGCCGCCCGCCGCGCGGCGGGCGGCGTGAAGCACGGTCGGGCGCGGCCACGGCACGCCCTCCATCACCACCATGCGCAGCGAATGACCGGGAACGTCGACGCCGTCGCGAAGCGCGTCGGTGCCGAGCAGCGAGGCGTGCGGGTCGTCCCGGAAGATGTCGACCAGGGTGCCGGTGTCGATCGGGTCGACATGCTGGGCGAACAAGGGCAAGCCGGCGCGGGCGAGGCGATCCGCGATCCGTGCATGCACCGCCTTCAGCCGCTGGATCGCGCTGAACAGCCCCAATGTGCCGCCGTCCGACGCCTCGATCAGCCGCGCATAGGCCGCCGCGAGCTGGGGGATGTTGCCGCGCGCGATGTCGGTGACGATCAGCACCTCGCTGTTCGCGGCATAATCGAACGGGCTTTCGCCGACGAAATGGCTGGCCGAGAGCCCGTGCGCCGCGCCGGTGCGCGCCTCGGCCGCATCCCAGCTCTCGAAGCCCTTCAAGGTCGCCGAGGTGACGAGCACCGCATGCGCGGGCTTGAGCACGGTTTCGGCGAGCGGTCGGGTGGGGTCGAGCCAGCGGCGGTGAAGTCCGATGTCATATTCGCGACCGTCGACCCGCTCGACTGCAAGCCAGTCGACGAAATCGCGGTCGGCGGGTCCGCCGAGCCGGGCGACGAGCGCGATCCACGCCGAGAGCGTCTGCGCGCGCCAGCCGAGCCCCGCGATCGCCCCTTCGATCCGCGCGCGGGCCTGACCGTCGAGCCAGTCGGGCGCATCGTCGAGCACCGCCTCGAGCCTTTTGCCGAGCGCCGTCAGCGGCCGGAACAAAGCTTCGAGCGCTTCGAGCGCAGGCGCCGCCGCTTCGACGATCGCGCCGTCGAGCTCGGCCATTTCGGTTTCGAGCCCATAGCCGGCATCCTGCGCCGAGGCGCGCGCGTAGACGGTGCCGCGCACCTGCGCGAACAGCTTCTCGACCGGCCCCAGCGGCAGGCCCTCGGCGATCCGCTGCAGCCAGCCATCGCCCGGCAGCAGCGCCGCCGCCGCGACCGAAGCCTCGAGCGCAAGCGCTCCGCCCTCGTCGTAGGAGACGACGTCGCTCAACCTCGCGGCGAGCCCGCGCCGACGCCCGCGCGCCTTCGAATCGGGCCCGACGATCCAGCGCCGCAGCTCGATCGTCTCCTGGCCGGTGAAGGCAGCGGCGAAGGTCGAATCGGCCGCGTCGAACAAATGATGCCCTTCGTCGAACACGATCCGCGTCGGCACCGCCGCCTGGCCTGCGCGCCCGCCGTCCTGCCCGCGCGCGGCGTTGATCATCACCAGCGCATGATTGGCGATGACGATGTCTGCACCCGCGCTGGCGCGGGTCGAACGTTCGATGAAGCACTTCCGGTAATGCGCGCAGCCGGCGTAGACGCATTCGCCGCGCCGATCGCTGAGCGCGGTCGAGCCGGCGCGGCGGAACAGGCTCGACAGCCAGCCGGGCATGTCGCCGCCGACCATGTCGCCGTCGCGGGTGAAGGCCGCCCACCGCGCGACGAGTTGCGCGAGAATCGCGGCACGGCCGGAAAAGCCGCCCTGCAGAGCATCCTCGAGGTTGAGCAGGCAGAGGTAATTCTCACGGCCCTTGCGAACGACCACTTTCTCGCGGCGCTGCGCCGGATCGGGGAATATGCGGCTGCTCTCGCGGTCGAGCTGGCGCTGCAGCGCCTTGGTGTAGGTCGACACCCAGACGGCGCCGTCGGCTTTCTCCGCCCACAATGAGGCGGGCGCGAGATAGCCCAGGGTCTTGCCGATGCCGGTGCCGGCTTCGGCGAGCAGCAGATTGGGCCGGTCCTCGGCGACGCGCGGCGCGAACACGCCTGCCGCCGCGGCGGTATAGAGGCGCTGGCCCTCGCGCGCCTCGGCACCCGATCCGGTCAGGCGGGCGAGACGGTCGATCGCTTCCTCTTCGGCGATGCGCACCGGCCGCGGCTGTGCGCGCGGCGGCGTCTCTTCCCATTCAGGCAGCCGCGAGAACAGCCAACGCTCGTCGCGCGCCGGCGCCTTCAGGCGGATGCCGACCGCGCCGGCCCACGGCCAGCGCAGGCGCTGCAGCGCGCGCGCTGACGTCCATGCGCCCTCGCGCTCGGGCCAATCGCCTTCGAGCGTGGCCAGCAGATGCGCCGCCGCCTCGCGCAGGAAGGCGGCGGCCGCGGCATCGCTCTCGGGCGCGGCAAGCCCCAGCGCATGCGCGAGCCCCTTCGGCGTCGGCACCGCGAAGCGGGCGGGATGGACGAACGCGAACAGCTCGAGCAGGTCGAGCCCCGACAGCTCCGGATAACCGAGCCTTTGCCCGACCAGAGGCGCATTCAGCATGATCGTCGGCGAATCGGCGGCAAGCGCGATCGCCTCGCCCCGGCCGAGCGCGCGCACCTGCCCGTCGGGATCGGCCAGCCATGTGCCGGCATGGGTTGCGTAGAGCGAAGGATAAGGCAAAGACACCGCCATCCGCATCACCTGGACCAGGCGGAACGAAAGGGCAACAGTTGACCACGATCGAGGCGCTGCGCGAGGCCGCTCTGGTGGCCAAGGCATGGCCGTATGAGGAAGCGCGCAAGCTGCTCAAGCGCTATCCGGACGGGCCCGGCGCGAAAGGCATCATATTCGAGACCGGCTATGGGCCGAGCGGGCTTCCGCACCTCGGCACCTTCCAGGAGGTGGCGCGGACGTTGATGGTGCGCCACGCGCTGAGCGAGATGGTCGATTGGCCTACCCGGCTGATCGCTTTTTCCGACGACATGGACGGGATGCGCAAGATCCCCCCCAACGTGCCGCACCAGGACATGATGCACGAGCATCTCGATCAGCCGCTCTCCAAGGTGCCCGACCCGTTCGGCTGCGGCCACAAAAGCTATGCCGACCACAACAATGCGCTGCTCCGCCAGTTCCTGGATGCGTTCGGCTTCGATTACGAATTCATGGCGTCGAGCGACTGCTACGGATCGGGCCGCTTCGACGAGACGCTGAAGCTCGTGCTCGAGCGCTACGATGCGATCATGGACGTGATGCTGCCGACGTTGCGCGAGGAACGCCGCCTGACCTATTCGCCGGTGCTTCCGATCAGCCCGATCACGGGCAAGGTGCTGCAGGTGCCGGTGACGGTGGTCGATGCGCAGGCCGGCCTGATCCGCTACACCGATCCGGCGAGCAACGAGGCGGTCGAGCAGTCGGCGCTCGGCGGCGGCGCCAAGCTGCAGTGGAAGGTCGATTGGGCGCTGCGCTGGGTCGCGCTCGGCGTCGATTACGAAATGTCGGGCAAGGATCTGATCGATTCGGTCGTGCAAAGCTCGAAGATCGCCCGCATCCTCGGCGGCCGCCCGCCCGAAGGCTTCAATTACGAGATGTTCCTCGACGAGAATGGCGAGAAGATCTCCAAGTCTAAGGGCAACGGCCTCACCATCGAGCAGTGGCTGACCTACGCGCCGCAGGAGAGCCTCGCCTTCTACATCTACCGCGAGCCGAGGAAGGCGAAGCAATTGAGCTTCGGCATCATCCCCAAGGCGGTCGACGAATATCACCAGTTCCTCGCCCAATATCCGGACCAGCCGTGGGACAAGAGACTCGGCAATCCGGTTCACCACGTCCATCGTGGCGAGATTCCGCCGGCGCGCATGCCGCTCAATTTCGCTTTGCTGCTCAACCTCGTCGCAGTCGCCTCGTCCGATGACAAGGAATTGCTCTGGGGGTTCGTGCGCCGCTACGCGCCCGATGCTTCGCCCGCGACCCATCCGGAGCTCGACGCTCTGATCGGCCATGCGCTCGCTTACTTCCGCGATTTCGTGAAGGACTCGCTCCAGCGCCGCGCGCCCACTGAGACCGAGGCCGCGGCACTGCGCGCGCTCGATGCCCGGCTTGCCGCGCTCGGCCCGGATGCCGACCCGGAAGCGATCCAGAGTGAAGTCTATGAAGTCGGCAAGAGCGCGGGCTTCGAGAATCTGCGCGACTGGTTCAAGGCGCTCTACGAGACCCTGCTCGGGACCAGCCAGGGCCCGCGTATGGGCAGCTTCATCGCGCTCTACGGCATCGACAACAGCCGCAAGCTGATCGCGCAGGCGCTCAAGGCGTAAAATTCCGGGGACACAATACCTATTTCACGAGGGCCGTTCCAGCAAAGCCGCTGCTTGAATTAGGTATTGTGTCCCCGAATTACCCGACATCGACAACAGCAGCAAGCTGATCGCGCAGGCGCTCGAAGCGTAACGTCGGCTCCGCGCGAGCGGCGCAAAAAAAGGGCCCGGAGCGAAGCCCCGGGCCCCCTGGTTCGTGCGCTGGCGCGCCTTACCAGAAGAAGTCGTAGATCACGTCGACGACTTCGCCGGTGTAGAGATCGACCAGCAGGACGTCGTCGTAGTAACGCACCCAGCGCGTGCCGTCATAGGCGGCCGGCAGGCGGTACTGCCACGGATCGCTGATCCAGTAACGCGACGAATAGAACAACGGCTGGAGGCCGAAGCCGATCGAGAAGCGGCTGTAGCTGTGCCCGCGGTACGGCGAGTAATAGCGGCCGGGCCGGTAGATCGACCGATTGGCATAACGGTAGCGCTGCCAGTCGTAGCGGCGATCGTTCCGCCAATCGCGGTTCCAATTGCTGCCGCGGCTGCGGTTGCGGTCCCAATTGCCGTCGCGGCTGCGGCCGCTCCATTGGCTGTTGCCATCGCGGCTACGGCCGCTCCACTGGCTGTTGCCGTCGCGGCTGCGGCCGCTCCACTGGCTGCTGCCGTCGCGGCGGCCATCCGATTGGGCCGAGCGCTGCGCCACCTCGACCCGGCTCGGCGTCGCGGCGACGCTACGCGTGGTCTGGCGCTCCGCCCTTTGCTGCCAGCCGGCGTCACTCGTCGAGCGCTGGGTGCGCATCACCGCGGCTTCGTTGCCGCGAGCGGTGCGTTGCGCCTGCCGATCGACGCGCTGGACCTGCCGGTCGGCGCGCTGAACCTGCCGCTCGGCGCGGTGGAGCTGACGGTCGGCGCTCTG
>NZ_JAKFCG010000051.1:0-1737 GCF_036677245.1 Sphingomonas sp.
GCACGGGCGAAGACCGACGGATCGATCTCGTTCTTGTGCTCGCTGTCGGAGCCCATCGCGGTGATGTGCTGGCCCGGCTCGAGCCAGTCGGCCATCAGGATCGGCTGTTCGGCCGGCGTCGTAGTGACGATGACATCGGCGCCGCTTGCGGCCGCTCGAGGATCGGCAATCGCGGCGACGGGAAAGCCGAGGCGCTGCGAGAGTTCGGCCGCGGCCTTGCTGGCCTTCTGCTTGTCGCGCGCCCAGATCCGCGCCTCGCGGATCGGCCGCACCAGCGCCAGCGCTTCGAGCTGAAGCCTCGCCTGCATCCCGGCGCCAAAAATCGCCGCGACCGCCGCATCCGGCCGGGCGAGATGACGCGCCGCGACGGCTCCGGCCGCGGCCGTCCTGACATCGGTGAGGTAGCCATTGTCCAGGAGCAGCGCCTCGACGAGGCCGGTCCTGGCGCTGAACAGGATCATCAGCCCGTTCAGGCTGGGCAGGCCGAGCTTGGGATTGTCGAAGAAGCCGGGGCTGACCTTGATCGCGAACCCGTCGAGGCCCGGTACATAGGCCGTCTTGACGTCGACCTCGCCGCGATGCTCGGGAATGTCGAGCCGCAGGATCGGCGGCATGGCGACGGCCTTGGTCGCGAGCGCCGCAAAAGCCTCCTCGACACAGGCGATCGCGCTTAAGTCGAGCCTGACGACGCGACGCAGTTCCGCCTCGGTGAGGACGAGCATGCGGGTCATAGGGCGGCTCCGGACATGATGTGTCGGTGCACGGCTTCGTCGATATTGCGTCCCGAAACGATGATCGCCGTCGGCCCATGCAGGCTGACCTTGCCGGCAAGCAGGGCGGCGATGCCGACCGCGCCGGCGCCCTCGACGATTTCGCCCTCGTCCCGCGCTGCGTGGCGAATACCGGCTGCGATCTCCACCTCGCTCAAGAGCACGACCTCATCGATGAGATCGCGACACAGTGCGAAGGTGACGCGGTTGGAAAGGCCGATGCCGCCGCCAAGCGAATCCGCCAGCGTTTCCTCTTCGACCACCTCGACGGGCCGGCCGGCCGCGATGGCTGCCGCCATGGCAGCGCCGTGCTCCATCGAGATGCCGACCACCCTTGCGGAAGGCCGCAGCGCCTCGACCGCCACCGCAATGCCAGCAGCAAGCCCGCCACCTGAAAGCGGGATCAGCACGCAGGCGAGATCGGGGAGGTCCTCGACCAGTTCGAGACCGATCGTGCCCTGGCCCGCGACGACATCAGGATCGTCGAAGGGCGATATCGGGGTAAGTCCGTGCTCGGCGACCAGCCGCTCGACCTCGGCCTGCGCGTCGTCCTGCGAGCGCCCGACGATGCAAATTTCGGCGCCGAGTGAACGGATCGCCTCGACCTTGTTCGTCGGCACCAGCGCCGACATGCAGATCGTGGCGCGAAGGCCGAGCTCACGGGCAGCATAGGCGAGCGCGCGGCCATGATTGCCGGTGGACGCGGTCACGAGCCCGCGCCGGCGCTGGTCTTCGTCCAATGCCAGCACGGCATTCATCGCACCGCGGAGCTTGAAGGCGCCGATCGGCTGGCGGGTTTCGAGTTTGAGATGGACGGGCTGACCGCACAGGCGGCTCAGGGAGCGCGAGGCGACGAGCGGCGTGCGCACGACCTTGCCGGCGATGCGCGCTGCGGCAGCCTCGATGTCAGGCAACGCGACCGAAACCGGCGGCGCGGCCGGTCGATCTGCTTCCATACTGGTGAGAT
>NZ_JAKFCG010000052.1:0-19084 GCF_036677245.1 Sphingomonas sp.
CGCGAGCTATCTGCGCCGCGGTCCGGTCGTGCTGATCCCGGTCCGCCTCGGAGTCGGCGCGCGGCTGGGCGTCAACGCCGGCTACATGGCCTTTTCAGAAAAGAACCGCTGGCTGCCCTTCTAGGGCAAGCTGCGATCAGATGGGATCGCAGCCTGCCCTAGAATTGTTTGATGCCGCATTGCTTCTTGCGAAAAGCCGGTACCCACCTTTTCGCGCAATGCTCCAATCCTCCCCGGTACGGGGAGGGGGACCGCGAAGCGGTGGAGGGGCTACACTCGACCGCGAAGCGGTGGAGGGGCTGCACTGGATAGAATGGAGAAACCCCTCCACCATGCTGCGCATGGTCCCCCTCCCCGTACCGGGGAGGATTAGCCGAATTCGAGGCTCTCGAAGCGGACCGGCTGCCCGTGCGCCTGGTCAGCAAGGCTCGTTTCCCACATCACGCGCCGGCCGCGGATGATCGTGCCGACCGGCTTGCCGGTCAGCCGCTTGCCGGTGAACGGCGACCAGCCGCAGCGCGACGCGAGCCAATTCTCCTCGATCGTCCACTGCGCCTTGAGGTCGACGATCGTGAAATCGGCGTCATAGCCGGCCGCGATCCGGCCCTTGCCGACGATGCCGAAGATCCGCTGCGCGCCGGCCGAGGTGAGGTCGACCAGGCGCTGCAGGCTGGTCCGCCCGTTGGCGACATGGTCGAGCAGCAAAGGCAGCAAGGTCTGGACCCCCGGCATGCCGCTCGGGCTCGCCGGATAAGGCTTGGCTTTTTCTTCCTTGGTGTGGGGCGCGTGATCCGATCCGATCACGTCCGGCACCCCCTGGTTGAGCCAGTGCCACAGCCCATCGCGATGCGCGGCCGAACGGATCGGGGGGTTCATCTGGGCATAGGTGCCGAGCGCAGGATAGGCTTCCTCGCCGGCGAGCGTCAGATGCTGCGGCGTCACCTCGCAGGTTGCGATGTCCTTGTTGCGCGCGATCAAGGCGAGCTCGGCCGGGGTGGTGACGTGGAGGATGTGGATCCGACGCCGCGCCGCCCGCGCCAGCGCGAGGATGCGCTGCGTTGCGAGCATGGCGCTTTCGTCGTCGCGCCAGACCGGGTGGCTCGACGGATCGCCCTCGATGCGCTCGCCGAGGCGTGCGTTCATCCGCGCCTCGTCCTCGGCATGGATCGCGACGCGGCGGCGCCCGGACGCCAGCACCCGAGCGAGCGCATCGTCCTCGGCAACGAGCAGGTCGCCGGTCGAGGCGCCCATGAAGATCTTCACGCCTGCAGCGCCCGGCAGCCGCTCGAGCTCGCCGAGCATAGGGGCATTGGCGGCGGTCGCCCCGATGTAGAATGCGTGGTCGCACCACATCCGGTTGGCCGCGCGCCCGAGCTTGTCGTCGAGCGCCTCGGCGCTGTCGGTGTTGGGCTTGGTGTTGGGCATCTCGAACACTGCGGTGACGCCGCCGAGCACCGCCGCGCGGCTGCCGCTTTCGAGATCCTCCTTGGCCTCGAGCCCTGGCTCGCGGAAATGGACCTGGGTGTCGATCACGCCGGGGAGGATCGTGAGGCCGGTGCAGTCGATCGTCTCGCCGGCATCGCCGCGCTCGCCGATCGCGGCGATCTTGCCGCCGCTGACCGCGACGTCCGCTTCGATCGGGCCGCCGGGCGTCCACACGGTGCCGTTCCTCAGCATCAGATCGTAGCTGCTCATGGCATTCCTTCCGGCCATTCGGCCCAGCCCTGCTTTCCTTTTCGGTCCCGCCTCCCTAACTGCTGAACATGCCCGCGACCACCCTCGACGACCGCGCATTGCTCCGCCTCTCCGGCGACGGTGTCCGCGACTTCCTTCAGGGGCTGGTGACCAACGATGTCGCCGCGCTCGGCGAGAGCACGCCTTTGTGGTCGGCCCTGCTGACCCCCCAGGGCAAGGTCCTGTTCGACTTCATCCTCTGGGCCGACGGCGATGACGTGCTGATCGATTGCGAAGCCGCCCAAGCCGATGCGCTCGCCCGCCGGCTGACGCTCTATCGCCTGCGCCGCGCGATCGTCATCGCCCGCGACGACAGCCTCGCGGTCCACTGGTCGCCCGATGCGGAGACTGGGGCCGGGCGAACGCGCGATCCGCGCCTCGCAGCGCTTGGCCACCGCTGGCTCGCACCCGCGTCGGAGCCCGCCGAAGGCTGGCTCGCCCACCGCCTCGCGCTCGGCGTCACCGAGGGCGCGGCCGAGCTCGGCGACATCCTCTGGCTCGAGTGCAACGCCGCGGAGCTGAACGGCGTCAGCTTCACCAAGGGCTGCTACGTCGGCCAGGAAAATACCGCGCGGATGAACTATCGCTCGAAGGTCAACCGCCGGCTGGTAGTGGTGCCCGCCGCCGCCCCCGGCGATCGCACGCGCGTCCATTATCCGGAGCTCGACCTTGCGGTCGATCACCGTCGCATCGACGACCTCGATGGCGCGATCATCCCCGATTGGTTGAAACCGGCCTTGGCCTGAGCGTCCTCGCTGAGAGAAGATTGGTCAGCCGGTTCGGCTGGATGAGCTTCGCCTCGCGATCCGCCACAAGGTTACTGCGCCGATCAGCATCCAGACCAGGTTCAATGCCGTCGAGGGCAGCGCGCCGTGCCACCAGCCGTTGATGGCGAAGCCGGCGGCGCCGACGACGTTCATCGCCTGGTAGAGGCGGGACTGGCCGTCGACCCGGCCGAGCGAGAGCAGGAAATAGGCGCCGAGGATCAGCACCGCGCCGCCCCAGCCGACGGCCTCTATGGCTATTTCGTGCGCGCTCAGGCGGCGAGGTTCCGCAGCACGTAGTGGAGGATGCCGCCGCTGCGGAAATATTCGAGCTCGTTGAGCGTGTCGATCCGGCAGCGCGCGCGGAAGCTGAACCTGCTGCCGTCGGCGCGAGTCACCTGCACTTCCATCTCCTGGCGCGGCTGGACCGTCGGCACACCCTCGATCGTGAACGTCTCATCGCCGGTGAGGCCGAGGCTCTCGCGATTCTCGCCGTCGATGAACTGCAGCGGCAGCACGCCCATGCCGACCAGGTTCGAGCGGTGGATGCGCTCATAGGTTTCGGCGATCACGGCGCGCACTCCGAGCAGGGTCGTGCCCTTGGCTGCCCAGTCGCGCGACGAGCCGGTGCCATATTCCTTGCCCGCGATCACGACCAGCGGGGTGGCCGAGGCCTTGTAGAGCATCGCCGCGTCGTAGATCGGCATCACCTCGCCGGTCGGGACGTAACGGGTGACGCCGCCTTCGATTCCGGGTGTCATCTGGTTCTTGATGCGGATGTTGGCGAAGGTGCCGCGCATCATCACCTCGTGGTTGCCGCGGCGCGCGCCATAGCTGTTGAAGTCCTCGCGCGGGACCTTGTGCTCGGTGAGATATTTGCCCGCCGGGCTCTCGAGCTTGATCGCGCCGGCCGGGCTGATGTGATCGGTGGTGATGCTGTCGCCGAAGATCGCGAGCGGCCGAGCATTGTGGATGTCGGTGAGCGCAGTGGCGGTCATGCTCATGCCCTCGAAATAGGGCGGGTTCTGGATGTAGGTCGAGGCCGCCGACCAGGCATAGGTGTCGCCGCCGGTCACCGCGATCTTCCGCCAGCGCACGTCGCCCTGATAGACGTCGGCGTAACGCGTCCGGAACATGTCCGAATTGACATATTGGTCGATCAGCGAGCGGACTTCCTCGTTGCTCGGCCAGATGTCGCGAAGATAGACGTCCTCGCCGTTCTTGCCCTGGCCGATCGGCGTGGTGACCATGTCCTGGGTGACGCTGCCCTTGATCGCGTAAGCGACGACCAGCGGCGGCGAGGCGAGATAATTGGCGCGCACGTCGGGGCTGACCCGCCCTTCGAAGTTGCGGTTTCCCGACAGCACCGAGGCGGCGACCAGATCGTTGGCGTGGATCGCCTTCGAAATCGCTTCCGGCAGGGGGCCGGAATTGCCGATGCAGGTCGTGCAGCCATAGCCGACCAGATCGAAGCCGATCGCGTCGAGATCCTCCTGCAGGCCTGACTTGACCAGATAATCGGTGACCACCTGGCTTCCGGGCGCCAGCGAGGTCTTGACCCAGGGCTTGCTGTCGAGACCGCGTTCGCGCGCCTTGCGCGCCACCAGCCCGGCCGCGACCAGCACGCTCGGGTTCGAGGTGTTGGTGCAGCTCGTGATCGCGGCGATGACGACGTCGCCATGGCCGAGGTCGTGGCCGTTGACCGCCACCCGCGTGTCGAGCTCGGCGGGATTATGGCCATATTCCTTGGCGAAAGCGGAGCGGAACTCCTCGTCGAGCTCCGACAGCAGGACCTTGTCCTGCGGCCGCTTCGGGCCGGCGAGCGACGGCTCGACGGTCGACATGTCGAGCTCGAGCGTGTCGGTGAAGATCGGGTCGGCGATGCCGATCTCGTGCCACATGCCCTGCGCCCGGCAATAGGCTTCGACGAGGGCGATCTCGTCGTCGTTGCGGCCGGTCAGGCGGAGATAGTCGAGCGTCTTGGTATCGACCGGGAAGAAGCCGCAGGTCGCGCCATATTCGGGGGCCATGTTGGCGATCGTCGCGCGATCGGCGAGCGACAGCGCGGTCACGCCCGACCCGTAGAATTCGACGAACCGGCCGACCACGCCTTTCTTGCGCAGCATCTGGGTGACGGTCAGCACCAGATCGGTCGCGGTGATCCCCTCGCGCAGCGCGCCGGTGAGATGGAAGCCGACCACTTCGGGGATCAGCATCGACACGGGCTGGCCGAGCATCGCCGCCTCGGCCTCGATCCCGCCGACGCCCCAGCCGAGGACGCCGAGGCCGTTGACCATCGTCGTATGGCTGTCGGTGCCGACCAATGTGTCGGGATAGGCGACCTCCTGGCCCGCGGCGTCTTGCGACGACCAGATGGTGCGCGAGATATGCTCGAGATTGACCTGGTGGCAGATGCCGGTCCCTGGCGGGACGACCTTGAAATTGTCGAACGCGCCCGAACCCCATTTGAGGAACTCGTAGCGTTCGATGTTGCGCTCATATTCGAGCTCGACGTTGCGCTCGAACGCCTTGGGGGAGCCGAACTCGTCGACCATCACGCTGTGATCGATGACGAGATGCACCGGGACCTGCGGATTGATCTTCTCCGGGTTGCCGCCGAGCGCCTTCATCGCATCGCGCATCGCGGCGAGGTCGACCACCGCCGGCACGCCGGTGAAATCCTGCATCAGCACGCGCGCGGGGCGATATTGGATCTCGCGAGCGGTCGCGCCCTTGTCCTGCTGCCAGTCGACCAGCGCCTGGACGTCGTCGCGCGTGACCGTCTTGCCGTCCTCGAAGCGCAGCAGATTCTCGAGCAGCACCTTCATCGAGAAAGGCAGGCGCGAGACGTCGCCGAGCTGCTCGGCCGCCTTGGCGAGCGAATAATAGGCGAAGTCCTTGCCGGCGACGCTCAAGGTGGAGCGGGTATTGAGCGTGTCGTGGCCGGTGGCAGTCATAGGGGCTCCGTCGGGAAGTGCTGTCTCGCCCCGCTGGGGCAGCGGCGGCTTTGCGGCGCCTCTAGCAAGCCGGGGTGCCCGGGGGAAGGGGCGCGGGTCGCTTCGCGGCCACCGCATCCTGGACCCGCGCGGCCCTCCGGCCCACGCCGTGCGGCAGCCATGCATGCCTGCCGCCGACGCCACCGGCGGACGGAAATCGGGCCTTGTTTCGCCTATCGGTGAATTTTTTGTGACTGTGGCCTCAACGACTCACCCGCAATCGTAAACGGCTCGCCGCTGGGCATTTTCACTCCGTGCACGGCGGTGAGCAGGCGACGGCGCTGCACCGGCCCGGTCCCGTTCATCTGTGCGACATGAAACCGTGGAGTTTATCGCACGTTGATCCGCCAAGTTAAGGAAGGAAGTGACATGGCGAGTATGATCGAATCGACCGGCCAGGTGTATAATCACAACCCAGCAGCACGCGGCTATCACGTCGTCTATCGCGAGCATGAAGTTAACCATTGCCCCGGCTGCAGCCGTACGCATTGGTATGTCGGCCGGACGATGGCGGAATGCGCCTTTTGCCAGACGGCACTGCCGCTCGAAGCCTCGAAGCAGGTCGGCCAGGGCGGCGTGACCATCCACGTCCGCCGTCCCGCTTACCCGCCCGAAGAGCACGCCTTCGCCGCCTGATCAACCAGCCCGGCCCCGCACCGGCGGGGCCGGCGCCTGGCGGCCGCCACTCCAATCTTTTCGGCCGCGCGTTAACGCTCCGTTGGTCCCGCTCGGGCTAGCCGTGCGCGATGGGGCGACTTTCTTTCAGCCAGGTCTCTCTCCTCGGCGTGCTCGCCGTGGGCGCCGCCATTCTGGTTGGCGCCGAGCTGCTGACACGTCAGCCTCTCGCTCCACCGCCGCTGCCCAGCGCCGAGCAAGCGCCTGCCGCGGCGCCCGAGCAGATCGGCAACGGTGAAGCGCGCTACGAGATCAAGCGTGCGGCCGACAATCACTTCTACGCCGAAGCCCAGGTCAACGGCGCGTTGATCCGCTTCCTCGTCGACACCGGCGCCTCGAGCGTCGTGCTGACGCGCGATGATGCGCTGCGCGCCGGGATCGCCGCGGGTGAATTCAGCGCCGAAGCCATCGGCGCCGGCGGTCGGGTGCGATTGATGCCGATCGCGATCGACCGCCTGGCGCTCGGTCCGCTCGAAGCGACCGACGTCCCTGCCATGGTCGCCGAAGGCGGCCTGACCGTGTCGCTGCTCGGCCAAAGCTATCTCGCGAAGACCGGCAGCGTCTCGATCCAGGGCGATCTGATGGTGCTGCGCTAGCTGCTTCGCGCTCGCCTAGCTGGGTTGGGGTCTGCGCCGCACCGGGACCGGAGCGTTGCAGAGATCGACGCCGCCCGCGGGCCGCTCGAAGAAATCCCCGCCGCGGTTGGCGCGTCCGGTGACATAGTCGGAAAATGCGGCGCTGTCGGAACGCAGCACCTGATAGACCGGCCGTGCAGCGGGCGGAATATCAGCCGCGATCCGCGCACGAACGATGCCGATGTCCGCGCTGCGGTCCGTGTAGAAGCCGAGCGCACCGGTCCCGCGCGGACGTGCCGACAAGGCGTGGATTCCGTCGATCACGCGCCCGACCGCGGCGATATTGAGGTCGAGATGGCGCGGCGCGTGGCCGATCACCGCATAAAGCTCGCCGCCGGCCCCGGTGTCGGGTGCAAGGCTGCGGCCGGCGCCGACAGTGGCATAGCAATGCGCCAGCCACGCGCGGCCGCGGCCCGGATCATAGCCGATCGCCCAGCCGCCGGCATGGCCGGCAATCGGTGCATAGCTGTCCGGAAAGCCCAGCGGGCGTGGCCTCAGCCCGTGCAGGGGCCGGTCATATTCGGCCGGGGGACGCTCGACGACGCCGGCGGGCAGTGGCCTTTCGCTCTCGTTCAAGCCCCATTGCGCGACATAATTATCGTGCACCCGGTAGACCGCGGCGCCGTCCCACCAGCCCGCACGCGCGAATGCGCGGATGTTGGCGACATGGACCGGCGCGAATTCGGGCGCGAGTTCGATCGTCACCCGCGAACCATCGGCGAGGTCGATCAGCAGCAGATTGGCAGGATCGACATCGCGCCAGTCGGCCGCGGCGGCGCTTTCCACCACCTTGGCGGGATCACTCGCGCCGGCGACCGGCGCGGGACGCCAGGAGCCGTCGCGCGACGGCGGCGCGCTCTGGCTCTCCTTCCCGCTCGGCGCGCAGGCTCCGACAAGTCCCAGAGCGGAAAAGAGGGCAAGGATTGCCCGGCGTCTCAAAATCCTACCCCTTCTTTGACACGGACCAGATAGGTCCACCGCGCGATCGAGCAATATTCAATAGTTCCTGCAATTCGCACAGGCGGAAAGACCCTGTGCCCTCGTGGGCCGCGTTTTTCATCTTCTTGATCTCGATCAGGGGCAGCCACGGCAAAACATGGTAAAACGAAACCTACCCATCAGCTTGGGGGGGACGTCGTGGAAACGAACCTGCAATATTATGCCCGCCGGGCCGCCGAAGAGCTGCGCGCAGCCGCAAACGCCGAGTCGGCCGAAGCGCAGATCCGGCACCGGACCCTGGCGGAAAAATATGCCGTGATCGTGCAGGAGCAGGCGAACATACCCGCAGACCTGCACACGGCAGAGGCAGCCGAAGACTAAGCGCGCTTCCGGTTGTTTGCACCGCTCGGGCGGCCGCGCAGCCGGTCCGACCCGCGGCTCGCCCGGATGTGGTCGGTGAATGACGCCGACGGCGTTTTGATCAGCGCGCCTGAGGAATGAAGTTCGCCAGCTCGTCCTTGAGGCTCTGCATGCGATCGAGATGAAGCGCCGAAAGGCCGAAATGTGCCTGCGCTGCCTGGATGCAGCTCGCGCTCAACGCCCGGTCGAGCTCGGCCATCGCCCGCTCGGAATGGAAATCGATATCTTCGTCAATGTGCATCTTTGCTCAGTCCCGACTCGATTGGGAACTCTACTAATTGCCCATCGCCAAGGTCGGCGATGTGAGCGGCAAGCGCCTTGACGTGCGTTACAAAATCCGAATCTTTTTCTCTGATCTATGTTGAATGATCCGCGCGTTGATCTTCGAGCCGGCGCGGTAACATTCTCAGCCCCGACTGTTCAATTTGCACGCTCGGATGCGAGCCGGCTGCTCGCGCTGGAGCCAGCGTGGGATGCCGTCGCCGGCGCTCGATCCTGTTTCTCGCGCCGCTCATGCACGTAGGAAAGCCAGCGCAGGAACATGCCGGCGATCGACGTCGCCATCCCGAGGATGAGCAGGATCCGCATTGCCGGATGTTCGGCGGTTGCCGTCCAGGCGACTGCGCCGAGCAGCAGCACGCTGATGATCGAAATCAAATAACCGGAAGTCTTGAGCACACGAACCTCCACTTGATCTGCCAAGCAAGCTGCAAGCCAACGTCGCAACGACCGGATGGATGCGGCGCGCCTCGAGGGCGCGGCTGCGTTTACTTCTGCTTAGCGTCGAGCCTCTAATCCGGCTCTTGGGGGATTCACGCTATGACTGCAGTACAGCCGATCAGAATGCCGCTGGCAATCAAGCGCGGCTCAAGGCGCGCGCGGCTCATGCTTCCAGCGAGCCTGCTCACCGCCACCGGCCAGCTCGACATCCGGCTGCGCGATCTGTCGAACGCCGGCGCGCTTGCCGAAGCGTCGCAGGCGCCGGCCGAGGGCAGCGACGTCGTCGTCGCATTCGGCGGCGCTGCGCTCCCCGCGACGGTCGCGTGGGTCGTCGGAAAGCGCTTCGGGCTGCTGTTCCAGATCATGCTGAGCGACGAGGAGGTCGCGGCCTACTCGGCGGCGCGGCGACTCGCCTAAAGGAGCATTGCGCGAAAAGGTGGGTACCGGCTTTTCGCATGCAGCAATGCGGCGTCAAAAGGCTACTAAATCGTTGCGCGTAAGAGGCTTCAGCGCAGCGGAAGCTCGCGCTGGTCGGGCTCGAAGCGGTGCCAGCCGTGCGGGCCCAATTTCTCGAGTGGACGGAAGCGCGCCTTATAGGCCATGCGCTTGGAATCCTCGACCCAATAGCCGAGATAGACGTAGGGCAGGCCGGCGTGCGCGGCGCGCACGATGTGGTCGAGGATGATGTAAGTGCCGAGCCCCGGGCGGGCGCCTTCGTCGGTGTCGAAGAAGCTGTAGATCATCGACAGTCCGTCGGCCTGCTGATCGGTCAGGCACGCGCCGATCAGCTTGCCCGGCCGCCCGTCGAGCGACGGCTCGCGATATTCGACGAGGAAGGTCTTGACCGGGCTCTGCTCGACCATGTCGGCGAAGTCGTTCTCGTCCATATCGATCATGCCGCCGCCCGGATGGCGGCTTTTCAGATATTTGCGCAGGAGGAGATATTGCTCCTCGGTCGTCCACGGCTTGCACGCCGTCACCTCTATCTCGGAATGACGGCGCAACGTCCGGCGCTGGCTGGCGCTGGGCTGGAACTCGCTCGCCACGACCCGGACCGAGACGCACGCCGAGCAATCGAGGCAGCTCGGGCGATAGGCGACGCCCTGGCTCCGGCGAAAGCCGATGCGGCCGAGCGCGTCGTTGAGCTCGGCGGCATGCTGCCCGCTCAATTCGGTGAAGACTTTCCGCTCGGTCTTGCCCTCGAGATAAGGGCATGGCGAGGGCGTCGTCACGAAAAAGCGGGGAAAGCGAAAAGGTGCGCTCACCGGGACTCCGAAAATGCGAGGCGTGGTTGCTAAATTCTTTATGCGTCTTCGCCGCCTTCAATGGAAGAGCGGGCGCGACGAAATGCGGCTGAATCGACAAGCCGTTTCAGCGTGGGACCTTTTGGCCGGACATATTGTCGCGCCGACACGCGACTCACCGGCACGGAAACGCAAAGCGTTCCCGATAGACTAGCGCGTCTCGACCGGCCTGACCGGAAATCCTTCGGCCTTCAAATCCTCGACCAGCCGCTGGAGATGGGCGGCGTCGCGGGCTTCGCATTCGATGTCGGCGAACAGGCCCTTCGCCGGCAGCGCGGTGAAGATGCGCTGATGCGAGACTTCGATGATGTTGACCTGGTGCTTGTCGAACAGCCGCGCCACCGCATAGAGCGCGCCCGGCCGGTCCTGGAGCTGGATGCGCAGCCGCGCCAAGCGCCCGGAGCGGACGAGGTCGCGCAGCAGCACGTTGGCGAGCAGGCGCGTGTCGATATTGCCGCCGGTGAGGATCAGGCCGACGGTCTTGCCCTTGAAGCGTTCGGGATGTGCCAGCAACGCGGCAAGCCCGGCCGCGCCGGCGCCTTCGACCACCGTCTTCTCGATCTGCAGGAACAGGCTGACCGCGGTCTCGATCTCGGCCTCGGGGACGAGCAATATCTCGTCGACGATGCGCGCGAGGATCTCGGCGGTGAGCCGGCCCGGCTCCTTGACCGCAATGCCTTCGGCGATCGTGTCCCCCGACGAGGGAAGATCGTGCCCGCCGAGGCGGCAGTACATTGACGGATAAAGCTCGGCCTGCACGCCGACCAGCTCGATATGCGGCCACAAGGCGCGCGCGGCGGTGCCGACGCCGGACATCAGGCCCCCGCCGCCGATCGGGACGATCAACGTGTCGATCATCGGCGCATCGCCGAGCATCTCGAGCGCGACGGTGCCCTGGCCGGCGATCACCTCGGCATCGTCGAACGGATGGACGAAAGTGAGGCTGCGCGCCTGGGCGAGCTCGAGCGCGTGGCGGAACGCATCGTCGAACGTCTCGCCGTGCAGCACGATCGTAGCGCCATGGCCTTCGGTCTGCATCACCTTGATCGTCGGTGTCGGCACCGGCATCACGATCGTCACCGGAATCCCAAGCCGAGCGCCGTGATAGGCGAGCCCCTGCGCGTGATTGCCGGCCGAGGCCGCGATCACGCCGCGCTCGCGGGTCGCCGTGTCCATCAGCAGCAATTTGTTGAGCGCGCCCCGCTCCTTGTAGGAGGCGGTGAACTGCAGATTCTCGAACTTGAGATAGACGTCGGCGCCGGTGAGCTCGGACAATGTGCCGCTGCGCATCGTCGGCGTGTGCACCACCGCACCCTCGATCCGGCGCGCGGCGGCGCGGATGTCGGCAAGCGTGACGGGAAGATCCGGTGAAGGTGCGGGACTGGCCATGCGCACGGCTTAGGGACCAATGCCCATCATCGCAACAATCCTGATCTTAGGGCCCCGGGGGTTCGCAGCTCCATGCGCCCGGACGCGGGCACCCCTCCCGAGGCATTTGGCACGGCGGCCAAACTATGCTTATGCGCCTGTCATGGCACGGATCGCATTTCTCGGGCTCGGCGTGATGGGCGCCCCGATGGCCCGCCACCTCGCCGCCGCGGGCCACAGCCTGACGGTCTACAATCGCACCGCGGAAAAGGCCCGTGACTGGGTCGCGCAGCACGGCGGCGCCGCGGCGGCGACGCCGGCGGCGGCCGCGGGCGGCGCCGACGTCGTCATCTCCTGCGTCGGCCGGGATGCCGACGTCGAGGAGGTCACGATTGGCCCTGATGGCGCGTTCCGCAACATGCGCGACGGCAGCCTCTACATCGATCACACCAGCATCTCGGCGCGCGTCGCGCGCAAGCTTGCGCAGGAAGGCGCGCAGCTCGGCATCGCCTGCGTCGATGCGCCGGTGTCCGGCGGCCAGGCCGGCGCCGAGCAGGGCAAGCTTTCGGCAATGTGCGGCGGCACCGCCGACGCAATCGCCCAAGCAACGCCGCTGATGCAATG
Source organism: Sphingomonas sp. (assembly GCF_036677245.1). Lineage (GTDB taxonomy): Bacteria > Pseudomonadota > Alphaproteobacteria > Sphingomonadales > Sphingomonadaceae > Allosphingosinicella. The sequence goes on from NZ_JAKFCG010000052.1 coordinate 12,180, forward strand.
CTATTCGGCGCGTATTGTCCACATTGGCGAGGCCGGTGCGGGTCAGCTAACCAAAATGGTTAACCAGATTGCCATTGCCGGGGCGCTGCAGGGTGTCGCCGAGGCGCTGGCTTTCGCCAAGGCGTCCGGCCTCGACACCACCAAGGTGCTCGAAGCGGTGTCGGGCGGCGCGGCCCAGAGCTGGCAGATGGTCAACCGCTGGGAAACGATGGATGCCGGCAAGTTCGATTTCGGCTTCGCGGTCGATTGGATGCGCAAGGATTTGGGCATCGCCCTCGACGAGGCGCGCAGCAATGGCGTCGCGCTTCCGGTCACGGCGCTGGTCGATCAATTTTACGCGGACGTCCAGGCGATGGGCGGCTCGCGCCAGGATACGTCGTCGCTGATCCGAAGGCTGATTAGATGAAGCACTGGCTGGCGGCGGTTGCCGCCTTGCTGTGCGCCAGTGCGGCCGCGGCGGACACGTTGGTCGACAACGTCAACGGCTACACGCTCGATCGCAAGGGAGCGCTGATCCGCTTCACCGGGCTGCTCGTCGACGACGACGGCAACGTCAAGTCGCTGCTGGCGCGCAAGGACAAGCGCCCCGAGCGCCCGAGCTTCCGGCTAGACGGCCGCGGCCGAACCGTCATTCCGGGGATGATCGACGGCCACGGCCATGTCATGGCGGCCGGCTTCGGCGCGCTTCAGCTCGACCTCAGCCAGACCAGTTCGCTCGCCGAAGCGCAGGCCAGGATCGCCGCCTTCGCCGCCGCCAACCCGAGCCCGCGCTGGATCGTCGGCCGCGGCTGGAACCAGGAGCGCTGGGGGCTGGGCCGTTTCCCGACCGCTGCCGAGCTCGATGCGGTCGTGCCCGGCCGCCCGATCTGGCTGGAGCGTGTCGACGGCCACGCCGGCTGGGCGAACAGCGCCGCGATGCGCGAGGCCGGGATCGGCGCCGGCGTGGCGGCTCCGCCCGGCGGCCTTATCGAAATGGCCGGAAAGCAGCCGAGCGGCGTGTTCGTCGACAATGCGATGGCGCTGATCCAGAAAGCCATTCCGCTGCCCCTGCCGAGAGTGGGCGACCAGGCGTTCGCCAAGGCGCAGGAGATCGCGCTCAGCAACGGCCTCACGACCGTCGCCGACATGGGCACGACGATGAATGACTGGCTGGTGATACGCCGGGCGGCGGACAGGGGCGGCCTGGCGTTCCGGATCATTTCCTACGCCGACGGCGTCGACACCGCGCTTGCGATCGCCGGCGCCGGCCCCTCGCCGTGGCTCTATGGCGGCAAGCTCCGCATGATCGGCGTCAAGCTTTACGCCGATGGCGCACTCGGCTCGCGCGGCGCGTGGCTCAAGCAGGATTATCGCGATGCCCCCGGCCAACGCGGATTTGCCCTGCTCAACGATGCCGCGCTCAAGAATCTGATGAGCCGCGCCGCAATGGACGGCTTGCAGGTCGCGGTGCACGCGACCGGCGATGCCGCCAATCGCCAGGTGCTCGATGCGATCGAGGAGATGGCCGGCACCTACAGCGGCGACCGCCGCTGGCGGATCGAGCATGCCCAGATCGTCGACCCCGCCGATCTCCCGCGCTTCGCGCGCAACGGCACGATCGCTTCGATGCAGCCGGTCCATGCGACCTCCGATTGGAGGATGGCGGAGGCGCGGCTGGGGCCCGAACGGCTCGGCGGCGCCTATGCATGGCGGAGCATGCTGCAGAATCGCGTGCCGCTCGCATTCGGCTCTGACTTCCCGGTCGAATCGGCCAATCCATTCGCGGGCCTTGCCGCCGCGATCAGCCGCGAGGAAGCATCGGGCCAGCCGCCCGGCGGCTGGATGCCCGAGCAGAAGCTTTCGCTCGAGCAGGCGTTCGCCGCCTTCACCACCGGCGCGGCCTTCGCCGCCATGGCCGAAACGCGGCTCGGCACGCTCGAACGCGGCCATCTCGCCGACTTCCTGTTCATCGACCGCGACATCTTCGCCGCCGGCGCCACCCCCCAGCAGATCCGCGCGACCCAGGTGCTCGAAACATGGGTGGGCGGGCGCAAGGTCTGGCAGCGGCGGTAAACGGACGCGCTCCGGCCTGCCCTCGCTCAGCCCTTATCCCACCAGCCGCGTCATCTGCCCCACGGTCAGCAGCTGCGGCAGGATCTGCGCCTCCTTGCCGGGCGGATAATAGAGATAGAGCGGCACGCCTGAACGGCCGTGCTTTTCGAGGAAGCGGCTGATCGCGGCATCGCCGTCGGTCCAGTCGCCGGCGAGCACCGCCACGTTGCGTGCCTCGAACGCGCGCGCGACCTCGCTCCGGGCGAGCACCGCCTTTTCGTTGACCTTGCAGGTGAGGCACCAGTCGGCGGTGAAGTAGACGAACACCGGCCTTCCCTCGGCGCGCCGTTCGGCGAGCCGAACTTCCGCGAACGGCTCTGCGCCCGCCAGCACTTGGGAGCGCAGCGAGGCCGGCGCGCTCGCCGCCGGCACCAGCGCGATCGCAGCAATGCTTGCAAGCGCCGCCGGCGCCAGCGGCAGCCACGCCCGGCCTTCGCCCCGGCGGCGGCCGACCCACCACAAGGCGAGCGCGAGGACCAGGGTTGCGGCAAGGCCGAGCGCGAGGCCGGTGCCGCCCGCCTGCCGGCTGAGGACCCAGGCGAGCCCGACCGCGGTCACCGCCATCGGCAGCGCCATCCAGCGGCGGAAGCGCACCATCCAGGGACCGGGCCTGGGAAGGCGTTGGCGCAGCGCGGGCACGAAGCCGAGCAGCAGGAACGGCACGGCAAGACCAAGGCCAAGCCCGGCGAACACGGCAAGCGCAGCCGCGGCCGGGAGGACCAGTGCCGCACCGAGGGCAGCGCCCATGAACGGCCCGGTGCAGGGCGTCGCTACGAACGAGGCAAGCGCTCCGGTCCAGAACGCTCCGCTCGCGCCGCCGCGCGCCGCGAGCCCGTCGCCGCCGGTGATCGCGGGAAGCTCGAACAATCCGGCGAGATTGAGCGTGATCGCGCTGACCAGCAGGAGCAGCAGCAGGATGATGCGCGGATCCTGAAGCTGGAACGCCCAGCCGACGGCGTTGCCGCCGGCCCGTAGCGCGAGCAGGACTCCCCCGAGTGCAAGGCAGGTCAGGATCGCGCCCCCGGCATAGGCCAAGGCCTCGCGCCGCGCGGCGCGTTCCTCGCCGCCGGCGCGCGCCAGGCTCAGCGCCTTCAGGCTCAGGATCGGGAACACGCACGGCATGATGTTGAGCAGCAACCCGCCGACGACCGCGCCGAGCAACGCGAGCACCAGCAGCCGGCCCTGCCCGCGCGCTTCCGTCACCAATGCCCCGCCCGCCGCCGGCACCGCGCCCGGCGCCGCGCTCAGCGAAAGGCCGTTGTCGGGGCCGATCTTGAGCACGCCTTCGAGCGCGGCGAGGCGCGGCGCATCGCGTGCCGCCTCGGCCTCGACGATCAGCATGTCTCCGCTGCGCGAGATCGACTGCGGCGCCGCATGCGCGATGGCGCGCGGATCAGTCGGGAAGAAATAGACGTCGCTGAGCGCGAGCGAGGCCGGCAACGGGACCGCGAGACGCAGCTTGCCGCCGGCCTGTTGGAAACGCGCAGGGCTCGTGAGCGGCTTGGGAAGCTGCTGCCGATAAGCATCGAACAGCGCCCGGCGCTCGGGTGCCGCCGTGCCGCTGCCGACGATCAGCTCGGTCGCGACCTCGGCCGTCTCCGGAACGCAGATCCGGTCGGTGCAGGCGAGATAATCGAGCTTGGCGCGAACCGGCAGTCGCGTGCCGGGCGCGATCCCCGCAGGAATGCTGAGCTCGACCAGCGGGGCATAATCATCCTCGTAGACATAGTTCATCAGCCCGGCGATCGTCAGCCGGCCCGGCACCGGATAATGAAGCCGGCCGGCCGTGACACCGGCAGGAAGATCCCAAGCGATCCTCATCTCGCTGCCGGCATCGCCGGGGTTCTGCCAATAGCCGTGCCAGCCCTTCTCCGGCCGCATCACCAGCGCGAGCGTGACGATCTTGCCCGCCGCCGGCCGATCGCTTTCGGCGACGAGGGTGGCGGCGATCGCATTGCGGCCGCCTGGTCCCGCGGGCAATTGCGCGTTCGCGCCGCCGATCGCGAGCATCGGCAGCACGAGCCAAATCAGCCAAAACCAGCAGCGGGCCATCGAAGCTCCAAATCGAGTCACATCTCAGCCAGGCTGAGCGCACCAGCCTCTAGGCGTTTTTCGGCTGAGGTGAAATTGCGCGGCCGGTGGGAAATGGCCATGGTTCACGGCGCTGACGCAATCGGCGTCCAAAACGGAATCCTGGAATGAACAAGCTTCTTGCCCTGCTGGTCGCCATCTTCGCCTCTGCCGCGCCGGCGACCGCCGCGCCCGCTCGGCCCAAGTTGGTTGTCGCCATTTCCGTCGATCAATTGTCCGCCGATCTGTTCGAGCAATACCGCCCGCATTTCACCGGCGGCCTCAAGCGGATTGCCGGCGGCGTGGCTTACGGCAATGGCTATCAGGCGCATGCCACGACCGAGACCTGTCCCGGCCATGCGACGATCCTCACCGGCGCGCACCCTGCCCGCAGCGGGATCATCGCCAACCATTGGATCGATTTCGCCGCACCGCGCGCCGACAAGCAGGTCTATTGCGCCGAGGACGAGCGCCTGTCCGCGCCCGGCGGCGGGGCGCGGATCTCGCCTGTGCACCTTCGCGTGCCGACGCTCGGCGACCGCATGAAGCGCGCCGACTCGCGAAGCCGCACCGTGGCGGTCGGCGGCAAGGATCGCTCGGCAGTGATGATGGGCGGCCAGGCTGCCGATCAAGCGTGGTGGTGGAGCAATGGCCGCTTCGTCTCCAACGGCGCTTCGCCCGCGCCGGTCGCCGAACGGGTCAACCAGGCGATTGCCGCTGCGATCGCGCGGCCACGCCCGCCGCTGGTCCCGCCGGGCTTTTGCGGCGAACGCGACCGTGCGATCCCGCTGGCTGGCGGCAACAATGTCGGCACCTTCCGCTTCGCCCGTGCCGCCGGCGATGCGGCGGCGTTCGGCCAATCGCCGGAGGTCGACGCCGCGACCCTGACGATGGCTGCGGCGCTGGTCCAGCAGCTCCAGCTCGGCCGCGGGCCAGCACCCGACCTGCTGGCGGTCGGGCTGGCGGCAAGTGATTTCATCGGCCACCGATACGGCAGCGGCGGCGTCGAGATGTGCCTGCAATTGATGTCGCTCGACAGCGACCTCGGCGGCTTCCTGCGCCTGCTCGACGGCATGGGCCTGGACTATCTGGTGGTGCTCACCGCCGATCATGGCGGCCGCGACATTCCCGAACGCCGGCGGCTGCAGGGTGCGGCGGATGCGACCCGGCTCGATCCGGCGCTGACGCGCGAGCGGATCGGCGACGAGGTCGCGCGGCGACTCGGACTGGCCGGGCCGATATTCGTCGGCAATTGGTATCTGGCGCCGACGGTGCCGGCGAGCCGCCGTGCCGAGGCGCTCGCGCTGGCGGGCCAGCTGCTCGGCGCGCACCCGCAGGTCCACAAAGTCTATGACGCCGCGCAGGTCGCCGCGCAGCCGATACCACGCACCCCACCCGAAAGCTGGTCGGTGCTCGACCGGCTCCGCGCCTCCTACGTTCCGGGGCGCTCGCCCGACCTGTTCGTCGTCCACCAGCCGAACGTCACCCCGATCGCCAACCCGACCCCAACCGCGGTCGCGACCCACGGCAGCGTCTGGGACCATGATCGAAGGGTGCCGATCCTCTTCTGGTGGCCCGGCGCAATTCCCGAGCAGCGCAGCGCGAGCGCGATGACCGTGGACATCATGCCGACCCTGGCCGGGCTGCTGGGACTAAGCGTGCCGCCCGCCGAGGTGGACGGCCGCTGTCTCGACATCATTCCGGGCGCGGAGAGCAATTGTGATTAGGCGAACTCGTCCGCGATAGGACCGCTGCAAAGGTAGCCGAGATACCAGAAACCGTTCGGCCTGAGCTTGTCGAAGGCCTTTCCTTCTCTGAGAAAGAAGGAGAGCGGTTCGACAAGCTCACCGCGAACGGTGTCTTGCAGCGTCCCGCCATCGGCTGGACCTGGGCCTCACCTCTTCTCGAACTTCGCGATCTCGGTGCCCAGCCGGTTCTCGCCGATGTTGAGCCGGTCGCCGCTCAGGTCGGCGACGAACACGGTCGGCTTGGCGCCCGGCGCGAGCGTCGCTTCGTTGCCGGCGACGGCCAGCCCGTTCGAGCTGTGCTCGGCGCCCTCGGCCGCGACGACGATCATCGCGCTGTAATTTTCCTTGTCGCTGCCCTGGACGAAGACGTTGCCGCCAATCCGCCCGGTCGCGCCGTTGGGCAAGTCGATCATATAATTGGACGAATGGCCGTCGCTGTCGTCGAAGCTCGATTCGCTGACGTCGATGCGCGCGCCGCGGCTCTTGACGTAATGGCCGCCGGTGCCGCGCTCGAAACGCGCATTGCTGACGATCAGGCGGCCATAGTCGCCGATGTAGATGCTGTGCGCGCAATCGTCGCCGCAATAGCCAAGACCCGAGAAGGTCGACCGTTCGATGACGATCGTCGCGCCCGGGTCGTCGTGCGAGAGAATGCCGCTCTGGCTGTCGCGGAACAGGCTCTCCATCACGTGCAGATTGCCCTGCTGGAGACGAATGCCGGAGCCGTTGCCGTCCGACACCCTGATATTCTGGAAAGTGAGCCCGTTGACGATCGCGCCCTGGCCGGCGAGCACCAGCGCGGCCTTGCCCTGGCACGCGACGCCGTCGAACACCACCGTGCCCGGCTCGGCCGCGACATAGGCAATCTGGCCGGCCTGCTGCACCGCGCATTGGCGATACTGGCCGGGCGCGATCATGATCGTCCCCGCCCCGCCGCCGATCGATCCGACCGCGTCCTGCAGCCGCGAGAAACCCTTGCCGCTCTCCTGGACGACG
>NZ_JAKFCG010000053.1:0-58418 GCF_036677245.1 Sphingomonas sp.
CTTCATCGCCATGAACCTGAGACGAGCACGTCTGCTCACCGCTGGCTAGCCCCTCATCCAGCGAAAGCCAGTCTCCACCCCGCTCACCCTCTCCGGTGAACCCTCAAACCGGCCCAATCAGGCGAAAAAACTCGCCGCCGATCACCAACAACCCCCTCCGCACACGCAAATCGCTACTTATGCAGCAGTCCCGCGTGCGGGAGGGGCAGGGGGTGGGTTTCGCTCACTCCGTCGGAAGATTGCGAGAGGATCGGCACCTTTGTGCCCACCGCATGCGGCCGCGTCCTCCCCCACACCAACTCCCCCTTTGCAATCGGCCGGGCGCCCCCTATCCCTGAAGCCATGGGGAACATGGGGCCGCTATGACCTTGGCAGCGCTGATTGCCGCTTACCAAGACGCCGCGGCGCCGGACACGGGCCTTCGCGCGACCCTGCCGCTTGCCGGCCGCACCCTGGTCGAACGCCAGGCCAGGCTGGCTGCTTCGGCCGGCGCGGCCCCCGTCATCATCCTCGTCGAGCGGGTGCCGTCCGAGCTGGTCTCGGCGATCGATCGGCTGCGCAGCGAAGGCGTGAGCGTGACGGTTGCGCGCAGCGCCGCCGAAGCGGCCGACGCCGTCCATCCCAATGATCGCCTGCTGCTGGTGGCCGACGGCTTCGTCGCCGACGAAATCCACATCAGCCGCCTGCTCAGCGCCGGCAGCAATGCCTTGCTGACCGTGCCGGACCGCGGCATCAGCGACCGCTTCGAGCGGATCGACGCCCAGTCGCGCTGGGCGGGCCTCGCCTTGCTCAATGGCCAGGCGCTCAAGCAGACCGCGGCTATGCTCCAGGACTGGGACCTCCAGTCGACCCTGTTGCGCAAGGCGGTGCAGAGCGGCGCCCGCCAATTCTCGGTCAGCCTGGAGAGCGGCAGCGCGCATCTCGAGATCGCCCACACCAGCGCCGATCTCGCGGAGATCGAGGAGCAGATCCTCGCGGGCGCCGTTGCGCGTCGCCATAGCTGGGTGTCGCGCTACATGCTCGCGCCGGCGGAGCAGGCCGCGACCCGCTTGCTGATGCCGACCCGGGTGATGCCCGAATGGCTGCGCTTCCTCGCCGTCTTCCTGACCGGAGCGGCGGCCTTGCTGTTCACGCGCGATTGGCTGTGGACGGGCGGCCTGCTGCTGCTGCTTGCCACCCCCCTCGACGATATTGCCGATCGGCTCGCGATGCTCCGCATGCAGGGCGGGGGCGAGCCGAGCTGGTGGGCCAATCTGCTTCCGGTGATGGGTGCCGCCGCGCTGATGGCCTTCGCTTATTCGCTGAGCTTTGCCGGCGGCTGGGGATGCCTGGTGCTCGCGGCGGCGGCGCTCGCCTTTCTCGGCGCGATGCGCATCGAGATCGAGGGCCGCGACGTGCGGGGGAAGATCTTCCTCGCCGATCGCAAGGGGATGGTCTGGCTGATGCTGCCGTTCGCGCTCACCATGACCTGGCTCGGCGGGCTGCTCGCGCTCACGCTCTACGCGGCGGGCTCGTTCTTCTGGGCGCAGCACGAGGTTCACCGACGTATCCCGCCGCCGTGATTCGGGCTTGCCGAAGCGCCGTTAAGCAATTTGTCCTGTGTGTACGAAACGGGGACAGCGCCGGTGCTTAACCAAAGTCGGATAACGACAGCTTAACCCCGGCCGCGCTATGCCCCTCGCATGTCGGATCACATGACAGATCATGGGACAAGTGGCGGTACAAATGGTGACGCCGCCCGGCTGCTCGACGCGGCCGCGCGCGCGCGGCTTGCCGTGGGTCTTACCGATCTGTTCCTGCCCAGGCGCCTCCGGCTGAGCGAATGGCAGCGTGAGACGATGGCGACATTGCTGACGCGGCTCATCCGGTCGATCGAGGACGAGCTTCGCGCCGGCATCGCCGAGCGCCTCGAGGGCAAGGTCCGGCCCGATATCCAGGGTGCGATCACCTCCGCCCATGTCGAAATCGCGCTGCCGATCCTCGAAGCATCGGATGCGCTGCGCGAGCCGGCGTTGATCGCCTTGCTGCTGCGCCGCGTCGAGGAGCATCGGCTGTACCGTGCCGCGCAGGCGCATCGGGACCGGCGCCAGGGCAATCTGCTCGTCGAGCTGGTTCGCGACGAGGATGAGGCCGTCGCCGCCGCCGCAATGGGCCTGCTCACCGCCCAGAGCCGGCGTCTCGATCGCTTCCAGGAGCCGGTGATCGCCACGCCGGAGCTTCCGGCCGAGCTCGAGCATCGCCTCGTCTGGACCATCGCCGCCGCGCTGCGGCTCTATTTGATCGATCGCCACGGCGTCGATCCGGGCCTTGCGGACGAGGCGGTCTCGCTTTCCGCCGCCACCCGGCTCGTCGATTATGACGAAGGCGAAGGGCTCGATGCCCGCTGTCTCCGCCTCGCCCGAGCGCTCAACCGGCTCCGGCGGCTCGACGATGATTTCGTCAGCCGCGCCATCATCGAAGGCGGCTTGCCGCTGTTCCTCGCGGCGATCGCGCTGCGCTGCGAGCTGCCGGTCGACGCGGCCTGGGATATCTTCTCGGACCCGCGGGGGCAGGGACCGGCGCTGCTGCTGCGGGGCGGCGCGATGGCGCGCGAGCCCGCGGTGCAGATATTGCTGGCGGCGCATTTCGACGATGACGAGGCGGTCGTGCGGCAGGCCGAGCTGTTCGACGGCGTCTCGATCGACAGGGCCCGGACGGCGCTCCGCTTGTGGCAGATCGACCCCGCTTATCGCGATGCGATCGCGAGGGTCGCTCCGCTCGCGGCTCCAATGCCGGTCGGCGCGGCGTCATCGGCGTGAGCAGCAAGGATCAGGCGCATGGGCAGCCGCCCGGCCAGCCGCCAGGGCAGCCGAACACACAGCCGGTGCGCGGACGGGTCGATGCCGATGGACGCCTGATCGAGGCCGATGCGGCGCTTGCCGGTTTGCACAAAAGGGCCGGAGGCGAGGAGGGGGGCGTCCTTGCGCTGCCGCAGATCGCCGCGCTCGCCCGGCTTTCGAAGCGGCTCGGCGTGGTCATCTCGCGCGGTGCGGTCGCGGCCGATGGCGAGAGCGATCTCGACCTGTGGGTTCGCGCCAAACCGGTCGGCGACGAGGTCGAGCTCTCGATCACGGGGTGGAACGAGCGCTCGCCGCGCGCGCCGGCGGGCGCCGCCGAGGCCGAACGCGATGCCGACTTCCTGCGCGCCTCGGGCGATTGGATCTGGGAGACCGACGCGAAGCTGCGCATCACCTTCCTGTCGCCTGCGGCCGCCGCGAGCGTCGGCAAGTCCGCGGCCGACTATCTCGGCAAGCCGCTTTCGCGCCTGTTCCGCTTCGGCGAAGGCGATCAGGGCAGCCTGCCGATCCTCTCGGCGCTCGCCGAGCAGCGCCGTTTCGACGGCCAGCCGACCGAGCTGCGCGGCGGCAACGGCCATTATATGCTGAGCGGCGTGCCGCTGATCGACGGCGCCGGACGCTTCACCGGCTTTCGCGGTTCGGCCACCGCCGCGGCGGCGGCCACTTTCTCTGCGCCCTCCGCACCGTCCGCGCCGTCCTCCGCGCCGGCAGGAGCGTTCGGCGAGCGGCTCGACAAGGCGCTGCGCGCGCCGCTCGATCATATCATCGCCAATGCCGAGACGATCGGCTCGCAGCCCGAAGGGCCGCTACGCCGCGACTATGCCGGCTATGCGCACGACATCGCGGCGGCCGGGCGGCATCTGCTGGCACTGGTCGACGATCTCGTCGATCTGCAGGCGATCGAGCGGCCGGGCTTTACCGCCGAGGCGGAGCCGATCGACCTTGCCGACCTCGCGCGCCGGGCGGCCGGGCTGCTTGCGGTGCGGGCCGCGGACAGGAAGGTCCGCATCGAGCGCCCGGCGGATGACGCGCTTCTGCCCGCGACCGGCGAATTCAAGCGCGTGCTGCAGATCCTCGTCAACCTCATCACCAATGCGATCCGCTACTCGCCCGAAGGCGAGACCGTGTCGGTACGGGCCGAGCGCAAGGCCGGTTTTGCCGCGGTGATCGTGGCCGACCGCGGCAAGGGGGTCGCCAAGGCGGATCAGGAGCGCATCTTCGAGAAGTTCGAGCGGGTAGACCCGACCGAAGCCGGCGGCACCGGCCTCGGCCTCTATATCGCGCGCCGTCTCGCCCGCGCGATGGGCGGCGACATCACCTTGACGAGCACGCCGGGCAAAGGCGCTCGCTTCACGTTGACCTTGCCGTTGCGTGAATGACCTTGCCGTTGCGTGAATCGGACGGGGACTGAAGCGCCGAACGGCGCCGGGCCTAGACCACGGCGCCGCCGCAATCAGCGCTTGTCGACCGGGATATAGTCCCGCTGCGTCGCGCCGGTGTAGAGCTGGCGCGGGCGACCGATCTTCTGCTCGGGGTCGGAGATCATCTCGTTCCACTGCGCCACCCAGCCGACCGTGCGGGCGAGCGCGAACAAGGCGGTGAACATCGACGTCGGGAAGCCGATCGCCGAGAGGATCACGCCGGAGTAGAAATCGACGTTCGGATAGAGCTTCTTCTCGACGAAATAATCGTCGTTGAGCGCGATCTGCTCGAGCTCGCGAGCGACGTCGAAGATCGGGTCGGAGACGCCGAGCTCCTTGAGCACCGCCTCGGCGGTCTGTTGCATCACCTTCGCGCGCGGATCGTAATTCTTGTAGACGCGGTGGCCGAAGCCCATCAGCCGGAACGGATCGTCCTTGTTCTTGGCGCGGGCGATATATTCCTTGATCCGCTCCGGGCGGCCGATCTCGCGCAGCATGTTGAGCGCCGCTTCGTTGGCGCCGCCATGCGCGGGGCCCCACAGGCAGGCGATGCCGGCGGCGATGCAGGCGAACGGATTGGCGCCCGACGAACCGGCCAGGCGGACGGTCGAGGTCGAGGCGTTTTGCTCGTGATCGGCGTGAAGGATGAAGATCTTCCGCATCGCATTCTCGACGATCGGATTGACCTCGTACGGCTCGGCCGGAACGCCGAACGTCATGCGCAGGAAGTTGCCCGTGTAGCTGAGGTCGTTCTGCGGATACATGAACGGCTGGCCGATCGAATATTTGTAGGCCATCGCCGCGATCGTCGGCATCTTCGCGATCAGCCGATGGCTTGCCACCATGCGCTGGTGCGGATCGGTGATGTCGGTCGAGTCGTGATAGAAAGCGGAAAGCGCGCCGACGACGCCGCACATGATCGCCATCGGATGGGCATCGCGCCGGAAGCCGCGATAGAAAGTCGCGAGCTGCTCGTGCAGCATGGTGTGACGCGTGATCGTGTAGACGAAGCGTTCCTGCTCGGTCTTCGACGGCAGCTCGCCGTGCAGCAGGAGATAGGCCACTTCCATGAAGGTCGAGCGCTCGGCGAGCTGGTCGATCGGATAGCCGCGGTAGAGCAGGACGCCGGCATCGCCGTCGATATAGGTGATCTTGGATTCGCAGCTTGCGGTCGAGGTGAAGCCGGGATCGTAGGTGAAATGGTCAGTGTCGGCATAGAATTTGCGGATGTCGACAACCGACGGACCCACCGTGCCGGCGCGGACCGCATATTCCTGTTGTTGATCGCCAATCCTGATGCTGGCGGTTTCTTTTGCCATCTAAGACTCCTGTTTCGTCATAACGTCGGCCATGCGCGAGAGGCTTTCCTCGCGGCCGAGCAAAACCAGCACATCGAAAATCCCCGGCGAGGTCGCGCGGCCGGTGAGCGCCGCGCGAAGCGGCTGCGCCACCTGACCAAGCTTGACGCCGGCGTCCTCGGACAGCTTCCTGACGGCCCCCTCCGTCGCCGCTGCGGTCCATTGGTCGAGCCCCGAAAGGGCTGCGTGGGCGCGGGCGAGCAGCTCCGAGGCTCCGCCCTCTAGCAAGCTCGCAGCCCTCTCGTCCATCTCCAGCGGGCGCGCCGCGAAAAGGAATGTCCCGCCTTCGGCCAGCTCATGCAATGTTTTCGCGCGCGGCTTGAGCTCATCCATCGCGCGCACGAGCAGCGCCCGCTCATCCTCGCCGAGCGGGCGGCCTATCAGGCGCTCGATCTCGGGAGCGACCAGCGCGGCCAGCCGCTGATTGTCGGCCTCGCGGATATAATAAGCGTTGAGATTCTCGAGCTTCTTGATGTCGAAGCGCGACGGCGAGCGGCCGACATGGTCGAGATCGAACCAGCGGATCGCATCTTCCCTGCTGATGATCTCGTCGTCGCCATGGCCCCAGCCGAGCCGGAGCAGATAGTTGAACAAGGCCTCGGGCAGGATGCCGAGCTCGTCGCGATAGCTGTCTACCCCCGTCGCGCCGTGGCGCTTCGACATCTTCGCGCCGTCCGGCCCATGGATCAGCGGGACATGGGCGTAGGTCGGCTCCGGCCAGCCCATCGCGCGGATGATCGCCAGCTGGCGAAAGGCGTTGTTGAGGTGATCATCGCCGCGGATCACATGGGTGACACCCATGTCGTGATCGTCGACCACCACCGCGAGCATATAGGTCGGCGTGCCGTCCGAGCGCAGCAGGATGAAATCGTCGAGCTCGTTGTTCTGCACCGCGACCCGGCCCTGGACCTTGTCCTCGATCACCGTCTCGCCGTCCTGCGGCGCGCGCAGGCGGACCACGAACGGCGCGCCCGCCGGCGCCTCGCCCGGCGAGCAGTCGCGCCAGCGGCTGCGGACCCGCAGCGGGCGCCGCTCGGCCTCGGCCGCGGCACGCATCTGCGCCAGCTCGTCGGAGGTCAGATAGCAGCGATAGGCGTGGCCGGATTCGACCAGCGCGTGCGCCACCTCCGCGTGGCGCTCGGCGAACTCCGACTGGAAATGGGTCTGATCGTCCCAGTCGAGCCCGAGCCAGCGCATCCCGTCGAGGATCGCCTCGATCGCGGGCTGGGTCGAACGGGCGCGATCGGTATCCTCGATGCGCAGCAGGAATTTTCCGCCGTTGTGGCGGGCGTAGAGCCAGTTGAACAAGGCCGTGCGCGCGCCGCCGATGTGCAGGAATCCCGTGGGCGAGGGCGCGAAGCGAGTGACGACCGCCTGGGTTTCGCTGGTTGCGCTCACGCGCGCTTTCTCCAAGGATGGGTCCCGATGCGGACCGATGACGCGAGCGCCCCTAGCATAGCAGATGGGCCGCGACAAACGGCCTGGAAAGCCGGGCTCGCGGGCCTTGCTGCGCGTCTCAATGCCCGTCTCGAGGCGTTGTTCGAAGCGGAGCGCGACCAGCTCGCTTTATGGCTTCCGGTTGGCCTCGGCCTCGGCATCGCCGCCTGGTTCACATTACCGGACCAGCGGTCGTGGATTGCCTTCCTCCTGCTCGCGGGCGGGCTGACCTTGGCCTGCAGGGCGATTGCGCCGGGGACACGCTGGGGGCGCGCCCTGTCGCTCTTCTCGCTCGCCGCCTTGCTCGGCTGCGCCTTGGTCTGGACGAAAGCCGAGCGTGCGGCCGCGCCGGTGCTCGCGCATCCGAAAATGGCGCAGTTCACCGCGGTCGTCGAGGAGGTCCAGCCGGTGCCGGCGCGCGAGATGACGCGGCTGGTGGTGGCGCCGGTCGACGGATCCGATCTTCCGGCCAGGCTCCGGATCAACGTCGATCAGGACAAGATGATCGCCAATCTGGCGCCGGGCGCGTCGGTGCGGCTGCGTGGCTGGCTGATGCCGCCGGCACCAATGGCGGTGCCGGGAGCCTATGATTTCTCGCGCACCGCCTGGTTCAAGGGCATCGGCGGCAGCGGCCGCGCGCTCGACGTCGCGTTGGTGACCGGCGCGACCAGCCAGGGCTGGCGAGCGACGATCGCGGGGTGGCGGCAGAGCCTGTCGGCGCATGTTCGCGAACAGCTCGGGGGCGGCGCCGGCGGGATCGCCGCCGCGCTGGCGACCGGCGACCAGGGCGGCGTGCCAGAGGCCGACGCCGAGGCGATGCGGCAGAGCGGCCTCGCGCACCTGCTGTCGGTGAGCGGGCTTCACCTGACCGCCGTGGTCGGGGCGGTGATGCTGCTGAGCCTCGCACTGCTCGCGCTCAGCCCGACCTTGGCGCTGCGCTGGCCGCTGGTTCTGATCGCCGCCGGCGCGGCGGCGCTCGCCGGCATTGCTTACACCTTGCTCACCGGCGCCGAGGTGCCCACCGTCCGCTCGTGCATCGCGGCATTGCTGATCCTGCTCGGGATCGCGTTCGGGCGCGAGGCGCTGACGTTACGGCTGGTCGCGACCGGAGCGCTGATCGTGCTGCTGCTATGGCCGGAATCTTTGGTGGGTCCGAGCTTCCAGCTCAGCTTCGCTGCGATCACCGCGATCGTGGCGTTGCACGAACACCCCCGCATGCGTGCCTTGTTCGCGCGCCGCGACGAGCCGCTGCTGCCGCGGTTCGGCCGGGTCTTGCTGGCGCTGGCGCTGACCGGGCTGGCAGTCGAGGTCGCCTTGACGCCGATCGCACTCTATCATTTCCACAAGGCGGGCCTTTACGGCGCGCTCGCGAACATGATCGCGATCCCGCTCACGACGTTCGTAATCATGCCGCTCGAGGCCGCGGCCCTGCTGCTCGACCTGGTCGGGCTCGGCGCTCCCTTGTGGTGGGCGACCGGAGTTGCGCTGCGCGGCTTGCTGATGCTCGCGCACGCGACGGCAGCAGCGCCTGGAGCGGTGGCGATGCTTCCGACAATGCCGGTGCCGGCCTTCGCGCTGATGATTGCCGGCGGACTTTGGCTGCTGCTGTGGCGCACTGCCTGGCGGCGCTGGGGCTTGGTTCCGCTGGCCGTGGGGGCGCTGTGGACGCTTGCCACGCCGGCACCAGACCTGATCGTCACTGGAGACGGCCGCCATCTCGCGCTCCGCACCGACGAGGGCAGCTTTGCGATCCTGCGCTCACGGGCCGGCGATTATATTCGCGACCTGCTCGGCGAGACCTCGGGAACCGAGGGGGAACTTGGCGCGCTCGAAGAATGGCGGGGCGCGCGCTGCAACAAGGATTTTTGCAGCATTAAGATGATTCGGGGCGGCCGCCGCTGGACGATCCTGGCGACGCGCAGTCCCTATCTGGTGCCGTTTCCGGCGCTGAGGAGGGCCTGCGCGCGTGCCGATATCGTCGTCAGCGACCGGTGGCTTCCGCCCGGCTGCGCGCCGCGCTGGCTAAAGGCGGATCGCGCCTTTCTTCGCCGCAGCGGTGGCATTGCCGTCACTTTGGGCGCAGAACCTCGGGTGAGAACGGTTTCCGAGCTCGTCGGCCGGCACCCATGGGCTCAAACCGAGCGCCCGTAGGGAAGCCGAGCCGCCTTCCTCGCGAAAAGGCCGGCGGGGGAGGCAACCAGCGGTTTTGCGAAGGTTGCCGCGCAATCCGCTGTTCAACATTGGTAGATAATATCGGCGTGACGAACGGGATCGACGATGTGACCAAGGATCATGAAACGGCAGCCGGTGGCAAGCTCGGCGGAGCGCCGACTTATCGCGAGCGGCAGCGCCGACTTCCGGTCACCGCCATCGTCACACTCGACATCGGCTCGGGCGGGATCGAGGCGAATCTGTGCGACGTTTCCGAAAAGGGCGTCAAGGTCGAGAGCGACGCGCCGCTTCCGCAGGGACCCGTGACCGTCAAGATGATCGGCTTTCCGACATTTTCAGGCAATGTGCGCTGGCACGGTGGCCGGCTGTTCGGGATCGAGTTCGCCAATCCGATCCCGGAGGACTTTCTCAGCGAATGGGTCAAGGTTCACGGCCGCGGCTGAGCCGAAGGGCCGCGCGGCCTCAATCCAGCTTCACGGCAGCGAGCTCGTTGCCGCTCGGATCGACGAAATGGAAGCGTCGCCCGCCGGGAAAAGCAAAGATCGGCCGCACGATCGTGCCGCCGGCAGCCAGTATCGCATCGAGCGCCGCCTCGAGATCGCTAACGTCGATCACTGGCAACGGCGCGCGCGTCGCCTCTGCAGCGTCCGCCTGAAGGCCGATATCGGTGTCGCCACTGGTCGTCGCCGCATAGCTCGGCCCGAATTCGGCGATCGTCCAGCCGAACGCCTGTTCGTAGAAGCGCCGCGCGGCGGCGATGTCGCTCGTCGGGAGCTCGACGTAGTTCAGTCGCGCCATGGCTCGATCGTCGCGCTCAATAACGGCGGAGCAGGCCGGACAGCCGCCCCTGGATCTGGACCTGCTCGGGCCGATAGCGCTGCGGCGAATAATTGCGATTGGCGGGATCGAGCCGGATCATCGTGCCTTCGCGGCGGAAGGTCTTGAGCGTCGCCTCTTCGTTGTTGACCAGCGCCACGACGATCTCGCCGTCGCGCGCGACGTCAGTCTTGCGGATCAGTGCATAATCGCCGTCGAGAATGCCTTCTTCGACCATCGAATCGCCGGCCACCTCGAGCGCATAATGCTCGCCCGGGCCGAGCAAGGCGGCTGGAACGGCGAGGCTTTCGGTGCCTTGCAGCGCTTCGATCGGTGTGCCGGCGGCAATGCGGCCGTGGAGCGGCAGCTCGACGACGTCGTTGGCGACGATGCGCGGGTTCGGCGGGGTCGCTGCCGGCCGCAGCGGCACGACATTGTCGCCGGGGGTCGGGGCGCTGCCCGCCCGGTCCGGCATGCGGAGCACTTCGAGCGCGCGGGCGCGATTGGCGAGGCGGCGGATGAAGCCGCGCTCCTCCAGCGCCGAGATCAGCCGATGGACGCCCGATTTGGATTTGAGATCGAGCGCATCCTTCATCTCCTCGAACGACGGCGAGACGCCCTGCTCGGCGAGGTGATCATGGATATAGCAAAGAAGCTCATGTTGCTTGCGCGTCAGCATAAAGGGCTCCCATCCGGAACGAATGAAGAACGTGTAGGAAACGTTTCGGATGCTGTCAAGCGAGGACGTCGGGAACGCTGCCAGTGCCGGCCTGCTGCCGCGTCGCGGTGACCGCCGCGACGATGTAGAGGAAGGTGTCGAGGATCAGATGGCCATGATCGGTGGCGATGCTTTCGGGATGGAATTGGACGCCGTGGATCGGCAGCACGCGGTGGCGCAGGCCCTGGATGGTCGCATCGGGCGCGGTCGCGTTGACGTGGAGGCATTGCGGGAAGCCTTCCGGACGGACGGCGAGCGAATGGTAGCGGGCAGCCGTGAACGGCGACGGGATGCCCTCGAACAGGCCGGTGCCGTCGTGCGCGAGCGTGCTGGTCTTGCCATGCATCTGGCGCGGTGCCTTGCCGATGTGAGCGCCGAAATGCTGGGCAATCGCCTGGTGGCCGAGGCAGACGCCGAGCAACGGCTGGTTGGCGGCCGCGCAGGCTTCGACCAGCGCCAGCGATATCCCGGCACCGTTGGGTGCGCCGGGACCAGGCGATATCAGGAAGCCGTCGGCGCCGCTCGCCAAGGCCTGCGCAACGGTGATGCCGTCGTTGCGCGCCACTTCGACGGCGGCGCCGAGCTCGCGCAGATAATGGACGAGATTCCAGGTGAAGCTGTCGTAATTGTCGACGATGAGGATGTTGGGGCGGCTGAACGGCTCGCGCTGCGGGATCATCGACCCCTTACTCGACCGCGCCGCCGGACTGGAGCTGCCGCTTGACCCGCGCCGTCGCCGCCTGGTTGCGCTCGACGTCGAGCGAGCGCTCGACCGCGCGGGCGAATTGCGCGCCATATTCCTCGCTCACGCCTTGGCTGATTTGGCTGCGCGTCTGCTCGAGCAATCCCGGCACCTTGCTGAGATCGCCCGGCACGACCTGCTCGACGTGGACGACGAACCAGCCGGTGCCGTTGGGCGCTGCAAGGAGGCGTGTCTTGCCGTTGGGCAGGCTGAAGATCATCACGAGCGGCGGCGGCACACGCTCGCGCATCTGCTCGAGGTCGAGCCGCCGCACCTTCACCTGCTGAACCGGCGGCAGCCGAACGCCGGCGGCTGCGAATGCCTGCGCGAGCGGGGTCCCGGCATTCGCCTTGGCGACGATCGCCGATGCCACTGCCTGGGCACGCGCGAGCGAGCGTTCTTGCACCAGGTCCGCCTTCACCGCGTCGCCGATCGCGGCGAGCGGCGGCGGGGCGGCCGGGACGATCCGGCTGACGGCAAATAAGGCGAAGCGCTGGTTGGGCGTGATCGTCTCGACCACCGGATCCTCGTCGGCGCTCATCTCGAACCCCGGCTTCAGCAGCGGCGCGACGTCCGGAGGAAGCTTGAAATCGGCGACGCCTGGAGCGGTGCCGCCAGCGGTGATCGGCGCGGTTTCCTGGACCTGGAGCTTGTGCGCGCGCGCCACTTCCGCGAAGCTCGCGCCATCGCCGATCGCATCCTCCACCGCGGTCACCAGCTTGTTGATCGCGTCGTCGGCTTTCTGCTGCTCGATCCGCGCCGCAATCTCGGCGCGTACGGCTTCGAGCGGGCGGGCAGGGGTCGTGGTGACCTCGTCGACGCGCAGGATGTGCCAGCCGAACGGCGAGCGGACCGGCGCCGTCACCTGGCTTTTGGCGGCCGCGAACGCCGCGTTCGCCACCTCGGGGCTGGACAGCCGGGCAAGATCAGCCTTGCTTTGCGCCGCGAGCGCGATGTCGCCGGCCGCGAACCCACCCTGGGCGGCGGCCAAAGCAAAGCTCGTGCCGGACGCGAGCTTGGCCGCGAACGCCTTGGCGGCCGCGTCGGTGGGAAGCACCACTTGCGAGAAGGCGCGCGTCTCCTTCGGGCCGTAATTGGCAGCCGCGGCGCGATAGGCGGCCGCGATCTCAGCGTCGCTCGCCTTTGCGGTGGCGGCAACGTCGGCGCGGCCGAACGCGGCATAGCGAAGGACGCGCCGTTCGGGGATCGTGAAGCGATCCTGACGGCGCTTGAAATGGGCGGCGATCTCGGCCTCGGTCGGCTCGCTGCCGGGGCCAACCGCAGCGGCGGGGACGAGACCGACCGCACCGTTGCGCGTTTCGAGGCGCAGGCCGGCATAATAGCGCGCCATCGTCGCCGGCAGTTTGGCCGAAGCAGCGACCGGCACGAGGAGCTGACGCTGGATGATCTGGCCCGCGAGATCGGAGCGAAGCGTCGCTTCGCTGATCCGCTCTCCGGCGAGCACGCGCCGGAAGGTGGTCTGGTCGAATTCCCCGGCGAGATTGCGGAACGCCGGTATGCTGGCGATTTCGCCGTCGATCAGCCGTTTCGACGCGCGCATGCCCTGCTCGTGGCCGAAAGCGGAGAGCGCCTTCGCCGTCACCATTTGCGCCAGATTCTGCTCGAACGCGCCCTCGCGGAGGAAGGCGGCCATATCGACATCGGATTGCGGCTGCTCCTCGCGGATGCGGCTCAACTGGCGATTGAGCTGGTCGCTGAGCTCGGTCCCGGTGACCGTTTCGTCCTCGACCCGGGCCAGGATGTCGCCGTCGTCGGTCAGCGAGACGCCGGTGGGCGCGCTGACGCCGGTGATGATGAATGCGAGCATGATCAGGCCGAGCAGGGCGATCACGATCCAGGAGGAGAGGGCGCGGCGGAAAAAACTGATCATCGGCGCCTCTGGCTGCGGCTGCGAAAGTGAGCCGTCTTTGGCAGAGCGCGTGGGCTCCTGCAAGCGAGCCGCGGTCTGGCGCAAGGGGGCGGTCCAGGGCCTGATCCAGCGTGCGGAAAAGTCCCGTGCCTTGCTAGCCGCGGGCCTTCTCTCTTAAGAGCGCACCGGACCGCTCGCTCCGCGCAAGCGGGAACACAAGGGGTAGAAAGAAGTGCGTCGCAAATTGGTCGTCGGCAATTGGAAGATGAACGGCAGTCTCGCACAGCTCGGCGAAGTCGCCGCGGTGGCGGCGGCGGCCAAGGAGGCGGCGGGGGTCGACGTCGCCATCTGCCCGCCGTTCACCCTGATCGCCTCGTCGGTCGCTCGGTCGGCCGGCCTGCCGATCGGTGCGCAGGACTGCCATCATGCGGAAAGCGGCGCGCATACCGGCAACGTCTCGGCGGGGATGCTCAAGGAGGCCGGCGCGCGGCTGGTCATCGTCGGCCACAGCGAGCGGCGTGCCGAGCAGCATGAGAGCGACGCGCTCGTCCGCGCCAAGGCCGAAGCCGCGCTGCGCCACGGCCTCACGGCCATCGTCTGCGTCGGCGAGAGCGAGGCCCAGCGCGAGGCCGGCGACGCCGTCGCAATCGTCACCAGGCAGCTCCGCGGGTCGCTTCCGGCCGAGGCGGGCGAGGGCGAGCTGGTGGTCGCTTATGAGCCGATCTGGGCGATCGGCACCGGCAAGACCGCGACCCCTGCGGACGTCGCCGAGATGCACAAGGCGATCCGCGGCCACCTTCTGGAGAATTTCGGCGATCGCGGCGGCCGCGTGCGCATCCTCTATGGGGGATCGGTCAAGGCCGACAATGCCGCCATATTGTTCGCGTTCGACGACGTCGACGGCGCGCTGGTCGGAGGCGCGAGCCTGACGGCTGCGCAATTCGTCCCGATTGTCGAGGCTGCGAGGGGCTGACGTTCCTCTTCCCTCCCGCTGCAAAACCCCGTTCGCCGGACCGTGTCGAACCGCATGACCCCCTATTCCTCCCCCGGTTTTCCGGGGGAGGGGGACCGCGCAGCGGTGGAGGGGCCCTTCAGGGGAGGAATGGATGATTTATGCAGCGCTCCCGCGTGCGGGAGGGGAGTTCGTTCGCATTGAACCGGCCCCGTTGAACCGCAACCGCGGATCGACTAGATCGCCTCCACATATCCTTTCCCCGAAAGACCGTTCGTCATGTTCAAGTTTCTGCTCATCGTTCAGACGCTGATTGCCGCCGCGCTCGTCGGCGTCATTTTGATGCAGCGTTCGGAAGGGGGCGGGCTTGGCGTCGGCGGCAACAGCTCGGGGCTGATGACCGCGCGCGGCGCGGCGGACTTCCTCACCCGCGCGACCGCGATCCTTGCCACCTTGTTCGTGGTGCTGAGCATCGCGCTCGCCGGCATCGCCACGGTCCAGCGCGCGCCCACCACGATCGACACGTCGCTCGCGAAGACCGTGCCAGCTGGTCCGGCGCTGCCCGCCACAGGGGCTCCGCTCCCCGGGCAGGTGCCGATGGCGGCCGATCCGCTCGCCGGCGCAGCCGGTGTCGGCACCAGCGCCGCTCTGGCAGGCATCGCCAACCAGACGGAGAGCGTGCCGCTCGCGCGCTAAGCAATTTAGTCAGTGGACGCGATCGCGGGCCATCAAGCACGATCGAGTCAAGCGTTCGGAGCGAGGCGCTAGAAGCGCAAAATATTCCGCCCGATCCGATTCGGCACCTTGCCCTCGCGGGGGGTCCGGCCTTAGTCCTGTTCTCCCATGGCGCGGTTCATTTTCATCACCGGCGGCGTGGTCTCATCCCTGGGGAAAGGCCTGATGGCCGCTTCGCTCGGAGCCTTGCTCCAGGCGCGCGGCTTCAAAGTCCGCATCCGTAAGTTCGATCCTTATCTCAATGTCGATCCGGGGACGATGTCGCCCTATCAGCATGGCGAGGTCTACGTTACCGACGACGGCGCCGAGACCGATCTCGATCTCGGCCATTATGAGCGGTTCACCGGCGTTCCTGCCCGTCAGTCGGACAACATCACCACCGGCCGCATCTACCGCGACATCATCGCCAAGGAGCGCCGCGGGGATTATCTCGGTGCGACCGTCCAGGTCATCCCCCACGTCACCAACGAGATCAAGGAGTTCGCGCTCGCGGACACCGATGGGCTCGACTTCGTGATCTGCGAGATCGGCGGCACGGTCGGGGACATCGAGAGCCTGCCGTTCGTCGAGGCGATCCGCCAGTTGCGCAACGATATCGGGCGCGCGAACACGGTCTCGATCCACACCACGCTCGTGCCCTATATCGCGGCGGCCGGCGAGCTGAAGACCAAGCCGACGCAGCATAGCGTGCGCGATCTGACCAGCCTTGGCATCCAGCCCGACGTCTTGCTGTGCCGCGTCGATCGCCCGCTGCCGGAGAGCGAGCGCGCCAAGATCGCCCAATTCTGCAACGTCCGCAAGGAAGCGGTGATCCCTGCGCTCGATGCCAAGAGCATCTATTCGGTGCCGCTCCAATATCATCGCGAAGGGCTCGACTTTGAAGTGCTGCGCGCGTTCGGGATCGAGGATGCGCCGGCGCCCGATCTGTCTCGCTGGTACGACATCATCGACCGGCTGGAGAATTTCGAGGGCGAGGTGACGATCGGCGTGGTCGGCAAATATGTCGGCCTTCCCGATGCCTATAAGAGCCTCACCGAGGCCTTGATCCACGGCGGGATCGCCAATCGGGTCAAGGTGCGGATCAACTGGCTCGACGCCGAGCTGTTCAGCGAGAACGGCCCCGACGGCCTGAACAATGTCGCGCCGATGCTGGAGCCGGTGCACGGCATCCTCGTCCCGGGGGGCTTCGGCGAGCGCGGCAGCGAGGGCAAGATCGCCTCGGTCCAGTTCGCGCGCGAGCGCGGCGTGCCGTTCTTCGGCATCTGCCTGGGGATGCAGATGGCGTGCATCGAGGGTGCCCGCAATCTTGCCGGCCTGCCCGACGCCTCGACCACCGAATTCGGCCCGACCGACGAGCCGGTGGTCGGCCTGATCACCGAATGGATGGGCAAGGAAGGTCTCGAGCGCCGCGCGGCGAACGGCGATCTTGGCGGGACGATGCGGCTCGGCGCCTATGAGGCGCGGCTAAGCCCCAACAGCCACGTCGCGAGCATCTACGGCAACAACCCGATCAGCGAACGTCACCGCCATCGCTACGAGGTCAACGCTCATTATCGCGACGCGCTCGAAAAGGGCGGCCTCATCTTCTCCGGCATGAGCCCGGACAATCAGCTTCCCGAAATCGTCGAGCGGCCCGACCATCCCTGGTTCGTCGGCGTCCAGTTCCACCCGGAGCTCAAGAGCAAGCCGTTCGACCCGCACCCGTTGTTCGCAAGCTTCATCGAGGCGGCAGTCAAGCAGTCACGGCTCGTCTAGCTGCCGGCCTTCGGCAGTGCTCAGCGCCTACAATCCCCACCAGGGCAGGCGCCCGTAATAGCCGGCGACCTCCTCGTCATGCTTGCGGTCGCGCGGCCGATCGGCCTCGTCGAGGCGCAATGTCGGGGCGTTGCGCAATTGCTCGGCCGACAGGTCCGCCACATAAGCGTCGAGATCGACGTCATAGGTGAGCATGTCCCACGGGATGGGATGCGCGCGCTCGGCCATGCCGAGGAAGCCGCCGAACGACATCACGGCATAAGCGACCTGGCCGCTGCGTTTCTCGATCATCACCGAGTGGATCGTGCCGAGCTTCTGTTCCTGCCGGTTGTAGACGGCGGTGCCCTCCACCCGCCGCGACGAGATCAGCTCATGGGCGTCATCGGTGACTCGTTCGAACGATATCTCCTGCGTGTCTTGAATGGCCATTGTCCGCCTCCATTCGACGGGATGCAAAAAAGGAACGCCCCAGCTCCCGGCTGAGGCGCTCCTTTGGCCGCCAGCCGGCGGCAGCTTCCAATCGATCCCTGTACGGATCGAATGAACGCGGCAAGGCAAGTGTCTGTTCCGTCCCGCCGGTCACAGATCGCGCGCCGATGCTGGTGCCGATGCTGGTGGTCGAACGGTGCGCGACGCGTTATCGTGGGCGCCGATGGAAACCCAGTCGCATAGCTTCCTGGTCGCTGGTGTGCTGGTGGCGCTGCTGGCCGCGCTGTTTGGCTATATCGTCTGGGCTTCGCCCAACGCCGGCAGCAACAGCCAGCTCTACGATATCAAGTTCGACGGCTCGGTCGCGGGATTGGCGGAGGGTTCGCCGGTGAGCTTCTCCGGGGTCGCGATCGGACGGATCCAGGACATCGACTTCGATCCGGTCGACCCGCAGCTCGTCCGCGTGCGGATCCTCGTCACCGACCCCGAGGCGCCGATCCTGCAGGGCACCACCGCCAACCTCCACCGCGACCTGTTCGGAGGGGCGCTGATCTCGCTCGACGGCGCGGCAGCGGGTGCGCCGCCGATCAAACCGAGAAGGCCAGGCGAGATCCCGATCATCCCGGCGGAGAAGGGAAGCGGGCTGCTCGGCGGAGACACGGTCAGCACGGTCGAGAAGATCTCCGCGACCGCCGAACGGCTCAACCGGATGCTCACCCCGGCGGGGCAGCAGAGCATTTCCGCGCGGATTGCCGAGGTCGAGCGCCGCAGCGCGCGCCTTGCCGCGAACGGCCCCGCGCTCGCCCAGAAGATGGCGACGTCGCGGACGGCAATCCGGGAAACCGGGCAAGGGCTGGCGACGATGGGCCGCTCGGCCGATGCCGCCGAGCGGCGGCTGGCGGCCCAGGGCAGCGGCGACGCGCGGGCGATGCGCCAGTCGCTGCGCGAGGCGCGTGCCGGCATGGCGCGGCTCGATGCGAGCATCGACGCGATGGAACCGAGCGTTCGCTCGTTCTCGCAGCCTGGGCTCCACCAGCAGGTGCGCGATATGCGCAGCAGCGCACGTGAACTCGGCACCAACGTCCAGCAGATCGACCGCTCGGGAATCGGCCCGGCGGTGTCGCCCCCGGCGCTGCCCGACTATAAGCCGCGCTGAGCCTCAGGCGCGGTCGACCCTCGCCGCATCCAATTTCGGGGACACAATACTTAATTCTCCCAACGTCTGTTCTGCCAAGGACATCTCAGAGCGCTAATCAGTATTGTGTCCCTGTATTAGCGAGCCTCAGGCGCGGTCGACCCTCGCGGCATAGCAGCCCCGCGACGCATAATGGGCGTGGAGGTAGCGCGCCGCCGGGTCGGCGAACATCGCTTCGATGCCCTCCTCGAGCCGGGCGCCGTCCAGCACCGCGCCGTCGATCATTTCATCCCCCTCGTCGAACGCCCGAAGCGAGATCAGCCGCAGACGCAGGGCTTCGGGAATCTCGTCGATCCTGTCGTAACGCCGGGCGGCATGTTCGCGGACGAAAATGGCATGGCTGGCACGATAGGGCGTCGCCGCCGGCTGGTGCATGTAATTGAGCAGCAACAGGCGCTCGCCGGGCTCGGCGTCGCGGACCTCGATCCGATCGGGAAAGCCTGGCTTGCGGTCCGCGATACAGCGCTTCACGCCGTGCCGGGCAAGCAGCTCGTCGGGCAGGCCGAACAAATGGCCAAAGAAGTCCGGGCTCAGCCCGGTGATACGAAAGCTCATGATCGCTCTCCGATAGTCGCGTCTCGTCATCGCGCTCGCGGCGAGGTCGCGCGCTCCGTTTCTTGCGCTCGAACAATGCCGCGCGGGCGCGGGTAGTTGGCGCGCTCTGTGCGCCTCCCCGCCGGCGGCGACGATCAGACCGGACGCGGGCGGCGGGAGGCAATTGCGGGGACACAATACTCAATTCGCCTCGACAGCAGTTCTGCCAACCCGTCGAGCCTTAATAGGTATCGTGTCCCCGAATTAGCTCTCAAGGGCATCCTCGAGCCCTAATCAGTATTGTGTCCCCGAATTAGACCGGGCGGGGGCGGCGGGGGAGGCCCGGCGCGCAATCGAGCGCCGGGTCCCAGCGGCCGAGCTCGGCCGCCGCTTCATAGGTCGAGGTGAGGAAGATCATCAGCGCCTGCGCCGGGTCGGGCGAGGTGCGCAGATCCTCGTAGCGGAAGACGAACTCGCCGAGCATCGGCTCGAACCGCGCGCCGGCGGGCATGATCGGCGCCGCGGCGAAGCCGTTCGGCGCCGGATAGGCGTAGGAGTAGAAAGCGGCATGCGGGAAGGCGTCGTTGCCTGGCCAGAAGCCAGCGCTGCTGACCTCGTGCGAATAGGCCTCGCGCGCGATCTCGTCGGGCAGATGCGGGACGCCGCCCGGATGCGGCGGGGCAGGGCGGCCGGAAAAACGCGTCACGGCGAGATCGAAGCTTCCCCAGAAAAAATGGACCGGGCTCGCCTTGCCGACGAAGGCGGTGCGGAACTGGCCGAGCAGCCGGTTGGCGGTGAGCAGCACGCGCCAGAAGCGGCGCACCGCCTCGGCATCATAGGCACAATGCGTGCGGTCGTCGGCGAAGCGGATCCGATCGGCCATCTCGTTGGGATATTCGTGGATCGCGACCTCGATGCCATGGCGGCTGAGCATCGCGAACAGACCAGCGTGGAAGTCGGCGACGCTTTGCGGCTGCAGCGCCAGCGCGTCCTCGCCGCCGACGCTGTCGCGGAACAGCAGGCGCTGCTCGATCAGGTCGAATTCGAGCTCGAACGCGTCATCGAGGTAGGGCATCGGAGAGGTGGTCAGCCCGCGCGCCGAGACATAGAGCGGAACGTGCCAGCTGTGGTTGAGCCATGGCGTCAGCGCCAGCCGCACCTTGCCGACGATCTGCATCCAGAGCTGGAGCGTGATCGCCGTCTCGCGCCACGTCCCCCAGACGAGCGGCGGCCAGACATCAGCTTTTGTGGCCATCCACGCGTCCCCCAATCGACAAGGGCTGCCCTATAGCAGACAAGTCAGGGGGTTGGGCAGCGGCGGCGTCGCTCGCCCGAAGGCTTCCCGCGCTCGACGCGATCCCGCCCGCCGCGCTCAGGCGGCCATCCCGGAACCGAGATAGACGGTCTGGAACAGCGCGATCGCGATCGCGGCAGCGGCGCTCACCCATTGAACATGCGGCGCGAAGAGCAGTGTGGATGGTCCGTGCTTCATGATCAGACTCCCTTGCTCCGATAGCGCATAACCGGGAAATCTGTGAAAATTCTTAAGCTCCCGCCGCGCAGGGCGTAGACGGGAAGCTCAGCCGGGGAGGCGGCAGGCATCGACCCATTTGCCGTCGACCAGCGCGGCGAGACGCTCGGGCGTCACCCGCACCGAGCTGTTGAGCGATCCCGCCGCGGGGAAAACCTCGTCGAAATCCCGCAGCGAGCGGTCGAGAAACACCGGCAGCGGCGTCTGCAGGCCGAACGGACAGACACCGCCGACCGGATGGCCGGTCAGTGCGAGCGTCTCCTCCGCCCCGAGCATGCGCGGTCGCCCGCCGAACGCGGCTTTGGCCTTGGCATTGTCGAGCCGCGCATCGCCGCGCGCGACGAGCAGGAAGGTTTCGCCGTTGGCGCGCACCGCCAAGGTCTTGGCGATGCGGCCCGGCGCGACGCCAAGGGCGACGGCCGCTTCCTGGACGGTGGCGGTGCTCTGCTCGGTTTCGATGATCGGCAGATCGGGGGCATGATCGGCCAGCCAGGCGCGAACCGCTTCGACGCTCATGTCTGCGTCATTCGCCGAGAAGATGGAGCGCGAGGCTGCGGCGGTGCGGACGGCGGCGGTGCTCGAACAGATAGATGCCCTGCCAGGTGCCGAGCGCGAGCGCGCCGCCGGTGAGCGGGATCGAGAGCTGCACCTGGGTCAGCGCCGTGCGCAGGTGCGCGGGCATGTCGTCGGGTCCTTCGTCGTCATGCGCGTAAGCAGCCGGGTCTTCGGGTGCGATGCGCGCGAAATAGGCTTCGAGATCGCTGCGCACCTCGCGCGCCGCATTTTCCTGGATCAGCAGCGAGGCGGAGGTGTGGCGGCAGAATATCGTCAGCAGGCCCTGCTCCATGCCCTGCGCGGCGACCCAGCGCGTGACGTTGCTCGAGATCTCGACCAGCCCCTGACGCTGCGTCTCCACCTCGATCGTGCCCGTCGCCTGCCGCATCGCGGCCGCTTAGCCCGTAACGCAGCGCTTGGACAGCGCCCGACGCGCCACTCTCAAACGATGGTTGATCGTCCGGTCGAATCTCCGATATGATCAACAGATATAAGATGATCATGAAGGGTGTTGAGGATGACAATCAAAGTCATCGGCAGTGGGTTCGGCCGGACCGGCACATTGTCGCTGCACCAGGCGCTCGAGCGGCTCGGTTACGGCGAATGCTTCCACATGAATGAGCTGATCGCCGATCCGAGCAAGATGCCCGCCTGGACCGCAGCCGCCGACGACCCCTCGTCGGCCGATTGGGACGCGATTTTCGCAGGCTATAATTCGACCGTCGATTGGCCTGCCGCCGCTTATTGGCGCGAGCTCGCTGATTATTATCCCAACGCGAAAATCATCCACACGGTCCGCGATCCGCAGCGCTGGTTCGACAGCACCCAGGCGACGATCTTCAGCCCGGTGATGCTCAAGCAGATCCCGCCGCTGATGCTCGAGATGTGCACCAAGATCGTCTATTCGCTGTTCGATGGGCGGATCCATGACCGCGATCACGCGATCTCGGTCTACGAGCAGCATACCAAGACGGTGATCGACACCATCCCGGCCGACCGCCTGCTGGTGTTCGACGTGCGCGACGGCTGGGAGCCTTTGTGCCGCTTCCTCGGCCACGACGTTCCCGATGACGCCTTCCCCCGCGCGAACGACGTCGAGGAACTGTGGGACAATGTCCAGAGAATGACGGGCGCGACGCGGGAAGAGGCGGCGCATTAAATAGATCCCAGGTTGCGCCTGTCGTCAGGTCGTATGCTGCATCGGGGCGAACGGCTGCGCCCCGTAGATGTCGCGCTTCCAATTCTTGGTGACCAGCACATAGTCGCCGACCTTCGCCTCGGCGAACAAGGCGGCCGCGAATTCGTCCGGCAGGCCGATGCAGCCGTGGGTCGCGTACTCGTCCCTTATCTCTTCGCTCGCATGGATCGAAATGCCGTCGTTGGTCAGCCGAAGCATATAAGGCATCGGCGCGCCATAGAGGTTGGAGATATGGTGCCGCTTGCGCTGCAGGATCGGATAGATCCCAGTCGGAGTCGGCTTGTCGTCGGCGCCGTAGATCATCGACGAGCGTCCGATCTCGATCCCGCCGCGATAGACGTAGACGTACCGCCACTCGAGATCGATGACGACGGTCAGCGGCCCCGCCGGCACTCCGTCCGCGTTCCAGGCATAATCGCCCGGCCGGATCGGCGCGTCGGGCGAAAGCGGCGAGACGACCGCGAACTCCGGCTTTGCAGGCGCTGCGGCGAGGATCGGCGCAGGGGCTGCGGTTGTCGTGACTGGCGTCGTGACTGGCGTGGTGACCGGAGCCGCGACGTTCCTCGCCGGCGCTTCGATCTGTGCCGAAACGGGAGGGGGCGCAGGCGAGGCGAGCAGCGCGACCAGGATCGCGGCGGCCAACGCGTTCAGCGCAACCCTGTTCTTCCGTCGGCTCGGCATTTGCGGCATCACCATGGCTGTTGAACGTATGGCCGCAATTTATGGGGCCGGCCGCGTCATGGCTATAGGAGGCCTTGCCTCGCGCCGGGCGTGTTTCGGTTCGGGACGATCGGGGCAGTTCCTATTGATGGCCGGTGAGGGAATAGGACCATGACGCTTACCCTATATTATCATCCCTTCGCCTCCTTCTGCCAAAAGGTGCTGATCGCGCTTTACGAAAAGGAGATCGAGTTCGAGCCGCGGCTGATCGATCTTGGCGATGCCGCCCAGCGCGCGGAGCTCAGCCGGCTGTGGCCGCTCGCGAAATTCCCGGTGCTGCGCGATACGGCGAGCGACGTCATCCTGCCCGAGTCGAGCCTGATCGTGGATTATCTCGACCGCCATCGGCCGGAAACCATCCGGCTGCTTCCCGATGATCCCGAGGAGGCGAGGAGGGTGCATCTTTGGGATCGCCTGTTCGACAATTATGTCGCGACGCAGCTCACCAAGGTCGTGACCGACCAGTTCCGTTCCGAGGGCCGCGACGATCCCGACGGAGTCGAGCAGGCGAAAGCGACGATCGCGACGGCTTACGGCATCATCGACGAGGAGCTTGGGCGCGGCGGCCGCTGGATCGCCGGTGACGGCTTCACGCTCGCCGACTGCGCTGCCGCGCCGGCGCTGTTCTACGCGAACATCGCCGTGCCGTTCGAGCGCCACGAGGCGCTGTCGGCTTATTATCAGCGGCTGCTGGCGCGGCCGTCGTTCGCGCGGGTGATCGAGGAAGCGCGGCCGTACCGCACCTTGTTCCCGCTCGAATGGCCGGCGGATTATTGAGGATCACCGCGGATCCTGTTTCCGCGCGAAGTGTGCAGTCGCCCAAAATGACAAGTGCCCGGGCATCGCTGCCCGGGCACCCGCGTGATGATCCGGTCGCCCGGTCACCAACCCCCTGAAGAATGTCTGGCCCGCTCGCTACCTCCCCTCGCAAGAGGTCGCGGGGCCTAGACCCTCCCCGAACCGTGGCCATTCGGCTTACGTTTCGAGCCTTGACGCTAGGCAAGGCAAAATAGCTTGTCATTGGGAATCGCCGACGATCGCTCATTTGGCGCTCATTTGTGCGGCGGCTGTGGCGTCGCCGCCACAGCGGACATGGCGGATCGGGCAGGGGCAGCAAGGCACAATCCGGACCCACCATTGCCGAAACAAAGTGTTTCGACAAAAGGCGGTCACCCTCTAGAGAGTGGCGCACCTCAGCTCTAGCCGGACCGACCTCCTCGATGCGCCTTTCCCGCTACTTCCTGCCCGTCACCAAGGAAACGCCCGCCGACGCCCAGATCGTCAGCCACAAGCTGATGCTCCGCGCCGGCCTGGTCCGCCAGACCGCGGCCGGCATCTACGCCTGGCTGCCGATCGGGTTCAGGGTGCTCAAGAAGATCGAGCAGATCGTCCGCGAGGAGCAGGACAAGGCCGGCGCGATCGAGCTGCTGATGCCGACGATCCAATCGGCCGACCTGTGGCGCCAGTCGGGCCGCTATGACGCTTACGGCCCGGAGATGCTGCGCATCACCGACCGCCACGAGCGCGAGATGCTCTACGGGCCGACCAACGAGGAGATGATCACCGCGATCTTCCGCGACGCCGCGAAGAGCTACCGCGATCTGCCGCGCACGCTCTACCATATCCAGTGGAAGTTCCGCGACGAGGTCCGCCCGCGTTTCGGGGTGATGCGTGGCCGCGAGTTCTTGATGAAGGATGCCTACAGCTTCGACCTCGACGAGGAAGGCGCACGGCTGAGCTATTACACCCAGCTCCTCGCTTATCTGCGCACCTTCCAGCGGATGGGGATCAAGGCGGTGCCGATGAAGGCCGCGAGCGGGCCGATCGGCGGCGATCTCAGCCACGAATTCATCGTCCTCGCGCAAAGCGGCGAGAGCGAGGTCTTTTAC
This sequence comes from Sphingomonas sp., assembly GCF_036677245.1. GTDB lineage: Bacteria > Pseudomonadota > Alphaproteobacteria > Sphingomonadales > Sphingomonadaceae > Allosphingosinicella. Next base: position 24,865 of record NZ_JAKFCG010000053.1, read on the forward strand.
GACAGCGCGTTCGACGGCTTCGATTGGCAGCAATCGGAGGTCGATTACGGCAGTGCGGAGGACCTCAGCCGGTTGTTCGATCAGGTGAGCGGCATGTACGCCGCGACCGACGAGACGCACGATCAGGCGCGCTGGAACCAGGTGCCCGAGGCCCGCCGCCGCGAGGGCCGCGGCATTGAGGTCGGCCACATCTTCTCGTTCGGCACCAAATATAGCGCGAGCATGGGGATGACCGTCCAGACCAGGGACGGCGGCCAGGTCCACCCGCAGATGGGCAGCTACGGCATCGGCGTGTCGCGGCTCGTCGGCGCGATCATCGAGGCGTGCCACGACGACAATGGCATCGTCTGGCCCGATGCGGTCGCGCCTTTCAAGGTCGGGTTGATCAACATGCGCGCCGACGATCCTGCCTGTGCGTCGGCCTGCGACGATCTTTATCGCCGCCTCGGCGCCGCGGGCGTCGAAACGCTCTACGACGACCGCGACGAGCGGGGCGGCGCCAAGTTCGCGACAATGGATGTGATCGGCCTTCCCTGGCAGCTGATCGTCGGTCCCAAGGGTCTCGAGAAGGGAATCGTCGAGCTGAAGCAGCGCGCGACCGGCGAACGGCACGAGCTTTCGGCGGAGAGCGCGCTCGGCAGGCTCGCGGCCGCATGATCCTCTCCCGCTACGAGCGCATGATCGCCAAGCGCTATCTGCTTCCCGGCCGCGGCGAGGCGTTCATCTTCCTGGTCGCCGGCATCAGCCTGGTGGCGGTGATGCTTGGCGTCGCGGCGCTGATCATCGTGATGAGCGTGATGAACGGTTTCCGGGCCGAGCTGTTCGACAAGATCGTCGGCCTCAACGGCCATGCGGTGGTGCAGGGCTATGGCGGCCGCCTACCCGACTGGCGCGACATCGTCCGCGAGGCCCGCGCCACGCCCGGCGTGACCTCGGCGCTGCCGCTGATCGAGCAGCCGCTGATGGCAAGCTACGAGGGGCGGGTCGAAGGCGTGATCGTGCGCGGCATGCAGCGTGAGGACATTCTCAGCAACCCGACCTTGCAGGACAAGGTGCTGTCGGGCTCGTTCGACAGCTTGCGCCCGGGGACCCAGAACGTCGCGATCGGCGCGCGGCTCGCCGAGGCGCTGGGCGCCACGGTCGGCGGCCAGATCAGCCTGATCAGCCCGCAGGGCCGGACGACGCCGTTCGGCACCGTGCCGCGCATCGTCTCCTACAATGTCGCGGCGATCTTCGAGGTCGGGGTCTATGATTACGACAAGGCGTTCGTGGTGATGCCGATCGAGGACGCGCAGACCCTGCTGATGCTCGGCGACGCGGTCGGCATGGTCGAGGTCCAGACCGTCGACGCGGACAATGTCGGCGCGATCCTGGCGCCGCTCGCCGCCAAGGTCTCGCGCGAGGCGGCGGTGGTCGACTGGCGGCAGATGAACGCGACGTTGTTCGAGGCGCTCGAGGTCGAGCGCATCGCGATGTTCGTCGTGCTTTCGATCATCATCCTCGTCGCGGTGTTCAACATCCTCTCGTCGCTGATCATGCTGGTCCGCGCCAAGACGCGCGACATCGCGATCCTGCGCACGATGGGCGCGACACGGCGCGGGCTGATGAAGGTGTTCATGACCGTCGGCGTCACGATCGGCGTGCTCGGCACCGCCGCCGGCATGCTGCTCGGCGCGATCTTCCTCTTCTTCCGCCAGTCGGTGGTCAATTTCATCCAGTTCGTCACCGGCCAGAATTTGTGGGATCCGTCGATCCGCTTCCTGACCGAGCTTCCGTCCAAGACCGATCCGTTGGAAGTGACGGCGATCGTCATCATGGCGCTCGGCTTCAGCTTCCTCGCGACCCTCTATCCCGCCTGGAAGGCGGCGAGCACCGATCCGGTGCAGGTGCTGCGCTATGAATGAGGTGCTGAGCGTCGCCGGCCTCAAGCGCAGCTTCGAGCAGGCGGGGGTCACGATCCACGTGCTGCGCGGGGTCGACCTCAATGTTCAAGCCGGCGAGATCGTCGCGTTGCTCGGCCCGTCGGGCTCGGGCAAATCGACCTTGCTGCAAGCGGTCGGGCTGCTCGAGGGTGGCTTCGAAGGATCGATCCGCATCAACGGCGAGGAAGCGGCAAGCCTCGACAGCGATGCCCGCACTCGGCTGCGCCGCGACGCGCTCGGCTTCGTCTATCAATTCCACCATCTGCTGCCCGATTTCAGCGCGGAGGAGAATGTCGTGCTGCCGCAGCTGATCCGCGATGCGGAGCCGGCGCAGGCGCGTGAACGCGCCGCATCCTTGCTCGGCACGCTGGGACTGGCGGAACGGCTGACCCATCGTCCGAGCCAGCTTTCGGGCGGCGAGCAGCAACGGGTCGCGGTCGCGCGTGCGCTCGCCAATCGTCCCGCACTGGTGCTCGCCGACGAGCCGACCGGCAATCTCGACGAGGCGACAGCCGACATCGTCTTCGCCGAATTCCTGCGCCTCGTCCGCGGCGAGGGCAGCGCCGCGCTGGTCGCGACGCATAATGAACGGATCGCTGCAAAGATGGACCGCGTTATGCGTTTGCACGACGGAGTGCTCGAATAGCCACGGTGGCTCGGGCATTCCCAGTAGGCGTGGAGCGACGAACAATGCGAGAATCCTGGTTTTTCATGCGGTCGGCGATCGCCGTCGGCGTGCTTCTGTCCGCCTCAGGCTGCGGCTGGTTCAAGCCGAAGGAGGAGCCGGTCGCGAAGGCCGAGCTCGCCGAGCGCAAGGAGGAGGTGCAGGACGCCTGCGCCTCGTCGGCGGCTTATGAGAAGCTGAAGCGGATGGCGTTCGACGAGGCGATCGGCGTCCCCAATGCCGACGCCAAGAACCTCGAGACCCTCGCCAATTCGGCGGTGGTGCGGATGGAGACGCCGGTCGCCGTCAGCCGCGACGAGGTGCTCAACGTGACGAATTGCACTGGCCGCTTCATCCTCGAGCTTCCGCCCGGTGCCGAACGCGGCTTCGGCGGTGACCGCAGGCTGGTCGCGGACATCGCCTATACCGCCCATGCCGCAGCCGACGGCAGCGGCTTTGCCTACCGGATGAGCGGCGCTGAGCCGATCGTCGCCAGGCTCGCGGCGTTCGACATGCAAGGCCGGCCGTTCGCGCCGCCCGTGCGTGTCGCCGCTGCTGCGCCGCCACTTTCAACCGATCCGACGAATGTGATCGTGGCGCCAGCGCCGCCTTCGCTGCCGCCGCAGCCGTCTCCCGCGCCGCCGCCGCCGTCGCGCCCGATCGAAACCGCGCGCGATGCCGGGCCCACAGGACCCAATCCGAGCTTCAACTGCCGTTACGCGCAAACGCGCAGCGAACGGATGGTGTGCGGCGACGCCGGGCTGGCGCGCCAGGACCGCTCGATGGCATCGCTTTATTATTCGGCGATGGCGGACGCCGATGGGCGCACCCGGGCCGAGCTGCGCCGGACGCGCGACCGCTTCCTGGCCTATCGTGAACGCTGCCCCGATCCTGCCTGTGTCGCCGAAGCTTATGGCGGGCGGATGCGCGAGATCCGCGACATCGTGGCGGACGGGGAATAGCAGCGCCGCCGCGCGCTCTGTTCCGGTTCGGGGCGAGACACTTGCGCGGAATCTCCCTCGATGCCGCTTTGACTCGTGCAGCCGATGGGATAAGATCGCGATTCGAGGGGTTTAGTTGCGTGGCTGGGGGGCTTTTATGCGTGTATCCCCAATTGCTCGCCTGACAACCACGGGCATGGCCGCGATCATGGCTGCGATCATGGCTGCGGTGACGGTCGGCGCTTGCGATCAGCTGGAGAAGAAGGAATCGCCGCGCGCAGCCGCTGTGGCGCAGGTTCGCCACACGCTTCGGCACAATGCCTGCGCTTCGCGCATCGCCTATGTCCGGCTGACCAAATATGCCTTCGACGAGGCCATCAAGATCCGCAACGCAGATCCGGTCAATCTCGCGACGCTCGCCGCTTACAGCGTCGTGCGGATGGAGGCCCCGTTCGTCAAAAGCCATGATCCGACTCTCGACGTCACCGTCTGCAGCGGCCGCTTCATCTTGGACGTGCCGCCGGGGGCGGAGCGTGGCTTCGGCGGCGAACGGCGGCTGATCGCCGATATCGAATATGCCGCCCAGCCCGCCGCCGATGGCAGCGGGCTCGTCTACCATGTGCGCGGCGCCGAGCCGATCATCTACAAGCTGGCGGCGTTCGATCTTCGCGCGAAGGCTTATGGTCCGCCGATTGCCGGCGAGCAGGCGCGGCTGGCGTGGCTTCCGAAGGACGGCACCGCACCCCTCCCAAGCGAAGACGGTCAGCAGCCGTTGCCGACCAAGACCCTTCAGGCCGCTTACGACGCGGCGGACCAGCTCGAGGCTTCGCCTCCCGTCAAGCTCGCGGCCCGCGAAGTGCCGCTGGCCGGCGTTCCTATGCTGCCCCTCGAGCCGAAGACAATCGAAGGACGGGCTCGGGACGCCAAAGCCGCGGCGGCACCCGCGCTGAAGGTGGTGCGGCAAGCCGCTGCCGTGCCAAAGCTTCCGGTGAAGGCGCAGCTGGCCAAGCCCGTGCAGGTGGCGAGCGCTGCGAGCACCGGCAGGCCGCGCCCGCTTCCGACGGCGAAAATTTCCGCGAAGCGGGATGTCGTGCCGCCTGCCGCGGGGACGGCCAAATCCACGGCGAAGCCGGTACAGCAGGCCCGGTCCGAGGCGAAGGCGAAGGACAAGCTTGCACAGCGGGCCGAGAAGCCGGCCAAATCTGCATCCAAGCCGGTGCAGCAGGTGCGGTCGGAGGCGAAGGCCAAGGTCAAGCTTGCGCAGCGGGCCGAGAAGCCTACCAAAACCGCAGCCAAGCCAGTGCAGCAGGCCCGGTCGGAGCCGAAGGCGAAGGTCAAGCTTGCGCAGCGGGCTGAGAGGCCGGCCAAAGCCGCAGCCAAGCCGGTGGTCGAGGCCAAGGCGAAGGCGAAGCGGAGCGGCAAATCATCCACGGCGTCGGCGCTCGCCGCGAAATCCGCGGAAAAGTGGGTTCGCCAAGCTGCGGCGACCGTCAAATCCAAGCCAGTGCGCGAGGCGCGCGCCGATCGCAGCGCCAAGGCCAAGCAGTTGGCTCGGCCGGCGACCGAAAAGCGCTCGCGCGGAACCGAGCCAAAGGTGATCCGCGAAGCCAAGGGGCCCGGAGCCAATGCGAAATCGGTCGCGCAGGCACGTGCCGCGGCGAAGCCCAAACCATCGCGCCTGGGTGAGCTCCAGGCCGTGCTGGCGCGTCTCGAGCCGGTGGAAGCGAAGCGGGTGCTGGCATCCGCGCGAAAGCCATCCACGCCCGCCGCCGCGCAGACTGTCATCACCAAAGCATCCGGCAAGGCAAAGGCGACGAAGCCGATCACTTCGCAGCTCGCGCAGGCGACGCCGACACCGAAATCCGAGCCTGCGCCGAAGCCGAAGCCAAATCTGGTCCAGCAAGTCGCGGCGCCCAAACCTGTGGCGACGCCGCTTCGCAGCGCGTCGCGCTCCAGCTGCAGCTTCAGCCGGACACCGAGCCAGTATCTGATTTGCTCCGACCGGCGCCTGGCTGCGCTCGACCGCCGGACTGCGTCGCTGATGGCGGCCGCGATGAGCGATGCCGATGGCTGGACGCGGGCCGAGCTCTCCCGAACCCGCAACCGTTTCATCAGCTGGCGCGATCGCTGCCGCGACGAGGCATGCCTCGAATCCGCTTATACCGATCGAATGGCCGAAATCCGCGAGATCATGGCGGAGGCCCGCTACTAGACCCGCGCTTGGTGGATGGGCCAGGCTGGCTCCATTAGCTGTGGAAAAGACGCGGGTTTGTGTTCCCTTGAGCGGCGCCGCACCCCATAATGTCTTCATGCCCGCGCCCTACGTCCCGCTGCGAATCTTCTCCTGCTATACGATGCTCGAGGGCGCGATCGAGCCGAAGGCGATCGCCAAGCGCGCCAAGCAGCTCGACTTCCCGGCCGCCGCGCTCACCGATCGCAACGGCCTTTACGCCGCGATGCCGTTCAGCGACGCCTGCGCTGCCGAGGGCGTGCAGCCGATCATCGGCACGATGCTGGCGATCTCCAGGCCGGGTTCTGGCCCCGGCGGTGCCCGGCCCGCGGGAGCGGAGGGCAAGCCGCCCTTGCTCGACTGGCTTGCGCTTTATGCCCAGGATGAGGAGGGCTATCAGAATCTGTGCGCCTTGGTCTCCGACGCGCATCTCGGCCGTCCGGTTGAGGAGGCGGCGCATGTTGCATTTGACGCGCTCCAGGGCCGGACCGATGGCTTGATCGCGCTCACCGCGGGAGGCGAGGGCGCGCTCGCGCGATTGCTTGCCGAAGGACAGGCGCAAGCCGCCGGCGACTATCTCGATCGTCTTCAAGAGCTGTTCGCCGGCCGGCTCTACATCGAGCTCTGCCGGCGCGGCGATCCGGTCGAGGAAGCCGCCGAGGAGGCGCTGATCGATCTCGCTTATGCGCGTGATCTGCCGCTCGTCGCGACCAATCCTGCCTGTTACGCCGATGCGGCATTCCACCAGGCGCATGACGCGATGCTGTGCATCGCCCAATCGAGCCAGATCGACCGCGACGATCGCATCAAATCCTCGCCCGAAGCGTGGATCAAGCCACCCGCCGAGATGCGCAGGCTGTTCGAGGACCTGCCCGAAGCGATCGACAATACAGCGGTGATCGCGCAGCGCTGCGCGGTCGGTGCGCCCAAGCGCAAGCCGATCCTGCCGAGCCTTGCCGGCAACGTCGAAGCCGAGGCCGAGCAGCTCCGGCGGGACGCGCGCGATGGGCTCGAAGCGCGGCTTGCCGCTTATGACGACCTCCGCGCCGAGGAGCGTGAAGCCTATTTCACCCGGCTCGACTATGAGGTCGAGATCATCGCCGGGATGGGCTTTCCCGGCTATTTCCTGATCGTCGCCGACTTCATCAAATGGGCCAAGGAGAATGACATTCCGGTCGGGCCGGGCCGCGGCTCGGGCGCCGGCTCGGTCGTCGCCTGGGCGCTGACGATCACCGATCTCGATCCGATCCGCCTCGGCCTGCTGTTCGAACGCTTCCTCAATCCCGAACGCGTGTCGATGCCGGACTTCGACATCGATTTCTGCGAAACCCGCCGCGGGGAGGTGATCCGCTACGTCCAGCAGCGCTATGGCACCGATCGGGTCGCCCAGATCATCACCTTCGGCAAATTGAAGGCGCGCGCGGTGCTAAAGGACACCGGCCGCGTGCTGCAGATGAGCTATGGCCAGGTCGATCGGCTCGCCAAGGCGATACCCAACCACCCGACCGATCCCTGGACGCTCGAGCGGGCGCTGAACGGCGTTTCCGAGCTTGCCGCCGAATATAAGAACGACCTCGCCGTTCGCCGGCTGTTCGATCTGGCGATGAAGCTCGAAGGCCTACCGCGCCACAGCTCGACCCACGCCGCCGGCGTGGTGATCGGCGACCGCCGGCTCGACGCGCTGGTGCCGCTCTACCGCGACCCGCGATCGGACATGCCGGTCACTCAGTTCGACATGAAATATGTCGAGGCTGCGGGCCTGGTGAAGTTCGACTTCCTCGGGCTCAAGACCCTGTCCGTCCTGCAAAAGGCGGTGCAGATGCTTGCCCGCCGCGGCATCCACGTCGATCTCGCGCGCCTGACCTGGGACGATTCCGAAGTCTATAAATTGCTCCAGCGCGGCGAGACGGTCGGCGTGTTCCAGCTCGAGTCCGAAGGCATGCGCCGCACGCTGGCGGCGGTGAAGCCGACCAGCTTCGAGGACATCATCGCGCTCGTCTCGCTCTACCGGCCGGGCCCGATGGACAACATCCCGATGTTCGGCGCGCGCAAGAACGGCCGCGAGCCGATCGACTATCCGCACCCGATGCTCGAGGATGTGCTCAAGGAGACCTACGGCATCTTCGTCTACCAGGAGCAGGTGATGGAGGCGGCGCGGGTGCTCGCCGGCTACAGCCTCGGCGAGGCCGATCTGCTGCGCCGCGCGATGGGCAAGAAGATCAAGAGCGAGATGGACGCGCAGCGCGAGCGCTTTGTCTCCGGTTGCGCCGCGCATGCGATCGACCGGCCCAAGGCGAACGAGCTGTTCGACTTGATCGACAAGTTCGCGGGCTACGGCTTCAACAAGAGCCACGCCGCGGCCTATGCGCTGATCGCCTATCAGACCGCCTGGCTGAAGGCGCACCACCCGGTCGAATTCTACGCTGCGTCGATGTGCTTCGATATGACGCAGACCGACAAGCTCGGCATCTTCACCGACGACATGCGACGGCTCGGGATCGCCTGCCTGCCGCCCGACATCAACGCCAGCGAAGCCGAATTCAGCGTCGAACCCCATGGCGAAGGCCATGCCGTGCGCTATGCGCTCGGCGCGCTCAAAGGCGTCGGCGAGAAAGCGATGGAGCAATTGGTCGACGAACGGCGCGCGAGCGGCGGGTTCACGTCGCTCGACGATTTTGCCGAACGAATCGACCCGCGCGTCCTCAACCGCCGCCAGCTCGAAAGTCTCGCCGCCGGCGGCGCGTTCGACAGCGTCGCGCGCGAACGGGCGGCGGTGTTCGCCGCGGCCGAGACGATCCTCGCCCATGCCTCGAGCGCGGCCGATGCCCGGATCAGCGGCCAGGGCGGCCTGTTCGGCGAGGGCGGCTCCAACGTCGTCCCGATCCGCATGCCCGCGTCGGCAAGCTGGACCTTGGCGCAGCGCATGGCGCAGGAGAAGGAGGCGTTCGGCTTCTACTTCTCGGCGCATCCGATCGACCGCTATCGGCACCTCGCCGACGCCCATGGCGCGAAGAATTTCGCCGATCTCGGCGCGCTGCCCGCGCCCGCCGACGGCGGCCGCTCAGCCTCGGTGATGGCCGCTCTGGTCGAGGAGGCGCGCTGGCGCACCTCGGCGCGCGGCCGGCGCTATCTGCTCGCGACGATGTCCGACGCATCGGGGCAGTTCGTCGCCACCGTGTTCGACGATGCGATTGCGGCGCAGATCGAGGATGCCGCCAAGACCGGTGCCTGCGGCCTGCTCAACGTCGAGCTTGACCGCCGGCCCGGCGAGGAGGCGCCGCGCGTCACGATCAAGAGCATCCAGTCGTTCGAGAGCCTTTCGAAGCGCACCCGGCTGCAGCTCGAGATCGAGATCGAGAATGACAATGTGCTGCCGCTCCTCGCCGCCGCCATCGCGGGCGAGCGTGGCGGCAACGGCCAGCTCAAATTGCGCGTGCCGATCGCCGGCGGCCACGCCGATCTGGTGCTCGGCCGCGACCTCAAGCTCGACGCCGAAACCGCGGCGCGGATCGAGCGGATCGACGGCGTGACCTCGGTCCGGCTCTCGGTCGCCGAAGCACCGCGTCTAGCACTGGTTTCCTGACGGCGCCTCGAACGGCCCGATCGGCGGGATCGCAGCCGTCTCCTTTAAGACGAACGCGGCAGGCTAGGGGAAGATCGCGCCCTCGGTGGTGCCGTGGCGCGTCACCCGGTCGTAATCGACATCGCGCTGGGCGATCGCCCGCACCGCCGCCGCCGCCGCGGCTTCGGCGTTGGCGCAATCGCTCGCCCGAATGGCGGCGATGACGTCTCTGCGATGCTCATAGGCATAGCGGACATGGCGGGCTTCATGGGCGTGGACCGCGGCGAGGAACGCTCGCCAGCGCGCGCGCAGCTCCGGGGTGAGGTCGCGCTCGCTCACCAGCCGCGGCAGCAAGGTCCGCGCGCGGAAATCGATCGACGGCTTGGAAAGATCGCAGCCGCCGCCGGGGCGCGCGCGCCAGCTCCAGTGCATCGACCAGCTGCTGAGCGCCGCGACGGGCATATCGTCGTTGGGATCGCGCGGCTGCCGCGCGTCGAGCGAGCGCCGGATCTCGTCCGCCGTGCGCCCCGAGACGTCGTAATAAGCCAGTTCGAGGTTCGGGATGCCCGCGAACGGCGACGGTGCCCGCGTGCCCGGCTGGCGCGGATCGTTCGCGCAGGCGGCGACCGGCAAGGCGCAGATCGATGCCGCCGCCCACAGGCGCAGGCGGGCGAGGAACGTGGTCGGCGGGGCGGGGCGCTGTGGCGTCATCGACCCTGGTTAGGGCGATTGCGGCAGAGCATCAACGGCCGTGCCGCGCGCCCCGCCGCTGCGTCAATGATGAAGCGCTTCCAAGACGTGCTGCTCGAAGCCCGGCAGGTGCGCGAGGTGCCTCAGTGCCCACCCCTCAATCCCCTCCCGCAAGCGGGAGGGGAGGCTGCTCGCAGATGACACTCCCCCCTCCCGCTTGCGGGAGGGGCAGGGGGTGGGCTTCGGTTCCTCCAATCCAAAAATCGCGCGGGGGGGAAGGCACCTTTGTGCCCACCCCATGCATCCGCGTCGCGGCCGACATATCCTCCCTCCCGATTGCGGGAGGTGTGGGCTTCGCTCCTCCCGTGATCGATAGCACCCGCTGAACTAGAAAAGCCTGAGCTGCGGCCCCTGGGGCGGTTCGAACAGGTCGGTGCGAAGCGCGATCTTCTCCTTGTTGAGCCCGTGCTTAGCGGCGGCGATCTTGAACCGCGTCTCGAGCAGCGCGGCCCAGGGGCCCGATCCGCGCATCCGGGTGAACCAATTGGGATCATTGTCGCGGCCGCCGCGCAGCGACTGGATGATCGCCATCACTTTCTCGGCACGATCGGGATAATGTTCGTCCAGCCATGCCCGGAACAAGGGCGCGACCTCGTGAGGGAGGCGCACGGGGATGTAGAAGCAGCCTCGGGCGCCCGCTTCGGCCGCCGCGGCGACGATCGCCTCGATCTCGTGATCGGTCACGGCCGGCACGACCGGCGCAATCGCGACATGCGCGGGCACGCCGGCTTCGGCCAGGGCCCTGACCGCGGCAAGCCGCTTTTTTGCCGATGCCGCGCGTGGCTCGAGCGTGCGCGAGATTTCGGGCGTCAGCGAAGTGACCGAAAGCGCGACGCAAACCAGGCCCTGTGCGGCCATCGGCGCGAGCAGATCAAGGTCGCGCAGCACCCGGTCCGACTTGGTGGTGATCATCAGCGGATGGCGAGTCTCGGCAAGCACCTCGACGACCGACCGGGTGATGCGCCAGCGCGCCTCGATCGGCTGGTAGGGATCGGTATTGGTCCCCATCGCGATCGGCGCCACTTTGTAGCCGGCCTTGGCGAGCTCGGCCCTCAGCAGCTTGGCTGCGTCGGGCTTGGCGAACAGTTTCGATTCGAAGTCGAGGCCGGGCGAGAGATCGTGGAACGCATGGGTTGGCCGGGCGAAGCAGTAGATGCAGCCATGCTCGCAGCCGCGATAGGGATTGATCGAGCGGTCGAAGCCGACGTCGGGCGAAACGTTCCTGGTGAGGATCGTCTTGGGTTTCTCGATCGTCACCGTGGTGCGCAGCGGCGGCGGCCCGCCGTCGAGTTCCTCGCGCATGTCGAGCCAGTCGCCGTCAGCCTCGCGGACGGCGAGGCCGAAGCGGGTCGGAGTCCGGTTTTCGGGGGCGCCGCGGCCGTGGCGTGCGTCGGGTCTCTTCACGCACGAATAATGCGCCAACGATGAGAACAAATCAAGAACTTCTCTCCCTCTCCCCCCTTGCGCGAGAGGGCCGGGAGAGGGCCGGGGAGAGGGGGTGGGGAAAGCGGAGCGCGGGCGGAAGAAACCCCTCTCCCAACCCTCTCCCGCAAGGGCAGAGGGCTTTTCTTGCCGCTTATTTCGTCCCGCTGCTTACCGCAGCGTAGCTCTTGCGCTTCACCCGGACGGAGGTCGCGCCGGGCAAGCCGGGGAACCTCGGCCACAGGCCCTGCACCAGCGCCAGACGGCTGCTCGACTGCTGGCGTCCGGCCTTCTGCTCGTAGACCCAATAATTGCGCAGGATGATCGGTACGTAGCCGCGCGTCTCCCAATAAGGGATCGATTCGATGTAGAGCAGGGGGTCGCCGCCATCGATCTGGCGCAAGTTCCACTCGGCGACCGGCAACGGCCCACTATTATAGGCCGCGATCACCTTGGGGAGCAGTCCGCCGGTGCTGCGATCGTCGCGCAAATACTCGAGATAGCTCTGGCCATATTCGATGTTGGTTCCGGGCTCGGTCAAGTGCCGCGGATCGAAGATCTCGCCGCGGCCGCGCGCGATGTCGCCCGCCGTGCCGGGCCGGACCTGCATCAGGCCGGTCGCGCCGGCGCTGCTGACGACCTGCGCCCGGAAGCCCGATTCCTGCAAGGTGTGCGCAAAGACGAGCGAGGGATCGACCCTCCAGCCGCGTGCCGGCTTCCAGGCAGGCGCGGGATAACGCGCCGCCATGTTGATCTGGGCGCCGCGTGGGCGATTGTGGGCCAGCCAAAGCTGGGTCGCGGGAAGATCGAGCGCGGCGGCGAGGTGGAGCAGGCCGTTATGGTCGCCGGGGGCAATCTTGGCCTGATGGCGGATCACGTCCTCGGCGCGGTCGCGCTCGCCGATCTCGACCAACGCAATCGCGGCCTTGACGTTGGAGCGGTCGGCCACGCCGCGCCATTCGGCATCGCGGTAATTGTGGAAGGCGTTGGGATTGGCGGCGGCGATGCCGAGCGCGCTTTGCGCGAGCATGCCGTAGAAGGTCTCGTTCATGCGCGCGGCGGTGCGAAGCCGTGGCTGGATGCGCTCCGGGTGGCCCCCCGCCATGTCGGCGCGCGCGGCCCAATAATGGCCCGCGGCGGAGAGCTCGACCTCGGTGGCACGGGCGGCGACCGTCGCGAAACTGGCGGCGGCGGCGTCATAATCGCGCAACCGCCAGGCAGCGAGACCGGCTAGCCATTCGGCCTGGAGCACCCACTCGCCGATGCCGGCGCGTGCTTTGTCGGCCATGCGCCGAGCCGAGCGGTCGTCGCCGACGATATAATAAGACCAGCCGATCCGCTGGCGATATTCGGTCAGCGCCTCTTGTGTCAGCGCCGACTCGCGCTCGCTGAGCAAAGCTTCCGCGGCGGCCGGCTGGTTGTCCTTGATCAGCGGCTGGATCAGGCCTTCGAGCTCCGACGCGACGATGTCGCCCTTGACGCTTTTGGCGCGAGACCGGCGCGGCTGGGTCTCGCCCCAGATCAACCGCTGCGCCTCCGGAACGGGCGGCAGCTCGAGCGCGCCGCGAGTCGCGGCAAGGCGTGAAAGCTGCGCCGCATGCGGCAGCTCGGGCGCGCGCGCGAGCAGCGCCATCAGCGGCTCGAGCTCGACCTTCGGCGAACCTTTGGCAAGATAGAGCTCGGCGGTGGCGAGCGCGGTCAGCGGGCCCTCGCCGACGAGCGCGAGACGGGTCGAGGCGCCGATCCAGTCCGAGGCCCGGAGAGCGGCAAAGATCGCGGCATAATCGGCGCGCTGGGCTTGCGTCAGCTCCGCCGGCATTGTTGCGGAAAGATCGTGCGTCGCCGGTTCGCTTGCCGCCTGCAGCGGGGCGGCGACGAACATCGTGGCGGCGAGCAGCAGGAATCCGGACTTGGTCATTGCTCGAGCTTGTCCATCAGCATCTGGAGATCGGCCCAGGCGTGTTTCTTGGCGCCGGGCTGATCGAGGAGGTAGGAGGGGGCGAAGCTCGCCATTGCGGCAATATCGCCCATATGGGTTGATAATTGGTGCCAGCGGCCGCGCGCCTGCATCATCGGCATGCCGAGCAGGGCTTTCGAGCAATTGTCGCCGAGGAGCAGCAGCGCCTTGGGGGCGGCGAGGCCGATATGATGGCGTGCGAGCGTCGCGCATTGAGTTGCGCTGCCCTCGTTGAACGAGCCGCTCGGCGAGCGCAGGCAGGAAAAAGCGGCGAGATAGATCGTCTCGCGGCTGCGCCCGATTGCCGCCAGCATCCGGTCGAAGAGCCGCCCCGCATCGCCGGACAGCAGCACGCCTGCGCTGCAATCCTCGGCCGCCGGCATGTCGGTCAGCAGCATCACGCCCGATGCCGGGTCGCCCGAAGGGCAGACGCGCGGCGCGCCGGGCGCGGCAAAGGGGAGGGTATCGCTCTCGGCAAGGTAGGCGCGGAACAGTTCGAGCTGATCGGGCAGGCTCTCGCGCGCCTCGGCAACCGTTGCCGGAGGGCCGTTGCCGCTCGCTGCTATCGGGTCGGATTTTGGACGCAGCCAGTCGCGCGGAGCCTCGTCGACCAGGCAGTCGACCCCCGCATCGCTCCACCATTGCAGCGCGCTCGCGACGTCTGCAGCGCAGACCGGCTGTTTTCCCCACACCACCGCTGCACTGAGTCAGCAGTAGGAGGGGTGGTCAACTCAAAAATTGCCGCTTATCTGCCAGACGTTGGCTGCGTGCGACGACAGGAGTCCAGGCAGCGCCGAGCGGGAGCGAAAATGGCCGATCGCGAGTCGATGTCCTATGATGTGGTGATCGTCGGTGCGGGGCCCGCGGGCCTCGCCGCGGCGATCAGGCTGAAGCAGCTCGCCGCCGCACAAGGCCGCGAAATCTCGGTCTGCATTCTCGAAAAGGGCTCGGAGGTCGGCGCCCACATTCTCTCGGGCGCGGTCGTCGATCCGCGCGCCCTCACCGAGCTTCTCCCCGATTGGACGGAACGCGGCAGCCCGCTGACCGTGCCGGTCGTCGAAAACCACCATTGGGTGCTCACCGCGAAGGGCAAATATTCGCTGCCGCACCTGCTGATGCCGCCGTTGATGAGCAACAAGGGCAATTATACCGTCTCGCTCGGCAATCTGTGCCGCTGGCTGGCCGGCGAGGCGGAAGCGCTCGGGGTCGAGATCTTTCCTGGCTTCGCCGCGGCCGAGATCCTGTTTCATGACGACGGGTCGGTGAAGGGCGTCGCGACCGGCGACATGGGGGTAGCGCGCGACGGCAGCCGCAAACCCGATTACCAGCCCGGGATGGAGCTTCACGGCGCCTATACCTTCTTCGCCGAAGGCGCGCGCGGCCATCTCACCAAGGAGCTGAAGCGCATCTTCTCACTCGATGAGGAGAGCAGCCCGCAAGTCTATGGGATCGGGCTCAAAGAACTCTGGGACGTCGATCCCGCCAAGCACAAGCCCGGCCGCGTCATCCATACCCAGGGCTGGCCTCTGCGCGACGCCTGGGGCGGCGGCTTCCTCTATCATCAGGAAGGCAACCAGGTCGCGCTCGGGCTCGTCGTCGCGCTCAACTATCGCAATCCCTATCTGTCGCCGTTCGAGGAATTCCAGCGCTGGAAGCAGCATCCCGAGATTCGCGGCCTGCTCGAGGGCGGCCGAAGAGTCAGCTACGGCGCTCGGGCGATCAACGAGGGCGGCTGGCAGGCCATTCCGAAGCTCGCCTTCGCGGGCGGCGCGCTGATCGGCTGCTCGGCCGGCTTCGTCAACGTGCCGCGCATCAAGGGCAGCCACACGGCGATGAAATCGGGCATGCTTGCGGCCGAAGCCGCTTTCGAGGCGGTCGCGGCGGACCGCCGCGGCGACACCTTGTCCGCCTATGAGGATGCGCTTCGCTCGAGCTGGGTCGCCGACGAGCTCAAGCTGGTCCGCAACGTCGAGCCGATGGTCGCCAAGTTCGGCGGTTTTGCAGGCACCCTGCTCGCGGCCGCCGACATGTGGATGCGTACGCTCAAGATCGGGCTGCCGTTCACGATGAGGCATCATCCCGATCACGCCCAGCTCTGGCGCAAGGATCTCGCCCGGCCCATCGCCTATCCGCGCCCCGACGGCGTGATCAGTTTCGATCGGCTCTCCTCGGTGTTCGTCTCCAACACCAACCATGAGGAGGATCAGCCGATCCACCTGACCTTGAAGGACGCCGCCGTGCCGGTCGACGTCAATCTTCGGCTCTACGACGCGCCCGAGCAGCGTTATTGCCCGGCTGGCGTCTACGAGATCATCGGCGAGGAAGAGGGCAATCCCCGCCTTCAGATCAACGCGCCCAATTGCGTCCACTGCAAGACCTGCGACATCAAGGATCCCACCCAGAATATCAATTGGGTGGTGCCCGAAGGCGGGGGAGGACCGAACTATCCCAATATGTAGGATCGGGATCGGCGTGGGCCTGGCCTGCGCACTGCTTGCGCCGCAGCCGCTGGCCGCGGCGATCCGGTCCGATCAGCAGCTGCTCGCCATCTACGCCCGCGCCCGCGCGGCCGACAGCCTCGGCGCAGCGGAGCGGGCGGCGCTCGATTACAGCATTGCGCTGGCGTCGGCGCCCGGCAATCAGATGCTCGCCTCGCGCGCGCTGACCCAGGCGGTGCTGGCCGGCAACCTGCCGCTGGCGGTCAAGGCCGCGCGGGTGCTCGAGGCCGGCGCCGTCGTCGCGCCGGACGCGCGCTTCGTCCTGCTCGTCGAGGCGGTCCGCGGCGGCGATTGGCGCAAGGCGGACGTCCAGATCGCGAGCATCGAGCGCGACGAGGTGTTTTCGTTCATGGCGCCGGTGATGCGCGCCTGGGCCGCGTTCGGCGCCAGGAACGGCGATCCGTTGCAACCGCTTTCGACCGCGGGCAGCGATTCGCTGGCCTTGTCCTATGTCGCCGAGCATCGGCCGCTGCTGCTGCTGGCGATGGGGCGCGAGAAGGAAGGCCTGGAGGCGCTGGGCAAGCTGATCGCGGCCAATAACGGCCGCGCGTATCGGGTTCAGCTTTCGGCGGCTGCACGCCTCGCGCGCGGATCGGACCGCCAGCGCACGCTCGATTGGCTCAAAGGCGATGCCGAACCGCTCGTCGACGCGCGGCAGCGGGTGCAGGAAGGCAAGCCGCTTGGGGGCGGGATCGACACGGCGCCCGAGGGGCTCGCCGAATTCCTGCTCGCGATGGCGATCGACCTGCGCCGCCAGGACGTCACCGCGCTGGCTTTGTCGTTCGCCCGCCTCTCGACCTTCCTCGCGCCGGACGATTCCGAAGCCTGGCTGATCGTCGGCAGCTTGCTCGCGGCGCAGAACCAGAAGGGCGCGGCGCTCGCGGCGCTGGACCATATCGGCCGGGATGATCCGCTCGCCGACGCGGCGGCCGATGCCCGCATCCGGCTGCTGACCGCGAGCGGCGAAGCCACACTCGCGCTCAAGCAGGCCGAGAAGGCCGCGCGCGACAAGGCCGCGGGCGCATCCGACTGGATCAGGCTCGGTGATCTCTATGACGAGCTTGGCCGTCATCGGGAGGCGGCCGAGGCTTATACCCATGCTCGAAGCGCCCCGCGCGATACGTCGGCGACGCCGGAATGGACCCTATGGCTGCTGCGCGGCGGCTCGTTGCTGCGCGCCGGCAATTGGCCCGATGCCAAGGCGTCTCTCGAGGCGGCTTACAAGCTCGCGCCCGATCAGCCTGTGGTGCTCAATTACCTCGGCTATGCGCAGCTCGAGCGGCGCGAGAATATGATCGAGGCGGAGAAGCTGATCCGCGCCGCCAAGCGCCTCGACCCCGAAAGCCCGCAGATCACCGACTCGCTCGGCTGGGCGCGCTATCTGCAAGGCGATCTCGCCAAGGCGATCGAGCTGCTCGAGGCGGCGGTGCGCGGCGAGCCCGCCGATCCGGCGATCAACGAGCATCTCGGCGACGCCTATTTCAGCGCCGGGCGCCGCTATGAGGCCCGCTACGCCTGGAGCGCCGCCCTGGTGTCGGCCGAGCGCAAGGACGCCGAGCGGATCCGGGCGAAACTGGAGACGGGCCTCGCGCCGGAGCTTGCCGCTCCCTGATGCAAGAGATCGCTTTTGCCAAGATCAACCTGGCGCTGCACGTCCGGCTCCGCGCGCCCGACGGCTATCACCATATCGAGACCTTGTTCGCCTTTGCCGAGGAGGGTGACCGGCTGTCAGTCGCCGAAGGGGAGGAGCTGAGCCTCGAGGGCGAGGGCGAGTTCGCCGCTTCCCTCCCACCCACCGAAGCCAATATCGTTCTCGCGGCCGCCCAAGCGCTGCGCCAGCGCTACTCGATCGTGCGCGGCGCCGCGCTTCGTCTCGACAAGCGCCTGCCGGTCGCGGCCGGGATCGGTGGCGGCTCGGCCGACGCGGCGGCCGCGCTGCGCCTGCTCCAGCGCTGGTGGGAATTGCCGCACGAGCCCGAAGCCTTGCTCGAGATCGGGCGCAGCCTCGGCGCCGACGTTGCCGCATGCATCATCTCGGCACCGTTGCGGGGCGAGGGCAGGGGCGACGATCTTGCGGCGATCGACGGCACGGCGCTCGCAAGGGCACCTTTGCTGCTCGTCAATCCCCGGATTGCGGTCTCCACCGCCGCCGTGTTCGCTGCCTGGGACGGCGTCGACCGCGGTCCGCTCGCAGCCGGCGACGTGATCGCCGCCGCGCAAGCCGGCCGTAACGATCTCGAGCCGGCGGCGCTGGCGATCGCGCCGCAGATCGGCGATGTCCTCGCCGCTTTGTCAGCCGCCAAGAATGTGCGGTTGGCGCGGATGTCCGGATCGGGCGCCACCTGCTTCGGGTTGTTCGCGACCGAGGCCGACCGTGACGCCGCCTCCGCCGCGATCGCCGTCCGCCATCCCGGCTGGTGGCAGTGCGCGACGCGCCTGCGCGCAACACCCCAGAGTCGGAGCCTATGAACGAAGCCGTCGAATTCCTTGCCGCCGCCGTGCCGAGCGATCTGCTGCTGATCGCCGACCACGCCTCGAACCATATTCCCGAGGGCATCGATCTTCGCATCGCACCTGCGTTGCTCACCGAGCACGTCGCCGCCGATATCGGTATCGAGCCGTTGACGCGGGCGCTTGCCGCGCGGCTTGGCGCACCGGCGGTGCTTGCCCGGGTTTCGCGGCTGGTGATCGATTTCAACCGCGATCCCGACGAGACGAACCTCATCCCCGCGATCAGCGACGGCCATGTCATCGCCGGCAACGCCGGGCTCGGGGAGCGCGAGCGCGAGGCGCGGATCGAGCGCTTCTGGACGCCCTATCATGACCTGATCGGCGATCGGCTCGATGCGCTCCGCCCGGCCATGATCGTCAGCCTGCACAGCTTCACCCCGCAACTTGCGAGCCGGCCTCACGAGGCGCGGCCGTGGGAGGTAGGAATCCTCTACAATCAGGACGATCGTGCGGCACAGATCGCGATCCCGCTGCTGCGCGCGCAGGGCATCGTCACCGGCGACAATCAGCCTTATTCCGGGCGCGATCTCAACGCGACGATGAATCGGCACGCCGAGCGCCGCGGCATTCCCTATCTCGGCTTCGAGGTGCGGCAGGATCTGATCGGCGACGCGCGTGGAGTGAAGCAATGGGCGGAGCGGCTCGCGCCGATCATCAGCCGCACCTGCGCCGCGCTTGCCTGATCGCCGACATTCCCCCAGACTCCGGCGCATGAGAAATGCCGCACCGTCGATCGCCGTCGCATTGCTGCTCGCATCCTGCGGCGATTCCGGCGCACCGAGTGGGGAGGGCGCCGGCGCGGCAAGGGGCGAGGCCCTGATCGCCTGCGCCACCGATGGCAGCCGGCAATGGGAACGCGCCTGCACGGTCGAGACGACCCAGGGCCCCGATGGCCCGATACTCGTGGTGCGCGGGCCTGACGGCGGCTTTCGTCGTCTTGCGATCACCAGCGACGGCCGCGGCGTGGTCGCCGCCGATGGAGCCGAGCCGGCGCTCGTCACGCCGGCCGGCGAGGGCCTGATCGAGGTCGCGATCGGCAACGACCGTTATCGTCTTCCGGCGACGGTGAAATCCGCGCCGCGCTGAGCATGGGCCGGCGCTTCATCCTGACCGCTGACGAGATCCGCGCCGCCGAGGAGGCGGTGATCGCTGCGGGCACCTCGGGCGAGGAATTGATGGCGCGCGCCGGAGCCGCCGCCGCGGACGCGATCTGGCGTTATGCCGGACCGCGCCCCGCTTTGGTGCTCTGCGGACCGGGCAACAATGGCGGCGACGGCTATGTGATCGCTCGGCTGCTGGCGGCGCGGGGCGTAGCGGTCAGAGTCGCGGCGCTGGCCGAGCCCCGCACCACCATCGCCCGCTGGGCGCGGGCCGGCTGGACCGGCGATGTCGAGGATTTGCTGACCACGCACGGTGCGCCTTTGCTGATCGACGCCTTGTTCGGGATCGGCCTCGTCCGGCCGCTCGATCCTGACGCGGCGGCGGCGCTGATGCGGCTTGCGTCCGAGGCGCAGGTCATAGTCGCGATCGATCTGCCGAGCGGCGCGGCCACCGATGACGGCAGCCTGCTCTCCCCGGTCCCGGATTATGATCTCACGATCGCCTTCGCCGCGCTCAAGCCCTCGCATCTGCTTCAACCGGCGGCGCGCCACATCGGCCGCCTGGTGCTCGCCGACATCGGCGTTCCGGCGCAAAGCCAGCTGCACGCGATCGGGCGCCCTTCGCTGCGATTGCCCGGGCCCGACGATCATAAATACAGCCGCGGCTATGTCGCCGTGCTCGCCGGCGCGATGGCCGGCGCGGCCGGCCTCACGGCGAGCGCCGCGTTGCGCGCCGGCGCCGGCTATGTGCGGCTGATCGGCGGCGGCGACGTGCCGGTGCCATTGGCGGTGGTGCGCGATCACGGGAGCGGCGATCCGCTCGAGGATCAGCGCATCGGCGCGATCGCGATCGGCCCCGGGCTGGGCCGCGACACGGCGGCGGAGCGGCTGCTCGAGCAGGCTTTGGCGTCGCGTGCGCCGCTGGTGCTCGATGCCGACGCGCTGGTGCTGCTCGCCCGCCGCGCGGACATGCCGCAGCGCGCGGCCGACTCGATCCTGACGCCGCACGCCGGCGAGTTTGCGCAGCTGTTCGGCACGCCGCCGGGAACGAAGATCGACCAGGCGCGGGCGGCGGCGCGCGGCACCGGCGCGGTGGTCGTGTTCAAGGGCGCGGACACGGTCGTCGCCGCCCCCGACGGGCGCGCCGCGATTGCGCCGCCCGCGCCGGCGGCGCTGGCGAGCGCGGGCACCGGCGATGTCCTCACCGGGATCATCGCGGCGCTGCGGGCGGGCGGATTGGAAGCCTATGAGGCGGCCTGCGCCGGAGTCTGGCTCCACGGCCGTGCCGCCGAGCTGGCCGGCGACGCCCTGATCGCCGACGATCTCGTCTCGGCCATTCCGATGGCGCTGGCGCAGGCACGGTGAGCGGAATGGAGACGATCCTACGGGTCGCGGCGCGCGGCGACGGCGTGACCGAGACCAACCGCCACGTGGCCTTGGCGGCGCCGGGCGATCTGGTGAGCGGCGACGGCATCGTGACGCGGGGACCGCATCATGCCGAGCCGCCGTGCCGGCATTTTCCGGAATGTGGCGGATGCCAGCTCCAGCATCTCGACGATTCGGCCTTTGCCACTTTCCTCACCGATCGGATCGCTGCGGCGCTGGCGACGCAGGGGATCGTATCGCCGGAGATCTTGCCGCCGCACATCTCTCCGCCGCGCAGCCGCCGGCGCGCCGCGCTCAGCGCCGAGAAGCGCGGCAACCGCGTGCTGCTCGGGTTCAAGGCCGAGGCCAGCAACCGCATCATCGACATGCGCGAATGCCACATCCTGCGCCCCGAACTGTTCGCACTCGTGGAGCCGCTGCGGCGGCTGATGGGCGAGCTGTTGGCGCCGCGCAAGGATGGCAACGTGCGGATGACGCTCGCGGACCAGGGCCCGGACGTGCTCCTCGAGAATGTCGCCGCCGACGGCTTGCGCGCCGCCGAGGCGCTCAGCGCGTTCGCGCAGGACCATCGTCTCGCGCGGCTCGCGATCGACGACGGTCATGGCGCGCAGACGCGCTGGGAGCCCGAGCCGGTGACGATCACCCTTGGCGGTGCGGCGGTTCCGCTGCCGCACGGCGCCTTTCTCCAGGCGACGCAGGAAGGCGAGGCGGCGCTGGTCGAGGCGGTCAGGCAGGGCCTCGGCGGCGCGCCGATCGTCGCCGACCTGTTCGCCGGGCTCGGCACCTTTGCCCTCTCGATCGAGGGGAGAGTGCTCGCGGCCGAGGGCGATCGCGATGCGGTGCTGGCGCTCAAGAGCGCCGCCAACCGCGCCCAGCGCCAGATCTTCGTCGATCATCGCGACCTCTTCCGCGCGCCGCTCGACGAAAAGGATCTGGCGCGCTTCGATGCGGTCGTGCTCGATCCGCCCCGCGCGGGCGCCAAGGAGCAGGTCGCGCACCTCGCCCGCTCTTCGGTGCCCAGGATCGCCTATGTCTCCTGCAATCCCGCCACCTTCGCCCGCGACGCGAAAACGCTGATCGACGGCGGCTACCGGCTGCTGTGGGTGAAGCCGGTCGGCCAGTTCCGCTGGTCAGTCCACGTCGAGCTGGCCGCCGCCTTCGCGCGATAATTCGGGGACACAATACTTAATTCGGCTCAAACGGTCGTTACCAAACAGCGCCGAGGGAATTAAGTATTGTGTCCCCGCATTTCACCGCCCCGCGGAAATAAGTATTGTGTGCCCGGAATAGAAAATCAGTCGAACAATTTCCCGAACGCGCGCTTGGCGCGGTCGCGCCAGTGGCCGCGGTGATAGGCGTCGGAGGCGAGCAAAGGCAGCACGCTGGTCGCTTCGGCGAACACCATCTGCTCGAGCGCGGTCGAGACCTTGCCCCAGCTCGCCGCCTCCTGCAGGGTCGAGGAGGAGCAGGCGCCGTCGCGCACGTCCGCGACGGTGATCTGGATGGCATATTTGTGGACCTCGACGTCGTGGCCGAGGATCTCGGCGCAGACCACCGTGTCCTGGGTGAAGTTCTTGGGCACGCCGCCGCCGATCATCAGCAGGCCGGTGGTGCCGGCCTTGATCTTGATGTCGGTCAGCTCGCGGAAATCGGCGATCGAATCCATCGTCAGATAGGTGCGGCCCGCCTTCATCGCATCGACCTGGTGCTTGACCAGGCCGAAGCCCGCCGAGCTGTCGGTGAACGCCGGGCAGAAGATCGGCACGTCATGCTCGTAGGCGAGCTTGACCAGGCTGTTGTCCTTCTTGCCGTTTTCGACCAGCCACTTGCCCATCTCGCGGATGAACGCGCGCGACGAATAAGGCCGCGGCTCGAGGCTGTTGGCGATCGCGCCGATCGTGTGATCGGTCTGCTGCAGCGCTTCCTCGTCGATATAGGTGTCGTAGATGCGGTCGATGTAGAGCGAGCGCAAGGTATCGTCGTCGGGCACCTCGAGCGCCTGATAATGCTTGTGGCCGAGCGCCTCGAAGAAATCCATGTCGACGATGGTCGCGCCGGTCGCGACGATCGCGTCGACCATATTGTGCTTCACCAGATCGGCGTAGAGATCCATGCAGCCGCCGGCCGAGGTCGAGCCGGCGACGACGAGAATGATCGAGCAGTCCTTGTCGGCGAGCATCGTGTTGTAGATTTCGGCGGCGCGGCCGAGATCGCGGCTGGTGAAGCTCATCTTCTTCATCGCGTCGACGATCGGGCGCGCGTCGAAGCTCTTGATGTCGATATGCTCGACCTCGGTCGAAAGCAGCTCGGCCTTGCGCGTGTCGTTGATCGGGGCGTCGTTGGTCATTGGTTTTCCTTTGAAAAAATGCGCCGCCCTGGCCAAGCGGCCATCGGCATATGTTCAAAAGCGTGAGCTCGAAAGCTTGCGGAACGCGCGCCGGACCGGCCGGCGCGACGTCCTCGCAAATGCAGATAATGCGCTGCTACAGTTTCACAACGTTCGAGCGAAGCGTCTCGTCTTCGTCGGCGCCGTACAAGGTCGTCATCGGCTCATCCTCGCAGATCACCTTGAGGTCCGAGCCGAAGCCGTTGAAGCCGGTGCGCATCGCGCAGCCATAGGCGCCGAGCATGCCGATCTCGATATAATCGCCGGCATCGACGTCGGCGGGGAGCATGAACGGTCCCGCCATATGGTCGAGATCGTCGCAGGTCGGCCCATAGAAGCTGAAACCCATGTCGCGCGCGTCCGAATCTTCCTCGCGGACCAGCTTCACCGGGAAGCGCCAGCCGATATGCGCCGCATCGAACAGCGCGCCATAGGCACCGTCGTTGATGTAGAGCTCGTCGCCGCGCCGTTTCTCGACCCTCACCAGCACGCTCGCATATTCGGCGCACAATGCCCGGCCCGGCTCGCACCACAGCTCCGCCGAATAGCTGATCGGCAAGGCCTCGAAGCAAGTGTGGATGACGTCGAAATAGGCCTCGAGCGGCGGGGGCTCCATGCCCGGATAGGAGGAGGGGAAGCCGCCGCCGACATCGACGATGTCGACCGTCACCGCCGCCTCGACGATCGCGGCGCGCACGCGCGCCATTGCTTCGCCGTAAGCGGCCGGCGACATCGCCTGGCTGCCGACGTGGAAGCACAGGCCGAGCGCGTCGGCCGCCTGGCGTGCCGCGAGCAGCAGTTCCTTGACCTCGGCAGGATCGGCACCGAACTTCGAGGCGAGGCTGAGCTTGGCATGATCCGAGGACACGCGCAGCCGCACGCACAGGTTGAGATCGGTCGCGCCGCGGGTGGCGCGGACGATCTTCTGCAGCTCCTCCATCGTGTCGAGCGAGAAGGTGCGCACGCCGAAGCTGAAATAGGCTTCCTCGATCGCCTCTTCCGCCTTGACCGGGTGCATGAAGCACTGGACCGCCTCGGGCAGGACCTGGGCGACCAGGCGCACCTCGGCGATCGACGCCACGTCGTAATGCGTGACTCCGCTTTCCCACAGCAAGGCGAGCAGATCGGGTGACGGATTCGCCTTCACCGCATAGAGCGAGCGGCCCGGAAACTTCTCCACGAAGAATCGGGCGGCACGTCGTGCGGCGTGCGGACGGATCAGCGTGACCGGTTGAACCGGCCGTAGGGACGTAGCTAGCCCCAGCGCGCTATGATGCTTGTGCAACTCAAGGGACCTCCAACGGGGTAGTGGACAGAAAGCTGCCTTGCGGTTGGAAGTCCCCATGGGGCAGCGGGCCGCGATATATGTTTGTTGAACCCCCCTGTAAAGGGCCGCCGGCCGGCGACTTTTTCCCGCAAAGGGGCGAACCGGATTCGCCAGAGCCGAACGGTGTCATTGCAGCGCCGAAACGCAGCGCAAGTCCGCGAAAGGCCGCGAGTTTTTCGTGGTTTTCGCGGTTTGGGCGGAGCGCCGAAATCGCCGAGTCTCAGACGGCTCTGCGGGGTTCGTCGGCGTTGGACTTGCTGCCGGAACACAGCAGCTGAGACGGCATCGAAGGCCTGCGAGTCGGACACTTTCCCCTCCCGTTTGCGCGACTGCTGCATAAGCAGCCGAGGCATCCAAAAACCGTTCGGCCAAAAACCGCTTGGCCTGAGCGTGTCGAAGGCCCTCTCTTCTCTGAGAAAGAAGGAAAGCGGTTCGACAGGCTCACCGCGAACGGATTTTTTGCAGCAGTCCCGCGAGTGGGAAGGGAGGCTTGAGCTCATTGCACGACCAATCCGTGCTTTTTCCTGTCGCCGAAATCCGCATTTGCCCTGATTACGCGGCGTTCCTTACCGGAAGTCCGCGGCTTTCGTCCCGCATGCCGCTGTGGCATGGCGGCGCGATGCACACAGGATTGCCGGCATTGCTGTTCTCGATCGCGGTGATCGCCGCCTTGCTGCTGATTGCCGGCGCGATCCGGATGTATCGCAGCAACGAGCGGCAGAAGGCGTTGCTGATGATCGTCGCGGCCCTGGTGCTGCTCGCCAACGTGCTGATCTGGACGCTTCCTTTCCCCGCCGTCTGAGGCGGAGGGCAGCGCCCGAAAGCTTTTCACCTCAGAGAGCGCGCCCGCGCTCGGGCATCACCTGATCGTGCAGCTCGGATCGAGGCGGAAGTCGAGATAATTGTCCACCGCCTTCATCAGCTGCGGCATCTCGTTGACGAAGAAGTGATTCGCCCCCGGGATCGTCTCGTGGTGGATCGTGATGTGGCGCTGGGTGCGCAGTTTCTCGACCAGTTTCTGCACCGCGAGCGGAGTCACCACCTCGTCGCTCTCGCCCTGGACGATGATCCCGGACGAGGGGCAGGGCGCAAGGAAGGTGAAATCGTACATGTTGGCGGGCGGCGAGATCGAGATGAAGCCCCGCACCTCGGGCCGGCGCATCAGCAATTGCATGCCGATCCACGCGCCGAAGCTGTAGCCGGCGATCCAGGTCTGCTCGGCTTCGGGATGGATCTGCTGCACCCAGTCGAGCGCCGAGGCGGCGTCGGACAGCTCGCCGATGCCATTGTCGAACACGCCCTGGCTCTTGCCGACGCCGCGGAAGTTGAAGCGCAACGTCGCGAAGCCGCGCCGCACGAACGTCTTGTAGAGGGCCTGGACGACCGCATTGTTCATCGTCCCGCCGCCGTGCGGATGCGGGTGGAGGATCATCGCCACCGGCGCACGCGGGCGCGGCCCCGGCTGAAAGCGACCTTCGAGACGGCCTTCGGGACCGGGGAAAATGACTTCGGGCATAGCACCTGCGCTTGGACTGGTTTGGGAAGAAACCCACATCGGCACCAGATGGACGGATGCCATCCGGAGCGGCGCCCTATATAGGGTTCCGAGCCCGCTTAGCAATCATGGAGCCGGAGTGAGCCGGACGCGCCTCTACCTCGATCACGCCGCGACGACGCCGCTGCTGCCCGCAGCGCGCGAGGCGATGGCCGACGCGCTGGCGCGCTGGCACAATCCGAGCTCGCCCCACGCCGAGGGACGGGCGGCGCGCGCGGCGCTCGAGCAGGCGCGCACGCGCATCGCCGCCGCGCTCGGCTGGCCGGGTCCGGTCCTGTTCACCTCGGGCGCGAGCGAGGCGCTGACGATCGCGCTGCAGCGCGGGCGCGCCGGCGAGCGCATCATCTCCGCCGTCGAGCATGACGCATTGCTGCGGGCGGCGCCGACGGCACGGCGCCTGGCGGTCGGCAGCGACGGCATTGTCGACTTGGCCCATCTCTCCGCGGTCGCCGGCGCGCAGCCGCTGGTCGCCGTCCAGCACGCCAACAACGAGGCCGGGGTCCTGCAGCCGCTCGAGCAGGTCGCCGAGGCGGTGCGCGCGAAAGGCGGGATCCTGCTCGCCGATTGCGCGCAGACGGCGGGAAAATTGCCGCTTCCGGACGCCGACATGATCGCGCTCTCCGCACACAAGTTCGGCGGGCCGCCCGGAGCCGGGGCATTGCTGCTTCGCGACTGGGCGCTGATCGAACCGGTCGGCGGCCAGGAGCAGGGCTATCGCTACGGGACCGAAAACCTCCCCGCGATCCTCGGCATGGCCGCTGCGCTCGATGCATCCGAGCCCTGGATCGACCGCGCCGCGGCGCTGCGCGCGCGGCTCGAGGAGGCGATCGCGGCCACGGGCGGGACCTGCGTCGCGGCGGGCAGCGCGCGCATCCCGACGATCGGCGCCTATCGCATGCCGGGTGTCGCGGCGGCGGCACAGCTGATCGAGTTCGACATGGCCGGCATCGCGGTCTCCGCCGGAAGCGCCTGTTCGTCGGGGAGCCTCAAGCCAAGCCACGTCCTTGCCGCAATGGGATGGGAGGAGCCGGCGCTGAGCGAGGTGATCCGCGTCAGCTTCGGACCCGCGACCGACGCGGCCGACGTGGATCGTTTTGCCGCCCTCTGGGCGCGGCTGGCGGCAAGGCGCCGCGCGGCATGATCTACCTCGATTATCAGGCGACCACGCCGGTTGCGCCGGAGGCGGCGGCGGCGATGCGGCCGTGGATCGACGATCGCTTCGGCAATCCGCATTCGCCGCACCGCCTCGGTCGCGAGGCGGCCGCCGCGGTCGCGCTCGCGCGCGGCGAGGTCGCGGCGGCGATGGACGCAGCCGAGGATGAGATCTATTTTTGCTCGGGCGCGACCGAGGCCGCCAATATGGCGTTGAAGGGCGCTGCAGCGCGGCTCCCCGCCGGCCGCCGCAAGATCGTCACGCTCGCCTCCGAGCATGCCTGCGTGCTCGACACCGCCGAATGGCTCGGCGGCCAGGGCTTCGAAATCGAAATCGTTCCGATCCAGGCAGATGGCCTGGTCGATCTCGCCTATCTTGCCGAGACGATCGACGAGCGCACCGGGATCGTCGCGGCGATGCTGGTCAACAACGAGATCGGGGTGATCCAGCCGCTCGCAGCGATTTCCGCGCTCGCCCGAGCCCAGGGCGCGCTGCTGTTCTGCGATGCGGTGCAGGCGTTCGGACGCGTTCCGATTCCGCTCGAACAATACGACATGGTCGCGGTCTCGGCGCACAAGGTGCACGGCCCCAAGGGCATCGGCGCGCTTTGGCTGCGCAACGGTGTCGCGATCGATCCGTTGCTCCATGGCGGTGGCCAGGAAGGCGGGATCCGCTCCGGCACCTTGTCCCCGGCGCTTTGCGCCGGCTTCGGTGCTGCAGCGCGGCTGCTGCGCGAGCGCGGTGCGGCCGACAAGGCGCATGTCGAGGCGCTGTGGGCCGCGGCCTGGGGAGCGCTCGGCGACGATTGGCGGCTCAATGGTTCGGCCGAGCAGCGTTATCACGGCAACCTCAACATCCGCGCGCCCGGGATCGATGCGGCGCGGCTGATCTCCGAGGTGCGCGAGGTGGCGTTCTCCGCCGGTTCAGCCTGCGCCAGCGGTTCCGGGCGGCCGAGCCACGTGCTCTCGGCGCTCGGCCTGAGCGCGGTCGAAGCGCGCTCGAGCATCAGGCTCGGCTTCGGCCGCTATACCAAGGAGCAGGATCTGGTGCGCGCGCTGACCCTGATCGACGATGCGGCGCGGCTGCAGCGGAGCTTCGCGGCATGACCCTGGTGCGGTTCATCGCGGAGGACGGCGAAACCGTGCGCGAGGTCGATGCGCCCGCGGGAGCACGGTTGCTCGACGTCGCCCAGGCCGAAGGCGAGCCGCTCGAGGGCACCTGCGAGGGGCAGATGGCCTGCTCGACCTGCCATGTGATCGTCGCTGCCGAGGATTTCGAGCGGCTGCCGCGTGCGAGCGAGGAGGAAGAGGATATGCTCGACCTCGCCGCCAACGTCACCCGCACCTCACGGCTCGCCTGCCAGATCTGGCTCACCGACGAGCTCGAGAGCCTCACCGTGCGGATGCCGGGGACCGTGCACAATATGATGGGCCGCTGATCGGCCGCCCCACGATCACGAAAACAGGGTCAGGCGGAATAGGGTAGCGCGAGCGCTTCGGCGACCGCAGCGTGGCGGATCTTGCCGGCCGCGACGTTGAGGCCGCGGGCGAGATGCGGGTCGGCCTTCAGCGCCTGTTCGGCGCCGAGATTCGCGATCTTGAGCACGAACGGCAGGGTCGCATTGTTGAGCGCGAACGCCGAGGTGCGCGCCACCGCGCCCGGCATGTTGGCGACGCAATAATGGATCACGCCCTCGACCTCGAACACCGGGTCGTCGTGCGTCGTCGGGTGCGAGGTTTCGAAGCAGCCGCCCTGATCGATCGCGATGTCGACGACCACCGATCCGCGCTTCATCGTCTTGAGCATCTCGCGGGTGACGAGCTTGGGCGCCGCCGCGCCGGGCACCAGCACCGCGCCGATGACGAGGTGGGCGTTGGCGACCGCCGCCGCGATCGCCGCCTTGCTCGCATAGACGGTCTTGATCTGGCTGCCGAAATAGGTGTCGAGCTCCGCGAGACGATCGTTGCTGATGTCGTAGATGGTGACGTCGGCGCGCTGGCCGACCGCCATTTGCGCGGCATTGAGGCCGGCGACTCCGCCGCCGAGGATCGCGACCCGCCCGGGCCTGACGCCGGGAACGCCGCCGAGCAGGATGCCGCGCCCGCCCTGCTCCTTTTCGAGATAATGCGCGCCGACCTGGATCGCCATCCGCCCGGCGACCTCGGACATCGGCTTGAGCAACGGCAAGGCGCCGCTCGGCGATGTCACCGTCTCATAGGCGATGCAGGTCGCGCCCGATCGCATCAGCCCCTCGGCCTGCGGCTTGTCGGCGGCGAGGTGAAGGTAGGTGAAGAGGATATGGCGCGGCTCGAGCAGCGCGATTTCGGCGGGCTGCGGCTCCTTCACCTTGACGATCAGCTCGGTCGCGGCGAACACCTCGGCGGGCGAGGGCAGGATCGTCGCGCCGGCGCGGACATAGTCGCGGTCGTCGAAGTCGATGCCGAGCCCGGCCCCGGTCTCGACGAACACTTCATGGCCGGCGGCGGCGAGCTCGGTCACCGAGGGCGGTGTCAGCCCCACGCGATATTCGTGGTTCTTGATCTCGCGCGGGACGCCGATCCGCATGGACTGCTTCCTCCAAAGAGCTGGATATACAAAGCCGCGGCGAAAGTGCACGTTCCATCATTGCTTCCCGTGAGTGGCCATCATTGCTTCCCGTGAGTGGATCGCCACGTTCACTTCGTCGCGCGGAGACCGGCCCAATGGGGGATTTGCCCTGCCGTTGCAGCTCAAGCACCGAAGTGCTAGGGGCGCGTCCCTGTTCCGCTGGCCTGTTCCAAGCAGGTGACAAATTGGCGATGACGTCCGTTCACCGAAGGCTGGGCCGCACCGTCCATGAACGATAACAGCAGTAAGGTCGACGCGGCCGGGGACGCCGAGCCGGGCCACGGCCCGCGCGACGCCGGCCTGGTCAAGCTCGCGATCGGCGCGATCGGCATCGTCTTCGGCGACATCGGCACCAGCCCGATCTACGCGTTTCGCGAGACCTTCGCGGGCCATCACGTCCTCGCGCCCGACCCGCTCCACATCTACGGCGTGCTGAGCCTGATCTTCTGGTCGATGATGATCGTCGTGACGCTCAAATATGTCACGATCATCATGCGTGCCGACAACAAGGGGGAGGGCGGCAGCCTGGCCTTGCTGGCGCTGATCAACCGCCGCTCGGAAGGGCCGCGGCGCTGGACGAAGGGGATCGTCCTGCTCGGCGTGTTCGCGACTGCCTTGTTCTACGGCGACAGCATGATCACCCCGGCGATCTCGGTGCTATCGGCGGTCGAGGGTCTGGAGACCGTCAACCGCAGCTTCACCCCCTGGGTGATCCCGATCGCGATCGCCATCCTGATTGCCCTGTTCGCGATCCAGGGACGCGGCACCGCCAAGGTCGGAATGCTGTTCGGGCCGGTGATGCTGCTCTATTTCGCGACCATCGCGGTGCTCGGCATCATCCACGTCGTGCAGATGCCGACCATCCTTGCGGCGCTCAACCCCTATCATGCCATCCGCTTCTTCGCGGTCGACGGCGTCCGCGCCTTCCTCGCGATGGGTTCGGTCGTGCTTGCGGTCACTGGCGCCGAGGCGCTTTACGCCGACATGGGCCATTTCGGGCGCAACCCGATCCGCGTGTCGTGGATGTCGTTCGTGCTTCCGGCGTTGATGCTCAATTATCTCGGGCAGGGGGCGATGCTGCTATCGCTCGACAGCGCGGCGGCGCTGCACGCCGTGACCAACCCCTTCTTCTTCCTGGCGCCCGAGATGTTGCGCCTGCCGCTGACCTTGCTTGCGGTCGCTGCGACGGTGATCGCCAGCCAGGCGGTGATATCGGGCGCCTTCTCGGTGACGCAGCAGGCGATCCAGCTCGGCTTCGTGCCGCGCCTTCGGATCCTGCATACCAGCGCCTCTGCCGCCGGCCAGATCTACATCCCGGTGGTCAATTGGGCGCTGATGATCATGGTGATCGTGCTCGTGCTCACCTTCCGCAGCTCGACCAACCTCGCCGCCGCTTATGGCATCGCGGTGACCGGCGCGATGCTGATTGACACCGTGCTGATCGGCGTCGTGCTGTTCCACCTGTGGCGCTGGAACCGCCTCGCCGCCGGCCTGCTCGTCGCGATGTTCCTGGCGGTCGACCTCGCTTATTTCGCCGCCAATCTGACCAAGGTTCCCGAGGGCGGCTGGGTGCCGCTGCTGATCGGCCTGATCGCCTTCACCCTGCTCACCACCTGGGCGCGCGGGCGCAAGCTGATGATCGACCGGATGAACGAAGCGTCGATGCCGGTGCAGGTGTTCATCAAATCGGCGGCGAACAGCGCGACCCGGGTGCCCGGCACCGCCGTGTTCATGACCACGACGCCGGACGGCATCCCGCACGCCTTGCTGCACAACCTCAAGCACAACAAGGTGCTGCACGAGCGGATCGTGCTGCTCACCGTGCGGATCGAGGACGTCCCCTATGTCGACGCCGACAAGCGCAACGACCTCGACGATCTCGGCAGCGGCTTCTACCGGCTGATCCTGCGCTTCGGCTTCATGCAGGAGGTCAATGTCCCGGCGTCGCTGACCCAGCTCGAGGGCTGCGGGCCGATGTTCAAGATGATGGACACCAGCTTCTTCCTCGCGCGCCAGACCTTGCTCGCCTCGTCGCGGCCGGGAATGGCGGTGTGGCGCGAGAAATTGTTCGCCTGGATGCTGCGCAACGCCGAAAGCGCGATGGAATTCTTCAAGCTGCCGACCAACCGGGTGGTCGAGCTCGGCAGCCAGGTCGAGATCTGAGCGGCCGTCTGCACAGCGGCGCGATGAGACGAACAAGATGAGCGCCGCTCCGATCATCGTCACGGCGCTGTTTGGGGCCGCTGATTTCGCGAAGCTGGATGGCTTGCGGCGGCAGCATTATCCGCCCGAGCGCAACCAGGTCCCCGCGCACCTCACCTTGTTCGCGCATTTGCCGCCCAGCCTCGAGCAGGAGCTTGGCCGCCGGCTTGCCGCCGTCACCACGGCGGCTCCGCCGCGCGCGCGGCTGGCGGGCGTGATCGACCTTGGCAGCGGCACCGCGCTGAGAGTCGAGAGCGAGGGGCTGGAGGCTTTGCGCGACGATCTCGCCGACGCCTTTCACGGTTTGCTTGCGATGCAGGACAGCGGCCCGTGGCACCCGCACGTGACCATCCAGAACAAGGTCGAGCCGCGCGAGGCGCGCACGCTCCAGGTGCGCCTGCGCGCCGGCTTCGCGCCGGAGCCGCTGACGATCGCCGGCCTCGCTTCCTGGCGCTATCTGGGCGGACCCTGGCAGGCGATCAGGCGCTATCCGTTCCGCGGCGGTCGCGTTTGAGGGCCTAATCGTTCTGGCCAACGCCCTCGCAGCTGTAATCGAAAGCGGCGAGCCCGGCATCGAGATAGGCGGCCAGCAACGGCATATCCATCAATTCGTCGATCGCCGATTCCGGATCATTGTCCGAGGCTTCGGCGAAGGCTTCATCCCATT
Organism: Sphingomonas sp.; assembly: GCF_036677245.1. Lineage (GTDB taxonomy): Bacteria > Pseudomonadota > Alphaproteobacteria > Sphingomonadales > Sphingomonadaceae > Allosphingosinicella. The sequence goes on from NZ_JAKFCG010000053.1 coordinate 57,705, forward strand.
CGCTGGTGTCGTAGGTGCCGCGGCCGACCCAGGCGAGCGCGAGCGTCTCGGCGAGCTGGTCGTCGGCGAGATCGTCGAGGATCGCCCGCATCTCCTCCTCGACGCCGCTGTTGAGCTCATCCTCCAGCGCGGACAGCGCCTGGTCGCCCTCGTCGTCGAAATCGTCGACATTGTCGGCGGCATCGTCCGGATCGATCGCCGGGACCTGCGCCTCCATCTCGCGCGCGCGCAAGATGATCCTGCACAGGGTTTCAAGCGGGGTCAGTAAGTCCATCTCTTCGCTCCGATGACGCACAGCGTGGTGCGCTCGTGAACGACAGGGGAGGCGCGGGGTTCCGGCATTTATTGCGGGGCCGAAAGGCCAGTCGAAGCGGGCGGCGGCTGGTTGACCGCCGCGGAGGCTGTGCCTATAGGCGCCGAGCCGGCGACGAGCCGCGCTGGTTGCTGGGGCGGAGTAGCTCAGCTGGTTAGAGCAGCGGAATCATAATCCGCGTGTCGGGGGTTCAAGTCCCTCCTCCGCTACCACCCCGAAAAGCGCAGAAATCCGCCATTTCTGGCGCGGAAGGCGGTGAAAATCCTCGTGATCGGGGCTTTTCATGCCGACACGCCGAATACCTTGGATTTCCGCCATTTGTCACAGCCTGTCACGGGCTCCACGGTACATGGTTGGTACACGGCGGGCACAAAAAAGGGCCGGTTTCCCGACCCTTTCTC
>NZ_JAKFCG010000054.1:0-20966 GCF_036677245.1 Sphingomonas sp.
GAAGAAAATCGCCCTCATTGGCGCAGGCATGATCGGGGGGACGCTCGCGCATCTCGCCGCGATGAGGGAGATGGGCGATATCGTCCTGTTCGACATCGCCGAAGGCATTCCCCAAGGCAAGGCACTCGACCTTGCGCAGGCGGGGCCGGTCGACGGCTTCGACGTGCAGCTCAAGGGCACCAACGACTATGCCGACATTGCCGGCGCCGACGTGTGCATCGTCACGGCGGGCGTGCCGCGCAAGCCCGGCATGAGCCGCGACGATCTGCTCGGCATCAATTTGAAGGTGATGAAGTCGGTCGGCGAGGGCCTCAAGGCGCACGCGCCCGACAGCTTCGTGATCTGCATCACCAACCCGCTCGACGCGATGGTCTGGGCGCTTCGTGAATTCTCCGGCCTGCCGCACAACAAGGTGGTCGGAATGGCCGGCGTGCTCGACAGCGCCCGCTTCCGCCATTTCCTCGCCGAGGAATTCAAGGTCTCGGTCGAGGACGTCACCGCGTTCGTGCTCGGCGGCCACGGCGACACGATGGTGCCGGTGCCCGCTTATTCGACCGTCGCGGGCATTCCGATCCCCGACCTGATCAAGATGGGGTGGTCGACGCAGGAGAAGATCGACGCGATCGTCCAGCGCACCCGCTCGGGCGGCGGCGAGATCGTCGGACTGCTCAAGACCGGCTCCGCTTTCTACGCGCCGGCGACCAGCGCGATCATGATGGCGGAAAGCTATCTCAAGGACAAAAAGCGCGTGCTCCCGGCCGCCGCGCACCTCGCCGGCCAATATGGCGTCGACGATCTCTATGTCGGCGTGCCTGTGGTGATCGGCGCCGGCGGCGTCGAGCGGATCGTCGAGATCGAGCTCGATACCACCGCGCGCGCCAATTTCGATCTCTCGGTCGATGCGGTCAAAGAGCTGCTCGTCGCCTGCAAGGGCATCGACGAAAGCCTGAAATAAAGGCGCTGCCGCGGCACGCTGATCCGCTCCTTTGGGGCGAAGTCTGGAGCATGTGAATGTCGATATTGGTCGATAAGAATACCAAGGTCATCACCCAGGGAATGACGGGGGAGACCGGCACGTTCCATACGCAGCAGGCGCTGGCCTATGGCACGAAGATGGTCGGCGGCGTCACGCCGGGCAAAGGCGGCACCGAGCATATCGGCCTGCCGGTGTTCAACACCGTTCACGAAGCGGTCGCGGCGACCGGCGCCACCGCCAGCGTCGTCTATGTGCCGCCGCCCTTCGCCGCCGATTCGATCCTCGAGGCGATCGACGCCGAAGTGCCGCTGATCGTCGCGATCACCGAAGGCGTTCCGGTGCTCGACATGGTCAAGGTGAAACGCGCGCTGTCCGGTTCGAAGTCGCGGCTGATCGGCCCGAACTGCCCTGGCGTGCTGACGCCGAACGAGTGCAAGATCGGCATCATGCCGGGCAACATCTTCCGCAAGGGCTCGGTCGGCATCGTCAGCCGCTCGGGCACCCTGACCTACGAAGCGGTGTTCCAGACCAGCAACGAGGGCCTCGGCCAGACCACCGCGGTCGGCATCGGCGGCGATCCGGTCAACGGCACCAACTTCATCGACATGCTCGAGCTGTTCCTGGCCGACGACGAGACCAAGTCGATCATCATGATCGGCGAGATCGGCGGCTCGGCGGAGGAGGAAGCCGCGCAATTCCTCGCCGACGAGGCGAAGAAGGGCCGCTCCAAGCCGACCGTCGGCTTCATCGCCGGCCTCACCGCGCCCCCGGGACGGCGCATGGGCCACGCCGGCGCGATCGTGTCGGGCGGCAAGGGCGGCGCCGAGGACAAGATCGCGGCGATGGAAGCCGCTGGAATTCGGGTCTCGCCGAGCCCATCTGAGCTCGGCACTACCCTGACCAGCCTTCTGAAAGCCTGATCATCTTTCGGAGGCTTGAGGAAAAGCTAAGGATCCGCGCGTTAGACGCGCGCATCACATAAGGCGATGAACGTGGACATGTTCGGCGAGCAACAAGTGGAACAAGGCCCGAGCTGGGCGAGGCGGGACTGGCCGCCAGCCGAGCTGGACGATCTCAACAGCGGCCTCGATCCGACGCAAATGACGATCGAGGCGGTCGCGGCCAAGGCGAAAGACGGGGCGCGCGCGGCCGGCAAGTCCGACGCCGACGTCAAGCAGGCCGCCGACGATGCGATCCGCGCGATGATGCTGATCCGCACCTATCGCGTGCGCGGCCATCTCGCCGCCAATCTCGATCCGCTCGGCCTCGCCCGCCGCGAGCTGCCCGCCGATCTCACGCCTGAATTCCACGGCTTCTCAGGCGACGCGCTCGACCGGCCGGTCTACCTCGGCGGTGCGCTTGGTTTCGAATCGGCGACGGTGCGCGAGATCGTCGCGGTGCTGCGCGCCAATTATTGCGGCCACGTCGGCCTCGAATATATGCACATCAACGATCTCGATGAGCGGCGCTTCCTGCAGGAACGGATGGAAGGCCGCGACGCCGAGATCCATTTCACGCCCGAGGGCAAGCAGGCGATCCTCCACAAGGTCATCGAGGCCGAGCAGTGGGAGCGCTTCCTCGCGCGCAAATATGTCGGCACCAAGCGCTTCGGCCTCGACGGCGGCGAATCGATGGTGCCCGCGCTCGAGAGCGTGATCAAATATGGCGGCCAGCTGGGCGTCCGCGAGATCGTCATCGGCATGGCCCACCGCGGGCGCCTCAACGTCCTCTCCAACGTGATGGGCAAGCCCTACCGCGCGATCTTCAGCGAGTTCGCCGGCGGCGCCGCCAACCCCGAGGACGTCGGCGGATCGGGCGACGTCAAATACCATCTCGGCACATCCTCGGACCGCGAGTTCGACGGCATCCAGGTCCACATGTCGCTGGTCGCCAACCCGAGCCATCTCGAGGCGGTCGATCCGGTCGTGCTCGGCAAGGTGCGCGCGATCCAGACCGCGCGCGACGACCGCGAAGGCACCCAGGTGCTGCCCGTGCTGCTGCATGGCGACGCCGCTTTCGCCGGCCAGGGCATTGTCGCCGAATGCTTCGGCTTCTCGGGGCTCCCCGGCTACGGCACCGGCGGCACGATCCATTTCGTGATCAACAACCAGGTCGGCTTCACCACCTCGCCGCAGTTCGCGCGCTCGTCGCCCTATCCCTCGGATATCGCCAAGTCGGTCCAAGCGCCGATCCTCCACGTCAATGGCGACGATCCGGAGGCGGTGACTTTCGCCTGCAAGATCGCGATCGAATATCGCCAGCAGTTCAAGCGCGACATCGTCATCGACATGTGGTGCTACCGCCGCTTCGGCCACAATGAGGGCGACGAACCGAGCTTCACCCAGCCATTGATGTATGCGGCGATCCGCCAGCATCCGCCGATCTCCGAAATCTACAGCCAGCGGCTGATCGGCGAGAAGGTGATCGACGCGAACTGGCTCGAATCGCAGGTCGCGGAGTTCACCGCATTGCTCGAAGGCGAGTTCGAGGCCGCCAAATCCTATCTGCCCAACAAGGCCGACTGGTTCGAGGGCCGCTGGTCGGGTCTCGGCAAGCCCGGCACGCCCGAGACCGAGCGGCGCAACACCTCGACCGCGGTCGACAAAGCCAAGTTGTGCGCGATCGGCGAGACCCTGACGACGATCCCCGAGGGGCTGGACGTCCACAAGACGCTCGCCCGGATCATCGAGGCGAAGCGCGAGATGTTCCGCACCGGCGAGGGCTTCGACTGGGCGACGGCCGAGGCGCTCGCGTTCGGCACCTTGATCGACGAGGAGTATGACGTCCGGCTTTCGGGCCAGGACAGCGGCCGCGGCACGTTCAGCCACCGCCACTCGGTCTGGGTCGATCAGACCAGGGGCACCAAATATATCCCGCTGACCAGGATCGAGGGCGGCCGCTTCGAGGTGCGCGATTCGCCGCTTTCGGAGTTCGGCGTGCTCGGCTTCGAATACGGCTATTCGCTTGCCGATCCGCGCACCCTGGCGCTGTGGGAGGCGCAGTTCGGCGATTTCGCCAACGGCGCACAGGTGATCATCGATCAGTTCATCGCCTCGGGCGAAGCCAAGTGGCTGCGCGCGAGCGGGCTCGTGATGCTGCTCCCGCACGGCTATGAAGGCCAGGGGCCGGAGCATAGCTCGGCGCGGCTCGAGCGTTTCCTCCAGCTTTGCGCCGAGGATAATCTGCAGGTCGCCAATTGCACGACCCCGGCCAATTACTTTCACATCCTGCGGCGCCAGATGCACCGCGATTTCCGCAAGCCGCTGGTGATCGTCACGCCCAAGTCGCTGCTGCGCCACAAGATGGCCGTCTCGACCCTGGAAGACTTCAGCGGCGAGAGCCATTTCATGCGCATCCTTTCGGATCCGTCGGCGCCGGCCGACGCGGACGTGAGGCGGCTGGTGCTTTGCTCGGGCAAGGTCGCCTACGACCTGATCGAAGCGCGCGACAAGGCGGGCGATCGCAACACGGCGATCGTGCGGGTCGAGCAGCTCTACCCGTTCCCGTCGGAGCCGCTGGTGGTCCGGCTCAAGCGCATGACCAACCTCGAAGAGGTGGTGTGGGCGCAGGAGGAGCCGCGGAACAACGGCGGCTGGTTCTTCGTCGAGCCGTTCATCGAGCAATGCCTGGCCGAGGCCGGTGTCGCTCCGCGGCGCGCCTGCTATGCGGGCCGGGGCGCTTCCGCCTCGCCGGCGACGGGCCTCGCCAAACGGCACGCGGCGGAACAGACGGCGCTGATCGCCAGCGCGCTCGGCCACAAGAGCGAAGCGGCGCCGCAGCGAAAAGCCGGATAGGCAAATAGGGAAGCGCGCTGGTCCGTCCGATCGGGCGGACGCTCGCAAGAAGGAAGAGAAATGCCGATTGACGTAACCGTCCCGCCGCTGGGGGAATCGATCACCGAAGCGACGCTCGGCCAGTGGCTCAAGAAGCCGGGGGATCCGGTCAAGGCCGACGAGCCGGTCGCCAGCCTCGAGACCGACAAGGTCGCGGTCGAGGTGCCCTCGCCGGTCGCCGGCGTGATGGGCCAGCAGCTGGTCGGCGAAGGCGACACGGTCGCGGTCGGCGCGGTGATCGCGCGGGTCGAGACCGACCAGGTGGCCGGAGCCGCCGCGGCCGCGGTCGAGGCGAGCCCGGTCAATCCCGCCGGCCCCGGCGAGACTCCCGCGGTCAAGACCGCCCCGCACGCCCCCCACGCGCCCGAGCCGACCGACGACGAAGCCGAATATCACGGCGATGCGCCGCTCACCTTGTCGCCGGCGGTGCGCCGGCTGGTGCTCGAGCACGGCCTCGACCCGTCGCAGATCAAGGGCACCGGTAAGGACGGCCGCCTGACCAAGGACGACGTGCTTGCCGCCGCTGCGCAACCGGGCAAGCCGGCAGCGCTTCAGCAGCCTGCTGCCGCGGCTCAAGCCCCGCCGCCTGCAGCTCCGGCCGCCGCTTCCGCGGCCGTCGCGGCGCCAGGCGGTGAGCGTCGCGAGGAGCGGGTGCGGATGACGCGCCTTCGCCGGACGATCGCGACGCGTCTCAAGGAGGCGCAGAACACGGCGGCTTTGCTGACCACGTTCAACGACGTCGACATGAGTGGAGTCATCGAGGCGCGCGCCAAGTACAAGGATCTGTTCGAGAAGAAGCACGGCATCAAGCTCGGCTTCATGGGCTTCTTCGTGAAGGCGGCGTGCCTCGCCGCGCGCGACGTGCCCGCGGTCAACGCCTATCTCGAAGGCGACGAGATCGTCTACCACGATTATGTCGATGTCTCGGTGGCGGTCTCCGGCCCCAACGGGCTCGTCGTCCCGGTGATCCGCAACGCCGAACGCCTCTCGTTCGCGCAGATCGAGCAGACGATCGCCGATTTCGGCAGGCGCGCGCGCGACGGGACCTTGACGATGGACGACATGAAGGGCGGCACCTTCACCATCTCCAACGGCGGCATCTTCGGATCTTTGCTTTCGACGCCGATCATCAACCCGCCGCAGTCGGCGGTGCTCGGCATGCACCGCATCGAGGAGCGGCCGGTGGTCCGCGACGGCGCGATCGTCGCGCGGCCGATGATGTATCTCGCGCTCTCCTACGACCACCGCCTGGTGGACGGCCGCGAGGCGGTCACCTTCCTGGTGCGGGTCAAGGAAGCGATCGAGGATCCGACGCGGTTGCTGATCGACCTCTAATAGCCTCGACCCGTTCGGCGCGAGCCTGCCGAAAGCCACTCTTCTTCCGATCGGGACAAAGTAAGTAAGGCGCTTCGACAGGCGCAGCACGAACGGTAAGGAGCGAGCGCAGGATGGCGGACTTTGATTATGACGTGCTGGTGATCGGCGCCGGCCCAGGCGGCTATGTCGCGGCGATCCGCGCGGCCCAGCTGGGGCTTCGCACCGCCTGCGTCGAAAGCCGCGAGACGCTCGGCGGCACCTGCCTCAACGTCGGCTGCATCCCGTCGAAGGCGCTGCTCCACGCCTCGGAGCTTTATGCGGAGGCGAGCAGCGGCACGCTCGCGAAATTCGGCGTCAAGCTCGGCAAGGTCGAGCTCGACCTCGAGGCGATGCAGGCCGAGAAGGCCAAGGCGGTCAAGGAGCTGACCGGCGGCATCGCCTTCCTGTTCAAGAAGAACAAGGTGGATTGGCTGAAGGGCGAGGCGCGCTTCACCGGCGCCGATCGGGTCGAGGTCGGCGGCAAGCCGGTCACCGCCGCCAACATCGTCATCGCCACCGGCTCGTCGGTCACGCCGTTGCCTGGTGTCGAGATCGACCAGGAGCGGATCGTCGATTCGACCGGCGCGCTGGCATTTCCGGAGGTGCCCAAGCATCTCGTCGTGATCGGCGGCGGCGTGATCGGGCTCGAGCTCGGCTCGGTCTGGCGGCGGCTCGGCGCGAAGGTCACCGTCGTCGAGTATCTCGACGAGATCTTTCCGGGCATGGACGGCGAGGTGCGCAGCGAAGCGCGCAAATTGTTCGCCAAGCAGGGTCTGGAGATCCGCACGTCGACCAAGGTCACTGGTGCCAAGGTCTCCGCGAAGGGCGTGAGCCTGACGCTCGAGCCCGCCGCGGGTGGGGCGGCGGAGGCGCTCGAGGCGGATAGAGTGCTGGTCTCGATCGGCCGTCGGCCGAACACCGCAGGGCTGGGCCTAGACGCGGCGGGCCTCGCCACCAACAAGCGCGGCCAGATCGAGGTCGATCAGCGCTTTGCCACCCCGGTCTCCGGTATATGGGCGATCGGTGACGTGACGCCGGGGCCGATGCTCGCGCACAAGGCGGAGGACGAGGGCGTCGCGGTCGCCGAGAACATCGCCGGCCTCACCGGCATCGTCAATCACGCCGTCATCCCGGCGGTGGTCTACACGCATCCCGAGATCGCCTCCGTCGGCCTGACCGAGGAAGAGGCGCGCGAGAGGGGCGAGATCAAGGTCGGCAAGTTCCCGTTCCTCGCCAACAGCAGGGCCAAGACCAACCGCGACACCGAAGGCTTCGTCAAGATCGTCGCCGATGCGCGCAACGACCGGGTGCTCGGCGTCCACATCATCTCCTCGCTTGCCGGCACGATGATCGCCCAGGCGGCGCAGGCGATGGAGTTCGGCGCGACCTCGGAAGACATCGCCTACACCTGCCACGCGCATCCGACCCACAGCGAGGCGATCAAGGAAGCGGCGATGGCGGTGACCGGCAAGCCGATCCATATCTAGTCTTCCCTCCCGTTTGCGGGAGGGATTGAACGAATCCTCCCTTGTTTTCTGGGGGAGGGGGACCGCGTAGCGGTGGAGGGGCGCCCTTCACGAAATGCCCCTCCACCACCCTGCGGGTGGTCCCCCTCCCCTGCAAATGCAGGGGAGGAATCGCGAACGGAGTTTTGCAGGCGTCCCGCAAGTGGATAAGCAAGCGAGATGGCCGCTCCGTTCAACATCGTCCCTTTGCTCGAGTGGATGGATCTGGTCGGGCTCGCGGTGTTCGCGCTGTCGGGGGCGGTGGTGGCTGCGGCCAAAAGGCAGACTTTGGTCACCTTCATCTTCTTTGCCGTCGTGACCGCAGTCGGCGGGGGCACCGCGCGCGACCTCCTGATCGGGGCGCCGGTGTTCTGGGTGTTCGAGAACGCGCCGATCCTGATCTGCCTTGGCGCGGCGCTGGCGGTCTGGCTGACTCCGGCGCGGCTGTGGAGCGGAGGCGCGCTGCTTTGGCTCGATGCCGCCGGCCTCGCCGCTTATGCGACATTCGGTGCCGCCAAGGCGCTCGCTTTTGGCGTGGCGCCGATCCCCGCCTTCGCGCTGGGCGTGCTCACCTCGTGCCTCGGCGGGATCATCCGCGATGTCCTCGCCGGCGAGCCGTCGATCCTGATGCGGCCGGAGCTCTACGTCACGGCCGCCGCGCTGGCGTCGGCGCTGATGGTCGGGCTGCTGCTGGCCGGCGTGCCGGGGTTGCCGGCCGCGATCGTCGCGGCATCGGCCGGCTTTCTGCTGCGCGGCGCGGCGATCCGCAAGGGTTGGGGCCTGCCCATCTATCGGGGCTGAGGCACCTTCACTCTAGCCCGGCGAACGGCCGCGGCTCGCGCGGCGGCACTGTCGGGGCGGCGAGCGGACGCTGCCACAGGCCGACGTCGTGCCAGCGCCCGAGCTTGTAGCCGATGTTGTGATAGACGCCGGCCTCCTCGAAGCCGAGCTTTTCGTGGAACGCCACGCTCGCCTCGTTGGGGAGCCCGATCGCGGCGATCGCCTGGGTGAAGCCCTGCGCTTCGAGCGTGTCGAGCAGCCGCCGGTAGAGAAGGGAGGCGATCCCGTGCCGTTGCGCGCTCGGCGAGACATAGACGCTCGTCTCGACCGTGAAGCGATAGGCCTCGCGCGCCCGGAAGCGGGTCGCATAAGCATAACCGACGACACTTTCGTCTTCGGTCGCGACGAACCACGGATAGACGCCGTTGTCGGTGCAAATGCGCGCAGCGATCCCTGCCGCGTCGGGTGGCTCGGTCTCGAACGAGATCGCGCTATCGGTCACGAACGGCGCGTAGATCGAAGCGATGGCGGCAGCATCCTTGGGCGTCGCCGCACGCAGGCGGATCACGGCATCAGCAACCCGAGCATGGCCTGCAGTCGATCGCGCTTGGCGGCGCCGATGCGGCGTGATGCCGACGGCGGGCATTGCAGGCAGCGCGCCTGAAGCGCCGGGCCGGCAACCAGCCGCTCGGCGTCGGTGACGGCGCGCGCAAGCGTCAGCGAGGATCGGGCGGCGACCCTGCTGAACACGTCGCGCGCCTGCTGGTCCTCCTCTTCTTCGTCGACCGAGCCGAACAAGGATGCGAACAGCGACGGCTCGCGGTCGAGGAACACCGGCTTGGCCGTGGCGGGATCGAGCCTGGCGCGGCGCGCGGCCTCCGCGATCGCCTGATCGAGCGAGCCGAAGCGGTCGACCAGCCCCAGCTGGTGCGCCGTTCCGCCATCCCACACCCGGCCCTGGCCGATTTCGTCGATCCGCTGGACGGGGAGCTTGCGTGACGCCGCGACCAAAGTGAGGAAGCGCCGGTAGATCTGCTCGACGCTCATCTGGATGAGGCGGCCCGCTTCGGGCGAGGGACCGCGCAGCAAGTCCGGTTCGCCGCTGAGCGGCGTGGTCTTGACGCCGTCGGCACCCAGGCCGAGCTTCGTCAGCGTCCCCTGGAAGCTGGGAATAATCCCGAACACGCCGATCGAGCCGGTGATCGTGCTCGGCTCGGCAAGGACTTGATCGCCGGCCGTCGCGATCCAATAGCCGCCGCTCGCTGCGACCGAGCCCATCGAGACGACCACCGGGAGCCCGCTCGCCTTGGCATCGAGGATCGCTCGGCGAATGCGCTCCGAAGCGAACACAGAGCCCCCGGGCGAATCGACGCGAACGACCAGAGCCTTCAGATTCTTTTCGTCGACTCCCTTGGCAAGCAGCTTGGCGATCGTCTCCGCGCCGGCGGTCCCGGCCTCCGAATCGCCGTCGACGATCTCGCCGGCGACGGTGAGCACGCCGATCTCGCCGTCCAAATCGCCGGCGGGTTTCTCGCGGGTCCAGGCGCCCAGGCCCAATGTCCTGAAGCTGCCGGGCACGTCGTCATCGTCGCTGCCGACGATCTCGGCGACTCTCCTGCCGAAGGCCGTCCGGTCGCCGAGGCGGTCGACCAACCCCGCCGCGAGCGCACCCTTGGCCATGTCGCCGCCGCTGCGCGCGATCAAGGCTGCCGGATCGGCGATATAGGCGGCGAGCTTCGCCTTGGGGCGCGCGCGCTGGACCTCGTTTCGCCAATTGTCCCACAAAGCGGTGGCGATCGCCTGGATCGATTCGCGTGCTTCGGGGGACATATCGTTACGCGTGAACGGCTCGGTTGCCGCTTTGTAGGTGCCGACCTTGTAGACGTTGGCGGTCACGCCGAGCTTGTCGAGCAGGCCTTTGAAATAGAGGCTGGCGCCGCCCGGCCCGGTGATCGCGACCGCCCCCAGCGGGTCGAGCCAGATCTCGCTGGCGTGCGCGGCCAGCTGATAGCTGTCGTCGGTGTAGCCGCTCGCAAAAGCGAGCACCGGCTTCTTTGCGCGGCGCACCACGTCCATCGCCGCGGCGACGTCCGAGAGAGCGACCTGGCCGCCGCCCGAAAAGATGTCGAGGTCGAGCACCACCGCTTCGACACGGTCATCGGTCGCGGCGGTCCGCAGCGCATTGACGACGTCGCGCAGCCGATATTCGCGCGGCAGCGCGACGCCGCTGACGATCTCGAACGGCGAGGCGGTGGCGGGTTCCTCGACGATCGGGCCGTCGAGATCGAGCAGCAAGGCGCCATGCTCACCCGCCCCAATCGTCGGAGCCGCGGACAGCGCGACATAGAGCGATCCGAAGAACAAGATCATCAGGAGCAGGACGAGCCCGTCCTTCACTCCAACGAGGAACCGCCAGACCTTGCCGACAAACCGCATCGTCACCCTCGCTAAAGCGGAAGCGCTAACGGAGCAGGGCGATGCTGTAAATCTCCGACGGCTCCGTGGTCCGGCGGTTTTCGCGCCGCCTGCCTGGTGCCGCTGACGCGGCGGGTACGGAGCGACGGACCGGAAAAAATGCGCGCGAGGCTTGACGCGCGATGAACGAGGACTACATCCCCGACTTAGCACTCACGCTGGACGAGTGCTAACAAGGTTCAACTCAGCGATCAGTTCCCAGACCTAGCGCGGGCTGTCGCATCAATATGGAAGGTGACGCGCATGAAGTTTCGTCCGCTCCACGACCGGGTGCTCGTACGCCGCGTAGAGGCCGAAGAGAAGACGGCCGGCGGCATTATTATCCCGGATACCGCCAAGGAAAAGCCGCAAGAGGGCGAAGTTGTCGCCGCCGGCGCCGGCGCGCGCGCGGAAGACGGCAAGGTCACCCCGCTCGACGTCAAGGAAGGCGACCGGATCCTGTTCGGCAAATGGTCGGGCACGGAAGTTCGCGTCGATGGCGAAGACCTTCTGATCATGAAGGAAAGCGACATCCTCGGCATCGTCGGCTGAAACCGGCATTCCCATTAAAGTCAGAAAGAAGAGGTTATAATCATGGCAGCGAAAGACGTACGCTTTTCGCGTGACGCCCGTGAGCGGATCCTGCGCGGCGTCGACATCCTCGCCGATGCGGTGAAGGTGACGCTTGGCCCCAAGGGCCGCAACGTGGTGATCGACAAATCGTTCGGCGCACCGCGCATCACCAAGGACGGCGTCACCGTCGCCAAGGAAATCGAGCTTAAGGACAAGTTCGAGAACATGGGCGCGCAGATGCTGCGCGAGGTCGCCTCGAAGACCAACGATCTCGCCGGCGACGGCACCACCACCGCCACCGTCCTCGCCCAGTCGATCGTTCGCGAGGGCATGAAGTCGGTCGCCGCGGGCATGAACCCGATGGACCTCAAGCGCGGCATCGATCTCGCCGTGATCAAGGTCGTCCAGGATCTGAAAGCGCGCTCCAAGCCGGTTTCGGGTTCTAACGAGATCGCCCAGGTCGGCATCATCTCGGCCAATGGCGACACCGTCGTCGGCGAGAAGATCGCCGAGGCGATGGAGAAGGTCGGCAAGGAAGGCGTGATCACCGTCGAGGAAGCCAAGGGTCTCGAGTTCGAGCTCGACGTCGTCGAGGGCATGCAGTTCGACCGCGGCTATCTCAGCCCCTATTTCATCACCAACCCGGAGAAGATGCAGGTCGAGCTCAGCGACCCCTACATCCTCATCCACGAGAAGAAGCTGTCGAACCTCCAGGCGATGCTGCCGATTCTCGAGGCGGTCGTCCAGTCGGGCCGTCCGCTGCTGATCATCGCCGAGGACATCGAGGGCGAGGCGCTCGCCACCCTCGTGGTCAACAAGCTGCGCGGCGGCCTCAAGGTCGCGGCCGTCAAGGCGCCGGGCTTCGGCGATCGCCGCAAGGCGATGCTCGAGGACATCGCGATCCTGACCGGCGGTGAGATGATCAGCGAGGATCTCGGCATCAAGCTCGAGACCGTCACGGTCAATATGCTCGGCCAGGCGAAGCGGGTCACGATCGACAAGGACAATACGACGATCGTCGACGGCGCCGGCAATGCCGACGCGATCAAGGGCCGGGTCGAGGCGATCCGCCAGCAGATCGAGAACACCACCAGCGACTATGATCGTGAGAAGCTCCAGGAGCGTCTCGCCAAGCTCGCCGGCGGCGTTGCCGTGATCAAGGTCGGCGGCTCGTCCGAGGTCGAGGTCAAGGAGCGCAAGGACCGCGTCGACGACGCGCTTCATGCGACCCGCGCCGCGGTCGAGGAAGGCATCGTTCCCGGCGGCGGTACCGCTCTGCTCTACGCCACCAAGGCGCTGCAGGGCCTCGCCGGCCAGAACGACGACCAGACGCGCGGCATCGACATCGTCCGCCGTGCGCTCCAGGCGCCGCTCCGCCAGATCGCCGAGAATGCAGGCCATGACGGCGCGGTCGTCGCCGGCAAGCTGATCGACGGCGAAGACCAGACGATGGGCTTCAACGCGCAGACCGAAGTCTATGAGAATCTGGTCACTGCCGGCGTGATCGACCCGACCAAGGTCGTTCGCACGGCGCTCCAGGACGCGGCTTCGGTCGCCGGCCTGCTGATCACCACCGAAGCCGCCGTGAGCGAGCTTCCCGAGGACAAGCCCGCGATGGGCATGCCCGGCGGTGGCGGCATGGGCGGCATGGGCGGCATGGACTTCTAAGTCCACGCTCATTGCTGACGAAAAGAAGGCCGGGGAGCGATCCCCGGCCTTTTTTCATATCGTCTTTTCATGTCATGCTCGGCATCGATGCCGCCGGGCTTATTGCGCCGGGGCATCCGTTGCCGAGTTGGCGGCATCGTTTGCCGTTGCTTCGCTCGCGACCGCAGTATCGCCGTTGCCGAGCATCGCCTCGTCGCTGGCGACCAGACTGTCAGGCGATGCATCGAGCATCTCTGCCGCCTCGTTGAGCTGCTGCGCTTCCTCGCGGCTCACGCCGCCGGCCTCGTCGCCGCCGCCGCAGCCGGCCAGCGCGGCCATGGCAACGATAATCCCCGTCGTCCCGCATCTGCGTTTCATGGTCGTCTCCCCTTGTCGCTGCCCAGACCTATGCTCTGCCGTGCGCAGGCTCAACCGCTTCGCGAAACCGGGCAAAGAAAAGGCGATGGCGTCGTTTACAGACCCGGAGTTATGCGGCCCGTCGGAAGCCGGCCCAAGTGAATGACTGTTCTGAGCCCCACGGCGTCAAATGCGTCTCGCGTGTGTGGTGGGCGAGCGCAAAATCTGGCCCAAGCTCGGTGGCGAGCGTATCGGCGCTATAGCGCACCACGGGCAGGCCGCTGCACCGCTCTGGCCCGTCCTCAGCGAAAGTCGCAAAGATCGCGGCACCGCCGGGAGCGAGGCCAGCCTTCAATGCGGCAATATAGCGCTCGCGGTCCCCGGCCTCGGTGAGGAAGTGGAACACGGCGCGGTCATGCCAGACATCGTAAACCCGATCCGGCCGCCAGATCGTGATGTCCACAACCCGCCACTCGACCCCCTTGGCCGCCTCGCCTAGGCGCTCCCGAGAAATCGCCAAAGCGGCGTCGGCAATGTCCAGGACGGTGACCTTGAAGCCTCGCGCGACCAATTCGTCGACGAGGGTGGAGGCGCCGCCGCCGACATCTATCAGGCTCGCAGGGGCCTTGATGCCAAGTGCGTCCATCATCCGCAGGGAGGGTTCTGGCGAGGGCTGGAACCAGCTGACGGCGTCGGAACCCTTCGTGGTGTAAACACCCTGCCAATGGGCCTGACGCTCACTTGCCATGCTCTGGCTTCTCCAACGGCTAACCGTCACCGCCTTTCGCAGCGCTCTTTGAGGCTTCTCATCATCGTGGCACTCAAGCTTGCAAGCGGTGTCCTTGAACTTGTCGACTGGGTGTTGTGCCGATCAGCCATGACGACCTGACCTTTAGCACAAAGTTTGGGGCCGCCGAAGTAACCGGACCCCGGGCTTCACGGATGCGATGGGCCACCAAGCACGCGCTGTCGTAATGAATTTCAAGAATGCGAGGGAGCCGGTGCGCGCTGACTGCTTCGGCAATCACGCTATGACGCATCGGGTTTGCGAACGACCTCATCGCCAAAAGAAAAAAGGCCGCGCACCCGGAGGCGCGCGACCCTTTAGTCTCGCTGATCGCGACGATTAGTGCGCGGCGGCGTCGGCAGCCTCAGCAACGTTCTCGGCGGCGTTGTCGGCGGCTTCAGAAGCCTCGCCGGCAGCGGCAGCCGCGTTGTCGAGCGCATTGTCGACGGCGGCGTCGGTCGCCGCATTGACGTCGGTGACGGCTTCGTCGGTGGCGTTCAGATCGACGGCGGTGGTGTTGGCTTCGGTTGCAGCGTCGTTGCCGCCGCAGGCGGTCAGGCCGAGCGAAGCAACGGCGGCGATGGTCAGAGCAATCTTCTTCATGGGTAAACCCCCTCAGTGGAGCATTAAATAATGCTGGGCGAGGCGTTGAAGCATTGCTGCAACGTTCCAGCAAGGCCTGATTTACGTGACATGGAACGGCATGTCTACCTATTTAGTAGTCAATCTGCGGCATGCCGTTGTTTCCACAGGGAACATCGTTAACGGGCGCGATCGGCTCCGCGAGTCAAAAAAAGCGCGGCCTCTCGGCTATTGCACGCATATAAAGATATCTTTATATCCTTAAGTCGATGTTTCACGCTGCCGAGACCTTCCGTTCGCTTGCCGATCCGACGCGCCTGCGCATCATCGCGCTGCTGCGCGCGATGGAGCTTTCGGTCGGCGAACTCGCCCAGGTGCTCGGCCAGAGCCAGCCGAGAGTCTCGCGCCACGTCAAGATATTGATCGACGCCGGGCTCGCGGAGCGGCGCAAGGAGGGGAGCTGGGTGTTCCTCAGCGTCGGCGAGAGCGGGCGGGTCGCGCCTTTGTTCGCCTTGCTCGATCGCTGGACCGAGAGCTACGGCGAGGATCCGTGGACGGTCGCGGACGCGGCGCGGCTGGCCGCGGTACGCGCCGATCGTGCCGCCGCGGCGGTGCGTTATTTCGCGCGCCACGCCGCCGACTGGGACGAGCTGCGCTCGCTCCACGTCGGCGAGGCCGAGGTCGAGGCCGCGATCGCCCGCGCGCTTGCCGATCGGGCGGTCGGGCGGCTGGTCGACATCGGCACTGGCACCGGGCGGATGATCGAGTTGTTCGGGCGCGATGCGGAGCAGGCGCTGGGGATCGATCGCTCGCCGGACATGCTGAGGGTCGCGCGCGCCAAGCTGGCCGAGGCCGGGCTCGAGGCCGAGCTTCGCCAGGGCGACATGTACGCCTTGCCGCTGCCGTCCGCATCGGCGGACACGGTGATCATCCACCAGGTGCTCCATTATGCGCAGCAGCCGGCGGCGGCGGTGAGCGAAGCGGCGCGCCTGCTCGCGCCCGGCGGGCGCCTGCTGATCGTGGATTTCGCGCCGCACGACCGCGAGGAGCTGCGCGCGCGCGACGCGCATGCTCGTCTCGGTTTCGCCGACGAGGCGATGCTCAAGTGGCTCGAGGCCGCCGGGCTGCAGGGACGAGTCGTCGAGCATCTCCAGGGCGGTGAGCTGACCGTCACCATCTGGGCCGGCGAGCAGAGCGAAGCGCGGCTGAAGGTGGTGGCATGAGCAGCAGCGCCGCAATCGGCACTTCGATCGCTCCCTCGATCGAACGCCTTGCCAAGCCGTTGTTCGAGGATGTCGCCGGCGACATCGACGTGTCGTTCGAATTCTTCCCGCCCAAGAGCGAGAAGATGGAGGAGACATTGTGGGCTTCGGTCGAGACGCTCGAGCCGCTGCAGCCGCGCTTCGTCTCGGTCACCTACGGCGCGGGCGGATCGACGCGCGCGCGAACCCATGCCACCGTCGAGCGGATCGCCCGCGAAACCTCGCTTGCGCCGGCCGCGCATCTCACCTGCGTCGGCGCGAGCCGGGGCGAGATCGACGACATCGCGCGCGAATATTGGGATGCCGGCATCCGCCATATCGTCGCGCTGCGCGGCGACGCGGCCGAGGTCGGCACCCCCTTCGAGCCGCACCCGGGCGGCTATGCCAATGCCGCAGCGCTGGTCGAAGGGCTGAAGAAGATCGCCCCGTTCGAGATTTCGGTCGCCGCTTATCCCGAATGCCATCCCGATTCGGCCGATAAGGCCGCTGATCTCGACAATCTCAAGGCCAAGGTCGACGCCGGTGCCGACCGTGCGATCACCCAATTCTTCTTCTCGCCCGACAGCTTCTTCCGCTTCCGGGACGAAGCGGCGGCGGCGGGAATCGCGACCGAGATCGTGCCCGGCATCCTGCCGGTGTCGAACGTCGCCCAGACGCGCAAGTTCGCCGGCATGTGCGGCGCGAGCATCCCGGCGTGGATGGACCGGCTGTTCGAGGGGCTCGACAATCTCCCCGCCGCGCGCCATCTCGTCGCCGCGACGGTGGCGGCCGAGCTTTGCGGGCAGCTTTATGCCGGCGGCGTCCGCCACTTTCATTTCTACACGTTGAATCGCGCCGAGCTTTCCTACGCGATCTGCCACCTGCTCGGTCTGCGCCCCAAAGAGGTCCCCAGTGAGAATCGACGAACAGCTTAGGGCTGCGGCCGCCGAGCGCATCCTGATCAAGGACGGCGCATTCGGGACGCAGATCCAGACGCGCCGCCTGAACGAGGCCGATTATCGCGGCGGGCTCGAGCTCGCGCGCGACCAGAAGGGCAACAACGATCTGCTCAACATCACCCGGCCCGATCTGATCTCGGCGATCGTCGACGATTTCGCGACCGCCGGGGCGGACGTGCTCGCGACCAACAGCTTCAACGCCAATCGCATCAGCCAGGCCGATTATGGCGCCGAGCACCTCGTCCGCGACATCAATCTGGCGGCGGCTGCGATCGTGCGCGAGGTCGCGGAGCGGCATCAGGCCGAGGACGGGCGACAGCGCTACGTCGCCGGCGCGCTCGGGCCGACCAACAAGACCCTGTCGCTGTCGCCCAACGTCAACGATCCCGGCTATCGCGAGGTCGATTTCGACGGGGTGAGCGACGTCTATGTCGAGCAGATCGAGGCGCTGGTCGAGGGCGGCGTCGATTTCATCCTGATCGAGACGGTGTTCGACACGTTGAACGCCAAGGCGGCGGTGCACGCCACGCGCGTCGTCGAGGCCCGGATCGGGCGGCCGCTGCCGATGATGCTGTCGATGACGGTCACCGATCTTTCGGGCCGCAATCTCTCGGGCCATTCGATCGAGGCGTTCTGGGCCTCGGTGCGGCACGCCAAGCCGCTGTCGATCGGGCTCAACTGCTCGTTCGGCGCCGAGCAATTGCGCGCGCATGTCGCCTCGCTTTCGAACATCGCCGACACGTTGGTGATGGCCTATCCCAACGCCGGCCTGCCCAACGACCTTGGCGAATATGACGAGGGGCCCGAGGCGACCGGCGCGCAGGTGCGGCAATGGGCCGAGCAGGGCATCGTCAACATCGTCGGCGGCTGCTGCGGCACCACGCCGGCGCATATCAAGGCGATTGCCGACGCGGTGCGCGGCTTTCCGCCTCGCGCGATTCCGCAGGTTCCCCGGCGCATGCAGCTTGCCGGCATCGAACCGATGATCCTCGCTGCCTGAACGCCATAAACATGACCATTTTAGCGAGCGGCAGCTTCGTCAATATCGGCGAGCGCACCAACGTCACCGGCTCGGCGATGTTCAAGAAACTGATCATGGCCGGCGATTATGCGGCGGCGGTCGAGGTCGCGCGCCAGCAGGTCGATAATGGCGCGCAGATCATCGACATCAACATGGACGAGGGCCTGCTCGATTCCGAGACGGCGATGACCACGTTCCTCAAGCTGATCGCCGCCGAGCCGGACATCGCGCGGGTGCCGTTCATGATCGACAGCTCGAAATGGAGCGTGATCGAAGCCGGCCTCAAATGCGTGTCGGGCAAGCCGATCGTCAATTCGATCAGCATGAAGGAAGGCGAGGAAGAGTTCCTGCGCCACGCCCGCCTGGTCCGCGATTATGGCGCCGCGGTGGTGGTGATGGCGTTCGACACCGTCGGCCAGGCCGACACCAAGGAGCGCAAGGTCGAGATTTGCGAGCGCGCCTACCGGCTGCTGGTCGAGGACGGCTTCCCGCCCGAGGACATCATCTTCGATCCCAACATCTTCGCGATCGCGACCGGCATCGACGAGCATCGCCGCTACGCGCTCGACTTCCTCGAGGCGACGCGCGAGATCAAGGCGCGCTGCCCCCACGCCCGCATCTCGGGCGGCCTGTCGAACCTCAGCTTCTCGTTCCGCGGCAACGAGCCAGTGCGCCGCGCGATGCATTCGGTGTTCCTCTTCCATGCCATCCCGGCCGGGCTCGACATGGCGATCGTCAATGCCGGGCAGCTCGACGTCTACGACACGATCGACCCGGAGCTGCGCGAGGCCTGCGAGGATGTGATCCTCGACCGCCGCGACGATGCCACCGAGCGGCTGGTCGCGCTCGCCGAGCGCTTCCGCGGCACCGATGCGGCGCAGGAGAAAGCCGCCGCCGAATGGCGCGGCTGGCCGGTCGCGAAGCGGCTCGAGCATGCGCTGGTCAAGGGCATCGACGCGTTCGTCGTCGCCGATGCCGAGGAAGCGCGGCAGGAGGCCGAGCGGCCGATCCACGTGATCGAAGGGCCGCTGATGGACGGCATGAACGTCGTCGGCGACCTGTTCGGATCGGGCAAGATGTTCCTGCCTCAGGTCGTCAAGTCGGCGCGCGTGATGAAGAAGGCGGTGGCGCATCTCATCCCGTTCATCGAGGCGGAGAAGGAGAAGAACGGTTCGACCCAGGGCAAGGGCCGCATCGTCATGGCGACCGTCAAGGGCGACGTCCACGACATCGGCAAGAACATCGTCGGCGTCGTCCTGCAATGCAACGGCTTCGACGTGATCGACCTCGGCGTGATGGTGCCCTGGCAGGACATCTTGCAGGCCGCGAACGAGAATCAGGCGGACATGATCGGCCTGTCGGGGCTGATCACGCCGTCGCTCGACGAGATGGTGACGGTCGCGTCCGAGATGGAGCGCGCGCAGTTTCGGCTGCCGCTGCTGATCGGCGGCGCGACGACGAGCAAGGTCCATACCGCGCTGCGCATCGACCCGGCCTATGAGGGCCCGGTCATCCATGTGCTCGACGCGAGCCGCGCGGTCGGCGTCGCCTCGACTCTGGTTTCCGACACGTTGCGCGACAAGTTCGTCAGCGAGACCAAGCAGAATTACGCCACGGTGCGCGACACGCGCGCCGGCAAGGGCCAGAACGAGCTGTCGAGCCTCGAGGAGGCGCGCGCCAACGCCTTCCCGTTCGATCCTGAAGGAAAGGCGTCGGCGCCGAAGCAGCCCGGCCTGCATCATTTCGACGATTGGCCGCTCGAGGACCTTCGCGCTTGCATCGACTGGACCCCGTTCTTCCGCGCCTGGGAGCTTGCCGGCACCTATCCGGCGGTGCTCGACGATCCGGTGGTCGGAGAGAGCGCGCGGCCGTTGTTCGACGATGCCCAGGCGATGCTCGACCGGATCATCGCCGAGAAATGGCTGACCGCGAAAGGCGTCGCCGGGCTGTGGCGTGCCCGCCGGGAGGGCGACGACGTGATCGCGGTGCCGCGCAACGACGAGGTGCGGCTCCCGTTCCTGCGCCAGCAGGTCAAGAAACGCGAAGGCAGGGCGAACATGTGCCTTGCCGATTTCATCGCCCCCGACGAGGATACGATTGGCGGCTTCGCGGTCGCGATCCACGGCCTCGAGCCGCATCTCGCGCGCTTCAAGGCCGATCATGACGATTATTCGGACATCTTGCTCAAGGCGCTCGCCGACCGCTTCGCCGAAGCCTTTGCCGAGCGGCTCCACCAGCATGTCCGGACCACCTTGTGGGGCTATGCCGCCGACGAGCAGCTTTCGAACGAGGATCTGATCCGCGAGCAATATCGCGGCATCCGCCCGGCGCCGGGCTATCCGGCCTGCCCCGATCACAGCCTGAAGCCGATCCTGTTCGACATGCTCGGCGGCGGCCCGGGCGGGCATCCCGCCGGGATCGAGCTGACCGGCAGCTATGCGATGCTCCCCGCTTCGGCCGTCTCCGGTTTCTACTTCGGGCACCGCGACAGCCAATATTTCGGGGTGGCGCGGATCGGCCCCGACCAGCTCGATAACTATGCGGCGCGCCGGCGTGTCAGTCTGGAACAGGCCGAGCGCTGGCTTCGTCCGAACCTCGATTAACCCCCTTTTCCTGCGATCTGTGACGCTCCGCCGGCCTATTGTGCCGCGCTGACACCGCGCCCAGCCAGGCGCCGGTCGGAAGGAGCTTTGCTATGAAGAAGCTGATCGCGACACTCGTCATCGCCGCCAGTGCGGCAGCGGCGCCCGCCCAGGATTCGCAAAAGCCGTTCGTCGTCCAGGAGAGCGGCAAGGGTTTCTCGCGGCTGCAGGACGCGGTCGGATCGATCGGCGGCGGGGCGGGGACGATCATGATCGCGCCCGGCCAGTATCGCCAATGCGCGGTGCAGCAGGC
>NZ_JAKFCG010000055.1:0-54489 GCF_036677245.1 Sphingomonas sp.
GCGGGCAAAGCGGCGGCGGCTGCTCGAACAATTCTCCTCGCACGGCCTCGTGCCGGCCTCGCTCCGCGGTCTCCACGCCTGGCTGGCGCGTGATCCCCACTTAGCCGACGCGGTAATCGAGGCCGACCCGATGGGGATCGTCGAATATGGCGATGCGGACGCATTGACGGCCGATCAGGCGCGGCGGCTGTTCGGCGCACTGGAGCGTCTCGCTTCCGAGAATCCCCGCTTCTTGGACTGGCGCGAATACCGCGCGGCATCGCTAGTGACCCCGCCGCTGATGTCGGAGGTGGAGCGTGTTGTCCGCGATCCAAACGCGGAATTTGGGCTGCGCACTCTTCTCCTGCAGCAACTAAAAGGCGCCGCTACAGCCGAAGGGCTGCGTCACCTGCTGCGGCAGATTATGCTGGATGAGGCGCAGCCGTATGGCATCCGCCAGCCATCCGCGATGGCTTTGGTATGCCTCGGCGGCGAGGACTGGCCCGCCCTGCTCGAGCAGCTGCGGTGCCAGGCGCGCGAGGATTCCCTGCGGCTCGCGCACGAACTGCTCGACGACATTGGTCTCGAGACCCTTAGCGACGAGCAGATCGTCGCGATTATTCTAGCTCGCGACGGCGTCTCGCTTTGTCCGATCGGAGCGGAGCCAGAGCGCAACACGGTGATGGGCTTCTACCGCTTCGCCAAGCACGTGCCCGTCGCGCGGCTGGACGGGTTGCTCGATCTTTTCGCGGCCTATGCCGAAGAGCTGCTGCCCGAGCACGCGGGGTACGAAGAGAACGAGCTGATCGACCTTCAATATGCCTTGGTACTGAAACGGCTTGCAAATGGTGATCCGGTCGATCCGCTGCGGCTCTGGCGGTGGCTTGAGCCGTTCGGCGAGCAGAACTCCTACCGGCGAGAACAGGGCAAGGAGCTAGCAGATTGGCTAAAGGCCAACGCATCCGTGCGCCAAGCCATTCAACGTCACATTCTAATCGACGAGGTAAGCGGAAAGGACGTTCGCGAACGAGCTTGGCCGCTCCATCGCGACGCCCTCAACCTCTATCCCACGCAGGACGACGTTGTCGCTTTGCTGAATTCAATGAGTTTAGCCGATCCGCGCTGGCGCGAAGTTCTGGATCTGGGCCGCACCTGGGGCGAAGAGGGACGACCGCTGCGCGAGGCGGCCGCGCGCTTCGCGGCCGGCGAGCCCGAAGACCTCGCGTGGATCGAAGCCAACGCCGAGCGACCTGTGCCCGAGTGGGAGCGCAAGGAGGAGGAGCGGACGCGTAAACGCGACGCCGAGCGAACGGCCAAGCATGCAGAACATCGCCGCGAGTTCCTGGCCAAGATGGAAGGCGTAAGGGCCGGGGAGTATGGCCTGATCCTGCCCCTTGCCCAGGCGTACCTCAAACGGTTCAGCGACATCGGCGACGGCGTGCCCGCGCATGAGCGGATGGCCGAGTGGGTGGGCGAGGAGGTCGCGGCGGCGGCGCGGGTGGGTTTCGAAGCGTTCCTCCGCGCCCGCCCGCCGCGCCCGCGCGCGGCTGAAATAGCGCGCAGCTTCGCCGAGTCGAAGCGTTGGCATGCGGCCGATGTCATCGTCGCCGCGCTCGCCGAGCGGGTTCGAACCCAGGAGCGGCCGTTTGATGGGCTGAGCAGCGAGCGCTTGGTGGCGGGGCTGTTCGAATGTTGGCACGGGGCAATCGACGACCATGCCGGGCTAAGAGAACTCGGGCCGCTGCTCGAGGCCGAGCTCAAGCGGCGTGGGCAGTGGAGACGGGCGGCGCGGCTCTTTGTTGAGCCGCAGCTGCGCCGGCGCGTGCAGCACGTGGACCGGCTTTGGGCGATCATGCGCGCGGATGACGCCGGTCTGGCCGCCGACTTAGCCGAGGGTTGGCTGACCCGCTTTCCCGACATGTCGGCCGAGGCAGAGGTCGAGATGGTCGATCGGCTGATTCGCTCCAACCGTCGGCACGCGCTTCGGGTGCTGCTCGCCGACCGCGAGGCGAAGGTGCTGGACGACGAGCGGCGGCGCAACTGGGAAGCGGTCGCGCTGATCGTCAACTTCGACACGGCGCGGGCGCGGCTCCGGGACCCGATTGAACCCGAGCTGCTCTGGCACTTGCGCGCCCGCATCGGCGGCCGACGCTATCATGATGATGGCGAGGGGCCACCCGCCTTCCTATCGGTCGACCAGGTGGCTTGGGTAATCGCGACGTTCCGGACGATTTGGCCGAACGCGGATCGGCCTAGGTCAATGATGATTGGTGATACCAATCCCTGGGACGCATCGGACTATCTCTGGTCGTTAATCAAGCGGTTGGGCAATGACGTTTCGCCCGAGGCCGTACGGGCGCTTGCCGAGCTGCGCGACGCGCCCACCGACGGCTATACTACCGCACTTCGCGTCGTTGCGGCCGAGCAGCGGCAGAAGCAGGCGGACGAGAGCTATAGCCCCCCCACGCTTGAGCAAATCAAGGCGGTGCTCGAAGGGGGGCCGCCCGCCGGCATCGCGGACCTTCGTGCGATCGTGGTGGATGAGCTGCAGGAACTCGGTCGGCGACTGCGCGGCAGCTCCGAGGACGAGGTCCGCTGGTTCTGGAGTGGAAACCAGCCGCTCGGCGAGAATGACTGCCGAGACCTAGTCGTCACACTGCTCCGCGGTCATCTTGCGCCCCTATCGATTTATCCGATGGACGAGGCCGACATGCCGGAGGGCAAGCGCGCCGACGTCGTCTTCTATCACGATGCGCTGTGGCTGCCGGTAGAGGCCAAGCGCCAGCAGCACCCCGACCTGTGGATCGCCATCGAGCACCAGCTGGAACGCCTCTACACCGGCCATTGGCAGGCGGAAAAGCAGGGCGTCTTTCTTGTCTTTTGGTTCGGACTGCGGTTCAACGTCCCCACCCGACCCGACGGGGGGCCCAAGCCGACCACAGCCGCCGAGCTGCAAGCCGCCCTCGACGCCCACCCGGCAGCGAAGACCGGGCGAGTGCAGGTCGTCGTTCTCGATCTGTCACGACCGGGATGATTCTCGACCCGGAGCAAGACTGGCTGCCATCACACGGCGCTCTCTACGGCGTGGCGATGTCCTCTGCGCCGATAATCGGCAGCGTGGAGCACGCGCCCATGCCGTTCGTGCGGCCGTTCACGCTTGCGCAGCACTTTACGCGCGGCGGATACACGGGAAGCCTGCACGCGGGTTCCGCACTTCGAGCTCGGCAATGGCGTGAGCGCTGGCTCCGTGAAGGGCTGCCGCTGCTGCCCCTCGACCAGCGGGCTTCGATTATCGAACCCACGCAGTTTTGGCCACTGCTCGCAGAACTGAACGGCCAGGGGTTCGGCAAGCTGCAGCGCGCGCTCCGACTGGACAACGCCACCCTGGAACGCGCCGTTGCTGTCGCCGAGCAGCGCGGGCTGCTGTTCCCGCTACCGCTCTGGACCCGGCCCGACGCCACGGACGCGCCGCCGCCGCTCCGCTATTGGCGAGACAGCGCCTTGGTAGCAGATCTTCAGCGACGTCGCGAGAACGTGTCGCGCGTCAAAGTTTGGGAGGAGAAGCGATGGGAGGCGTTCGTGATCGCGGCGCTCGCCGGCGCGGCGGGTATAGCCGTCCGCGCGCGAGGCTACCGCATCGGGCAGGATGAGATCGATCTGATCTTGGATTGGCCGCGAAGCCGTCGCCCTTGGGCTATCGAAATCTCGGCGTCCCGCAACAAGCAGCTCTCCCCAGGCAACTGGCGCGCGTTTGAAGAAGCGGAGGCGGAGCGATTGATTGTCGTCGACGCCGGGCCGGAAGCGCGGAGTCGGCGCGCGCGCGGCGAGGAGCCGATGCGGCTGATCGAAGCAATGCGCCAGGTGCGGATGGGGCCGTGACACAGTGGGCCACGACATAGGCTCTTCTCTGTTGGGCAGCTGATTGAATGTCCGCTTACTAACCTAGGCGAACGGAGAGCCGTCGGTCGGCTAACGGACATCATCGGAAGCTCCCCTGATAGTTGCTCGCTATCAATGACACATGGGCCTCCAGCGGCGGCCGCAGTTCGAACTTCTTCATTAGAAGGAGCCCCCGTCACCGAAACCGGCTCCATTACTTAGCCATTGCGCTAAGCGCCGGGGCCATGATACTTAGCCATATGGAAAAGCATTCGGAACCGCTGGACGGCGTCTTCCAGGCGCTCGCTGATCCCACCCGCCGGGCTGTGCTCGGGCGGCTCGGGCAAGGGCCTGCGAGCATCAGCGACCTGGCCAAGCCGTTCGACATGGCGCTGCCTTCGTTCATGAAGCACATCCGCACGCTCGAGCAGAGCGGCTTGATCCGTACGCGCAAGCAGGGCCGGGTGCGCACCTGCGCGATCGAGAAAAAGCGCTTCGCTGCCGCCGAAGCTTGGCTCTCGGAGCAACGCGCGCTCTGGGAAGGCCGCATCGGGCGGCTCGAGCAATTCGTCACGACCGAAGAAGCGAAAGGAAATCGTCAATGAGCCGCTCCGTCGATCCGCTACTCGACCTGACGATCTCGCGGGTGATCGCAGCGCCCCGGTCCACCGTCTGGGGCGCCTGGGCGGACCGCACCCGTTTCGAGCAGTGGTGGGTCCCGGCCCCGGCGCAATGCCGGGTCGACGCGATGGACCTCGTGCCCGGCGGCGCGTTCGAAACCCGGATCAGCGAGGAGGACGGCGTTTTCAGGCCGCATATGAGCGGCTGCTTCCTCGCCGTGGATCCGGCGGAGCGGATCGTCTTCACGACCTGCCTCACCGGCGGATGGCGGCCGGCGGAGCAGCCCTTCATCACCGCGATCATCACTTTTGCCGATCATCCCGACGGGACCAATGTCGACGCCCATGTGATGCACAAGAACACAGCCGACCGCGCGATGCACGACGAGGCCGGCTTTTTCGACGGCTGGGGCACTTGCCTGAGCCAGCTGGCCGCGATCGCCGAGCGAAGCGCGTGACCATCGCGAAGCCGCACATTATCGCAACGGCGACGACGCAGCCGAGGACCCTATGAACGCCGCACCTTCTCTCACCCTCTACGGCATCAAGAATTGCGACACGGTCAAGAAGGCGCGCGCGTGGCTCGACGCCAATGGCGTCGGCTACGCCTTCCACGATTATAAGAGCGCTGGGATCGAGGCCGAAAGGCTGCGCGGCTGGGCGGAGGAAGTCGGCTGGGAGCGGCTGCTCAACCGCAGCGGGACGACCTTCCGCAAGCTGCCCGATGCGCAGAAGCAGGATCTCGACCAGGTCAAGGCGATCGCGCTGATGGTGGCGCAGCCCTCGATGATCCGCCGCCCGGTGGTCGAGGGCGCCGGCGGGCTGCTCGTCGGGTTCGATGCGGACCGCTATCGCGGCGCGCTGCTCTGAGCTTTCTGGCAAAGCGCCGAGGGAGTCGCTAAAAGCCCAGCGATGTCCACTTACACGCTCGACACGTCGACCAGCCGCGCCAACCCGACGCCGGCGCCGATGCGCCGCCTCACCGTGCCGGCGATCCGTGGGCGCAAGGGCGGCGATCCGATCGTCATGCTGACGGCCTACACAGCGCGGATGGCGCAATTGCTCGATCCGCACTGCGACCTTCTGCTGGTCGGCGACAGCCTCGGTCAGGTGATCTACGGCCTTCCCACGACGATCCCGGTCAGCCTCGAGATGATGTGTGCGCACGGCGCGGCGGTCGTACGCGGCTCTTGGCATGCGGTGGTCGCGATCGACATGCCGTTCGGCAGCTACGAGGCGAACCCGGCGCAGGCGTTCGAAAGCGCGGCGCGGATCCTAAAGGAAACCGGCGCCGCCGCGGTCAAGCTCGAAGGCGGCGAGGCGATGGCGGAGACGATCGCCTTTCTCACCCGGCGCGGGATTCCGGTGATCGGCCATGTCGGCCTCACGCCGCAGGCGGTCAACGTCCTCGGCGGATATGGCGCGCGCGGCCGCGACAAGGCCGAAGCCGCGAAGATCGTCGCGGACGCCAAGGCGGTTGCCGATGCGGGCAGCTTCGCGATCGTCGTCGAGGGCGTGGTCGAGGAGATTGCGATCGCCGTGACGCGCGCGGCGCAATGCCCGGTGATCGGCATCGGCGCGTCGGCGCAATGCGACGGGCAGGTGCTGGTGACCGAGGACATGCTCGGGCTGTTCGAGCGCACGCCCCGTTTCGTGAAGCGCTTCGACGATCTCGCCGCGCGGATCAGCGCCGCCGCCGCGGACTACGCGGCCGAGGTTCGCGATCGTGCCTTTCCCGGCGCCGAGCAGGTCTACGCGGCCTTGGGTCAGGACCCATTAGATGCACGCTCGTGACAAGGGGAGATTTGGTTCCTGGCCAGGCGCGAGTGCGCCGGATAGCAGCGCTATCCGGCAATCGAGCAACGCCGCCGGGGGCCAAATATCCCCTTGCCCCGAAGGGGTGGGGTCGAAGCGGGCGATCCGCGTCGTCAAGGCCCCTCACCGTAGCTCTGCTACGCTTTCGGAACCTTTCCTCGCGGCTCATCCCGCTTCGACCCCATCACGAACGTGCATCTAATGAGTCCTGACCCTCGGGCGAAGTCCCTTCCGTTTGACGCACAGCCTCGATAGAGGAGGAACGGGAGCGATCCGCCGCCCGCCAATCTTCCGTTCATCTTCCATCCTGTCTAGGCGTGAAGCTGTCCGGAATGGCGTGGTTGCCGGCCCGCTGATGGAGGAAAGTCTTGGCTGTTACGCCGAAGGACAATGAAGCATTCTACCGCGAGGTCGACGAAGAGCTTCGCCGCGAGCAGGTCAGCCGTGCGATGCGCCGCTATGGCGTGGCCGCCGCCATCCTCGTGCTGTTGTTCCTCGGCGCCGTGGGCGGCTACCTGTGGTGGCAGCAGGAAAAGGAAAAGCGCGCGGGCGTGCAATCCGAGACATTGAACGGCATTTTCGAGGATATCGCCGGCGGCCGCACCAAGGGGATCGAATCCAGGCTCGATGAAGTCGCCAAAAACGGCGGGCTCGGCTATCGCGCGGCGGCGCTGCTGACCAAGGCGGCGGTCGCCGTCCAGACCGGCAATGATGCAGCCGCGATCACGACCTACAAGGCGGTCGCGCAGGACGAGGATTTCGCCCAGCCCTATCGCGACCTCGCGACGATCCGCCAGACCGCGCTCGAATATGACACGCTTGCCCCGGCCGCGGTGATCGAGCGGCTCAAGCCGTTGGCGGTCGCCGGCAATCCCTGGTTCGGAAGCGCCGGCGAGATGATCGCGATAGCGCATTTGAAGGCCGGCAAGCCGGAGCTTGCCGCTCCGATCTTCGCGGCAATCGCAAAGGATGAAAACGTGCCGGGTTCGATCCGTTCGCGCGCACGGGAGATGGCCAGCTCGCTTGGCGTCGATGCGGTCGAGGACCGCGCGGCCACGCCTGCGGCGAAGGGGCAATGAAGGAAGTAAGCGAATGAAGCGATTGATTGTCTCCGTGGCCGCGCTTGCCCTGCTTGGCGGCTGCGGGCTGTTCGACGGCAAGGGCAAGCCGAAGACCCCGACCGTGGGCGAAAGGATCGCCGTGCTGAGCGCCGAAGCCAGCATCGAGGCCGATCCGGCGCTCGCCGACGTCGCGGTGATCGTTCCGCCGGCCGTGGCCAACGCCGAATGGCCGCAGCCGGGCGGCAATGCCGCCAATTCGATGACCCATGTCTCGCTCGGCACTGCGCTGAGCCGTGCGTGGAGCATCGACATCGGGCAGGGCGGCAACAGCCGTATCCGGCTCGCGTCCGCGCCCGTGGTTGGCGGCGGCAAGATCTACGTCATCGACGCGATGGCGGACCTGCGCGCGTTCGACCCCGCCAATGGTCGGCAGATATGGCGGGCGCAAGTCGGCGATGCCAAGGAGACCCGCGGCGGCATGAGCCTGTGGAGCGGCGAATATACCGGCAGCAGCGCCTTGTTGTTCGGCGGCGGCGTCAGCTACGACAACGGCCGCGTCTACGCGACCAACGGGCTTGGCGACACGGCGGCATTCGATGCCGCCACCGGCGCGCAGATCTGGCGGGTGCGGCCGGGCGGGCCGCTGCGCGGCGCGCCGACCATCGCCAACGACAATGTCTATGTGGTGAGCCAGGATAATCAGCTGTTCGCGCTCGACCCGGCCGATGGCAAGACGCGGTGGCAGGAATCGGGATCGGTGGAGCTGGCGGGCGTGTTCGGAACGGCTGCGCCGGCGGCCGCGCAGGGCACGGTGGTTGCGGGCTTCTCATCGGGCGAGCTGAACGCCTATCGCTATGAGAACGGCCGCGGCCTGTGGCAGGACGTGCTCGCACGGACGAGCATCTCGACGGTGGTCGGAACGCTTTCCGACATCGACGCCAATCCGGTGATCGACGCCGGGAGAGTCTATGCGATCGGCCAGGGCGGCCGCATGGTCGCGCTCGAGCTCAACACCGGCCAGCGCATCTGGGAAATCAACGCGGCGGGCATGTCGAACCCGTGGGTGGCCGGCGAATGGATCTTCGTGGTAACCGATCAGGCGCAGCTTCTCGCCATCGCCCGGTCGAGCGGCAAGGTGCGCTGGATCAGCCAGTTGCGCCGCTTCCGCGACGAAGAGGACAAGAAAGGCCAGATCTACTGGCGTGGACCTTTGCTTGCCGGCGATCGGCTGATCCTCGTCAATTCGATCGGCGAGCTGGTCAATGTCTCGCCGGCGAACGGCCAGGTCCAGTCGGTGGCGGCGACCAAGCAGGACATCTCCCTGCCGCCGATCGTCGCCGACAACACGCTCTATATCCTCAGCGACGACGGGAAGCTGTCGGCCTGGCGCTAACTTCGGCGGCGCTATTCATATCGTCCCGGGCCGACTGCATCGGCGCGCTCGGCTCCTACTGACCGCGCGAGCCGGATCGAGGAGTGCCCCGTTACGCGCGGGGAAAGCACGCCGGTTGACCGCCGGGCGGCAACGGGGCAGGGCGCCGCCATGGCGAAGCTTCCCACCGTCGCGATCGTCGGCCGGCCCAACGTCGGCAAGTCGACCCTGTTCAACCGGCTCGTCGGCAAGCGGCTGGCGCTGGTCGACGACCGTCCCGGCGTGACGCGCGATCGCCGCGAAGGCGATGCCCATCTGCTCGGCCTCGATTTTCGGGTGATCGACACCGCCGGCTACGAGGATGAGGATCCCGACACGCTTCCGGGCCGGATGCGCGCCCAGACCACCGCCGCCGTCGCGGAGGCCAACGTCGCCTTGTTCCTGATCGATGCGCGCGCCGGCCTCACGCCGCTCGACGAAGAGATCGCACGCTGGCTGAGAACCGGCAGCACGCCGGTGATCGTCGCTGCGAACAAGGCCGAGGGAAAGGCCGGCGAGGCCGGGACGATGGAGGCCTATTCGCTGGGTTTCGGCGAGCCGATCGCGATCAGCGCCGAGCATGGCGAGGGCGTCGTCGACCTGTTCGAGCAACTCCTTCCCCATGTCGAGCAGGAGCCCGAGGCCGAGCCGGAGACGGAGGAGCATCCGCTCAGGTTCGCGATCGTCGGCCGGCCGAACGCCGGCAAGTCCACCTTGATCAACCGGCTGCTCGAGCAGGAACGGCTGATCACCGGCCCCGAGGCCGGCATCACGCGCGATTCGATCGAGATCGAATGGCAATGGCGGGGAAGGCCGGTGCGGCTGATCGACACCGCCGGGATGCGCAAGAAGGCCCGCGTCCAGGACAAGCTCGAGAAATTGTCGGTCGCCGACGCACGCCGCGCGGTCGATTTCGCCGAGGTCGTCGTCTTGCTGCTCGACGCCACGCTGGGGCTCGAGGCGCAGGATCTGCGCATCGCCGACCAGGTGCTGCAGGAAGGGCGCGCATTGCTGATCGCGATCAACAAATGGGACGTCGCGCAGGACCAGTCGTCGCTCTTCCAGGGCGTGCGCGCGGCACTCGCGGACGGGCTTTCGCAGGCGCCCGGCGTGATGCTGCTCGCAGTCTCCGGCAAGACCGGCAAGGGGCTCGACCAATTGCTCGACGCCGCCTTCGAGCTGCGCGACATCTGGCAGAAGCGGGTCAGCACGGGCGAGCTCAACCGCTGGTTCGCCGACGCGATCGAGCGCAACCCGCCGCCGGCGCCCCACGGCAAGAGGATCAAGCTGCGTTACATTACCCAGGTCGGGACGCGGCCGCCGAGCTTCGTCATCTTCGGAACGCGAGTCGACCAGCTGCCCGACAGCTACAAACGCTATCTCACCAACGACATGCGCAAGACGCTTGGCTTCGGCGCGGTACCGGTGCGCCTGCATCTGCGGGCGCCCGGCAATCCGTTTGATCGGTAACGCGATGAACGGCGGCGAAAGCCTGGTCGATGCACGGGGGCTGCTCTGCCCGTGGCCGGTGCTTCGCCTCTGCCGTGCGGCGCGCGAAATGGCCTCTGCGGGTGCGATCCGCATCCTCGCCGACGATCCTGCAGCCGGGCGGGAGATCGCCCAGCTCTGTGTCGAGCGCGGCTGGAAATTCGCGCCCGATCAAGCCGAAACGGATGCGTTCATCGTAGTGATCGGCTGACGGCGTCAACTGCCTGTTTACTTAACCCCCCTAGGGTCGACGGCGGACGTGGTGGACCAATAATCTCAAGAAGGAGCGGTGATTTGTCGGAAATCAACGCTATCGTGGACTGGACTGTTTTTTCGCGTGCGCGCGCCGAGCTCGGGCCCGGCTTCGTCCGGATTCTCGGCTATTTCCGGGAAGATGGCGAAAAGTCGGTCGCGAAGATCGAGGAAGCGATGCAGCGCCGCGACACCACCGGGCTCGTCATTCCGGCGCACACGCTCAAATCCGAAGCCCGCCAGTTCGGCGCCGAGCCGCTCGGCCAGCTCGCCGAGGAGATCGAATTTGCTGCGCGCCGCGCGATCGAGCAGCGCACCTTTCCCGATGAGCTGATCCCGGCGGTGGCAAGGCTTCGTCCGCTCTACCGCGAGACGCTCGAATTGTTCGACAGGGAAAGCAACCCGCTGGTCGAGCGGCGCCCCGCGTTCGGCAAGGCCGGCGTCAGCAACCAGAATTTTGGGCGAATCTAGCCCGTTACGCCGTTCTTGCGCATCGGCTGGGGCCGCCCGCGCGCGAGGCTGCGCCACAGCCATTCGAACGGCCCGTAGCGGTAACGCTCGAGCCATGGCTTGCTCCACAACAGCATCAGCATCCAGGCCGGCACCACGACCAGCCACAGCTCCGCACGGCTGAGCTTGCCGAACAAGCCAAGGCCATAGCCGTAGAAGAGGGCGGTCATCAGGATGCTGGTGCCGAGATAATTGGTGAAGGCGGCTCTCCCGGCGGCGGCAATGCGATCCGTCAGCGCGCCGCCGCGGCGCGTGGCGAGGATGATCAGGGCGATCGTCGCGAAGATCATGATCGGCCGCAGCAAGGTCGTCGCGGCAAGGTTGAGCGAGATGATCGCCGGGTTGCTGAATTGCTCGCGGATGAGGCCAAGCGCGAGGAGCGAGCCGAGCGGGATGCCCATCGCGAAGCCGGCCGCCGCGATCTGCCGGTAGCGGCGGAGGCTCCAGCTCCCGGTGATGAAGCCGGTCTTCAGCGCCGCCATTCCCAGCAGCATGTAGCCGAGCGTCTCGGCGCCGTTCAGCAGGATCGAGTCGATCGGCCCGTAGAGGCCATCGGTGAATTGGTGGTGGACGATGCCGCCATAGCTTCCGCGGTAGAGCGCGACC
This sequence comes from Sphingomonas sp., assembly GCF_036677245.1. Taxonomy (GTDB): domain Bacteria; phylum Pseudomonadota; class Alphaproteobacteria; order Sphingomonadales; family Sphingomonadaceae; genus Allosphingosinicella. The sequence continues at coordinate 11,622 of NZ_JAKFCG010000055.1, forward strand.
GCCTCCGCAACCCTCGACGCGATCGCCGATCCGGCCGACGCTTGGCCGGGCATGGGAGGCGTTTGCGGACCGGCGAGCAGGCCGGTCGCGGGCAGCGCGAGCAGGGCGAACAACAGGAATTGCAGCAGGATCAGCGCAATGGCGACCCGCACCAGCGCGCGCGGCGAAGAGCCATGCAGGAACCAGGCGACGATGCCGACCGCCGCGTAGAGGGTGAGGATGTCGCCGTGCCAGATGAAATAATAATGGAGGAGCCCGAACAGCAGCAGCCAGCCCATGCGGCGGAAATGCACTTTGTCGGAGGGCTCGCCCGCCGCCTCGGCCCGCTCGATGACCAGCAGCATGCTTGCGCCGAACAGCAATGAGAAGAGGCCGCGCATCTTGCCTTCGATCAGGACGAAGCTGGCGGCCCAGGAAAGGAGATCGGCGTCGCTCTCGAGACCGAGCGCCCGCGGGTTGAGATAGGCGTCGAGCGGCAGGGCGAAAGCGGCGATGTTGATCGCGAGGATGCCCATCACCGCCACCCCCCGCAAAATGTCGAGCGTCACGATGCGGCCGCTGCCGGTCATGCGGAGGCCGGTCGGGCGCCGCCTGCGGCGCTAGGGGGCGGGGGTGGATCCGCCATCACTATGCCTTACGCGGCGGCCGAGCGCAGACCAAGCGCAGCGGGGCTGCCCGGGCTTCAGGCAAGCGCCGCGTCGGGGCCCATCAGGGTCGGGAAGAAGCCCTCGTGCGCACGGCGCAGGTCCGCGAGCGCGACACTGAAGCCGTCGCCCTCGCTGGCGATGCGGTTGCCGCCGGTGACGCCGAGCCGAACGACTTCGAGCCCCGCCTGCCGCGCGCGCTCGATCGCGCGCGCGTCGCTGGCGGGGACTGTCACCACATAGCGGCCCTGGTCCTCGCCGAACAGGCGTGCGGCGAGCGGCTCGTCGCCGGTCTCGATCGACAGCTGCGCGCCGATATCGCCGGCGAGCGCCATTTCGGCGATCGCGATCAACGCGCCGCCGTCCGCGCAATCGTGGACCGCGCTGACCAGGCCATCGGCGATCGCGGCGCGCACCACCCCGCCGGCGCGGCGTTCGGCGTCGAGATCGACCGGCGGGGGAGGGCCTTCTTCGCGGCCCGCGATTTCGTGCAGCCAGAGCGACTGGCCGAGGTGGGTGCCCCAGCCGCCGCCGATCATCCAGATCACCTCGCCTTCCGCCTTGAACGCGATCGTCGCAGACTTTCGCCAGTCGCCGAGCAGGCCGACGCCGCCGATTGCTGGTGTCGGCAGGATCGCCGACCCGGAGCCGTCGTCATTCTTGGTTTCGTTATAGAGCGAGACGTTGCCCGACACGATCGGGAAGTCGAGCGCGCGGCACGCTTCGGCCATGCCTTCGATGCAGCCGACGAACTGGCCCATGATCTCGGGACGCTGGGGATTGCCGAAATTCATGCAGTCGGTCGTGGCGAGCGGCTTGGCGCCGACGGCGGACAGATTGCGGTAGCATTCGGCGATCGCCTGCTTCCCGCCCTCGACCGGATCGGCGAAGCAGTAGCGCGGCGTCACGTCGGTCGAGATGGCGAGGCCCTTGTCGGTGCCGTGCACCCGCACCACCGCCGCGTCCCCGCCAGGGCGCTGGACGGTGTCCGCGCCGACCATGTGGTCGTACTGCTCCCAGATCCAACGGCGACTGGCGAGATCCGGGGAGCCCATCAGCCTGACCAGATCGGCGGCCGCGTCTTTTGTGTCGGGAGCATTTTCAAGCGGAGCCGGTTTGGGCGTGGCGACCCAGGGCCGATCGTAGAGCGGTGCTTCGTCGGCGAGCGGCGCGAGCGGAATGTCGGCGGCGACCGCGCCATTCCATTTGAGCACCATATGGCCGGTGTCGGTGACCCGGCCGATCACCGCGAAATCAAGCTCCCACTTGCGGAAGATCGCCTCGGCCTCGGCCTCGCGGCCTGGCTTGAGGACCATCAGCATCCGCTCCTGGCTCTCGGACAGCATCATTTCGTAAGGAGTCATGCCCTGCTCGCGGCAGGGGACGGCGTTCATGTCGAGCTCGATGCCGACCCCGCCCTTGGACGCCATCTCGACGCTCGACGAGGTCAGGCCGGCCGCGCCCATGTCCTGGATCGCGACGATCGCGTCCGAGCCCATCAGTTCGAGGCACGCCTCGATCAGCAGCTTTTCGGTGAACGGGTCGCCGACCTGGACGGTCGGGCGCTTCTCTTCGCTGTCCTCGGTGAAGTCGGCCGACGCCATGGTCGCGCCGTGGATGCCGTCGCGGCCGGTCTTCGAGCCGACGTAGACGATCGGATTGCCGATGCCCGATGCCGCCGAATAGAAGATCTTGTCGACGTCCGCGACGCCGACCGTCATCGCATTGACCAGGATGTTGCCGTCATAGGCGCGGTGGAAGTTGACCTCGCCGCCCACGGTCGGAACGCCGACGCAATTGCCGTAGCCGCCGATGCCCTGCACCACGCCTGAGATCAGGTGGCGCATCTTGGGATGATCGGGCCGGCCGAAGCGAAGCGCGTTGAGGTTGGCGACCGGCCGCGCGCCCATCGTGAAGACGTCGCGCAATATCCCGCCGACGCCGGTCGCCGCGCCTTGATAGGGCTCGATATAGGAGGGGTGGTTGTGGCTCTCCATCTTGAAGATCGCCGCCTGACCGTCGCCGATGTCGATCACGCCGGCATTCTCGCCGGGACCCTGGATGACCTGCGGGCCGGTGGTCGGCAGTTTCTTGAGATGGATGCGCGAGCTTTTGTACGAACAATGCTCCGACCACATCACCGAGAAGATGCCGAGCTCGGTGAGGTTCGGCGTGCGGCCGAGCGCGTGCAGCACGCGCTGATATTCCTCGGGTGAAAAACCATGTTCGGCGACGACTGAAGGGGTGATCGGAGATTCGCTCATCGCGCGCCTCTAGAGCATCGTGCGGAAAAGTGGGAACCGGTTTTCCGCGAGAACGATGCGCAGGCAGAGCATCGTGCGGAAAAGTGGGAACGGGTTTTCCGCGAGAACGATGCGGAGGCAGACACCGAGACGCCAATCCCCGGCCTGTCCAAACCCGCCTTTCCCCCCTCCCATGCTTGCGCGATCATGGCGCAAGGCGGATAATTGGCAGCCCTGGAGCAGAGAGGAGCGCTGCCATGAGCGTCAATCCGATTCCAAGCGGCTATCATAGCGTCACCCCTTACCTGATCGTCGACGGTGCGGCGGCGGCGATCGCCTTCTACCGCGAGGCGTTCGGCGCGACCGAGGTGCTGCGGTTGCCGATGGGCGACAAGATCGGCCACGCCGAGGTCAAGATCGGCGATTCGCACGTGATGCTGTCCGACGAATGGCCGGACATGGAGATGGTCGGGCCAGCCAAGCGCGGCGGCACCAGCGTCAGCCTCGCGCTCTACGTCACCGATGTCGACCTCGCCTTCGCCCGCGCGCTGAGCGCCGGGGCGCGTGAAGAGCGGGCGGTCGAGGACCAGTTCTATGGCGACCGGACGGGGACCCTAATCGATCCGTTCGGCCACCGCTGGTCGCTCGCGACGCACATCGAGGATGTCGCACCCGAGGAGATGCAGCGGCGGTTGGACGCCATGGCCGGGGCGGCGGCGGATGCTCCAGCCTGATGGCGTAGCGCCGCGGCGATGCTGGGCGCATGAAAAAGGCCGGCCGAATCATCGGCCGGCCTGTTGAGACCCAGGAAAAGCTGCGCTTACGCCCTGCAGCTCTGGCTGCCCTTGCCGGGCGCGGTGAGGTTGATTTCGGTGCCGCTGCTGCTCACCGAATAGCCGTCGGCGACATAAGGCTCGCCGGCCGCCGCGGAGGTCAGGACGGTCGGTTCACCCCCCTTGGTGGTGCGGTACCTCGCCTGCTGGTTGCTCATGAAGTCGATATAGACCAGGCTGTTGTCCTTGCACCGGTAGGTGCGGCTGGCGACGATCGAGGGCGGAAGCTCGACCGGCGCAGCAGCAGCGAGCTCTTTCGCCTGCGTATCCGGCGGACCCGAGTTGATGACCTCCGGCTCCTGATTGCAGGCCGCGAGTGGGAGGAGTGCCGCGACTGAGGCGGCGGTGAGCACACGAAGAATTTTCTGCATAGCGGGCCCCTTCCCCGAGTGTGACCGCTCTCGTCAAGAGAAACTTTACAATTGCGCAAAAAGCCGGAGTTCGACAAGCGCGTCGCAATTCGTTACTTTTGGCGTCGCAAGGGGCGGGAGATCTCACGCACATGCAGCGCGTTCGCATCGGCCTGACGGGTTTGGCGTTCGTCTTCGTCCTCGTCCTGCTGGGCGCGGTGTTCAGAAGCGCGAGCGACGAACGGCCGATCACGGCCAACAGCATCGAGCAGCAAAGCGTCGACGGCAGCGCGGGCGACGCGCAGGAGGCGGAACCGACCGAGCCGCTCGCCGAGCTTGGCGTTGCGCCGGGCAACGCCGATTCCAACACGCTCGCCGACGCGGCAGGAGCGGGGCGATAATAAGGCGCTAGGGTGTGATCCTCTGAGGTCGAAGCGCTTCGCGCTTCCGCCGAAAGCGTGAATCGGGCTCTATTCAAGGTCTCCCGAGCCGAGACTCGCATCGTCGATCTCGCGCCGGCCGTCCGCAGGATCGAGAGCGACCGCTTCCCCAGACTTATCCACAGGGCTTCCAACAGGAACGAGGATAGAACTCTATCTAGAACAAACCATGAATACATGCCTTGACTCCATCTATTGGCATGAAATCCCCACGTACGGCATGAAAACCCCTTCCATCCCAATGCTTATCCTGTTATCCACCGGACCTTAGAGTTTGGGGCACTTCCTGTTGGCCGACAGATGACGCGCGGGTGCGAAGGCATTCGCCGCGAACAGGAGGGCTTTGTCCGGGGAAGCGGCTTGGAATTGGATCATCTCTTCAACGGCAGCGCGCTGACAGCGGTGGACGCCAAAGGGCGTCTTTCCGTGCCGGCGTTCATCCGTGGAGTGATCGAGCGCCGTTCGGACGCCAAGGCGGTGGTGATCGGCGGGCACGAGGTCGACCCCTGCCTCACCGCCTACGACCGCGGCTATGCGCGGATCCTCTATCTCGAGAACGAGCGCCGCCGCCTCAAGGAGGAGGAGGCAGGCGGCGTCCCGGAGGCGCATTATGCCCGCGCCCGCCGCACGTTCGGCCTCACCGAAGACGTTCCCTACGACAGCAGCGGCCGCATCATCCTGCCCCCGATGATCCGCCGCAAAGGCCAGATCGAGGATCTGGCGCTGTTCGTCGGCGTCGGCGGCACGTTCGAGATCTGGAACCCGCTGATCGCGATCAAGAGCGGCGACGAGGATCTGCGCGAGCTCGCCGCCTATCGCCTCGAAGAGCGGGGGATCAGCGCATGAGCGCCGCTCCCGAAACCGCTGCGCTCGGCGCGGAGTCGCGGCCGCATGTCCCGGTGCTGCTCGACGAAGTCATCGCAGCGCTGGCGATCGAGCCGGACGAGTTGCACGTCGACGGCACGTTCGGTGCCGGCGGCTACACCAAGGCGATGCTCGCACGCGGTGCCCAAGTCTTTGCTTTTGACCGAGATCCCGATGCTGTCCGCGAGGGTCAATCCCTCGTGGACGCGAGCGGGACGCGCCTGACGCTTGTGCCGGAGCGTTTTTCCCGGATGCGTCAGGCGCTGTTGCGTCTCGGTGTCGAAGCGGTCGACGGCGTGACGCTCGACATCGGCGTCTCGTCGATGCAGCTCGACCAGGCCGAGCGGGGCTTCTCTTTCCAGGCCGACGGGCCGCTCGACATGCGGATGGAGAAAGCGGGGCAGAGCGCCGCCGACTTCATCAACCACTCCGATGAAGCCGAGATCGCGGACATCCTCTATCATTATGGCGAGGAGCCGAAATCGAGGCGCATCGCGCGCGCGATCGTCGCCGCGCGGCCGATCGAGCGGACCGGGCAACTGGCCGAGATCGTCCGCCGGGCCGTGGGCCACAAGCCCGGTGCCAAGAAGGATCCGGCGACGCGCGCTTTTCAGGCGATCCGCATCCATCTCAACGACGAGCTGCAGGAGCTCGAAGGCGGCCTCTCCGCGGCCGAGGACGTGCTCAAGCCGGGCGGCCGGCTTGCCGTCGTGACCTTTCACAGTCTCGAGGACCGGCTGGTCAAACGCTTCCTGCGCGAGCGCAGCGGCGCCGTCCCGGCCGCATCGCGGCACCGGCCGGAACAGGCGGAGGGCCGCGCGCCGAGCTTCGAGGCCGTCGCCAAGCCGATCCGCGCCGGCGAAGCCGAAGTGCGTCGCAATCCGCGCGCGCGTTCCGCGACCTTGCGCGTCGCCCGCCGCACCGCGGCATCCGCCTGGCCCGAAGCGCCGCTCGGCCATTCCAAACCAAGCCACAAACAAGGAAAGCAACGATGATGGCTCCGGGTTTCAAACCCGTTGGATGGGTTGCCGCTGTCGGCGGCGCCGCCCTTGGCTGCTACATGCTGTCGCTCAACGTCGCCTCCGAACGCGCCGAGCTGGCGCGAGTCGAACGGCAGATCGTCGCGGCCAAATCGGAGATTCGCTCGCTCCAGACCGAATTGGGCACGCGCGGGCGGATGGCGCAGCTCGAGCAGTGGAACGCCGAGGTGCTCGCGCTCGCCGCGCCTGCGTCCGGCCAGTTCCTCGACAATGAGATGAAGCTCGCGCGCTTCGATCAGCGCGGCCCGACGATCGAAGAGCGGGCCGCGGTCCGAATGGCAGCAATGCAGGTCGGGCCTGTCGAGAGCAGGAAGGCCGAGGCGCCGGTCGTCCGCGCCGCGGCGGGGATCGAGCCGGCGGTTTCGGATCGTCCGATGGTCCGCCGCGCGAGCCTGACCGTCGGCCCGGCCAAGCTGCTGCAGCCCAAGCCGCTCGCGGCCGCGAAACCGCTCGGCGCCGCAAAGCCGCTCGGGGACGACAAAGCGATGCCAGCCGCGAAAGCGCCACGCGCGGCCAAGTCCGCGCCTCGTCTCGACGACCGGCTCGCCAGGGAAATCAGCGCTGCTGCGAGAATCGAAGCGGGCACGGGCGGGCAATGACCGCAATTGCGGTGCAACCGGGGCGGGCGCTCGTCCCCGCCGATCGGCACCAATCACTGGCCCTGACCTACCATCGGCTGATGCTGGTGATGCTGGTGTTCGCGGGCGTCACCTTGCTGATCGTCAGCCGGCTGGTCCTGCTGCAGCTGTTGAGCGACCGCTCCAGCGGCCAGGCGATCGCCGACCCCTTGATCCCGGCGCGCGCCGACATCGTCGATCGCAACGGCATTCCGCTTGCCCGCACGATCGATGCATGGTCGATCGCGATCCACCCCAAACGCCTACTCGGCAACCCCAACGAGCTGGCGGCGAAGCTCGCCGAGCTGATGCCCGAGCGCAGCGCCTGGCAATATCAGGAGATTCTGCGGTCGGGGAAAAGCTTCGTCTATCTGAGCCGTCGCGCCGCCCCCGAACTGGTCGCCGCCGCCAACGCTTTGGGCGAGCCCGCGATCGTCTTCCAGCGCGAGCCCGAGCGCCTCTACCCCAACCTCGGCCTCGCCGCGCATGTCCTCGGCTTCACCGACGTCGACGGCAACGGCGATGCCGGGATCGAGCGCGCGTTCAACGATCGCCTCTCCAACCCGGCGTCGCGCGGGCAGCCGCTCGAGCTCTCGCTCGACGCGCGAGTCCAGCAGGCGCTCGAGGCCGAGCTCGGCGCAGCGATGGCCCGGTTCAGCGCGATCGGCGCCGCCGGCATCGTGATGGACATCAAGACCGGAGAGGTGCTCGCGCTGACGTCGCTGCCCGAGCTCAATCCGAACGTTCCCGGGCACGGCTCGATGGAAGCGCGCTTCAACCGCGCCACTTTGGGCGTCTACGAGCTGGGCTCGACGTTCAAGCCATTCACCGTCGCAATGGCGATGGATGCCGGCGTCATCACCAGCTTCGGCCAGACCTATGATTGCCCGGCCGGGCTGAGGGCGGGCGGCTTCACGATCACCGACACCCATCCGTTCGGGCGCCGTGCCAGCGTCGCCGAGATCATGAAGGAATCGTCGAACATCGGCACCGCCCAGATCGCCGCGCAGGTCGGCGGCGAGCGGCAGCGCGAGTTCCTCCGCAAGATGGGTTTCCTCGACAAGGTCGCGATCGAACTCAAGGAGCGCGGCCGGACGCTGACCCCCGGCGCCAATTGGGGAAATGTGGCGACGATGACGGTCGGCTACGGCCACGGCATCGCCGTCACGCCGCTCCACCTCGCGAGCGGCTATGCCTCTTTGTTCAACGGCGGCCTGTGGCGTCCGGCGACCCTGCTCAAGGTGGGCGCCCGCCATCCCGTGCCCGAGGGCCAGCGCGTGTTCAGCGAAGAGACGTCGTACAAGATGCGTTCGCTGATGCGTCTCGTCGTCACCCACGGCACCGGCAAGAAGGCCGACGCGCCTGGCTATCGCGTCGGCGGCAAGACCGGCACCGCGGAGAAGATCGTCGCCGGCCGCTATACCGGCGGCGCGGTGGTGACGACGTTCGCGGGCGTTTTCCCGATGGACGAGCCGCGCTATGTGGTGGTCGCCATGCTCGACGACCCCAAAGCGACCGCAGAGACTTTCGGCTTCCACACCGCCGGGTGGAACGTCGCGCCGGTGGTCTCGAAAGTGGTCGGTCGGATCGCACCAATGCTTGGCGTCATGCCCGACAGCCGCCGCGACGCGAATCTCTCCGAGGTGCTGCCTTTCGTTCGCCCCGAGGCGCATTGAGCGATGCGCTTGGCTGATCTTGCGGGGATCGAATCCGATTCTCAGGTCACCGGCTTTGCCATCGACCACCGCAAGGTTGCCCCCGGCACCGTCTTCGGCGCGTTCAAGGGCAGCCGTTTCAACGGCGAGGATTTCATTGCCGATGCGGTCGCGTCGGGCGCGGTCGCGGTCGTCGCCGCGCCGGAGGTGGCGGTGCCGGGTGCGGTGCACATTGCCGCCGACGAGCCGCGCCGCGCATTCGCGCAACTCGCCGCGCGCTTCTTCAAGCCGTTCCCGCCGGTCGTGGTCGCAGTCACCGGCACCAACGGCAAGACATCGAACGTCGAGCTGACCCGCCAGCTGTGGCGGATGGCCGGCCATCATGCCGCCTCGATCGGGACGCTCGGGGTCACGACCGCCGACGATCAGGCCAGCACCGGCCTCACGACGCCGGATATCGTCACTTTCCTGTCGAACATGGGTGGCCTGGCGCGCGAGGGCGTCACCCACGCGGCGTTCGAGGCCTCGAGCCACGGGCTTGCCCAATATCGCACCGAGGGGCTTCCGGTTCAGGCCGCGGCCTTCACCAATTTCAGCCGTGACCATCTCGATTATCACGGCACGATGGACGCTTATTTCGAAGCCAAGATGCGGCTGTTCAGCGAGGTGGTCGCGCCCGACGGCTCGGCCGTGATCTGGATGGACGATCCGCGATCTGAGGAGGTGGCGCGGCGCTGTCGCGAGCGCGGCCTCCGGCTGCTGACGGTGGGTACGAACGGGGAGACCTTGAAGCTGGTCGGCCGCAGCCCGACCCAGCTCGGCCAGCGGCTGACGATCGTCGTCTACGGGCAGGAGCGCGAGGTGACGATCCCGCTGATCGGCGCCTATCAGGCGGCCAATGCGCTGACCGCTGCGGCGCTGGTGATCGCCACCGGCGGCGACGTCGAGCGGACATTGACCGATCTTGCGCGCCTGCAGCCGGTGCGCGGCCGGCTCGAGCGCGCCGTCATCACCCGTGCCGGGGCGCCGCTCTACGTCGATTACGCGCACACGCCCGACGCGCTGCGATCGGCGATCGAGGCGCTCAAGCCGCACGCCAAGGGCCGGCTGATCATCGTGTTCGGCGCCGGCGGCGACCGCGACACCGGCAAGCGCCCCGAAATGGGCGAGATCGCCGCGCGGATGGCGGATCTCGCGATCGTCACCGACGACAATCCGCGCAGCGAGGATCCGGCCGTCATCCGCCGCGCCATCCTGGCCGGGGCGCCGGGCGCGCGCGAAATTGCCGGCCGGCGCGAAGCGATCGCCGCCGCGATCGCCGAGGCGAGCGCGGACGATATCATCCTCGTCGCCGGCAAGGGGCACGAGCAAGGCCAGATCATCGGCGAGCGCATCCTGCCGTTCGACGACGTCGGCGTCGCGAGGGAGTGCGCCTCGTGAAGCCGCTCTGGACCGCGCAGGAGCTTGCCGAAGCGACCGGGGGCCATGTCGAGGGTGACTTCGCCGTCAAGGGCGTCGCCTTCGATTCGCGCGAGATCGAGGCGGGCGACCTGTTCATTGCGATGAAGGGCGAGAGCGACGACGGCCATCGCTTCGTCGAGGGCGCTTACGCCGCCGGCGCGGCAGGGGCGATCGTCAGCCGCCCCGTGGCGGGACCGCACGTCCTCGTCGCCGATACCAATGCAGCGCTCGACTCTATCGGCCGCGCCTCGCGGGCCCGCAGCGCCGCCCACATCTTCGGCGTGACCGGATCGGTCGGCAAGACCGGCACCAAGGAAGCGCTTTTTGCCGCGCTCGACCGGGCGGCGCCGGGCAGCGCGCATCGCTCGCTCAAGAGCTACAACAACCACACCGGCGTGCCGTTGTCGCTCGCGCGCATGCCGCGCGAGGCGCGCAGCGGCGTCTTCGAGATGGGGATGAACCACGCCGGCGAGCTCGCGGCGCTGACCCGGCTGGTCCGCCCGCACGTCGCGATCGTCACCGCGATCGCCCCCGCACATCGCCAATTCTTCGCCAGCGACGAGGCGATCGCCGATGCCAAGGGGGAGATTTTCCAGGGGCTCGAGCCGGGCGGGACGGCGATCATCCCGTACGACAGCCCGCATCGCGATCGGCTGGTCGCCGCCGCGCGGCCGCATGCCGCGCGGATCTGGACCTTCGGACACGGGGAAGGAGCGGACATTCGCGCCCGCGACAGCGTCTCGGCGGCCGAGCGCGGCACGCTCGTCTCGGCCTCGCTGCCCGAGGCGGAGCTCACCTTCACCATTTCGCAGCTCGGCGATCATTGGGTGTCGAACGCGCTGGCGGTGATCGGCGCGGTCCACGCGGTGGGCGGCGACCTCGCCGCCGCCGGGCTCGCGCTGTCCGACATGGCCGGGCTGAAGGGACGCGGCGAGCGGCACCGGATCGCGCTGGACGGCGGCGAGGCGTTGCTGATCGACGAAAGCTACAATGCCAATCCCGCGTCGATGGCCGCGACGTTGAAGACGCTCGAGCGCGAGAAGGGGGTGGTCCGCCGGATCGCGGTGCTCGGCGCAATGCGCGAGCTCGGCGAGCAATCGGCCGCCTTCCATGCCGCGCTCGCGGCGCCGATCGAGGCCGCGCGGGTCGACTTCGCATTGCTCGTCGGCGAGGAAATGGCGGCGCTCGCGAAAGCGCTTGGCCAAAAAGTTAAAATGACGCATGTGCCCGACGCGGCCTCCGCCATCGACGCATTGCGCAATCGTCTCGCGCCAGGCGACGCGATACTCGTCAAGGGATCGAACTCGGTGGGACTTGCCGCCGTCGTCGAAGTGCTGGCAGGCGGGAAAAGCTGATGTTTCTGTGGATTGCCGAACAGCTTGGTTTTCCGGGGGTGCTGAACCTCTTTCGCTACATCACCTTCCGCGCCGGCGCGGCGACCGCAACCGCCTTGTTCCTTGGCCTGCTGATCGGCCCCAAGTTCATCGGCTGGCTGCGCGTCCGGCAGGGCAAGGGGCAGCCGATCCGCGAGGATGGGCCGCAGAGCCATCTCGCCAAGCGCGGCACGCCGACGATGGGCGGGCTGATGATCCTGACCTGCGTCACGGTCGCGATGCTGCTGTGGATGGATTTCTCCAATCGCTATCTCTGGGCCTGCCTGTTCATCACCGTCGGCTTCGGGCTGATCGGCTTCCTCGACGATTACGACAAGGTCACCAAGCGCAGCCACAAAGGGGTGTCCGGCAAGGCGCGGCTGCTGGCCGAGTTCGTCGTCGCCGGCATCGGCTGCTGGGTGATCACCTACGGCGCCGGCACCGAGCTCTACATTCCCTTCTACCGCGGCCCGGTCGTCGATCTCGGCCCCTTCTACATCCTGTTCGCAGCGTTCATCGTCGTCGGCGCCGGCAATGCGGTGAACCTCACCGACGGGCTCGACGGGCTTGCGACGATGCCGGTGATCATCGCCAGCCTCGCCTTCCTGGTCATCGCCTATCTCGTCGGCAACGTCGTCTTCTCGCGCTATCTGGGCATCCCGCACGTGCTCGGCGCCGGCGATCTCACCGTTCTATGCTCGGCGATCATCGGCGCGGGGCTCGCCTTCCTCTGGTTCAACGCGCCGCCGGCGGCGGTCTTCATGGGCGATACCGGCAGCCTCGCGCTCGGCGGCGCGCTCGGCGCGATCGCTGTCGCCACCCAGCATGAGATCGTGCTCGGCATCATCGGCGGGCTGTTCGTGCTCGAAGCGCTCTCGGTGATCATCCAGGTGTTCTTCTACAAGAGGACCGGGCGGCGCGTGTTCAAGATGGCGCCGATCCACCACCATTTCGAGCAGATGGGCTGGTCCGAGCCGACCGTGGTGATCCGTTTCTGGATCATCAGCTTCGTCCTCGCGCTTGCGGGGCTGTCGACCCTCAAGTTGCGATGATCACGAGCAAGGTCTTCGCCGGACGAGATTATGCTGTGCTGGGCCTCGCCCGCTCCGGACGCGCGACCGTCGACGCACTGGTCGCGAGCGGCGCCAATGTGATGGCGTGGGACACGGATGCCGACCGCCGCGCCTCGGTCGCTGACAAGGCGCGGCTCGCCGACCCGCTGGCCACGTCCATCTACGGCTATAGCGCAATCGTCGTCTCGCCCGGAGTGCCGATCAACCGCCACCCGATCGCCGAGCGCGCGCGCGCCGCCAAGGTGCCGCTGATCGGCGACATCGAATTGTTTGCCCAGGCGCGGGCCGATCTGCCGCCGCACCGCGTCGTCGGCATCACCGGCACCAACGGCAAGTCGACCACCACGGCGCTGATCCATCACATCGTCAAATCGGCCGGCCTGCCGGCTTTGATGGGCGGGAACATCGGCCTTCCGATCCTCGCCCAGGATCCGCTGCCGGACGGCGGCGTCTATGTGCTCGAGCTTTCCTCCTATCAGATCGACCTCACCCAGACGCTCGATTGCGACATCTCGGTGCTGCTCAACGTCACGCCGGATCATCTCGACCGCTATGACGGCATCGACGATTATGCGGCCTCCAAGGCGCGCCTGTTCGCGATGCAGTCGCCGGAGCATCTGGCGATAGTCGCGACCGAGGACGATTATACCCGGGCGATCGCCGGCCAGCTCACCGGCGAGCGGGTGCTGGTCGAATCGACCGACGTCAAGGATCAGTCGAAATGGCCGGCGCTGCAGGGCCCGCACAATGCGCAGAACGTCGCCGCTGCGGTCGCCGTCGCGCGTGGGCTCGGCATCGACGACGACGTCATCGCCGACGCGCTGGTCAGCTATCCCGGCCTGCCGCATCGCATGGAGCGGATCACCGAAAAGAACGGCATCGTCTTCGTCAACGACAGCAAGGCGACCAACCCGACCTCGGTGGCCCCGGCGCTCGCCGCATTTCCGCCCAATCCGGAGAAAAGGCTCCACTGGATCCTCGGCGGGCGGGCCAAATCGGACGATCTCACCGCCTGCGACCCTTTTTTCGGCCATGTCCGGGCCGCCTATACGATCGGCGAGGCCGGGCCGATGTTCGCCAGCCTGCTCGCCGACCGGATGCCGGTGCAGCAATGCGGCGAGCTCGATCGCGCGGTCGAGGCGGCGGCGGGGGCGGCACGGCCCGGCGAGATTGTCCTTCTCTCCCCCGCCTGCGCATCGTTCGACCAGTTCAGCGATTATGAGGCGCGCGGCGAGGCCTTTCGCGCCGCGGTCGGGGCGCTGCCATGGACGTGAGGGAGCAGGACGGGGCCGCCCGCCGCAAGTCGATGCCGCCGCGCCTCGGCCGGTCCGACCGCAGCGCGCTCGGCCGCTGGTTCTGGGAGATCGACCGCGTCCTGCTGCTGCTCGTCGTCGTGCTGATCTCGATCGGGCTGGTCGCCGTCGCCGCCGCCTCGCCGGCCGCGGCGCTGCGCTATTCGGGCGGCAACGTCAGCTTCGCGCCGCTCCATTATTTCTATCGCCAATTGATTTGGATCATCGTCGCCGTGCCGGTGATGGTCGGCGTCTCGATGCTCTCCAGGCCGATGGCGCGGCGTCTCAGCCTTGCCGGCGCCGCCCTGTTCACCCTGCTTTTGGTGTTCGTGCCGATCATCGGCACCGAGGTGAACGGTGCGCGGCGATGGATCGGGCTCGGCTTTCTCCAGTTCCAGCCGTCGGAGTTCCTCAAGCCGTTGTTCGTCGTGACGCTCGCCTGGCTGTTGTCGCTGCGCGAGCATGACAAGAGCTTGCCGATCGTACCGCTGACCGGCCTGCTCACCGCGATCATCGCGGTGCTGCTGATGCGCCAGCCCAATTTCGGCGAGACGATCATCTTCGCCGCTGCCTGGGTCATGCTGCTGACCCTGGCAGGGGTGTCGATGCGCGTACTCGGGCTACTCGCGCTTGCCGCCTTGGTCGGGCTGATCCTCGCCTATCTCTTCTACCCGGTCGCGACCGCGCGGATCGATGCCTTCCTGTTCGCGACCGGCGAAACCGACACCTACCAGGTCGACAGCGCCTTGCGGACGCTGACCTCCGGCGGCCTGTTCGGCATGGGCCCGGGTGCGGGGACGCGCAAATTCGGGCTGCCCGAGCCGCACACCGATTACATCTTCTCGGTGATCGGCGAGGAGTTCGGCATGGTCGCCTGCGTCGCGATTGCGATCATCTATCTGGTGATCGTCGCGCGGGTGCTGATCAAATTGCTCCACGAGGAGGATCTGTTCCTGGTCCTCGCCACCGCCGGCCTGGTCTGCCAGTTCGGCCTGCAGGCGCTGATCAACATGGCGGTGAACGTCCATATCGCGCCGTCGAAGGGCATGACCCTGCCGTTCATCAGCTACGGCGGTTCGTCGATGGTGGCGCTGTCGATCGGCTTCGGCTTGCTGCTCGCCTTCACCCGGCGAAACCCCTATCTTCACCGCTCGCCTTATGTCGTCAAATGGAGCGGTCGATGATTTCGCGCCACTATGTCCTCGCCGCCGGCGGCACCGGCGGCCACATGATCCCCGCGCATGCGCTCGCCGACGAGCTGATGGCGCGCGGCCATCATGTCGCGCTGATCACCGACGATCGCGGCGCGCGCATTCCGGGCCTGTTCGAGCGGGTCCCGGTCCATGTCCTGCCGGCTGGCCGGTTCGGCGGCCCGCTGACCTGGGTGAAGGGGGTGCGCAATATCCTCGCCGGGCGGGCGATGGCGTCGCGCATGTACGAGACCTTCAGGCCGTCGGCGGTGATCGGCTTCGGCGGCTATCCCGCGCTTCCTGCGCTGCTCGCCGCGCGCAGGGACGGCATCGCCACCCTCATCCACGAGCAGAATGCGGTGCTCGGCAGGGTCAACCGGCTGCTGGCGCGCGGGGTGGACGCGGTCGCGACCGCTTATCCGAACGTCGATCGCCTGTCGCCGAACCACCTCGCCAAGACCCACCTTGTCGGCAATCCGGTGCGCGACGAGGTGCTGATGCTTCGCGACCAGCCCTTCCCGCCGCTCGACGACGACGGCGTGTTCAGGGTGCTCGTCACCGGCGGAAGCCAGGGCGCCACCATCCTGTCGGGCGTCGTCCCGGACGGGCTGGCGCTGCTTCCCGAGCATTTCCGGCGCCGGCTGCAGGTGACCCAGCAATGCCGCGCTGAGGATATCGAGCAGGTCCGCGCCAAATATGCGCAGCTCGGCATCGCCGCCGATCTCGCCACCTATCTTCCCGACCTTCCCGACCGGCTCGCCTGGTCGCATCTCGTCATCGCCCGTGCCGGCGCGTCGACGATCGCCGAGCTGACCGCGGCCGGGCGCCCGGCGATCCTGGTCCCGCTGCCGTCGGCGACCGACGATCACCAGACCGCAAACGCGCGCGAAATGGCCAAAGCCGGTGGCGCGCGGATGATCGCGCAAAGCAAGTTCAACCCGATCGAGCTCGCCAAGCAGATGCAGAAGCTCGGGCTCGATCCGGCAGCGCTCGCCAAAGCCGCCGACCGCGCCAAGGAGGTCGGCCGCCCGGACGCCGCCAAGGACCTTGCCGATCTGGTCGAGCGGGTCGGCGGCGCGTCACCCGCCAATCCGCTGGCCGCGGAGGGGAAGGCGAATGGGCCGGTTGCGCAAGGCGCTTTTGCATGAGGGGTGTCGGGGCTGACATCGGCACAATCCACTTCATCGGCATCGGCGGCATTGGCATGTCCGGGATTGCCGAGGTGATGCATATCCTCGGCTACAAGGTGCAGGGATCCGACGTCGCCGAAAGCTACGTCATCGAGGGTCTTCGCCAGCGCGGGATCACGGTCCACATCGGCCACGATCCCGCCCATCTCGCCGACGCCGCGGTGGTCGTGACCTCGACGGCGATCAAGCGCGGCAATGCCGAGGTCGAGGCCGCGTACGAGCGCCGCGTGCCGGTCGTGCGCCGCGCCGAGATGCTCGCCGAGCTGATGCGGCTCAAATCGACCGTCGCGATCGCCGGGACGCACGGCAAGACCACCACCACCTCGATGGTCGCCGCTTTGCTCGACGCCGGCGGTCTCGATCCGACGGTGATCAACGGCGGGATCATCAACGCCTACGGCTCGAACGCGCGGCTCGGCAACGGCGAGTGGATGGTCGTCGAAGCCGACGAAAGCGACGGAAGCTTCCTCAGGCTCGACGGCACGATTGCGGTCGTGACCAACATCGATGCCGAGCATCTCGATCATTACGGCAGCTTCGACCGGGTCAAGGACGCGTTCGTCGAATTCGTCGAGAACGTCCCTTTCTACGGCGCGGCCCTGCTGTGCGTCGACCATCCCGAAGTGCAGGCGATCATCCCGCGGCTGCGCGACCGGCGCATCGTCACCTACGGCTTTGCCGCACAGGCCGACATTCGCGGCGACAATGTCACGCCCTTTCCGGGCGGCAACCGCTTCGACGTCAGCATCCGCGACCGGCACGGCGAAACCCGCATGATCGAAGGCGTCGAGCTGCCGATGCCGGGGCGCCACAATGTCCAGAATGCGCTCGCCGCGATCGGGGTGGCGCTCGAGCTCGGCATCCCGGACGAGGTGATCGCGACCGGTTTCGCGCGCTTCCACGGCGTCAAGCGGCGCTTCACCAAAGCCGGTGAGGTCGAAGGCGTGACGATCATCGACGATTATGGCCACCATCCTGCCGAGATCAAGGCGGTGCTCGCGGCGGCGCGCGAAGGCGCGGAGGGGCGGGTGATCGCGGTGGTCCAGCCGCATCGCTACACCCGCCTGCGCGATCTGATGAGCGACTTCCACGGCGCGTTCAACGACGCCGATATCGTCTATGTCGCCCCGGTCTATCCGGCCGGCGAGGAGCCGATCGAAGGCGTCGATGCGGAAGCATTGGTCGAGGGGTTGAAGGAGCGCGGCCATCGCGCGGCGCAGACCGTCGACGGGCCCGACGATCTCGCCCGGCAGCTGCGCGATATCGCCGCCCGAGGCGATATGGTCATCTGTCTTGGGGCCGGAGACATCACCAAATGGGCGGCGGGGCTCGCCGAAAAGGTCCGCCAGGCGAGGCTCGCGAGATGAGCGCGGCCGCGCTGAAATCCACGCTTCCGGCGCTGGCGGGGACGCTCGAGGCGAATGGTGCGCTTGCCGATTTCACCTGGTTCCGCACCGGCGGTCCGGCCGAGTGGCTCGCTCGCCCGCGCGACGTTGCCGACCTCTCGCGCTTCCTCGCCGCGCTCGACCCGGCCGTGCCGGTGATGGCGGTCGGGGTGGGATCGAATTTGATCGTCCGGGACGGCGGCGTGAGCGGCGTCGTCGTGCGCTTGCCCAAGGCCTTCGCGGCGGTCGAGGTCGAGCCCGGCAATCGTATCCGCGCCGGCGCCGCGGCGATGGGCATCACCATCGCCAGCAAGGCGCGCGACGCGGGCATTGTCGGCCTCGAATTCCTGCGCGGCATTCCCGGCACCGGCGGCGGCGCCGTGCGGATGAACGCCGGCGCCTATGGCCGCGAGGTTTCAGACATATTGGTCGAGGCGACGTTGGTGCTGCGCGACGGGCGGGTCGAGACCTGGCCCGTGGCGCGCTTCGATTATTCTTACCGCCACAGCGAGACGCCCGAGGGCGCGATCGTCGTCGAGACGCTGTTCGAAGGGACGCCGGGCGATCCGGCCGCGATCGGCGCCGAGATGGACCGCATCGCCGAGGAGCGCGAGGCGAGCCAGCCGCTGCGCAGCCGAACCGGCGGCTCGACCTTCAAGAACCCGCCGGGCGAGAAGGCGTGGCAGCTGATCGATCGCGCCGGTTGTCGCGGTCTTCGGATCGGGGATGCCCAAGTCTCTGAAAAGCATTGCAACTTCCTGCTCAACCTTGGCAAGGCGAGCGCTGCCGAGATCGAGCAGCTTGGCGAGGAGGTCCGCCGCCGGGTCAAGGCGGCTTCGGGGATCATGCTCGAATGGGAGATTCAAAGGGTGGGGACCGCGCAATGACGCTTCATGTCGCAGTGCTGATGGGCGGATGGTCGGCCGAGCGCGACGTGTCGCTGACCAGCGGTAAGGGCGTCGCCGATGCGCTCGAGAGCCTCGGCCACCGGGTCACGCGGATCGACATGGACCGCGACGTCGCGGTGAAGCTTGCCGAAGCCAAGCCCGACGTCGTGTTCAACGCGCTGCACGGCACGCCGGGCGAGGATGGCTCGATCCAGGGCATGCTCGACCTGATGGGGCTGCGCTACACCCACAGCGGCCTCGTCACCTCGGTCATCGCGATCGACAAGGAGCTGACCAAGCAGGCGCTGGTGCCGCACGGCATCCGCATGCCCGAGGGCAAGGTGGTGACGCGCGAGGAGCTTTATCGCGGCGATCCGTTCCCGCGTCCCTATGTGCTCAAGCCGCTCAACGAGGGCTCGTCGGTCGGCGTGGCGATCGTCACCGCCGAGGGCAATTACGGCGATCCGATCGGCCGCGACAGCGCGGGGCCGTGGCAGAAGTTCGAGCGGCTGCTCGCCGAGCCGTTCATTCCGGGACGCGAGCTCACCGCCGCCGTGATCGGCGACGAGGCGCTCGCCGTGACCGAGCTTCGGCCGAAGTCGGGTTTCTATGATTATGACGCCAAATATACCGACGGGCTGACCGAGCATGTCTGCCCGGCGGAGATCCCCGACGACGTTCGGGACGAGGCGCTGTCGATGGCGTTGCGCGCGCACCAATTGCTCGGCTGCGCCGGCACGTCGCGCTCGGACTTCCGATGGGATGAAGCTCGCGGCACCGACGGCCTCTATCTGCTCGAGGTCAACACCCAGCCCGGCATGACTCCGCTCAGCCTCGTTCCCGAGCAGGCGCGCTATCGTGGGATGAGCTATGCAGAGCTGGTGCAGAAGATCGTGGAGCTGGCGCTATGAGCGCAAAGGCCACCGCAGGTTCGGGCGCCGGCTCGGGCCGCGGCTCCGGCGCGAAACGCAAGTCGCAGACGCGCTCGACGCCGCGCGGCGGCTCCTCCCGCAAAGCGCAGGCCGCAATGCTAGACACCTTGCCGCTGCCGGCCGAGACGGTGCGAAGAGTCAGCAGCTGGCTGCTGGTCGCGATGCTGGTCGCGATCGGCATCGCGGTGCTCGCGGCGCTCCGCGTCCCGCAGATGGTGGGGGTCGAGATCGGCGAAGCGATCGGGCGTGCCGGCTTCACCGTCAACCGGATCGAGTCCAAGGGTCTCAACCGGATGAATCCGATGCTGGTCTACCGCATCGCCGAAGACCAGCTCGAGCGGCCGATGCCGCTTGTCGATCTCGACGGCACGCGTGCGCGCCTGCTGCGCTACGGCTGGGTGCAGGATGCGCGCGTCTCGCGCCGGCTGCCGGACACTTTGGTCGTCGACATCGTCGAGCGGCGGCCCGCGGCGATCTGGCAATATAACCAACAATTGACGTTGATCGACCGCGACGGGGTCGTGCTCGAGCAGGTCAAGCTGGAAGCGATGCCCGACCTGCCGCTGGTGATCGGCCCCGCCGCCAACCATCATGCCGGCGAGCTCGCGCGGCTGCTCGACAGCGCACCGGCGCTGAAGCCGATCGTCGAGGGCGCCACCTGGGTCGGCGGACGGCGCTGGGACATCCGCTTCCATTCCGGCGAGCTGCTCGCGCTGCCGGAGGGGGAGGCGACCGCGGCGCGCGCGCTGACGCGGTTCGCGCAGATGGACCGGCAGTCGCAATTGCTCGGCCGCGGGCTGGTGCGGTTCGACATGCGCATCCCCGGCAAGTTCATCGTCCGCGTCTCGCGCGAGCCAGGAAGCACCGTGCCGGAGATCGCCGATCCGGCTCCCGCGATCGGCGACGCTCCGGCGCCCGCCGGCGATCAGGGCGTCACCGACACGACCCAGACGATCTGAGGAGAAGAAATGGCGCCGCCGCAGGTCAGGAAGCTCGTCACCGCAGTCGACATCGGCTCGTCGAAGGTCTGCGCGCTGATCGCGGAGCCGGAGGAGAATGGCGGACTCAAGATCCTCGGGACCGGCCAGCGCGAAAGCCGCGGCATTCGCCGCGGCTTCATCGCCGACATGGAGCGGACCGAAGCCACCGTGCGCGAAGCGGTCGAGCAGGCGGAGCGCATCGCGGCCACCAACATCGAAGACGTGTTCGTCGGCTTTTCGGCGGGCGGACTGATCAGCACGGTCGCCAACGTCGAGGTCGAGATCGGCGGCGACCGCATCGAGCGCGACGACATCGATCAGCTGCTGACGGTCGGCCGCGATGCGATCGACCCGCAGGGGCGGATGGTGCTGCACGCGCTGCCTGCGCTCTACACGCTCGATGGGCTGCAAGGCGTCAAGAACCCGCTCGGTCTGCATGCCGACAAGCTCGCGGTGGACATCCACGTCGTCGCCGCCGATCCGGCGCCGGTGCGCAACCTCGACTTGTGCGTGCGCTCGGCGCATCTCGGCGTCTCCGCGATCGTCGCCTCGCCGGTCGCCGCGGGCAAGGCCTGCCTCAGCGAGGAGGAGCGCGAGCTCGGCGTCGCCTTGGTCGAGCTTGGCGGCGGCGTGACCAACGTCTCGGTCTTCGCCGGCGGCATGCTGGTCGGGCTCAAGTCGCTGCAGATCGGCGGGATCGACATTACCGACGACATCGCCTCGGCATTCGGCACCCGCCGCACCGAAGCCGAGCGGATGAAATGCTTCTATGGTTCGGCGTCGACCTCGCCGCGCGACAATCACGACATGATCGAGCTGGTGCCGATCGCCGGCGGCGAGGACGGCACCGAGGCGGCGCGGATCACGCGCGCGCAATTGATCGCGGTCATTCGCCAGCGCCTGGAGCATCTTACCGGCGAGATTGCGAATGCGCTGAAAGAGCTTGGCTTCGCCGGCCCCTTCGGGCGCCAGGTGGTGCTGACCGGCGGCGCGTCCGAGCTGAAGGGCATTGCCGATTATGCTCAGGGCGTGCTCGGCCGGGCCGTGCGCGTCGGCCGGCCCAAGCTGCCGGGCCTTCCCGAAGCGCACAGCGGGCCGGCCTTTTCGACGCTCGCAGGGCTCGCCCAATTCGCAGCGTCGGACGAGCTTGACCTGCGCCAGGTCATGGCGCCCGGTTCGATCGTGCGGAAAGCGGAGGGCGACAGCCTTCTCCAGCGCCTGATCGCGGCATTTCGGACTCAGTATTAAGAAAAATTACTGAGCCGTTAACTTTTTGCTCGCACGGGCGAATCGCATGGTGCAAAAGGCGTTTAGGAGCGCTTGTGGACGCGCTGAGCACAGGGGAGACACTCGCATGAGCATCGATTTCATCCGACCGGAAGTGGATGAGCTTCGGCCTCGGATCAGCGTGATCGGCGTCGGCGGCGCTGGCGGCAATGCGATTGCTAACATGATCAACAGCGATGTTCAGGGCGTTGATTTCATTGTCGCCAACACCGATGCGCAGGCGCTCAACGCGTCGCGCGCCGATCAGCGCATCCAGCTCGGCCTGAAGATCACTCAGGGCCTCGGCGCCGGCTCGCGGCCGGAGATCGGCAAGGCCGCCGCCGAAGAGACGATGGCGGAGATCGAAAAGGCGCTCGACGGCGCGCACATGTGCTTCATTGCCGCCGGGATGGGCGGCGGCACCGGCACCGGCGCTGCTCCAGTGATCGCCAAGATCGCGCGCGACCGCGGCATCCTCACCGTCGGCGTCGTCACCAAGCCGTTCAGCTTCGAAGGCTCGCGCCGCGGCCGCGCGGCCGATGCCGGCATCGACGAGCTTCAGCAATTCGTCGACACGTTGATCGTCATCCCCAACCAGAATCTGTTCCGCATCGCCAACCCGAACACGACCTTCAAGGAAGCGTTTCAGATGGCCGATGAGGTGCTCCAGCAGGGCGTCCGCGGCATCACGGACCTGATGGTCATGCCCGGCCTGATCAACCTCGATTTCGCCGACGTCCGCTCGGTGATGGGCGAGATGGGCAAGGCGATGATGGGCACCGGCGAGGCCGGCGGCGACAATCGCGCGATCGAGGCCGCCGAGCAGGCGATCGCCAATCCGCTGCTCGACGGCGTGTCGATGCGCGGCGCGCGCGGCGTGATCATCTCGATCACCGGCGGCGAGGACATGCGCCTGATGGAGGTCGACGAGGCCGCCAATCACATCAAGGACCTGGTCGATCCCGACGCCAACATCATCTGGGGTTCGGCGTTCAACAACGATCTCGAAGGCAAGATCCGCGTCTCGGTCGTCGCGACCGGCATCGATGCCGAAGCGGTCCATCAGCCGACCCCGGCGAAGGTCTTCGCTTTCCCGGCCGCGGCCCGCCAGGCGGAAATCGCCAAGCCCGCGGTTCAGCCCTCCACCGCTCCGGTTGCGGAAGCCCCGGAGCCGGCCGTCGAAGAGCCGACCACCGAAGTCGCCGAGTTCGACCTCACCGAGGAAATGGCGGCTCCCGCCGAGCTGCCGCTCGATGCCACGGCCGAGGACGAGGGCGAGCTTCTGCTCGACACCGGCAGCATGGTCGAAGCCGAGGGCGACACCAATCTGATCGACGATGCGGCAGAGGTGGGTGCCGGCGCGCAGGCGCCCGGCACGCGCACCTGGCTGACCGGCGAGCCCGAGGCTGCACCGGCACCGCGCCGTGAAGGTGGGACGTTGTTCGAGCGCATGTCGAATCTGGCCCGCGGCGCCGCCAAGGCGCAGGTGGAGGAGGAAACTCCGCACACCACCCGCGATCCGCTCGACATCCCGCGGTTCCTCAACCGCCAGAACAATCAATAGGCGTCGGGCGATCGCAACGGCGGCGACAACGTGCCGTTCATCGCCGGCACGAACCGACTGACCGCAGATCATGCCGGCCGGACATTGCCGGTACAGCATTCGGGCCGCTTATCGTCGGCCATGACTTCACAGATGGAACGGAGGCGGCTGGGCTCTGCTTCAGCCGCACTCTCGTGCTGAAACGCATAATCGCGCTCGCGGCGATCGGATCGCTGTGTGGCGGCGCCGCGCAGGCCCAGGCGCGGACGCAGCCTCAATCGGCGCCGGCCGGGAGCTACGCCCGGGTGCCCGAGGATCCGGGCACGACCCTGTCGCGCCACCTCACGGCGATCGCCGCCGATCCGCGCAACGTCGCGGCGCTGACCGGCGCCGGAAAGGCCGCGATCGCGCTCGGCGACCCGCAATCGGCGCTGAGCTTCTACGTCCGCGCCGAGGAGATCGCGCCGCGCGACGGGCGTATCAAGGCCGGCATCGGGTCGGCGCTGGTGATGGTCGAGCAGCCGCAGACCGCACTCACCTTCTTTGACAATGCGCTCGCGCTTGGCGTGCCCGAGGCCGAATTCGCGGGCGACCGCGGGCTCGCCTTCGATCTGCTCGGCAATCCGCGTCGCGCCCAGCGCGACTATCAGCTGTCGCTGCGGCGCGCCGACGACGCGGAGGTGAGGCGTCGGCTGGCGCTGTCGCTGGCGATCAGCGGCGATCGCGGACCCGCGATTGCGGCGATCGACGATCAGCTGCGGCACCGCGACCAAGCCGCATGGCGGACGCGTGCGTTCATCCTGGCGCTCACCGGCGACACGGCCGGCGCGACCGCTGCGGTGCAGGCGGTGATGCCCACCCAGGCGGCGGCGATGCAGCCGTTCCTCGCTCGGCTGCCGACCCTCAACGCGGCGGATCGTGCGCTCGCCGTCCATTTCGGCCATTTCCCCGACGGCCCGATGCAAATCGCGGCTGCGCCGCCGCCGCCCCAGGCACAGGCCGATCTGACCGCCGCCGGGCGTCCCGACGCAGCCCAGGCGCCGCTCGGTGGGTCGTCGCGCGACACGCGCCGCACCGACACCCGCAGCGACCGCAAGCGGAAGCGTGAGGAAAAAAGGCAGAGCGCGCAGCCGAGTCCGGCCCGCAGCGGCATTGCGGTCGCTGCCGCGCCAGTCGCGGCCCCGCCGGTCCGCGCACCACAAATTTCCGCCCCGCCGCCGCAGCCTCAGCCTCAGCCGATCGTGACGGTACGGGCGGAAGTGCCGCCGCAGATCGCGACGCAAGCGCCGGCCGTTGCGCCACCTCCCGCTTCGCCGCCTAGCTCGACGAGCATCGCGGCTGCCCCGCCGGAACCGCTGGCGCAGGCACAACCGTCTTCCCAAACCCCGGCGCCTGCCCCGACCCCGGCGCCTGTCCAGGCCCCGGCGGCTGTCCAAGTCCAGGCGCCAGTGGCGAGCGCCGCCGCCTCGCCGCCCGCGCCGGTGCCGACCGCGCCAGCGGAGACGGCGCGCACGATCGATCCGGCCGAGCTTGGGCCGAGCGCGGTGGCGGTGCCGTCGGAGTCCGCTCGACCGCGCCTCACCGGCTTTGCCGACGTCGCGGCGATCGTCGCGGCGCTTCCCGCCACGCTGCCGGAGGAAGCATCGCCCGAGGAGCCCGTTGCGGTGCCGGAGGGCGCCGCGCGCAAGGCAAGTGCCGACAAGGCTGAAGCCGCCAAAAAAGCCGATGCGGTGAAGAAGGCGGAGGCTGCGAAGAAGGCGGAGACCGCGAAGAAGACGGAGACGGCCAAGAAGACCGAAGCCGCGAAAAAGGCTGAAGCCGCGAAGAAAGCCGAGGCGGCCAAACCGAAGAATCCGAGCCGGGTGTGGGTGCAGGTCGCAGGCGGCGCCAATGAGGCATCGCTGCCGCGCGAATTCGCCCGACTGAAGGCCAAGGCCCCGAAGCTGTTCGCCGGCAAGACCGCCTGGACGACGCCGTTGCGGGCGACCAACCGCCTGCTCGTCGGGCCCTTTGCCACCGACAAGGAGGCGCGCGAGTTCGTCAATCAGCTCGCCAAGGCCGATCTGTCGGGCTTCAGCTGGACGAGCGAAGCCGGCCAGGCGATCGAGAAGCTGCCCGCCAAGTGAGGCCGCTGGCCCCCTACGCCTCCGATCCTGCACGCTCGCGCGGCCGGCTGCACCGCTCGAGCAGCGGCGAGACGCGCGGGCCGCGCGATGCTTTCCAGCGCGACCGCGACCGCATCATTCACTCGATCCCGTTCCGCCGCCTGCGCCACAAGACGCAGGTGTTCGTCGCGCCCGACGGCGATCATTTCCGGGTCCGGCTGACGCACAGCCTCGAGGTCGCGCAGATCGGCCGCACGATCGCCCGCGCGCTGGCGCTCAACGAGGATCTGACCGAGGCCTTGTGCCTCGCCCACGACATCGGCCACCCGCCGTTCGGCCATTCGGGCGAGGAGGCGCTGACCGCGGCGATGGCCGATGCCGGCGGCTTCGACCACAATGCCCACACTTTGCGGCTGCTCACCCGGCTCGAGCGCCCCTATCCGCGTCACGCCGGGCTGAACCTCAGCTGGGAGGCGCTCGAAGGGCTGGCCAAGCACAACGGCCCGGTCGCCGATCCCAATTGGGCGCTGCGCGAGGCCGATGCCGAATTCCCGCTCGAGCTGGCGAGCTGGCCATCGCTCGAGGCGCAGGTCGCGGCGATCGCCGACGATATCGCCTATGACAATCACGACATCGACGACGGCCTGCGCGCCGGGCTGTTCACCTTGTCCGACCTGCTGACGGTGCCGCTGGTGGCGCGCCAATGGGGCGAGGTCAAAGCGCGCTTCGCCGACGTCGACGAGGCCCGCCTCGTGCCCGAGCTGGTGCGCGAGCAGATCGGACTGATGGTCAACGACGTGATCGACGAGACGCGGCGGCGGCTCGCCGCGAGCGGTGTGGCCGACGCTGCCGACGTCCGTGCCGCGGGTGGCGCCTTGGCTGGCTTTTCCGCGGCGCTGGCGCAGGAAGAGCGCGCTTTGCGGCGTTTCCTGTTCGAGCATATGTACCGCTCGCCGCCGGTGAGGGCGGTGGCGGAAGAAGCGCAGAAGGTGCTCGCCGGACTGTTCGACGCCTATCGCGCCAATCCGGCCTTGCTGCCGCGCGAGTGGCAGGATGCGGCCGCCACGGCCGGTCTGGTGCGGACGATCGGCGATTTCGTGGCAGGCATGACCGACCGCTATGCGATCACCCAGTACCGCCAACATGTCGGGCCGGTGCGCCTGCCCGAGGGCTTTTGAAGCGCGACAGCTGAGCTCCGGCGGCCCAAGAACGACCGCTGGACCTTCGCCGCGCCCATCCGCTACAGCGCCGCCTTTCCCGAACTCCACCCACGGATCGACGCTTGAGCACTGTCTACGCCCGCTTTGCCGGTCACATCGATGCGGTACTCGACGCGCTCGAAGCGGAGGGTTCTCTCCCGCCCGGTCTCGAGCGGCGCGCGATCACCGCCGAGCCGCCGCGCGATCCAGCGCATGGCGATCTTGCGACCAACGCCGCGATGGTGCTTGCCAAGCCTGCCGGCACCAATCCGCGCGCGCTCGCCGCGCTGATCGCGCCCAAGCTCGAGGCGCTCGACTTCGTCCAGGGCGCCGACATCGCCGGCCCCGGCTTCATCAACGTCCGGCTCGATCCCGAGGTCTGGCGCGAGGAGCTCGAGCGGATCATCGCGAGCGGCGCCGATTACGGCCGCGGCACGCTCGGTACAGGCGTGCGGGTCAACGTCGAATATGTCTCGGCCAACCCGACCGGCCCGATGCACGTCGGCCATTGCCGCGGCGCGGTGGTCGGCGACGCGCTCGCCAATCTGCTCGAATATGCCGGTTTCGACGTCACCCGCGAATATTATGTCAATGACGCGGGCAACCAGGTCGACATCCTCGCCCGTTCGGCATGGCTGCGCTACCGCGAGGCGCTCGGCCATGATGTCGGCGAGATCCCCGAAGGCCTCTATCCCGGCGACTATCTCAAGCCGGTCGGCGCCCGCCTCGCCGCGGAATTCGGCGACCTTTACGCCGACGCGCCCGAGGCCGAATGGCTCGCGCCGTTCAAGCGTGCGGCGGTGGACGCGATGCTCGAGCTGATCAGGAACGATCTCGCGCAGCTCGGAATCCACCACGACATATTTGCCTCCGAAGCCGAGGTGCAGGCGAGCGGCGCTCCGGACCGCGCGCTCGAGACTTTGCGCGAGAAGGGACTGGTCTACGAGGGCGTGCTCGAGGCGCCGAAGGGCGAGACACCGGACGATTGGGAGCCGGTCGCGCTGACCTTGTTCCGCTCGACCCTGTTCGGCGACGACCAGGACCGGCCGATGAAGAAGTCCGACGGCAGCTGGACCTATTTCGGTGCCGATGCGGCTTATCATCTCGGCAAGGCGGAGCGGGCCGACAGCCTGATCGACATCTGGGGCGCCGATCATGCCGGCACCGTCAAGCGGATCCAGGCCGCGGTCTCGGCGCTCACCGACGGACGGGTCGAGCTCGACGTCAAATTGGTCCAGATGGTGCGCCTGTTCCGCGCCGGCGAGCCGGTGAAGATGTCCAAGCGCAGCGGCAGCTTCGTCACCCTCGCCGACGTCGTCCAGGAAGTCGGCAAGGACGTGGTGCGCTTCATGATGCTGACGCGCCGCGCGGACGCGCCGCTCGATTTCGATTTCGCCAAGGTGCTCGAGGCGTCGAAGGACAATCCGGTCTTCTACGTCCAATATGCCCATGCCCGAATCTCGTCGCTGCATCGCCGGGCCAAGGAAGAGGGCATCGACCTCGCCGCGCCGGCCGATCTGAGCTTGCTCGACGAGGATGAGCTGGCGCTGATCAAGCTCGCCGCCCAATTCCCGCGAATCGTCGCCGCGGCGGCCGAATCGCACGAACCGCACCGAGTCGCATTTTATCTGGCTGATCTCGCCGCAGCGCTGCACGCGCACTGGAATCGCGGCAATGATGACCCAGAACGACGCTTTTTATTGGTTAATGCGCCGGAAACCACGCGCGCGCGGCTGGAACTGGCATCGGCAATAGGGCAGATTATCCGCAATGGCCTCGGCATCATGGGGGTTGCCGCGGCGGAGGAGATGCACTGATGACAGACATTCGTGCCGATGATGCCACGCCACTCGAAGACGAGGATCGGCTGCCGTGGCTCGAAGCAGTCGACGAGGATGAGGACGAGGACGGCCCTTCGCCGCTCAAGCTGATCGTCGCGGTCCTGATCGGGCTCGCTGCGATCGGCCTGATCGTCGGCGGCCTGTTCTGGATGGGCAACCGCAATGCCGAGACCGGCGAGCCGGAGCTGATCACCGCGGATGCGGGTGATTACAAGGTCCAGCCCGACGATCCCGGCGGGATGCGCGTCGACGGGCAAGGCGACACGTCGTTCGCCGCAAGCGCCGGATCGGAGCCCAAGGGAACGATCAACGTCAATGCCGTGCCCGAAGCGCCGGTCAGCAAGGCGCCGGTCGCCCCGGCGCCCGTGGCGGCACCGGCTCCCAAGCCGAAAGCCGCACCGGCCGCGCCCGCCGCTCCGGCGGCGCAGGCGAGCATCCAGCTCGGCGCCTTCTCGAGCCATGCCTCGGCCGAGCAAGCCTGGAAGGCACTGTCCGGCCGGTTCAAATATCTGGCGCCGCTCAGCCACAGCGTCACCTCCGTCAACGTCGGCGGCAAGACGCTCTATCGCCTGCGCGCCGGCGGCCCGAACGCGTCGGGCGTCTGCGGTCGCTTGCGGGTGGCTGGCGAGACCTGCGTATCGATCGGCTGAGTCAGGCGTCGATTGGGAATGCAGCCGGCGATTTACGGGTTTGCGGGCGAAAGGCTGAGCGCCGACGAGCGTGACTTCTTCCGCGATGCGGACCCGGCCGGCTACATAGTGTTCGGGCGCAATTGCCGCGACCGGGCACAGATGCGCGCGCTGACCGACGAGCTTCGCGCGCTGCATGGCCGTGATCGGCTTCCGATCCTGATCGACCAGGAAGGCGGCAGGGTCGCGCGGCTCCAGCCCCCGGTCTGGCCCGCCTTTCCAACGGCGGAGCGGTTCGCCGATCTCTACCAGGTGGCGCCGGTCTCCGCGATCGAGGCGGCGCGCGCCAATGCCCAGGCGATCGCGACGATCCTCCACGAGATCGGGATCAACGTCGATTGCCTGCCGCTGCTCGACGTCCGTCAGGCCGGAGCGAACGACATTATCGGCGACCGCGCGCTCGGCTCCGAGCCGATGCAGGTCGCCGCGCTCGGCCGCGCCGTGATCGAGGGGCTGCGCGACGGCGGCGTCGTCGGCGTCGTCAAGCATATGCCCGGCCACGGCCGCTCGATGAGCGACAGCCACATCGAGCTTCCGGTGGTGACCGCCGGCGAGGAAGAATTGGAGCGCGACATCGAGCCGTTCCGGACCTTGCGCAGCGCGCCGATGGGGATGACCGCGCATGTCGTCTACACGGCCTGGGACGCCGAGCGTTGCGCGAGCCTTTCGCCCAAGGTGATCGGCGAGATCATCCGCGGCCGGATCGGTTTCGAAGGCTTTTTGATGTCCGACGATCTCGGCATGCACGCGCTGCAGGGCGATTTCGCCGACCGCGCCCGCGACGTCGTCGCGGCCGGCTGCGACGTCGCGCTGCACTGCTCGGGCGACATGGCGGAGATGCGCGCGGTCGCCTCGGGCCTGAGCGCGATGAGCGAGGCCTCGGTCGAGCGCCTCGAACGGGCGATGGCGACGATCGCCGGGAGCGCTCCTGCCACGTCCTACGAAGAAGCCGCGGCGAAGCGCGATGCCTTGCTCGCTTATGCGTGACGTGGAGCCAGTTTAGCCTTCTTCCCGCCGCTTCTCGATCTGGACTTGCCCCGCTTCTGCGTTAGGATCGGCACATGACGGTCGACGAGGATTGGGAGCAGCCCCAGGCGGCGCCGCCGGCTGAGCAGCTGACGCTCGAACTCGACGGCTGGGAAGGTCCGCTCGACCTGCTGCTCACCCTGGCGCGCGGGCAGAAGGTGGATTTGGCCAAGATCTCGATCCTGGCCTTGGTCGACCAATATCTCGCCTTCATCGCCGATGCGAAGAAGCTCAAGCTCGAGATCGCGGCCGATTACCTGGTGATGGCGGCGTGGCTCGCCTATCTCAAATCCTGTCTGCTGCTGCCCAAGGACGAGCAGGCCGATCCGAGCCCCGAGGAGCTCGCGCTTCGCCTCCAGCTGCGCTTGCAGCGGCTCAACGCGATGCGCGAGGCCGGGGCCCGCCTGCTCGCCCGCGACCGCATCGGCCGCGACGTGTTCGTGCGCGGCGCGCCCGAGGGCCTCCGCGTGATCCGCAAGGCCGCATGGCAGGTCGATCTTTACGATCTCATCGCCACCTATGGGCTGGTCAGGGCGCGCGCCGAGCCGGCGATCCATGTCATCAACCGGCGGCCGGTGATGACGCTCGAGGAGGCGCTGCTGCGGGTCGAGCGCATGGTCGGCGCGGCGCTGGAATGGGCGGCGCTCGAAAGCTTCCTTCCCGAGACGCAGGATCCCGCCTTCCGCCGCTCGGCGCTTGCGTCGAGCTTCGTGGCGACGCTCGAGCTGGCCCGCCAAGGCAAGCTCGAACTGGATCAGCAGGACGCCTTCACCCCGCTCTACGTTCGCGCCGCATGAGCGCTCCTCCCGATTCGGTGCGTGCGGTTGAGGCGGCCTTGTTCGCGTCGACCGCGCCGATGACCAGCAGCGAGATCGGCGACTATGTTGGCGAAGACGTCGACGTTGCGGCAGCGCTCGAGACTCTGGTCGATCATTATGCCGGCCGCGGCATCGAGCTGGTCGAGCGCGGCGGGCGCTGGCATTTCCAGACCGCGCCCGATCTCGCGCATATCCTGCGGCGCGAGCGCGACGAGACGCGCAAGCTGTCGCGCGCAGCCGTCGAGACGCTTGCGATCATCGCCTATCACGAGCCGGTCAGCCGCGCCGAGATCGAGGCGATCCGCGGCGTCCAGATCTCCAAAGGCACGCTCGACGTGCTGATGGAGGCGGGATGGGTCCGCCCTGCCGGCCGGCGCGAGGTGCCCGGGCGCCCGTTGACCTATGCGACCACCGCCGCCTTCCTCGACCATTTCGGCCTGCAGAGCCGCCGCGACCTGCCCGGCATCGACGATCTCAAGGCGGCGGGCCTGCTCGATCCGGTCGACATCGCGTTCGAGCAGCTGGAGTTCGCGGGGGCAGGCGATCTCGACGAGGAATAGGGCCGAGGACGAGTAAGCCAGGGATGATCCTGCCCCGAACCCCGGGGAATTAAGTGTTTCGCCAAACCCCATTCAGGCTCTAGACTCCGCGCCACGTGTTTCTGGAGAATTGAAATGGGTGGTTTCAGCCTTTGGCATTGGCTCATCGTCGGCATTGTCATCTTGCTGCTGTTCGGCAAGGGCCGCTTTTCGGACATGATGGGCGATGTCGCCAAGGGATTGAAAAGCTTCAAGAAGGGCATGAGCGAGGATGATGAGCCCGCGCCCGCGCCGCCGCGGCGGATCGCCGAGGAGAAGCCGCTCGATCCGCCGATCGAAGGCAGCCGCACGACCGAGGGCGATCAGCGGGGCGAACGCTAGGCGCCGGACTGGCTGAGGACACGAGCGTGTTCGACGTCGCACCAACCGAATTCCTGCTCGTCGCGGTGGTCGCCCTGGTGGTGATCGGGCCGAAGGACCTGCCGCGCCTGATGCGCACCGTCGGCCAGTGGGTGGCGCGCGCGCGCGGCGTGGCGCGTCATTTCCGCATCGGCCTCGACACGATGATGCGCGAGGCCGAGCTCGAGGAAATGGAGCAGAAGTGGAAGGCGGAGAATGAGCGGATCATGCGCGAATATCCGTCGCTGCCGCCCCATCCTGAAGCGTCGGGCCCCGGTATGTCGGACCCCGATGTGTCGGGCCCCGGTACGTCGGGCCCTGCAACGTCTGGGCCTGTAATCTCCGGTCCGGACAGCGCGGCCCGCGAGGCGCCCGGCGGCGGCAAGTCCGCCCCCGGCGACGACAACCCGCCCGTGGACCCGCGGCCGCTGCCATGAGCGATCTCGATCAAAGCCGTGCGCCTCTGCTCGATCATCTCATCGAGCTCAGGCGGCGCTTGTTGTGGTGCGTGGCCGCGGTTGCGATCGCGTTCGGCATCTGCCTCTATTTCGCGCGGCCGATTTTCGCGTTCCTCGTCCAGCCGCTGCTGCGGGCGGGGCAGGGGCGGCTGATCTACACCAACATCTTCGAGGCATTTTTCGTCGAGATCAAAGTCGCCTTCTTCGCGGCGATCATGGTCGCCTTCCCGATCGTCGCGACGCAGATCTGGCAATTCGTTGC
Organism: Sphingomonas sp.; assembly: GCF_036677245.1. Classification (GTDB taxonomy): domain Bacteria; phylum Pseudomonadota; class Alphaproteobacteria; order Sphingomonadales; family Sphingomonadaceae; genus Allosphingosinicella. The sequence continues at coordinate 44,216 of NZ_JAKFCG010000055.1, forward strand.
GCCCGGCCTCTACCGCAACGAGAAACGCGCGTTCCTGCCGTTCCTTTTCCTGACGCCCCTGCTGTTCCTGATCGGTGCCTCGCTGGCCTATTTCGTCGCCGTGCCGCTCGCGCTTCATTTCCTGCTCGGTTATCAGGGCAATATCGGGGGGGTGCAGCAAACGGCGCTGCCAGGCGTCGGAAATTACCTCGATTTCGTCACCAAATTCATCTTCGGCTTCGGGGTGGCGTTCCTGCTGCCGGTGCTGCTGATGCTGATGGAACGCGCCGGGATCGTCACGCGCGCGCAGCTCAAGGCCGGGCGCCGCTATGCGATCGTCGCCGCCTTCGCGATCGCGGCGGTGCTGACGCCGCCCGATGTGGTGTCGCAGCTGACGCTCGCGATCCCGCTCGTCGTGCTCTACGAGATCGCGCTGATCGCGATCTGGTTCACCGAGCGCCGCCGCCGACGCGTTACCGCCGCCGAGCGGCCCTAGCCAGCATTGCGCGAAAAGGTGGGTACCGGCTTTTCGCAAGCGGCAATGCGGTAACAAAAAGCTGTAGGCATAGAAAAAGGCGCCATCGACGATGGCGCCTTTTCCCGAAATTCGAAGTGACTCTATTTGGCGGCGTCGGAAACCGCATCGCCGGCGGACGAGACGTCCTGGCCAGCGCCTTCGACCGTGTTGCACGCGGCGAGCGCGAGGCTGCCCGTCAGCGCGATGATGGTGATAAACTTGCGAACCATGGTCTGTCTCCTGAAGGTCCCGGGCGTCGCCTAAGGACGCCGAGCGGCGGAAGCTAAATGCGCGCCTTCTCGATTTGGTTCCACCGCCGTCACAAGGCGATTTCCGCTCTGATCCACACCGTTCAGCGCCTTGATTCGGCACATAAAATTTGAGCCCGGAGGCGCCACCGGGGGGGGGAGGTTGGCGCGTCCGGGCTCGTGTCTTGGATAGCGAGAGCGGGGGGGCAAAAGGTCACTATCCGAATTGCTGAACGTCGAAGCAGGAACGGGGTTCCGCCGAAATTCGAAAAAAAGCGTGCGACAGCGATTTCGCAGGGCGAAATGAGACGAACCGTGAGTCATGCGCTTTGGCTGGCCGTCCGCGGGACGACCGGCACCCCTCGCGGCAACCGTTCGCAGGCCCGGTGGTTGGTAGCGAAATGATGGAGAGTGACGTGACCAAACCACCGCCCAGCACACCGCATTCGGATCTCGACGGTGTCCACCAGGACGAGCGCCGCAACACCGATGTCGCGGCCGAACTCGGCCAGAGCGCCGAGGATGTCGAGCAGGCCAGGAAACAGTCGCGCGCACGGCCTCCGGTCGACGATCAGAAGAGCCGCGACGACCGAAGCTGATCCGAGCGCGAAACCGCGGGCCCTATCATGCGGAAGCGCCGAAGATTCTTGCCCCGCGGGTGGGTCAGGTGTCGCCTTTGTCGATCACGGTGATGGCGAGCGAATAGCGTCCCGTCTCGATGTCGCGCTCGATCGTCGAGCGCAGCTGGCGCGAGAGGCCGGTGACGATCCGGTCGAAACGTTCGAACAATTCGGAGTCGCGGTGGGCCTCGCCGCGCAGGCTGTCCGACTGCACCACCAGATCCGCGGTCTGGCCGCCGTTGCCGGTCAGCGAGATGCGCGGCGCGGCGGCCCCTGAAAACATCACGAATTCGATGATCTCGGTGATCAGGAACGCGATCGACACCGCAACGTCCTGGGTGACGTAATAGGATTCGATGTTGACGCTGATCCCCATGTGCGCCGCGGAAGAGGGCGCCGTGGCGCGCAGATTGGCGGCGAGCTCGGAGATCAACGGCTTGAGCGCGACGCCGCGATTTTCCTCGAGCTCGGCATAATGGTTGCGGTGGACGACCGCGAGCGCGTCGACCCTTCGCTGGATCGAGGCATAAGCGGCGGCGACGTCCTCGTTGCGCGAGCCGCGGGCGTGGAGGTTGAGCAGCGAGGCGACGACCTGGAGGTTGTTCTTCACCCTGTGGTGGACCTCGCGGACCAGCCGGGTCTGGCGCGCCACCGCTGCCTCGAGCTCGCCCTCGTGCCGAGCCACGGTCCTCGCGACCTTGTCGAAGGCCTGGCCGAGCTCGCCGATCTCGCGCGCGGGCGTGGACAGCGCCGGCAGCGCGATCTGGCGGTCGCCCGGTTGATAGCGGGAGATCGCGCGCTGCATGCTGACCAGCGGCCTGAGCAGCAGCCGATCGACGATCAGCCAGCCGATCACGGCGGCGGCGAGCCACATCATCACCGGCAGCAGGATCATCAGCAGCTCGGCCGCGCTGATCGGATTTGCCGCAGCGGTCATGCGCAGCTGAAGCTGTCCGTCTGCGATCGGTTGCGACAGCCGCACCGCGCTCGCCCAGGGGTGCTGCTCATAATCGTCGCGCAGGACCATCCGCCGGGCGCCTTGCACCAGCTCGAGGTCGAACGCGCGCCTGCTCGCCGGCGTCGCTGCGAGCGCATTGATCTGCGCCCGCGGATATTCGCCAAGGGCATCGATCCGTCCCTGCTCGTCGAACAAGGCAAAGCGAAGCGCTTCGCCATCTTCGCTGATCTCCACTCGCGTGCGGCTGTCGCCCGGCCGGTCGCTGGCTCGATCGCTGGCCCGATCGCCGAGTTGCGCGCGGGGTTGAGCGCTCAGCGGCGGGGGCACGAAACCGGGTGTCGCGCACCGCAGCCGGCCGCCGGCATAAAGCGCGTAGGAGCCGCCGAACGTCGGCGCGCCCGACAGCCGGCGCAGCGTGGCCTCGCATATCCCCGATTCGGGCGGGGTGGCCGCGACCGCTATGCCGGCCGCATGAATGGTCAGGATGCTGCGCGAAATCGAGGCATTGATCCGTTGCGCGCTGAGCGCGCTTTGCGCCGCAATCTCGTCGCGTTCGTCGGCGCGATTTTGCTGCGCGCTCTGGATCGACGCGAGAATCGCGATCAGCCCGAGCGGGAATAGCCCCACGCTCAGGATCAGCAGCATCTTCGCTCCGGTCGAGAGCCGAGCGAATTGCGATGCGATCCAGCCATTGTCCTCGCTGGTCACGATTGTCCGATCACGATCGTTCGCTCACGCCGGTCCAATCAAGCTGGGGTCCGATCAAACTGGTCCAAACAGATTTATACAACACGCCCACCCGACAGGGGGTCCAAACAGGCCCATCTAAACACGGGGGGGTCGAAGGACGCTCCCGGGATAATCAGCGGCCGCAACGTCTTTCCGCGCAAGCTGGCTTTGTAGCGCGAACGGGTGCCCGGTTCGAAAGATTTCACTCCCAAGGTTTTGCGGAGCGGCGGCAAGCGGGATCGAGACATGGGCTGCAACGATCCCACGGCAAAGTCAGGGTCGCGGATTATCCGAGCTTGCCGAGCAGATCGAGCAAATCGGGTGGAATCTTCTCGTTCAACGTGTCGTCGTAGACCGACCGCAGTGCGCGGCCGACTTCGGGCGAATCGGGAAGGGTCTTGTTCTTGGCTCGTGAATTCACGCTGGTTCCGCTGGAAGGCCGCTCTGACTTGCGGCGGCGCGCCCCATCCTTTTTACTGTCGAAGCTCAAAACATTACCCCTCGCGCCCGGAGCCGCGCCAGCATTCATTAATGCCTGGGCGACCAGCCGACTGCTGCCGAGCTTGATTATCAGGCCCCACGCCCGCCGGCGAATAATCCGCTGGCGGTGGCATGGAAACAAAAAACTGGGCCATTAGTTCCACCCCTGAAGAAGGAGTGGGTCGGGCCGTCTTTTGCCGCGCGACGCGAGCGCTTCCCGTCTTGGACCGCAGGCCGCGTGGCCGCACGCAGAATGTCCAAAGATGGGCCATGCGTCTTGTCGGGACCCGCGCTCATTCTGCTCGATCTGGCCTGGCGGGTTGCATTGCCCGTCCGAGCCAACCAATAGAATGCACGTTTCAAGAGGAGTCGTAACGAATGTCGCTTGGTCAGGAACTCGCGCCGCATCTTCCCTTCCTGCGCCGCTATGCCCGCGCGCTGACCGGGAGCCAGGCCCATGGCGATAATTTCGTCCGCGCCACGCTCGAGGCGATCGTCGCCGCTCCCGATGATTTCCCCCGCGACGTCGATCCCCGCCTCGGGCTCTACCGCACCTTCCACGTTATCTGGTCCTCGGCGAACATCGAGGAGGATCCGGATGGTACCGCCGCCAGCGACGAAGAGGGCATTGCCCAGGCGCGCCTCGCGCGCATCACCCCTTATTCGCGCCAGGCGCTGCTGCTCACCGCGATGGAGGGCTTCACGCCCGAGGATGCCGGCTATCTGATCGGCGCCTCGCCCGACGAGGTCGACTCTTTGGTCGCCGAGGCGCTCGCCGAGATCGAGCGGCAGACCCGCGCCGAAGTGCTGATCATCGAGGACGAGCCGATCATCGCGATGGACATCGAGACGATCGTGCGCGATCTCGGCCATAATGTGACCGGTGTCGCGGTGACCCGCGACGAAGCCGTCGCGCAGGCGCTGGCGCGCCGGCCCGGCCTGGTGCTCGCCGACATCCAGCTCGCCGACGACAGTTCGGGCATCGATGCGGTCAAGGACATCTTGCAGGAATTCTCGGTGCCGGTGATCTTCATCACCGCCTTCCCCGAACGGCTGCTGACCGGCGAGCGCCCGGAGCCGACCTTCCTGATCACCAAGCCGTTCCAGCGCTCGACCGTCAAGGCGGCGATCGCGCAGGCCTTGTTCTTCGACAGCGCGACGATCCCGGCCTGAACGCCTGGCCTGAATGGGGCGGTTGCGCCGAGCGCGGGTGGAACCGCCTCATCCAGCACGCGTTGCGGTCGAAGACGTGAAAAACAAAAAAGGAAGCGCCGCGATCATGGACGAAGGCGAAACCCACATCAGCACCACCGAAGCGCGGGCCGGCGCCACGCCGCACATGACCCGTTATGTCCTGTCGATCGGCCTCGGCCTGGTCATCCTCCTGTTCGCGCTGATATTGCTAGTCTGGCGCTGAGCACCTACCTTCGCACGGGGGCCGCGGTGAGTGCTCACCGCCCCCCGGCCGTTCGATCATATTATTTCGTCTTAGGGGCAGCGTGAATGGCGGGCGAAGAGCCAGCATCGGTCGACGGTGACGGTCGCGAAGAATGGGCGCCGCTGCCCGACGACGAGTTCAAGGACCAGCTCGCGCAGGTCATCCCGCATCTTCGCGCCTTTGGCCGGTCGCTCTCGGGCAGCCGCGATCTCGCCGACGACCTCGTCCAGGAGACGTTGCTCAAGGCCTGGGCGGCGCGCAAGCGCTTCCAGGCGGGCACCAACATGCGCGCCTGGACCTTCATCATCCTGCGCAACCTCTTCCTCAGCCAGATGCGGCGCGCGCGCTTCAAGGGCGAGTGGGACGAGCTGACCGCCTCGAAGCTGCTCGCCGCTCCGGCCAGCCAGGATCGCCACGTCGAGCTCGGCGACATGCAGCGCGCGCTGATGCATCTGCCGCAGCCGCAGCGCGAGGCGCTGATCCTCGTCGGCGCCGGCGGCTTCGCTTATGAGGAAGCGGCCGAAATCTGCGGCTGCGCGGTCGGAACGATCAAGAGCCGGGTTGCCCGCGGCCGCGTCGCGCTCGAGGCGCTGCTGACCGACGGCAAGCTGCCCTCACGCCGCGATCACGAGACCGATTCGACCAAGACCGCGCTGCAGAGCATCATGAGCGAAGTCGACGAGCTCAGCCGCGACCGGGACATCTGATCCGGTCCGGTGACTTCGAAGACGCCCGATCTTCGGACGGCTGGTGCTGAATGGCGGGGCGCAACTCAATCGAGGCGCGCGAGCAGGGCCTCGAACATCTTGAGCGAGCGCAGCTCGCCGTCCATCGCATAGGCCTGGCGCAAGGCATTGCCGACGCCGGCGTGCACGGTCGGCGGAGCGACCTTCACGAAGCGCTTGGTAGAGGCATTTGCCATGGCGCCTTTCTGGGAGTTCAACGTATCCACAATCGACTAACGAACATCATTGTTCGCGGTTTCAAATGTTGCGCACCTAAAATGGATTAACTTTTTCGATGGCCACTGGAATCCCCCGCAGCGCAGACGAGAATGCTCCCGCCGCGCATCGCCTTTCGGAGGCGATCGAGCGGGCGCGGGCGCATTCGCCGTTCCTGCGGCACCAGCTCGAAAATCGTCCCGCCGTCACGGCGGCTTTGCTGTCCGGATCGGTCGATGCCGCGCTGGCGGCCGCCACGCACGGCGAAGCGCCGGACCTCGCCGCCGCGCTGCGGCGCGAGCGCAGCGGCGTCGCGCTCGCGCTGGCGATCGGCGATCTCGCCGGGCTGCTGCCGCTCGAGCCGGTGGTCGAGCGGCTGTCCGATCTCGCCGACAGCGCGCTCGATCGCGCGGTGGCGGCGGCGATCGCCGAGCGTACCCCCGACCTCGAGCCGCGCGGCTTCGCGATCATCGCGCTCGGCAAGCACGGCAGCCGCGAGCTCAATTTCTCGTCCGATATCGACCTCTTGTTCGTCTACGATCCGGCCACCCTGCCGTTGAAGCCGCGCGAGGAGCCGGTCCAGGGCGCGGTGCGGATCGGCCAGCGCGTGGTCGACCTCCTCCAGACGCGCGACGGCAACGGTTATGTCTTCAGAGTCGATCTGCGGCTGCGGCCTTCGCCCGAGGCGACTCCGATCGCGCTGCCGGTCGAGGCGGCGATCGGCTATTATGAATCGTCGGCGCTGCCGTGGGAGCGCGCCGCGTTCATCCGCGCGCGCGCGGTCGCGGGCGACCAGGCGGTCGGCGCTTATTTCCTCGACGCGATTCATCCGTTCGTCTGGCGCCGTTCGCTCGATTTCGGCGCGATCGGCGAAATCCAGTCGATCTCGAGCCGCATCCGCGATCATTATGCGCAGGGCCAGAATTTCGGCCCCGGCTTCGATCTCAAACGCGGCCGCGGCGGCATCCGCGAGGTCGAATTCTTCGCGCAGATCCACCAGCTGATCCACGGCGGGCGCGAGCCCGCGCTGCGCGCGCCGGCGACGCTCGAGGCGCTCGCCGCGCTCGCCGCCGCCGGCCGCATCGACCGCGGCGAGGCCGAGGATCTTGCCAGCGCCTATCGCCTGCAGCGCACGATCGAGCACCGCCTGCAGATGGTCGACGACCGCCAGACGCACAGCCTGCCGTCCGATCCGGCGGCGCTCGACAATGTCGCGCAGCTGCACGGGCTTGCCGGCGGCGACGCTTTGCTCGACCTGCTGCGCGCGCCGCTCGCGCGGGTCGCGACGATCTACGACCAGATGGGCGGCGAGCAGGCGCGCCGGCTGCCGACCGATCCGCAGGCGCTCGAGCGCTGGCTGGGCGAAGCGGGGTTCGAGGATCAAGCGGCGGCGCGGCTGCGCATCGAAAGCTGGCGCTCGGGCAAGGCGCGCTCGCTGACCGCGACGGCCGCCCGCGAGGCGTTCGAAGCGATGCTGCCGGCGTTGCTCGAGGCGTTCGGCGGCGCTCCGACCTCGTCGAGCGCGATGAACCGCTTCGACGACATCGTCACCAAGCTGCCGAGCGGCGTCAATTTCTACCGCCTGCTCGAGGCACGGCCCGGCCTCACCCAAATTCTCGCGCAATTGCTCGGCCATGCGCCGGCGCTCGCCGAGGAGCTTGGCCGCCGTCCCGAAATGCTCGACGGGCTGATCGATGCCAGCGCGTTCGACCCGGTCGGAACGGTGCCCCAGCTTGCCGCCGAATTCGCAAGCGCCGAGCGCGGCGGCGAGGATTATCAGCTTCTGCTCGACCGAGTCCGGCGCAAGGTCAACGAGCGCCGCTTCGCCCTGGGCGCGCAGCTCGTCGTCGCGCGCAGCGATCCGCTCGACGTCGCGGGCGGCTATGCGCGTGTCGCCGAGGCCGCGGTCGAAGTGCTCGCGGCGGCGACCGTGCGCGAGTTCGAGGCGGCGCACGGCCGCGTGCCGGGCTCGGAACTGGTCGTCCTCGGCCTCGGCCGGCTTGGCGGCGAGGAGCTGACCCATGCGTCGGATCTCGATCTCGTCTATTTGTTCACCGGCACGCACGAGGGCCATTCGGACGGCCCGAAGCCGCTGCGCGCGACCGATTACTTCAACCGCCTCGCGCCGCGGGTCAGCGCCGCTTTGAGCGTGCCGACCGCGGCGGGGCCGCTCTACCAGGTCGACACGCGGCTGCGGCCGTCGGGCAAGGACGGGCTGCTGGCGGTGTCGCTGCCGAGCTTTGAGCAATATCAGGCGAGCCAGGCCTGGACCTGGGAGCATATGGCGCTGACCCGCGCCCGCCCGATCTTCGGCTCGGCCCCGGCACGCGCCGAGCTCGATCGCATCATCGCGGCGGCTCTGCGCCAGCCGCGCGACCGCGCCACATTGGTCGCGGACGCGGTGCGCATGCGGGCCGAGATCGCCGCGCACAAGCCGCCGGGCGGACCGTTCGACATCAAGCTCGGCGAGGGCGGGCTGGTCGACCTCGAGTTCGCGGTACAGGTGCTCCAGCTGCGCGAGGCGACCGCATTCACGCCGCGGCTCGGCGCGGCGATCGGCGAGCTGATCGCGCAGCAGCTGCTTGCGCCGGGGATCGCGGCGGCGCACGCCTTGCTGACCCGGATGTTGGTGACATTCCGCCTGGTCTCGCCGACCTCGGCCGAGCCGGCCGAGGAGAGCAGGGCGCTGGTGGCGCGGGCCTGCGGGCTCGAGGATTGGGACAGCCTGCTTGCGGCGCACGCCGAGGGGCGGCAGACCATCGCCGCAACCTGGCGCGACGTCGCCGCAGCGGAGGAACAATGATGCTCAGCGAAGGCGATATCGTTCCCGACGTGAAGCTCGTCGGGCTCGAGGGCCAGCCGGTCAGCCCGGCCGACTTCCGCGGCCAGAAGTTGGTCGTCTATTTCTATCCGAAGGACGACACCTCGGGCTGCACCCGCGAGGCGCAGGATTTCACCGCGCTTGCCGGCGAGTTCGAGAAAGAGGGCACCTGGATTTTGGGCGTGTCGAAGGACGATCCGGCCCGGCATCGCAAGTTCATCGGCAAATATGACCTCAAGGTCGCGCTGGCCTCGGACGTCGACGGCACCGTGTGCGAGGCGTTCGGCACCTGGGTCGAAAAGAGCCTGTACGGCCGCAAATATATGGGGATCGAACGCGCGACCTTTCTCGTTGATCGTGCCGGCACGATCCACAGGATCTGGCGCAAGGTCAAAGTGCCCGGTCACGCGCAGCAGGTGCTCGAGGCGGCGAAGGAGCTTCCCTGAACCGCTGTCCGGCGCGGCCCGGGCCGCACGGCGATGAGGTGCCCGGCCGCAAGGCGATGAGGTAAAGCGATGGCGAAGAAGGGCAAGCAGACCAAGGGCCAGAAGACCAAGGGCCGGGCCGGCAAGGTTCCCAAGGAGATTGCGGGGATCAAGCTGCCCAAGGAGCTGCGCAAGGCGGTGGCGCCGATCGTCGATTGGGCCGAGCGCAACCCGCTGGTCACCGATGCGATCGCGGCCGCATTGCTCGCCGGCGCGACCGCGCTCGCCGACAACAAGGGCGCGAAAAAAGCTGCGAAGGCGGCGGGCGCCGGCGCCGGTGCCGCCGCGGTCAAGGCCGGCAAGGGCAGCGAGCGGATCGGCCTTGCGCTCGCGGTCGCCGCGGGCGAGATCGCGACGCGGCTGTTCGCTGATTCGCGCGCACGGGGCGAGGAAGACGAGCCTCGGGAGGATCGGCCTTCACGCGGACAGGGTGAGCCGAGCGGCGGGGCGCTGGACGCCGATGGCGTGCTTCACTAGGGAGCAGTCGCTGCGGCCAGGCGGCCGAGTTCAGCCGCCCCGCAGCCTGAGTTCAGGCTCCCCGGAGCCTGAGTTTAAGCCGCCCCGCGGCCACGGCTCTTCGGCCGAGTTTAGGCTCCCCCGGAGCCACGGCTCTTCGGCCGAGTTTAAGCCGCCCCGCGGCTTAAACTTATCCCCGATATCCTATTTATCCACAGGACGATTGTGCTTGGCGCGACTCGGATCGGCGTGGGAATTTTGCATCATGGCCGAAACGGTAAGCCGGCAACGGCGGACAATTTCGGACAAAGTCGAAGTGATAGCCCGGTTTCCGCAAGGCGAGCCTGGCTGGCACGGTCGACGGGACCGCTGGAAAGACGATGCCACTCCGACGCCTTCGGGCGGAAGACGAGCAGGATCCAGACAGCGTCCGGCAGGGCCGACGTCCCCCCGGACATAGGCACTGCACGCCGGGCGATCGCCAGGGCATGCCCTGACGAGGACCCAACCGCCTGAGCTGAGACGCCTTGCTCAACCCAGGCAAGGGGCGGTTGATCTCAGGATAGTGGGGGTTGGTGGCGACACCAGCCCCCATTAGGTTT